>NZ_MACF01000045.1 GCF_001884045.1 Bacillus mobilis | reverse complement strand
AGTCGATTAAAAATGTGTATAGCAAAATAAGCTATATATACACTAATCGGCTCAAAGAAGCCCTTTCACAAATGAAACAAGACGCAACTTGCTTCTACAACTCAACCACAACACAAAAAAGGTGTGGGAATAAACGGAATCAATTAAACAATAAATATAGTTATATATTAATCTATTTTTATATCATATTCAATTGTTTTAAGGAAACAAAAATAAGAAGGGAATTTATATATAGTTGTTTTATGTACCATATAATAATGCCCCTGTTTCAACGTTTATAAATCCCCTCTTATTTCAGTTCTTGTTGTTACACCATGTACTGCATTTCAAAATAAAGTTTTTCTGGTTTTTGATTTTGGTCTAAATGACATAGTATTTCTGGAATGGTTTGTTCTTCTACTTCCATACTTTCCATATAAGACATACTTTCGTTTTCTTGAACTTTTTTAAAAATGGAAGTAGGTAGTTTGTCTGCAGAAAACACACCCATTTTGCTTCCTAACTTTTGTTCGGATGCAGCGTTGTAGAAAATTTCGTTCACAATGACCTCATTATCATCTGGATCATACATGTACCCTCGTTGTATACGTAGCAATTTGTTACTCCTTTCAAATATATTCCTTTACACGAATGTTTATATTTGTATATATTGTTTTTCTGTATAAAGGTGTCAAAGAATATTATTTCGTAAAATCCGTAATTTGTATAGAGGGAGATACAGGATAATTCGTTTTCTTAAATTTTTTTTAAATATTCCACGCTTTTTTATATAACAAACAAGCCACCCTTTAAAATGAATCAATAGCTTGTAAGGGCGGCTTAGTTTGTTGCGAATAGCTTTGTATTTAATTGTTTAATCTCTCCTTCTGCAAGGGGCTGGTAAAATGCATGTTGTAATCCTTGTATATGCAAGGTTTCTCCTATACATAACAATACTTTACCAGGGAGCAGGTCGAGTAATAGTTCATTATTAATTTGCTTTGCTTGGTTTTCAGTAGAAACATAGATAACTAACACTGTAGGATTGTTTCCTAAATCTTGCATAATAACATCTTTTCCTGATTCTACGAAATCTTTCCATCGAGCAATAATTCGTTTTAAACGATCCTTTTTATCTGTTAGTAGAGTGGAGTATACAACGAAATTAAATATGTGATTTACTCCGCCTTGCACTGCAAAACTTAAAGGAGGGGTAAAAACCCCTTTACTAATAGATGGATGCATAATATGACCTAAAAACGATGGAGCATAACGCAGGTGGCAGATTAATTCTATATCGTGCCAATAACGTAAGTGAACATATTTACCGTGATTATCAATTCGTTCTGGGGCAAAGAAGAACATATTTCCTTGCCAGTATTTTAAAAATTTGTAACCATTGTCGGATAACGTATATGTTTCTTCAAAGATCTCCATTTCAAAACTCTCCACTTGCCATTTTTCAATTAGACGGTAGTAAAGTAATCCTTGAAGTGCATCATTTATTTTCTTACGAGAATATTTATCCTTAAATAAATATAATAAATGATTAAATCGAACAGATGTATGAACACCAATGAAAGCAAGTAAGGTATACTGTTCTTCTGTTAAACGCTGCTTAAACTTAACCAATTCGTCAAAAGAATGGAATACATAGGTTTTATCCAGTTCATGTATCCGATATATTTGAAGTCCCTGTACATCCTCACTTGATAAATGAGGAATAGAAGGGACATAAGTGGGCAATTGTTTCTCTATTGTACGCATAGTCATCCATTAAAATTGGAAAATTGACGAATTAGTTTTTTTACTTTGTCCCTGCGGATAATTTAGGATACGCACTGTACCTTTTCTATTTTTCGCGTCGATATTAAGCAGCTCACATGTAACAATCGTTTGATTTTTCGCATCTTCTACAGTTGGATTAGCAAGATTACGGCTCTTAAGTCCTTTAAACTGAATTCCTGGTGCAACCTCTACGAAAATACCCGCAATAGCGTCTACCCCTACAATTTTACCTACAAATCGGTCACGGCGTTTCTTTAGTTCTAACAACTTTTCAATTGGATCTGTTTCTAGTTTCTTTTTATTTCCTCTAAATTCATAACGGCCATTCTTTTCCCCTACTTTATCGATGATAAGTTCTACAACATCACCAATGACAATATCCTCCGGACGGACGAATGTATAGGACCAGTGTGAGTACCGTACACCTATTGTTACACCGTGTACTTCAACTAAGACTGTTTGTGCAGATGGGATATGTCCTGAAACGGTTCCTGTGTATACCTTGTTGCCCTCTTGCGCTGTCACTTCTTCATATAATCTTTTTTGAAGTGCCAATTCTCCTGCAGTGATAGATACAACAGCAAAGTTGCCTTCCTCCGTTTTTTGGAAGTGTTCAATGATTAAAGGCTTGGTTCTACCAACTAGCCATTGAGGATTTTTAGGAACATTTATACCTGCCTCTGTAATGGGGCAATATGCTGTTGTATGAGTACCAATTTGCATTGTAAGTACTTGTATACGCTCAGACTTTCCGTTTTTAGTTGGGAATAGCTTTTCAGATACGACTGTAATCAAGCCTTTTCCTACAGTACGCTCACGTTTCATACGGGCTAATTCCTCTAGTTCATGATCACGTACTCGCTCAAATTGATTAAAGTTTGTTTCTAGCACTGTGTCACCTTGTAGGTTCTCTGCTTCAAAAGCCATTCCAAGTTCTTCTACAGTTTGAGTGTTTGTCTTATCTTCTGCCATTATATTTTCCTCCTAGAACGTAAAAAAGGACACACCTGTACCGTTGGGATGGTACGTAAGGTGTGTCCTTCACGTAAATTATGGTTTATTTATATAGTTGTTAATACAAATATAATGGTATTTCTACTCAAATGCAAGAATAATTTTAAAATCATAAGTTTGCTATAGGTTAAATCAAAATCTAGAATGCAGCCTTACTAGGGGGACCGCTAGTATTTCGGAAAAAACACGCTAAGAGTATGCATAATTTTATACAATTTTTCGAGTAATTCAGTAACAAACGAGAACCCTAAAACCGCGCCAAGATAGGAATGTATAAAAAATTGAATAGATCCATAGAACAAAAAAAAGCGGACTCCCTGTGAGAGTAAGGGCCCGCTTTTTTCCTCTCTACCAATAATGATGCGTTATGTTAACTGTACTTGTATACAATATACAAAACAAAAATACTTTTTTAGATGCAAACACATATAAGATATCTAAAGTTATAGATGAACAAAATGTACTATTGAAGAATATATAAAATATATATCAAATATATATCAAATATAGTACAAGCCTATTCATTACATCCTTAGTAAAAATAAAATTTTATGGCTTTTGGAGGAAAACATATGCCCAAAAAAGTTCTCTTGTTTACAGATTTGGGAATTGATGATGTGTTTGCTATTCTGTACACCTTTTTTCGTAAGGATATCCAACTTGTGGGGATTGTAGCGGATTATGGAAATGTATCGAGAGAGAATGCTATAAAAAATATTAACTATTTGAAGTATATTTCGGGAAGAAAAGAGATACCCGTATTTCTCGGTGCTTCTGTACCTTTAACAGGTATATTGGTTCAATATTTTCCTGAAGTACATGGAAAAGTAGGACTAGGACCTATCATTCCACCTGAAATCCCTTATCCAATTTATCCCATAAATGATATTTACAAAATTATAAACTCAAATTTAGACGATCTTACAATTATCAATTTGGGAAGACTTTCATCATTGGCTACGTCATTTATTTTGAATTTAGAAGCAATGCGGAATGTGAAAGAATACATTTGCATGGGTGGAGCCTTTTTTTACCCCGGAAACGTGACTGCTGTGGCTGAAGCTAACTTTTACGCAGACCCTTATGCAGCAAACTTAATTCTGCAGCATGAGAAGAATTTGACAATTATTCCATTAAACGTCACCCAACACGCGATTGTTACACCTGAAATGGTTCAACAAATTGATGCATTTCACCGGAATACACAAGACCTTGCAGGACTCATCATCAAACCTATGTTAGACTACTACTATAATTTCTACTCTAAATCGAATCCTGGCATAGGAGGAAGCCCTATGCATGATTTTGTAACAATATGGTATTTGTTGAATCCAGATGCAGTTCGTCTGTCAAAAGTGCCCATCAAAGTAATTCCCGATCAAGGAGAAGGATTTGGTCAAAGTATCGCAGACTTTCGTTTTGTGACAAATCCAGGTTATAAAACACATAATATCGCTTTTCAGTTCAATTATGAAAGATTTAAGAGAGATATTATGGAAACATTTTTAAGGAAAAGACTATAGCATATCCTAAGTAAAGATAAAAATACATATTTAAAAAAGAATTATTTATAGTTGGATGTATTGTAGTTGCTATGAGTTTACTAAAATAGAACTTCCTATATCGAGAATTATGGTGCGACAAGAAGTCGCATTCCCACAGGGTAGCTTCTGCTACTAGATTAGATGCAAAGTCT
>NZ_MACF01000044.1 GCF_001884045.1 Bacillus mobilis | reverse complement strand
CCGATTGGTGAGGGCTAATAATCAGTGGGGGATGAAGAAAACCCCCACTGATTAAAGTTTCACTTTATCTAGCACGGACAGTTAGTAAAAGCTTGATAGATTCCAACGTATTCATTTAAATATGTACTTTGATTTGTAACAAAAGTAGAGGTAAGTAGGGGGATGTTTCGTTATATGACTGTAATATTACAATAACGTTACAAACGTCAACTTAGTAGAAAGTGCATTAAAACAAGGTTTTTAAGAGTGTTTATAAAAAAACGTAAAAAAAGTGTAATAAAATTTACGTAATTATATTGCAACGTAACAATAGTTATGTTACATTAATGTTACAAACGTTACGTTATTAACTTTAATGTAACGCTAACATAAAAACTATGAAATAAACATTTCTTAGAAATTACATATAGATAACTTATTAAAAAGGAGGATATATAAAATGAAAGAGCAAGTATTACAAGTAACAAAAGGTGACTTCGTAGGATCGGCAAGTGGAGCAGTAGT
>NZ_MACF01000043.1 GCF_001884045.1 Bacillus mobilis | reverse complement strand
TCACAAGGGAATAATGGAAGTGGTCAAGGAAACAACGGAAGAGAATCGCAAGGGAATAATGGAAATGGTCAAGGAAACAACGGAAGAGAATCACAAGGGAATAATGGAAATGGTCAAGGAAACAACGGAAGAGAATCACAAGGGAATAATGGAAGTGGTCAAGGAAACAACGGAAGAGAATCGCAAGGGAATAATGGAAATGG
>NZ_MACF01000042.1 GCF_001884045.1 Bacillus mobilis | reverse complement strand
AATGAGTCGATTGGTGTGGATGTTGGTTTAAAAGAGCTTTTTGTAGCTTCTAATGGTATGAAAGAACGAAATATAAACAAAGATGCCAAGATTAAAAAACTTTTGAAAAGGAAAAAGTCAGCGCAAAGAGATATGTCTAGGAGATTTAAAAAAGGTGTGAAAATTCAATCTGTTGGATATGAAAAAGCGAAAGCTGAGCACCTGCGGTTATCTAGGAAAATTACGAATATCCGAACTAACCATATCCATCAAGCAACAGCTACATTGGTGAAAACCAAACCAATGAGGATTGTTGTGGAAGACTTATCTATCTCAAACCTGTTAAAAAACAAAAAACTATCGAAAGCATTTTCATTTCAAAAATTGCACTTCTTCTTTCAATGTTTATCATACAAGTGCGAGAAGCATGGCATTGCGTATGTAAAAGCTGATAAATGGTTCGCCTCAAGCAAGATTTGTTCATGTTGCGGAGTAAAATACGACCATTCAGTTCAACCAGAAGGACAGTGGAGTTTAAAGATTCGTGAATGGTGTTGTGCTTCATGCAATAGCCATCACGATAGGGATGTAAATGCGTCGATAAATTTATCAAGATGGGTAAAATAAATGCTTGATAATAGGAGGTAACGATACTGCCTCGTGTGGAGTGTTATACCCCTCGTCCCTTCGGGGTTGCGAGAACACTTTGAAGCACTAACTTGTGTAAATTTGATTGAATTGTATAGATTTAGTTAAGTTTATCGTATCGGTTCCTTACTATGAAGTCATTAGAAGAGATTATGCAGTACAATGAAAAATTCGTTGAAGAGAAAAAATATGAAGAGTTTGTAGCAGGGAAATTTCCAAACAAAAAGATGGTAATTATCTCTTGTATGGATACACGTCTTGTTGAACTATTACCGAAAGCAATGAATATGCGTAACGGTGATGTGAAAATTATTAAAGTAGCAGGCGCTGTTATTTCGCATCCTTTCGGAAGTATTATGCGTAGTATTTTAGTTGCTGTATATGAACTTGGTGCTGATGAAGTATGTGTAGTTGGTCACCACGATTGCGGTATGGCTAAAATTCAAGCGAGCAGCACAATTGAGAAGATGAAAGAACGCGGTGTAACAGAAGAAAAATTAGATACACTTCGTTATTCTGGAATCGATTTAGAACAATTCTTACGCGGTTTCTCTAGTGTAGAGGAAAGTGTAGAACATAGCGTATCAGTACTTCGTAACCATCCGTTACTTCCTGAAGAAGTACCTGTTCATGGTCTTGTTATTCACCCTGACACAGGAAAATTAGATTTAGTTGTGAATGGCTACGACAATTAAGAATTTACTTTGTCATCCTTTTTATCTGGGACAGGATCAAATCCTCCCGGGTGGAAAGGGTGACATTTTAATATACGCTTACAAGTTAGCCAAAATCCTTTCAGGGCACCATGCTTTTGAAATGCTTCTAATCCATAGTGAGAGCAAGTTGGGTAAAAGCGGCACGTTGGTGGTGTCATTGGAGAAATGAATTTTTGATAAAATCGTATAATCCCAATAAAAATCTGTTTCATAATGGTCTCCTTTTCAGCATAGTCTTAAAGTATTATAGCACGACTGTACATAATACTTTACTAATGTTGATTTCCGTTATATCATATTGGATATAACGGAATTAAATTAAAAGCGGGAGAGATGTTGTATGCCATCAGTAGAAAGCTTTGAATTAGATCATACGATTGTAAAGGCGCCTTATGTAAGACATTGCGGAGTTCACAACGTAGGTAGTGACGGTATTGTAAATAAATTTGATATTCGTTTTTGCCAACCGAATAAACAAGCAATGAAACCAGATGTTATTCATACGTTAGAACATTTATTAGCATTTAATTTACGTAAATATATTGATCGTTATCCGCATTTTGATATTATCGATATTTCACCAATGGGCTGCCAAACAGGATATTATCTTGTAGTAAGCGGAACACCAACAGTTCGAGAAATCATTGATTTATTAGAACTAACATTAAAAGATGCGGTTCAAATTACAGAAATTCCAGCTGCAAATGAAACACAATGTGGCCAAGCGAAGCTTCACGACTTAGAAGGCGCACAACGCTTAATGAACTTCTGGTTAAGCCAAGATAAAGATGAACTTGAGAAAGTATTTGGATAAAGTGAAACTGCCTGTGAAAGGGCAGTTTTTTTATTTGTAGAAATATATGTTATGAAGAGTATTGACTTTAACGTATACGTCAAAGTTTATAGTAGGGATAAATAAAGTAAGGTAAAGGGAGGAAATGATGGATAAGTATAGCATTGGCGAAATTTCAAAAGAAACGAATGTAACGACGAGAACACTTAGATATTATGAGGAAATTGGATTGTTAACACCCTCGTATGTTGCCGAGTCAGGATATCGTTACTATTCAAAAGATGATGTAATTATATTGCAGCAAATCACAACTTTTAAAAAGCTCGGCTTTAAGCTTTCAGAAATAAAAGAAGTATTAAAAGAAGAAAAGGGGATTTCAGAAGAAGAAAGATGGAAAAATGCGATTCAAAATGAAATTCAAACGATACAAGGGGAAGTAAAAAGATTACAGGATTTAGAAAAGCTACTATATACAACATTTCATTCCATTGAATTAACAGGAGAGCTTAGAACAGAAGATTTAATGTTATTTATAAAATCCGTACAGGGAATTGATCAGAGGGAGAAATTTTGGAAAAGGTATTTTAATGAGGAAGAGCAGCATATTATTCAGGGCTTACCAACATTTGAAGAAAAAGATAAAAGAACGAAAGAGTGGTTGCAAGTATTAAGAGAAATTCGTGAGCGTATAAATGAACCAGTAGATTCACCAGAAGTTCAACAATTGGCGGAAAAAGTAGTGGGTTTTTCTATGCATGTATTTCAAGAAGATGAACAATTAATAAATAAGTATTGGGAATTAATTAGACCTGAAGAGGGAGAGAGTGCAAAAGTATATGGACTTGATTCGGAAACAATGAAGTATATAGATGAAATGGTAGAGTGTTATTTGAAAAAGGAGGAAGATAAATGACAGCTATGCAAAAAGAGAAGCTATATGGAAAGGAGCACGCGAGATTAGAGCGGCAATACTTTTATAAACATGTGGGTATTTTCATTCTTGCACAGCTTTTATTTATTTTTGTAATAGGACTTGTACCAGCTCAAGAGCTACCAAGTGGATCTTATATTCTTCATATGAAAGAATGGATTTTGAATAAACGAATCGGCTTTTATCAAAATGAAACTATTAATACCATTGTCAGTGTTTGGACATCGGTACTTATGATTCATTTTATATGGGCGATGTCTTACATTCTTTTTCCGAAAAAGAAACGTAGCTCTTCAAAACAAGAAATACGACAAGAAGTAAAAGAAGAAGTGAAAAAGAAAAAGGAGATTAGTACAAATCGGGCTTGGCTGTATTTAGTATTTGGCGGCTTAATCGAAATATATTGGGCAACTGGATTAAAAACAAATTCGATGAGTATTTTGACACTTATTGCAATTTTAGTTAGCTTTCATCTATTAATTGAAGCGACGAAAAGAATCCCAATTGGAACCGCATATGCAGTATTTACTGGAATTGGGACAGTTGGAACGATAGTAGTAGATATTGTGTATTTTAAAGAGCCATTTTCGTTTATTAAAATCTTCCTTGTGTGTTTATTGGCACTATTTATTATCGGATTGAAATTTAGTGGTGGCAAGGAAGAGGTGAAATAAAATGGCGTGGATGTATTTAATTATAGCCGGGCTCCTTGAAATTGTCGGTGTAATTGGGATAAAGAAAGTAGCGAAAGATAATAATTGGACGAATAATATTATTTTAATAGGTGGCTTTATTATTAGCTTTCAATTTTTAACGATGGCGCTTCAAGAAATTCAGTTATCAATTGCATATGCAGTTTGGACTGGAATTGGGACGCTTGGTGCAGCAGTTGTCGGTATTTTATTCTTTCAAGAGCCGAAAAATGCATTTCGGATTATTTGTATCGTTGGAATTATGGGGACGATTATTGGATTGAAAATGGTGAGTTAAAGAAGAGCTGAAATGCTCTTCTTTTTTTATGAAAGTATACTAGACACCCCAACATACAAAACAAAGGCAGAACCGAGAAAATAAACAAATGCTTTTGCTTTTTGCCGCTCTTTTATTTCATCGATTCCAAAAAGGATAAACATAATACTCAAAAGGATAAAAACGTATGGTAACAGCATAGAGAGGTTTGCGAAGAAGCTAAATAGGGCGAGAATAAGTGCGATAGTGGCGATTATAATTCGAATGTTTTTTAACATATAATCCCCCTTTAAATAAACTACTTACCGGAATAGTTCTGAGAAGCTAAGAAATAAAGCACCGGCTCCAGCCATGAAAGCGAGTAAACCGCTAGATTTTCTGTTTTGTTTTATTTCTCCTAGTGCTACAGTGAAAGCCATTAATCCTAAGAAAAAGAACATATAAGGCATTATTTCTCTATTGCCAGTAAAAAATCCATAGATTGCTATACATAAAGCGATAAGTGCAAAAGTAATTCGAACGCCATTTAACATAAAAACCCTCCTTCTATTTTATCCCGCCCGTAAAACCCCGACTGATTAAAGTTTCACTTTATGTAGGTAATGATAAGAACAATCCAAGAGAAAGCTCCAGCAGCAATACAAATAAAGCCTGTTCCTGAATCCTTTTTCTTTATTTGTTCAATTGCGATAAGAAAAAGTAAAGCTCCTAATAGAAATTGTGAAAGTGGTAGAAAGTTATTTTGACCTGTATAGAGCCCAATTGCTGACATAATTATCACAGCGAGTGCGATTACAATGCGAAGTATACGAAGCATATTATGAACCCTCCTTATTATTTTTTGCGTAAGGATTATCTTCTGGTTTATCAACGGAATGTTTATATGCGTAGCCTTTATTAATCGTCATGACGGAGAGTACTAGTATGACTAGGACGATTATAATACCGATAATTAATATTTTGAGCATAAAATCCCTCCTTTTCTTTATTTTACATAATTTTGTAATTGATGAAAACAATAGAAATTAAAAGGATGAAAGAAGGGTGTTACATGGAGCAGAAAAAAACATATTATATATCAATAGGAAACGGTCAAATTTCACAAGTGAAGACGGCGGATACGTATAATTTTGAAATTTCCGCAAGTGATGAGGAAATTACGGAGTTAAGAGAGTACTTCGATCAAGCATATGTAGAGGATTTAGGTTCGTTTGTACGTTCTCACGTTCCATTTGTTGAGTATCATCACGATTCAAATAATGACCGATATGATGAACAACTACAAAAAGCATATAAAATGATTTACGATTTAGGAAATCATGAGACGAAAGAATTAGTCGCGCAAATGGGAATAATCAATGGATTGTAATTGGATAATATTATGCAGAAAAGCGAGAATATGCTACAATTTGTGGTAGGAAAAACTTGTAACCATCAATAGGGGAGTAATGGCATGTACAAATTTAAAGATTATTACCACAACACTGTACAATTATCGTTTGAACGTTATCCATTTTCTCCTGAGCCAAAGCATGTTTGGGTTGTATGCCGGTACGGGGATCAATGGTTATTAACGCATCATTTACGTCGCGGTCTTGAATTTCCAGGTGGTAAAGTAGAACTAGGGGAAACACCGGAAGAAGCGGCAGTTCGAGAGGTTCATGAAGAAACCGGCGGCATCGTTTCTGATTTAACTTACTTAGGACAATATAAAGTATCTGGAAAAGACAAAATAATCATTAAAAACATTTATTTTGCAACAATTAGTGCGGTAGAAGAACATACGCATTACGAAGAAACGAAAGGGTCTGTTTTATTAACAGACATTCCTGACAACATTAAAACGGATAGAAAATTTAGCTTTATAATGCGCGACGATGTATTGGCGCGTACGATGAAACATATAGAAGAAATCGGCTGTTTTACGAAGTAAAGTGGCTGGTTTCTTTTTTTGTGCGTAAGAATAAATGTAAATATATCTTTACATTATTTTGGGTATATTATACAATTTTGTAAAGATATATTTACATTTTAGGAGGGGGAAGATGGATAAAAGAAAAGAAACGACTGTTACTGTTTCGATGGTTAAGTTAAATATCTATTCATTACTTATAATCTTTGCGTTGGCGTTTGGAATTGGTTATTTGCATATATTTCTTTCAGGCGGGGTTCAATTTGACTTTACATTGCCCGTTATGTTTCTTTTGATTATTGGAATGATTGTTCTCATATGTATTCATGAAGCGATACATTTAATAGGATTTCGTTACATCGGAGGCGTGCCGTGGAGTGAGCTGAAATGGGGCGTTAATTGGAAATTAGGTGTTGCATATGCGCATTCTAAACAGGCGATTACAGTAAAGCAAATGAAGAAAGTGTTAATGCTGCCGTTTTTACCAACTGGTATTTTGCCAATTGTATTAGGATTAGCTATGAATCTGGAGCCACTCTCATTTTTAGGAATTCTACTAACAGCAGGTTGCATTGGTGACATTGCCTTATATCGAAAAGTTTCAAAGTTTCCAGGCGATGCGATAGTGAAAGATCATCCGAGTAAACCGCAGTTTACAGTATATGAATTATAAGGGAAGAGGAGGCGTTCGGGAAACGAAGCCTCCTTTTACTATTGTCTTGTTTTTGTCTCCACCTCTAAAAACGAAAGCACCTCCAACAAATCGTTCACTATACGTGGATGCTCAAAATCATCCCAAAATGAATCTCTCTTCCATACACCAAGAATCCCTATTCGTTCAGAACCAAGCACATCGTTTTCTGGATGATCTCCAACGTAAAGACATTCTGAGGCCTTAACGTCTAGCTTTTGCAAAGCTCGTTCGAAAATTTCAGGATGTGGTTTTTTAATTCCTTCTGCTTCAGAAACGAGAATTGTGTTTGTATACGTATGTATGTTTAGTGCGCGAAGATTGTTTATTTGAAAGTCAGTAAAGCCGTTTGTAATAATGCCGATTTTAATATTTTGTTGTGTTAAACGCTGAAGTAATTCATGCATGTTTTGGAAAGGAATACAATGATGTTGAAAGTTGGTAATATAGTCGTGCAGCAGTTGCTCTGGTGTTAAAGTGGTAATGTTGTATTCGCAAAGGAGAGTAGCATATACTTTATCTTTCCACGTATAGCCATTATTATCGAGCTCAAGAAATCGAGAACAATACTCTGATTGTTCTATGTTCATTAAGTGAGAGGCAAAGCGATTATATTGATTATGAATAAATTGTTCTAGAGATTGGCGCCGATCTAATAGTGTTCCATCTAAGTCGAATAGGACTGCTCGAATCATAGGAAACCCCCTTACAGTTTATTTAATTAATTATCGCATATTCTTTAAAAATTGATTATGATATTTTTGTAGAATGGAACGACGGAGGTTTATATGAAGAGACTGTATGGCAAGTTAGTAGGGTTTATCGTCGCAATTGGTTTAATAACAGGATGCGATAGTTCTATGAAGAGTGTGAAGGAAAAAGAAATTTGTAAGATAGAAGAAGAATGCGTGGAAATAGGAGATAATAAACTTCAAAAAGTATATGAAAAAATAGATAGATTATCTGAGCTTGAAGCAGTAGAAGATTATGATATAGAAGAGCATGAAAGTGTGGATATGAAAGGAGCAGATAAGAAAAAAGAAGAAGATGAAAATTACTTCTTTTTAGCTTCTTATTATATTGATGGTGATGAAATTGTAGATCCTTATTTTGAAAAAATAGAACGGAAACGTTTAAATAAAGTATTCGCTGAAGATAAAGAAGCGAAAGAAGAAGTGCTACAACAACGTCAAGATAGGGGCTATCATGAAGACTTATGGGATATGTACCGCACTCTTATCCCAGCTAAATATCGCGGGAATATAACAGAATTCGACTTAATAACGGATGGTTATGACGGTGTTGTTGCCCATGTTATGCCTAGTATGGAGAATCCGAAAGATTGGACGCTAAGCTTAGATACACTTGATTCTGCGGTAAATATCGATGAAGTGATGAAAACATTAATTCATGAGACGGCTCATGTGTTGACACTCGGACATAAGCAAATACCAGTAGATGAAAAGTATTTGAAGGATTTTGAAGAAGATAAAGATATTTCAACGTACAGAAGTAACTGTGAAACGCTTTTCTTACAAGAGGGGTGTGCGAGGGAGAAATCTTATATTAATCAATTTTATAACTCTTTCTGGAAGCCAATTGAGCAGGAGTGGACAGAAAAGAAAGTGGAAGAAAGTGAAGAAACTCAAATTGAATTTTTTAAAGAAAAGCATGAGGAGTTTGTATCACAGTATGGAACGACCAATGTAGCGGAAGATATTGCAGATACGTTTACAGCTTTTATTTTGCAAGATTCCAAAAAGGTGAAAGAAGGATCGGAGTTAAAGTATAAAAAAATTGCGTTCTTCTATCAGTTCCCTGAACTTGTGAAAATGAGAGCGGAAGTGTTGACGGGATTATATGATGTTTCGAAAACGATAGAACAACAAAGTGGACACTAATACGAGTTATATATTTTAGCCAAGAAAACGTAAAGAATTTTAGTTCTTTGCGTTTTTTTGTTGATAAAATTGAAAATTCTGTCTTTTTATAAAAAGAAGAAGGAACTGAAGCTTTAAAAGAGAATTAGTATAAAAATGTCACAAATTAGACACAATTATAATGCGCATATTATAGGGACTAAAAGTTTACTCTCAAGGAGGTAATGAAACGTATGAAAACGATTCTTGCGGTTGCTGGTCTCATTTGGGTAATGTCTCACGGTTTTCCGATTTTTGAAGGAGAGCAAATTCGTAGTGCATTAAATAAAAAGTATGATGATTATCATGTAATAGATCGAAAAGAAAATGTCGTTACAGTACGTGTGAAAGATTGTTTCCATACAGTTACGGTTGCGAATGGCAACGTGACAAATGAAACAAAGATGTGTGATAAAAAGTAAAGAAAGAAGCTGACTATAGTTTATCGCTCTAAGTCAGCTTCTTTTTCGTTTTCCAATTAGAAGTTTTTCAAATGCCTCAACAAACACATACATAAGTGTTGCGAGGACACAGGTGAGTAGTACGCTCAGTAAGACGAGCGTGAAATTAAATACTTGGAACCCGTAACTAATTAAGTAGCCAAGACCTTGTTTAGAGACGAGAAGTTCGCCGAATATAACACCGACCCATGATAAACCAACGTTCACTTTTAACGTTGAAATAATTGCTGGGAAGGATGCAGGGAGAACGACTTGCTTATAACATTGCCACTTATTTGCACCAAATGTGTCCATCACTTTTATATAGTTAGAATCGACTTCTTGAAATGCACTGTAAATAACGAGAATGGTAATGATGATGGAAATGATTACTCCCATTGCAATCGACGAAGAAATATTTGGGCCGAAGATTACAATGATAATAGGTCCAAGTGCCACTTTTGGCATGGCGTTTAAGACGACGAGATAGGGATCGAGTACGCGGGCGAGAAGCGGCATCCACCAAAGAAAAGTAGCGATAATAGCGCCGAGCACTGTTCCAAGAATGAAACCTACTCCCGTTTCAAGTAATGTCGTCCATATGTGGACCCAAAGCGAACCGTCAATCCATTTACTAAGGAAGAGATCCAAAATGCTTGAAGGGGAGCTAAAGAGTAAAGGATCAATCCACTCTTTTTTGCTAGCTATTTCCCATAGTGCAAAGAAAAGAATGAGCAGTAAAAGCTGTAGTGAGCGTGCTAACCATGCGCGCCTGCGTTCTGTTTTCCGAAACTGTTCATGTAGTTGCTTTATATTATCCAAGTCGCTCCAGCTCCTTCCATATATCTTGGAAGAGGGATGGGAAGTCATGGTGGTGGCGTGATTCTAACGGTGATAAGGAACGGATGCTTTCTGGGACGATAAATATTTTTGCAATTTTCCCGGGATTCGCTTGTAGTAAATAAATACGATCACTCATCGCAATGGCTTCTTCAATATCGTGTGTTACAAGTAGTGATGTTTTTTTATAGTTACGTAATAATGTGAAGACGAGATCTTCTAGTTTCAACTTCGTTTGATAATCGAGAGCCGAAAAAGGTTCATCTAGCAATAAAATTTTCGGATCGGTCGCTAACGTTCGAACGAGAGCGGCACGTTGACGCATACCACCGGACAGTTCACGAGGGTATTGCTCTTCTACATCATGTAGACCGACTTGTTTTAAAAGTTGTAAAGTATGTTCTTTCGTCTGTTCATTGTAGATTTTTCGGGTGTGAAGTCCAAGCATAATATTCTCTTCAATTGTTTTCCAAGGGAACAAGTAATCTTGCTGCAACATATACCCCATAGATGAAGTTTTCGTTGTAATGGGCTCACCATCTAAAAAGACGATGCCCTCAATTGGATCAAGTAGCCCAGCAATAATGGAGAGGAGTGTTGTTTTGCCGCAACCACTTGGACCGAGTATAGAAATAAATTCGCCTTCTTCCACTTGTAAACTCATATCTTCGAGAATCAATTTGGCATTTTCTTTTGCGAAAAAGCAGTGAGAAACGTTACGTATTTGTAAAAAACTCATACACTTCGCCTCTATTTCTTAATAACGCTTTCGGCAATTTTTGTATTGACGAGCGCTTCATGTGGAACTTCTTTTTGTAATTCGCCAGCTTCTTTCATAATCGTTTGGAGCTGTTTCCATTCTTCAGCATCTAATAGCGGATTTGTCGCATAAGAATGTTGCTTTTTATAACGTTCAATTACTTTTACTGTAATGTCTTTTGAAGTGTCTTTAAATAACGGAGACACGGCATCAGCGATCTCTTCTGGACTATGTGTATCAACCCATTGTTGTGCTTTATAGAGCGCACGTGTGAATTTTTCAGCAGCATCTTTATCTTTCTTTAAGAAGCTTTCTTTTGCCATGAACGATGTATACGGAACAGTTCCAGATTCATTTCCGAACGAAGCGACGATATATCCTTTACCTTCTTTTTCGAATATACTTGCAGTCGGTTCAAAGAGCTGTACAAATTCCCCAGTACCAGATGCAAAGGCACTTGCAATGTTAGCAAATTCGATGTTTTGAATTAGGTTTGTATCTTTGTGAGGATCAATGCCATTTTTCTTTAAAACGTATTCTCCAACCATTTGCGGCATGCCGCCTTTACGCTGTCCTAAAAACGTAACACCTTTTACGTCATTCCAATTAAAAGAGTCTAATTTTTTACGCGAAACTAAAAATGTTCCGTCTGTTTGTGTAAGTTGTGCGAAGTTAATGACAGGGTCTTTTGCACCTTGTTGATGAATATAAATAGATGTTTCAGAACCGACGAGAGCAATATCAATTCCGCCAGATAATAAGGTGGTCATCGTTTTATCTCCGCCAGCTGTTGTTTGGAGGTCAATATTTAATCCTTCATCTTTAAAAAATCCTTTTTCAATCCCAACATATAACGGGGCGTAGAAGAGAGAGTGGGTAACTTCGCCGATACGAATGTTTTGCGTTTGTTCTTTCGTACTTTCTTTTTTACTACTGCAAGCAGCAAATGTGAAAACAGCTAGTAACATGATGCAAAAAACAGCTATAAATTTTTTCACTATATGACACCTCCTAGAAGTCACTCTACAAGCATGATATGTAGGTAAGTGCCCATATGTGAGTGTAGATAGCAGGAATTTTTTGGGTGATAAAGAAGTACAAATATAAGGGGTGATAAAATGGAGTACGAATATGATGATAGCGTACATTTACATCTTGATTATTTCGGAACAGAATGTGATATGGAATCGATTGCTTATAAGCGGAAGAATGAAGACGTGTGGGATGTGTATTTTAATTTTGGAGCATATGGTCTTCAAAAAGATGAAATCGAGACAGGTAGATTTATGGACGAATATGCTGGTCATTACGTTTTTTCTGTACATGCTCGTGATCTTAGTTGGGAATTTGGAAGTGCTCAATTTGAAGAATGGGTTTTGAGAAATCAAATAGTAGAAAAATCGCTGCAAAAATAGGGAGGAATTTTGTGGTCGATTTTCTCATTTTCTTGTTCATTTTCGTAGTCGGCTTTTTTATTATGCAAGTACTCATTTACCGATTTGCAAAGAAAAACATTCAAAAATATACAAAAATGAAATGGGTTCATATGTGGCTCGAGATGAATATGAAAAAGGGCCCGAGATTAGATCTTTTTGATTTTGTAGTTATTGTACTTGTATGTATTATATGGAAGGTATGGATGTATTCTCTTCTATAATACATATGCTCATGTCTGTTAAAATGAAGGAGAACCTGTCAGTGTTGATAGGTTCTTTTCTTATGGTAATAATTTTGTGAAGCATAGTTCATTTATCCCGCTTTAATGGGCAGTAAGACCCCCACCTCAAAATTCAGCGAAAGCAAAGAAGTTAGGTGGGGGATTAACTGCCCATAAAAGTCCGATTGGTGAGGGCTGATAATCAGTGGGGGATGAAGAAAACCCCCACTGATTAAAGTTTCACTTTATGCTGCTAGAATATAGAGCGAAGAAGGTTCATCCCGTTCAATCTTGAATGGAGCGGACTCATGAAAGTTTCATTGTATTTTTAAGGGGAAATTAAGGATACATGTGTATATTACAAGCACATAGGGAGACTAGCTGTATACAAATATGGTATTTTGTATAGGACAATATGTTTGTTGATGCGAGACGAAGGGGTAAAGGAAAGAGGGAATCAATTGCGTTTTAATGTTTTTACACAGCGACGAAGAAGAGATGAATTTCATTTTAGTTTTTCGGCTCAGCAACCGAGAAAGAATCTATTAATTTCTATCATTCTTAGTGGAATGTGGGCGATCTGTTTAGAAACGCTATTCTTTGTTATGTTAAGGTTTTTCGAATTTGAGAAAACCAAAGAATTTTTCAATGGAACAATACAGCTAAGTATACTCATTATTATTTTGTGGGGTGTACTACTAAACAAGATTCATTTAAATAAAGGTATTGGTCACAAGCTTAGGCCAGCTATTCGAGTTCACATCGTATTATTTTTAATTGCTCATACAATGAGTTGGATGTATATCTTAGTGCAGGAGGATATGAGCCTTCTATTAGTAAATACATGGGTATATTTACAATATGGACAGTATATATTAAGCCTGTTATTTATTTATATGGTATACGTTTTTGCATATAATTTGTTTGGAAGGATTTTCTTAAGTACAACGATAACTAGCTTAGTTTTACTTGTTTTTGTAATGGTGAACCATTTTAAGCTCATCTTTAGAGGAGAGCCATTCTATCCGTCTGATTTCACACAGATTGGTCATATGGATACGGTTATACCGATGGTCATGGATTATTTCAGTTTTTGGAATGTGTTCCTGATGGTAGCTAGTATTGTTTTACTTATCTTTGTAGTTATGTATATAAGAAAGTACATTCCAGTTATAAAATCGCATATTATTATGAGAATTATTTTAGTATGTGGATCTGCGTTTATGTTGTATGCATATAGTAACGCCCCTAATACCTTTATGAATAATATATTTACAAAAGCTGGGGTAGACATCCGCGCGTGGAATCAAGTTATAAATTATAAGGGAAATGGTTTTGTTATAGGGTTTTTAAGTAACTTAGATACGACAGTTATCCAAGAGCCAGAAAAATACTCAAAAGAAAATATGCAGCAAATTGCAAAGGATATAGAGAAGCAATATGGCGGTAAAGTAAAAGGGCAAAAAACGGCAGAGAAGCCGAATATTATATTTATTATGAGTGAAGCATTCTGGGATCCGACAAAATTAGCGAATCTTTCATTTAGCGAAGATCCAGTGCCGAATTTACATCATTATACAGAGAATTTCCCAGGGGGACAAACGATAGCTCCTACATTTGGAGGAAATACAGCAAATACAGAATTTGAAGCATTAACGAGTTACTCGATGAGTCTATTAATGCCTGGTTCTATACCATATCAACAAGCTATCCCAAGTCAGAAAGAAGTTCCATCCATTGCCAGTGAATTGAAAAAGCAAGGATATTATGCAAGTGCAATTCATGCTTTTAATCGATCGTTTTATAAAAGAGATGATGTATATAAAACATTGGGATTCGATAATTTTAATGCAGAAGACACGATGAAAAATACAGAAGTAGTTGGAGATAATGTTAGTGATTTATCTATGAGTAAAGAAATTATAGATGAATTAAAGAAGAGAAAACAACCTACGTTTATTCATGCAGTGACGATGCAAAATCATTTTCCATATACGCCAAATATGTTTGGAGAAAATAAAGTAGAAATTAGTGGATTAACAGAAGAGGAATCGAAGGCAGAGTTAGAAGCATATACAGAAGGGGTAAGATTGTCTGATGAAGCGTTGCAATATTTAATTGAGCAGCTTGATGATTTAGACAGGCCTACTTTATTAGTCTTCTTTGGAGACCATTTGCCTATGTTAGGAACTAATAAATCTATTTATAAAGAAGCAGGATATATAGAGAATGAAGAGACAGTAAGAGAAAGATTACTTATGTCAGAAACGCCATTGTTAATGTACGCAAATTTCGATTTGCCAAATGACAATTTAGGTTTAGTAAGTCCGATTTATTTTTCTAGTCTTGTTTTTGATTATGCAGGATTAAATCAATCACCATTTTATCAATTTTTATCGGAAATGCATAAAGAAATACCAGTTCTTAGAGATGAGTTAAAGGTTAATAAAGATGGAGAAGAGATAACAGATTTAACAAAGGAACAAAAAGAAATGTTAGAGCAATATAAAATGATTCAATATGATTTACTTGCTGGAAAGCAGTATAGTAAAGATATACTTTTTAAATAGAAAAACAAAAAGAACTTGTATAACGATACAAGTTCTTTTTTTTATAGTATTTAACGGGGTAACCAGACAAGCTGGGTTTAGGGAGTATTACCTGTACATTTAGTATAAATGAAAATGTGATCGTTTTATTTATAGATTTGTGAGAAATATGTGAATTTTAGTTCTTATCAAAACTCCATGATTTTTAATTTTTTTACATATGGATACATTTATGAATGCAAAAACTTTATGAGTTCTTCGTTTAATTCATCCGCTTGATCGATTGGAGAGCCGTGACCGCTATTTGTAAGAGGATGTAACTGAGAATTTTTAATCCGTTTTTGTGTGAGTTCAGCGCTTTTGTAAGGGATCAATTGATCGTGAACACCGTGGAATATTTTTGTTGGGACGTTAATTTTATTTAGATCTTTCGTTACATCTTCATTTGCGGCTGCTTGCAATATTTTGATGAGAGCGTAGGAAGCAGACTGCATACCGAGATAAGAAAACCATTCTAACGTAGCAGATCCTAAGTTTCTATTAAAAAATGATAAAGATACATCATTTAAAAATTTAGGCATATTGGCATACATTTGATTAATGAGGGTATCTGCTTGTTCTTTTGGGACACCGTAGGGAGATTCTTGATTTTTAACGAAAGAGGGGGAAACAGCATCGACTAATACAAGTTTAGAAATGCGATGACCATTATAGCGGGACATGTACCGAATAGAAAGGGCGCCACCTACGGAAAAACCGACTAATGTAGCATTTTCTACTTGAAGCGCTTCTAGAACGATGGCGATATCGTCTGCTAAACGATCGTATGTGTAACCGGTCCATGGTTTATCAGATTGCCCGTTTCCGCGTATATCCATAGCAATACAGCGGAAACCGTGCTGTGGTAACACATTGAGTTGATATTGGTACATTTGATGATTTAAAGGCCAGCCATGGACGAAGAACACAGTTTTACTACCGGGTCCGGGATTTACGTCTTGCACAAAAATATGCACATCTTTCTCGACGGTAACAAACATAAATTATCCTCCTAACCTATTCATATGCTCTATCCCAAAAGCGTTGTTTTGTCATAGCTTTAATAAATTCATTCGCCAGGAGCGTAGGGTTCTGTTCTACTAAGACACCAGGCTTTCCATTAATATTTAAAGATTGAATAACAGTAGATCCATTTTGGAAGGCACCAATTGGCTTAAAGTGATTATAGGATTCTACGACAAATGAAGTCGCTTTATTAAGAAACTTTTCATCAAGGTTTCCTCCAATAAGAAGTAGCCCGTCATAAAGAAGTGAAGATCCTGTTAAAAAAGTATCATTCACGTCCCAACGTACATTTTGCGTTCCTTGCACAGTACCTAACCGCTCGGAAACAATCACTGGCTGCAACCCAACTTGTTTGAACTGGTTTATTATATATTGCGCGTTTTGTCCGTCATATCCATCTGCAACAATGACACCTACTCGTAATGTATTAGGACTAAATGTCGTATTTGCCATACTGAGTGCTGGCGATGATTTCGTAACGCTCGATTCTTGAATATTTGGGACTTTTGCTCCAACCGCTTCAGCGACTAACGTAGCTAATTCAGTACTAATATGTCCAATCATATTTACGACTTGTTGACGGACAGATTTGCTTTTTACTTTTCCTAATTCAAAGGAGAAGGCTTGCATAATATGAACCTTTTCGACGTTACTCATACTATTCCAAAATAAACGTGCTTGAGAGAAATGATCTTTGAAACTGGCGGCTGTTTCTCTCGTTTTATGTCCTGATACAGTGGAAGGATATGTAACGAACCCACCCTTTGTACCGGGGACTGTGTAAGGAGTGTTATTTGCTAAGGAATTATTATGGTAAGCGACTTTTCCTTTATCAATTATATATTTAGAGGCACCATCTCTTTGGTTGTTATGAAATGGGCATACCGGACGGTTAATCGGTAATTCTTGATAATTGGTACCGACGCGTGCCAATTGAGTGTCTGTATAAGAAAAGAGCCTACCTTGTAAGAGTGGATCATTGGTGAAATCAATACCACGGACGATACTTCCAGGATGAAGTGCGACTTGTTCCGTTTCAGTGAATACATTCTCGACGTTACGATTTAATGTCATTTTTCCAATGATTTTAACGGGGAAATCTTCTTCAGGCCAAATTTTCGTCGCATCTAATATATCGAAATCGTATTTAAATTCATCCTCTTCTTCTAAAATTTGAATGCCAAGTTCGTACTCAGGATAGTTTACGGCATTAATATTTTCCCATAAGTCACGACGGTGGTAATCTGGATCAGCACCGCCTAATTTTTGAGCTTCATCCCAAATTAATGAGTGAATACCAAGTTTCGGCTTCCAGTGAAATTTTACGAATCGCGACTTTCCATTTTTATTCACTAAGCGGAATGTATGAACACCAAACCCTTGCATCATTCGAAAGCTTCTTGGAATGGCACGATCAGACATAATCCACATCATCATCGCAGCAGATTCTTGGTTATTGGCGATGAAGTCCCAAAATGTATCATGTGCTGTTTGTCCCTGTGGAATTTCATTATGCGGCTCAGGTTTAAGGGCGTGAATAAGATCAGGGAATTTAATGCCATCTTGAATGAAGAAAATGGGAATATTGTTTCCGACTAAATCAAAATTTCCTTCTTCTGTATAAAATTTAACGGCGAACCCTCGTACATCTCGATTTGTTTCATTCGCACCTTTTGATCCAGCCACTTCAGAGAAGCGAACAAAAAGGGGTGTTTTTTTTGAAGGGTCTTGTAAAAAGTGGGCCATTGTTAGCTCTTCTAAAGATTCATATAGCTCGAATATACCATGTGCGCCGTATCCACGTGCGTGAACGACTCTTTCAGGAATTCGTTCACGGTCAAAATGAGCCAGCTTTTCTCGCATCAGGAAATCTTCTAGGAGGGTAGGGCCACGATCGCCAGCGGTTAAAGAGTTTTCATCATTTGAAATTGTAACACCTGTATTTGTCGTCATTTTCTTTCCTTCATTTTCACGGGTGAAGGCTTCCAGTTGTTCTGTTTTTTTATTTTTTTTGCCGTCCATATAAAACACCTCCCATAATATACGTATTATTGTTTATAGCTTTTATGCGTATATAGTCTGAAGATACTTTGCTTTATTGGGATGATTTTCCTCAAATGTTCGATTTATCTTTGTTTGTCTATGAAAATCATTTATTATAATAAATGGTATTCTTCGAGATATTGTTTTGAAGGGGTGTTGAAGTGAAAGGAAGTTTTCTATCATATAAAGAAGAAGAAAGGAATGCAAAAATTTTTTTATGGGTGTTGTATGTCACGGTTGGTGTATACCAAGGTTCTTATGCCATCGTACTAGAAAATAAAGCATTAATAGAAAACTGGCATAGAGGAATGTGGCAAGTTTTATGTGGAGTAGCAATACTATGCGTGAATATATACTTAGTGAAAAGAGAAAAAGCAAATCTTGTGAAATATACATATATATTCGTATACATAGGGATAGAAATCGTTAATATACTTTCGTATATTCTTTATAATAAGGTGGTATTTGAGGCGACGAATATAATAGAAATTATACTTATTTTCTTTGTGCCTATATTTATAAATAAAAGATTTTTTGTGTGCGTACTTGTCACCATTATAGGGAAATATTTAATTTATTTATTTGTATTAGAGGAAGTAAAAGGGTTTATGTTCCTCATTATGTATACACTCGTATTAATAGCGGCATACATCATTTTAAATCGATTTATACAATACCTTTCAGCGGTAAAGGAAAGTATTAAGATTGCTAGTGAATCACAAAAATTAGCGGTAATTGGAAAAATGGCAGCGACAGTGGGACATGAAATTAAAAATCCACTTGCTTCATTAAAAGGGTTTACGCAATTACAACGAGAGAAGCATGGGGCGGATCCTATTTACAAACAGATGATTTTTGAAATAGAAAATATGAATAATATGATAAGTGAGTTAATGGAAGTTGCTACATGTAAACCTTCTGTTTATAAGAAACATAATATAGGTGAAATTGCATTACAAGCAGTAACAATTGTTCGTGAAAAAATGAATGAATCTAGTGTTCAGCTTATTTCTAATGTGGAAGAAAAGACGATAGAAGTTGAATGTGATGAGCGGAAAATAAGAGGAGTCTTTCTATATGTCATAAAAAATGCTCTGGAGGCGATGGAGCAAGGTGGCACATTAGAGTTACGGTTAGAAAATAAAGGACGAGATTATGTAATGCTAAGTGTAATTGATAATGGTTACGGTATTAAGAAAGAAAATTTAGCTCGTGTGAAAGAGCCCTTTTATACAACGAAACAAGATAAAATTGGCCTAGGCCTTA
This sequence comes from Bacillus mobilis, assembly GCF_001884045.1. Taxonomy (GTDB): domain Bacteria; phylum Bacillota; class Bacilli; order Bacillales; family Bacillaceae_G; genus Bacillus_A; species Bacillus_A mobilis. Next base: position 8,625 of record NZ_MACF01000042.1, on the reverse strand, counting down.
CGGTAGCGAATCGGCTTGTTACTGAGCAGCATCTTGGTGAATTACATATTTCAAGTGAAAGAGATATTGGAACTAGAATAGATATCATGCTCCCGAAGCAACGTGAAAATAATGAAATCCAAGAGGGAGAAAAGCTAGGAGTTACCATATGAATAAAGACGATATATTTAAAAATGAAGAAATGAAGGCACTGAAAATATTTTTAAGTTTATTTTTCATTATATTTTTTGTATACGATCTTGCCTACGAATTTATTGTACCTTTAATAGGAGGAGAGCAAGAGGGAGTAGGACAATTTGAAGATGGTTTAGGTTTATGGCTTTATTTTCTAATGGTGATTTTGTTTTGTATTGGAGTATACTTCATGAAATGGAAGAGTCCATTTGCAGTGAAATATATTATTCTAATTGGATATAACCTATTAGATTTTATCCATAATTTTATGATTTACTACGGTAGTGATGCTGAGTTTGATGGTGGGAATATAGTAGAAGGATTTTTTATTTTATTTGCCCCACTCTTTGTGAATAAAAGATATTTTTGGTTAGTTCCGAGTATACTTGTTGGGAAATATGCTCTTATAGGAATCATCATTCAATCGTCACTCGTTTTAATCCCGATGGCATTATATAGCGTATTTACTATCATATGTTGGATTATGTTTTTAAGGTTTCAATCTTACGTTCGTACGCTTGAGATGATGGATAAAGAAATAGAACAAACAGAAAAGCTAGCAACTGTTGGGAAAATGGCAACAGTTATTGGCTACAAAATTAGAGGACCTCTAGCGAATTTAGATAAATTTGTTAATAAACAAGCGATTAAATATCCAGAGGATAAAATATATAGTGATATTATGAAACAAGAAGTAGAACGAATTCATACAATCGCTACAGAACTTAGTGGATTTGAGAAATCTAAATCACTAGAAGCAGAAGTTCATAATATAGAAGAAATTATCGCTTATGTTATTCGAGTTATGGGGAAGCCTGCTTTAAAGCAAGGAGTGCACATACAAGGTATTTATAGTAAAGACATACCATCGATTACATGCGATGAAAAACGATTAAAGCAAGTATTTTTTAACTTAATTAAAAATGCGATTGAAGCAATGTCAGTTGGTGGAACGATTACGATTAAAGTGACTGTAGAAGATGCAATCATTGTCCAAGTTAAGGATGAGGGTTGCGGCATTCCAAAAGACAAAATTCCGAAGCTAAATGAAGCTTTTTACACAACGAAAGAAACAGGAACAGGTTTAGGTTTAGTAGTCACAGAAAAAATTATTAAAGACCACAACGGTAAAATGAGTTTTGAAAGTGAAGTTGGGGTTGGAACGACAGTGAAGGTTATGTTGCCGATTCGTTGATCGTAAAAAAACATCACTTATTTGAAAGTGATGTTTTTTATTTTATTGTGTAATTTATCTCGCTTTAATGGGCAGTAAGACCCCCACCTCAAAATTCAGCGAAAGCAAAGAATTTTGGTGGGGGTCGGGCTGCCTATTAAAGTCCGATTGGTGAGGGCTAATACTTTATTAGTAAGTAAATCAGATTATAAAAATTAATCGGATTTTTATAAAAAAACTGTTTTCTTTTTTCTATTTTAATGTTATATTCAAAACACGATAAACGAATAAATAAATTTGGCACACTATTCGAAAGAATAGGTCGCAAAGCTAAGAGTCTAAGGTAATACATATTACTATGATAGTCTGGTTGCAATTTAGATTTTCACACATATTGTGATGTATGAAAATCTAAGAGGCAACCAGGCTTTTTGTTTTCCAAAAAGCAAGCAAGGTGTAAAAAAATAAAATAAATGGGCACACTATTCGAAAGAGTAGGTCGCAAAGCTAAGAGTCTAAGGTAATAAAATATTACTATGATAGTCTGGTTGCAATTTGGATGTTCGCACGTATGGTTATGTGTGTGAATACTGAAGAGGCAACCAGGCTTTTTGTTTTCCAAAAAGCAAGCAAGGTGTAAAAAAATAAAATAAATGGGCACACTATTCGAAAGAGTAGGTCGCAAAGCTAAGAGTCTAAGGTAATAAAATATTACTATGATAGTCTGGTTGCAATTTGGATGTTCGCACGTATGGTTATGTGTGTGAATACTGAAGAGGCAACCAGGCTTTTTGTTTTCTATAAAGCATTGTAAGTGTTAAATCTATATGGAAGTGGATTACTATACATATTTTATACAGAATATTCAAAAAAAGAAGGAGGGGATGAATTGAGCAAACAAGTTGGTAAATTTGGACGGATACTTCTTGCGGGAGGAATATTATTTACACAAGTTGGTGTACTAGACTACTCCGCAACTAAAGTTTATGCGGTTACGAATGATGAACAAGGAAGATTTGTTGTTCATATGGATAAACAACAAATAAAAGTTGATGAAAACGTAGTATTAAAGATTACGAATACAAATAAGCAAGATACTAACATTGAATTTAAATTATCTGATGGACAACTTTTCAGTGAAGAAGAAACGAAAAAAATGAACGAACACAATAAAGCGATTCAAAACATTTCTGTAACAGAGGATCGAATTGTACAGATTGAAAAAAGCGAGAACAGTGATTACATCGGTGACATATATGTAGTTATTCAAGTAAAACAAGCTGGAGAGTATAAATTTGTACCGACAGTGAAACTTGAAGATAGGGAAAAGAAGATTGAATCTACTTTACTCCATGTCATCGAAAACAAGCAAGATTCAAAAGTTGCTATTCCTGAAAGTGATACAAAATCTTCAGAAGAACATGCGAAACAAGAAGTAAACAAAACAGAGAAAGTACTAGAAGAAAATAAAAAACAAGAAATAGAATCAACGCATGCTGAAGTTTCAAAAGAAACGGAGCATCTAGAAACAGAAAAAGTGAATGAAGAACAAGTACCAAAGGAAAATGAATTAAAAGAAGGTAATAAGATAAACGAAAATAATGAGAAATTATCTGCTATTCAACCTGAGAAGCTATTAAAAGGCCAATCGCTACTAGCTGCTAGTCCTATTACAAGTATCCTTAAGTATCCAAACGTAAAAATAATCAATAATAGAACTGGTGAGGGACCTTCTATCCCAGGCAAATATGCTTTTAGATTTGTTTGGAGCCCACAAGTAACATATGAAGTAAAGGGTAGTAGCAATGACAGAACCGGTCAAAGTCAATATACATTTAGAAATTCAAGTAGAGAACAATATGTATTAGTGAAAAGGGCTGGTGAATATCAAGGGAAATGGATTGATGTGCGTATTAATATTCACTCCATGACAGCTTCATCAGTAGATGTTAAAACGCCAACTACTAAGGCGAATACGAAAGATTTTCTACAATTATATGGAAATGGTTCGAGAGGAAATACGTATAAAGCGTCCTTTGAATTTTATGAGCATGGAACAAACAAAAAAGTGCCACTAACGGCAATGTGGAATTTCAAAAGGGTAAACAGTTATAAAAATGTAACTTTACGCAATGATGGTAATCATTTAACGAATTTATATGTGTACGATACGAGTTCAATTAGATATCAAGATCAAGGAAATAATAAAATAGAGTTTTCTGGAACTGCTGGTCCAGTTGCAACTCCAGAAGCAGATATGACAATTACATTTGAGGAATTAACAGAATTACCACTTGAAGTGAAATTAAATGCTACGGGTGTTAACTTATCATATGATCAATTAGCAATCGCACAAATTGAAATTCCGGCTCCAGATGTGATTGGAGAAGTAGTAGAAGATAATTCTCGTCAACTTTCATATCATGTATATCAAAATATGCCTGCTCAATCTAAAGATATTCATTATGCAAAATCTTTTGTACTAGAAAGTGAGATCAATAAAGATTTTACTGTGAATGATGTTTCTATTTATGAAGTAGAGGATGAAGTAGATGTAAGTAGCTATTTTGACATTACTATTAAAGGGAACAAAGTAATTGCAACTGCGAAAGCAAATAAATTAAAAACAGAAGAATTTAATGGCAAAATTTATGAGATGGAAATTAAAGGTTCTATCGTAAAAGGTGCCGATGTAATGAAGTATTACAAAAATGGTTATCTTGAAATACCGGTATCAGCTAAAAATTATATAAATGGTGATACAAAGGGGCAAGAGAGTAATCACGATATTGCTAAAATAAGGTACAAAGGTATCCCGGCAGGTAAACCAGTCCCACAAAAAGTAGTACAAGGAACAGATTTAACGAAGATGGATATTACAAAATTTGTTACAGACTTATCTGTAGATACAAATTTAGATGTTGATAAACCGATATCAGTAGTTAAATTAACGAATGTTCCAGATACGAAGAAATTAGGGAATCATACTGTGACAGTTGTAATTGAAACGAAGCAAGGTGTACAGGCAGAAATTCAAGTTCCTGTTACTGTCGTGGATGGAACTTTAAAGTTAATTGATGTACCACAAGAAATTTCTTTTGGGGATCTAACAATTCCATCTAAGCCAACGACATACGCACCGAAGTCCATTTCGAATCCTTTAAAAGTAACAGATGAACGAGCTCAAAAACAGAGATGGAGTGTATATGTAAAAGAGATTACACCTCTTACTTCAGAGCAAAATGATAAATTAACAGGCGCATTAGTGTATAAGAAAAATGGGAGAGATACACCGCTAAGTAGTTCTAACATAGAAGCATTCTCTTATACTTCTAAAAATGATGAGGAAGTGGCGTTAAATTGGAAAGAAAATGAAGGTGTTCATTTACAAGTTAAGCCAGGACCGAACGTAAAAGCAAATACAAAATATGCTGGAAAGCTAGAATGGACTTTAACTGACGCTCCTCTCTAAAAAGTTTATGAAACATATAAATTTTAGAAAGGAGGGAGATAAATGAAAAAAATAGCTTCTTGTATAGCTATTACATTTATATGTGCACCACTCATTACGTTACATGCAGTAAATGCTTCGGGTTTGAATTCGAAAGCAAGTATTACATTTTCAAATAGTTATACACCAATTACATCAACTGATCCGACAGAGACAAAAATAAAACAAGAGACAGTTGATAAAAATGGTACTCGTATTATAAAGGAAAAAGAGAAAAATGGAGATAAACATTTACCGAAAACCGGAGGCCAGACACGGGACTTCGTACAATATATAGGATTGTTTTCGATTGTATTATCTTTATATGTATTCAAAAGAATTAGGGAAAAGCAAGTGTATTCGAAATAGAAAATAGATAAAAAATATAAAAATAGATAAAAAGGGGAAGGTACATATGAAACTAACAAAATTAGCATTAATCGGAGCGGTAACATTATCAACAGTATCAGTAGGAACGTCAGCATTTGCGGAAGAGAAAGCAAACATAAACATGAATTCAAAGACGGACGTAACATTTATTGAAGATAAAAGTACAACGGATCCAAATAACCCAGAAAATCCAAATGAAAAAGTTACACCAGAGAACCCAGGAGAGCATGAAAAAGGAACGGCTGGTCCATTAAGCATTAACTACGTCTCTAACTTACACTTCGGTGAGAATGTCATTTCTGGTAATGATCAAACTTACTTTGCAAAATTAGATACAGTAAAAAAGGGTAATGACAAAGTTGCTGTTCCAAACTTCGTATCTGTAACAGATAAGCGTGGTACGAATGTTGGATGGAAGCTAAAAGTAAAACAAGATGGTCAGTTTAAAAGCGGGACTAATGAATTAACAAATGCAGCGTTAACGTTAAGCAATCCGGTTGTAAATTCAGTAACGGATCAAGCGTATGCGCCAAAAACATTTAACAAGTCTGTTACTTTAAACCCAGGCGGAGCAGCGGTTGAAATTACTACTGCAGAAAAAGGTAAAGGTATGGGAGACTGGACAACTGCATTCGGTAAAGGTTCAGACCAAGGTAAAGAAAGTGTTAGCTTATTCGTACCAGGTACAACTGCGAAAGTAAAAGATGCAAAATATACAGCGACATTAACTTGGACTTTAGAAGATACACCGAACTAAACTATTTTAAGTTTGAATATTATGAATAACTAAAAATTGAAATAAAAAAACAAAGGGGCATATAAACTATGAAACTAGCAAAATTAGCATTAATCGGAGCGGTAACATTATCAACAGTATCAGTAGGAACATCAGCATTCGCAGCGGAAAAAGATGGTGGGAAATTAAATTCGAAAGCATTCATTAAATTTGAAAAAAATACAGGAGAAGTAGAAGTTGTTAATCCTGAAAATCCAGATGAAACTGTAGAGCCAATTGATCCAGATAAAAAAGGGACAAATGGTCCGTTAAGTATCGATTATGTTTCTAACTTTAACTTTGATATCAAAAAGGCATCAGGTAATAATGAAACATACTATGCAGAGTTAGATAAAGTGAAGAAAAAAGCAGATGGTTCTGTAATTGACGTGCCAAACTACGTACAGGTAACAGATAACCGTGGTACAAATGCAGGGTGGCACTTAACGGTAAAACAAAATGGTCAATTTAAAACTGCAGACGATAAAGCATTAGATGGTGCAGCGTTAACGTTAAAAAATTCAACTTTAAAATCAGCTGCAGGTAGCGATGCACCAACAGCAGCTCAATCTATTACATTAAATCCAAATGGTGATGCATCTGACTTAATTGACGCTAAAGTAGATCAAGGTATGGGTACATGGGCAAATGCATTTGGTAAAGATGCAGTAGAAGCGAAGAAAAGTGTAGAGTTATCTGTGCCAGGTAAAACGAAAAAAGAACAAGCAGAATACACAACTTCATTAACTTGGGAACTGACAGACGCTCCTATGTAAGATGGCGGAATTTTATGATAAAATAGGAATTTAAGAAGAGATAAGGGAGCTTATTTAACCTTATCTCTTTCTTGTCTATAAAATGAATATGAAGGGGACTACATAAGAGATGGCAAAAAAAATATTTACTAGCTTACTATTAATTGCGTTCTTTATGGTAAACACTTTTTCAGCATATGCTGCAGAAATGAAGTTCGCAGTAACAGCTGTTATACCAGAAAACCAAATTGATAAAAATCAAACGTACTTTGATTTGAAAATGCAACCAGGACAAAAGCAAACAATTCAAGTACAAATGAAAAACGATACGAATAAAGAAGTTGTTGTAGAATCATTTGCGAATACAGCAATTACAAATAGTAATGGAATTACAGATTATAGCACTGTAGAGCCGCCAATGGATTCTACAATGAAAAATCCATTCTCGAAAATTGCTAAAATGCCAAAAGAAACGAAAGTACCCGCAAATAGTGCGGTTACAATTGATGTAAATTTGGAAATGCCAAGTGAGTCGTTTGATGGCGTTATTTTAGGTGGTTTATACTTTAAAGAAAAAGAAGATGAAGCGTCTAAGAATAAACAAGAGGGCGTACAAATTGAAAATAAATACGCATACGCAATCGGTGTTGTTTTACGAGAAACAGATGTTGAAGTAAAACCAGATATGAAATTAAACGAAGTGAAGCCAACGCAAATAAATGGACGTAACGTTGTAACAGCGAATTTACAAAACGTAAAACCAGCAATGTTAAAGAATTTAAGTGTTGATGCAAAAGTATATAAAGAAAAAGGGAAAGACGTTTTATTTGAAGAAAAAAAAGAAAATTTAAGAATGGCACCAAACTCAAACTTTGATTACGCTATTAGCTGGGAAAATAAAGCGTTTGATCCTGGGACGTACCGAGTAGAAATAACAGCTACTGATGGCGATCAAAAATGGGAATGGAAGAAGAACTTTTCAATTGAAGGAAAGACAGCGGATAAGCTAAATGATTCGGCTGTAGAAGCGAAGAAAGACTATACGCTATATTATATTATTGGTGGAGTGCTTCTAGTAGTCTTACTACTCGTTCTTGTATTCTTCTTGGGGAGACGTTCTAACAAAGAGAAGAATAACGAAAAATAATAATATATTGATAGTACAAATGAGTAAAATAAGTAAATAATGGATATTTTTCCATAAAAAACATATAATGAACTTGTCTGTTATTTGTTTTAATTCATTTGTATTTCTATTTGTTGGGCCCTAATTATTGGGGCCTTTTTTTGTTAAATACATTACTGTTAAGAAGGAACTAAATATTAGTGATTAGAAAAATTGAATATACAGCACTTGCAGTAATGCCAGGGGTAATATAAAGGGATATAGCATCTCCTCTCGAAATGGGGTTTCCAGTCGTAACGCTCGTCCAAGTTACAGTAGCGGGACCCACCGCTGGAGTCGGATTAAACACTTGAATTTGTCCTGATCCAGTATCCGTCGGTTTAATTGAAAATACAATAGTTCCGGTAACTTTGTCAGTAGTAGTTAAAGTAATAGTAGACAGGATGTAGCTAGAGGTAGGAACTGAGAGGTTTGTAGGGACATTCCTGCAAATATTAATCGTATAAACAGCAGCAGGTAAGTTATTTACATTTATCGACGCAGCAAAACCAACTATATTTCCGGCACCGGCAGTTACATATGGAATAACGTTAGAATCAACACCAGGAGAACCCGCTATACGTTGAAAACCAGCATTTGTTCCTTGAAAAACAATACTTTTTGCTGATACATTACCTGCGGTGCCAGTCGGTCCGGTGCTCCCAGTCGGTCCGGTGTTCCCAGTCGGTCCGGTGTTCCCAG
>NZ_MACF01000041.1 GCF_001884045.1 Bacillus mobilis | reverse complement strand
TTGAAAATAAAATATTTCTTTCGATTCACCTCACCACCTTCACTTACGTTTAGAGGTGGGAGTCCTCTTGAGAGACATGATAGAAAATGCCCCTCACATAATTGAGGGGCATTTTTTTCCATTTCATATGGTAAAATGTTACTATCACATATTACGAGGATGGATCACATTATGTCTATTGTAACTTTAGCTCTTTTATTATTGGCGGAAATACTCATTGCCATTATTCTCATCGGTGTTAGCATTGAAATTTGTAGTTACGGATGGAAAAAATCGAATGGAATAAAATACTCTTGCCTCTTACTTTCACTTCTTCTCGGAACTGCTAGCATACTCGGACTTTTCGCCGCACCTGCCTATTTCTTTATACAACTAACAGAAAATGCCTTATAAGAAAGGATGTTAATATGATTACCGTGAAAAATATTGAGGGATCTGAAACTTACGTATTACGTCAAAAAATTTTACGCCCGAATCAAACATTAGCAGATTGTAAATACTCTTCCGACTATGAGACAGACACCTTTCACTTAGGTGCATTTATAAACGATGAACTGATTAGTATCGCTTCCTTCTCAAAAGAAATATATCCTGACTTACTAGCAGGTGTTCATTATCGTCTACGAGGAATGGCCACATTACCTAAATTTCGAAACAAACGCGCTGGAAGCTCCTTAATTCAGAAGGCGGAGCAAGTCTTGCAAGAACGCCAAGCAAATATATTATGGTGTAATGGCCGAATTACTGTAGCTGACTATTACAAGCGCTTAGGCTTCCAGGAACATGGTGAAATCTTTGAAATTGAACCGATTGGTCTTCATAAAGTACTGTATAAAAGAATATAAGAAAAGCTTTCCCGTAACACGGGAAAGCTTTTCTTATATTTCAATCTTCATTTTTTATTTTTTTCATATATATGTATATAAACAAACTAGGAACTAAAAAACAAGCAAGCATAATAAGTCCTGTTATACTAATTTCCTTTATCGAAATATCCGGTGTTACAACGATACAAATAGCTAAAATACCAATAATAATACCTACCGGAATGAATAATAGCTTCATAAAATAACTACGCGATACTCCGCCCGTATGCTCATACACTTCCACCGAATTTTTTAAGTTTAAAAAATTAATAACTATTATCCCGCACATAAATACCATTAATAAATCTGAAACACTTTCATATCCTGCATCTTGCAAAACGTAGCGATAAAAAACAATACCTAGTATGACGATATTTTGTAAGATGAAAACGAGTCTAATATGTTTTAGCCCCTCAATCATTAAACGTTCATCTTTCACGATTCTCATCCCCTCACTCCTCTTCCTCCCAAAATAAATCATTTAATGTTTTGTCTACCGCATAACAAATTTTCAAACATAAATCTAAAGACGGATTGTATTTCCCCTTCTCAATTAAACTAATCGTTTGCCTTGTAACGCCTACTTTTTCTGCTAATTGTTGCTGTGTTAAATCTAACTGAACACGCGCGACTTTTATTTTACTGACAGCCATTCATGCTCCTCCTCTAACCGTATTGTAACATATATATTCCATTAAGTAATTTATATTTTACGCCATTAATTTGATTTTCACTTTATTATACACAAAAAAGGAGCCTCTCATAAGAAGCTCCCTCTCCTATATCTATATTATAAGAATAAATGACATCCAAATAAAATTGTAAATAAGTATAGTAACGGATGTACTTCCATCCCTTTCCCCTTCACAATCTTTAAGACTGGATACACTAGAAATCCAATTGCAATTCCATTCGCAATGCTAGACGTTAACGGAATACCAACGAAAATTAAAAATGCTGGTAATGCATCATCAAATTCATTCCAATTAATATCACGAAGACTTTGCGCCATTAAACTACCTACAATAATTAATGAAGGAGCTGTAATAGCGGCTACACTTGATAAAGAAGCAATGACAGGGCTGAAGAATGCCGTTATAATCGTTAGGCCAACAACGACAATACCTGTTAATCCTGTTTTACCACCTGCAGCAATACCTGCTGACGATTCAATCGTCGCTGCTGTTGGGCTCGTTCCAAAGATAGAGCCTGTAGTCCCGCCAATTGCATCTGCAATAAACGCCTTACCAAAACGTTTCTCCGTATTATCTGTAATTAAGCCTGCTTGTTTAATTAAACCAAGTAATGCACCTGTTGTATCAAATAACAGTACAAGTAGAAATGAAAATACAACACCATATAATCCGTATTCAATTACATCTGAAAAGGCGTTGATTGGGTTTGAAACGATAATACCCTCTGGTAAATGAGGCATCGCAACAATTTTATCCGTAAACTTCAGTTGCCCTGTAAAGAAGGCGATAACTCCCGTCACAATCATACTAATAAATAATGCACCGCTCACACGTAATGCCATTAATACCGCCGCTAATATTAAACCAATTAAAGTTAAAATAACGGCTGGAGAATGAAAATCACCAATCGTAACTAAATTAGATGGATGATCAACGATAATTCCAGAAAGGCGTAATCCAATAAAAGCAATAAATAGTCCAATTCCACCTGCAATTGCATGTTTTAAACTATCAGGAATTGCGACAATTAGCTTTTGCCTAAATGAAGTGAAAGATAATAAAAGAAAAATGATACCTGTTACAAATACTGCCGAAAATGCAATGACATATGTAATCCCCTCTGCCTGTTGAACAACAGAATAAGCAAAATACGCATTCATTCCCATAGCTGGAGCAATAACAATTGGATAGTTAGCTAAAAACGCCATACATAGTGTCCCTACAACCGTCGCAATAATAGTTGCTGTAAAAGCTTGATCAAATGGTACACCTGCATCAGATAATATTTTCGGATTGATGACAAGAATATACGCAAATGTAAAAAAAGTTGTGATGCCAGCTAAAAGCTCTTGCTTCACAGAAGTGTTATATTTTTGTAATTGAAACATGGTTATGTACCCTTCCTACATCTGAATTATTATCACACATTCTTTTCTTACTAGTATGTGAGAAAATATAATACTTAATCTTAACAATCAATAAAAAGAAGAGTCAATATATTCACTAATAGTTCGAATTTTAAGTTTAAGTCTGACAAGTACAGATGTAGTACAGTTAACTATGTTTATTTTTGTAGCATAACAGATAGAAATGTTTTATAATTTGAAATAGTTAAATATTTAGTAAACGTATTCAAATATCGTTCACTCTACAAGGAGGATTCTTCTTATGCAGCACACAAACAAATCTGGAACTTTAAATCGAGGTTTAAAAGAACGACATATTACTTTAATGTCACTCGGTTCAGCTATTGGCGTTGGACTATTTTTAGGATCCGCTTCTGCTATTAAGCTAGCTGGCCCTTCTATTCTACTAGGTTATATGATCGCTGGACTCGTTATTTTTTTCATTATGCGAGCGCTCGGAGAAATGGCAATTGAACAACCTGTTGCCGGTTCTTTTAGTAAATATGCTTCTGATTACCTTGGACCACTAGCTGGCTACATTACCGGTTGGAACTACTGGTTCTTATGGGTTGTTACTTGTATGGCTGAAATTACAGCAGCTGGTATCTACATGCAGTACTGGTTCCCAGATATCCCACGCTGGACTTGGGCGTTACTCGCTCTATTATTAATGAGTGCTTTCAACTTCTTATCCGTAAAAGTATTTGGAGAACTTGAATTTTGGTTTGCTCTCATAAAAATTGTCACAATTATCTGTATGATAATTGTTGGAGCTGGTATTATTTTATTCGGATTTGGAAACGGCGGTATCGCTACTGGTATTTCAAACCTTTGGTCACATGGTGGCTGGTTCCCAAATGGTTTTTCTGGGTTATTGCTCTCTTTACAAATGGTGTTATTCGCTTATTTAGGCGTTGAATTAATCGGTGTTACAGCGGGTGAAGCTCAAAACCCGAAAAAAACACTCGCAAAAGCAATCGACAACGTATTTTGGAGAATATTACTGTTCTACGTTGGGGCTCTATTCGTTATGATGGCAATTTATCCATGGAACGAACTTGGTGAGAAAGGAAGTCCATTCGTTTTAACATTCCAGCAAATCGGTATCGCAAAAGCAGCAGGGATTATTAACTTTGTCGTATTAACAGCAGCTCTTTCTTCTTGTAATGGTGGTTTATTTAGTACAGGCCGTATGCTATATACATTAGCTCAGCAGAAGAAAGCTCCTGAAAGATTCGGTCGTTTAAATAAAAACGGCATTCCAAGTCAAGGGATTGTAGCAACAGCTATCGTTTTACTCGTTGGTGTTATATTAAACTATCTTGTACCTGCAAAAGTATTTACATGGCTCACTAGTATTTCAACTTTCGGGGCAATTTGGACTTGGGGCATCATTTTAATCGCTCAAATTAAATTCCGTAAAGGATTGCAAACTGATAAAAAGGACAAGCTATCATATAAAATGCCTTTATATCCATTAAGTTCATATTTTTCACTCGCTTTCCTTGCACTAGTATTAGGTATAATGGCGTATTCAGAAGATACAAGAATTGCATTAATTGTTGGCCCAATTTGGCTTATTGGTTTAGCTATCGTGTATTATATGAAAGGGTTCCATAAAATTGATGAAACACCTAATTCCAAAATTAGTTAAGCCCAAAATCTCTTCCTAATTACTAGGGAGGGATTTTTTCATTATTCACACAAATATTTCTCAATCAAATTAACGCTATCTTTACACTATTTAATATTTTCTATCTTTCTTTCCCCAAAAAAATAGATTACATTATTAAAGCAAATATTTTTATTAGGGGGATTCTTCTATGAAGAATAAAAAATGGATTACATTTTCTTTAGCAACAGCAATTACACTAAGTATAGGAGCTTCATTCCTTCCGTCTACTTATGCGGAAAGCTCAGTGGACCCAGCTCCTGAAATTGCTGCAAAAGTTGTAAATCAAAATAGCGGGAAGAAAGTATTATTCGATAATACACACGGTCAAACTGCTGGGACCGCTGACTGGGTTATCGATGGCGGCTTTTCTGACTTCGGAAACGGTATTGCCCAAAACGGATATCATGTAAAAGAACTTCGTAAATCAACACCGATTACGTATGCAGATTTAAAAGACTACAATGTATTTATCGTTCCAGAAGCTAATATTCCTTACAAGAAATCTGAACAAGATGCAATGTTACAATATGTGAAAAATGGCGGAAGTATTTTCTTTATTGCAGATCATTATAATGCAGATCGTAACAAAAATCGCTGGGACTCTTCTGAAGTATTTAATGGATATAGACGCGGTGCTTGGGATAATCCTGCAAAAGGAATGTCTAGTGAAGAAGTAAATTCACAAGCTATGCAAGGAGTAGAAAGCTCTGATTGGCTATCTGACAACTTCGGTATTCGCTTCCGCTACAATGCACTTGGTGATGTTTCTGCTAAAAATATTGTGTCACCTGAACAATCATTCGGAATTACAAAAGGTGTTTCATCTGTAGCAATGCATGCTGGTTCTACTCTAGCTATTACAAACCCAAAACTAGCAAAAGGACTTGTTTATCTTCCAGAAAACCCGTCAAAATGGAATAATGCTGTTGATAGCGGTGTTTATAACGGCGGTGGTATTGCAGAGGGTCCTTATGCCGCTATCGCTAAAGTAGGACTTGGAAAAGCTGCCTTTATCGGTGACTCTTCTCCTGTTGAGGATGCATCGCCAAAATACGTTCGTGAAGATTCTGGTCAAACAAAGAAAACTTACGATGGTTATAAAGAAGAAAACGATGCTATCTTACTAGAAAATATCGTAAATTGGCTATCGAATAAAGAAACATTTACAAGTTTAGATCAAGTAAATGGTTTACAACTTGATTTACCTACCACTTTACAAACATTTGAACAACCAAGCTTATCAACTGAGCCACAACCTGAACCTTGGAGTGCACCAAATGCAGGTTATCAATGGTTTAATACAAATACTTTTAAAGCAGGTTCATACGGTTATAACGGTGCCGTAACAGCAAACGACTACGTAGTTACACACCCTAGCACTCTACCAAACAATGAAGTGTTCCAAATCAAAATTCAAGTAAATAACTTATTACCAAACACAACATACACTAATTACTCTTTAGGTATATTCACTACTGGCGGTACACAAGTAGCAAAAGTTCAAAATACAAATGGTACTTGGCCATCTACTTTTGGATATAGCAGTGCATTTTCTTTCACAACAAACAGCTTAGGTTCTGCTGAGAAGATTGTAAATGTGCAAATCAATCCAAATACGACTGGACAAGCAACGCTTCGTCTACGCCAAAATACAACAGCGAAATACAATGAAGCTGTAATAATTGATAAGAAATAATAAAAAAGGCAATCCAAATACGGATTGCCTTTTTTTACTTCTCTTCTTTTGAGAAAAACATCCTTGAAATAACGATACCTATACTACCTACTATTAAGAATAGCACTGCCCTGATCATCATCGATACTTCTGGTAAGTCCAAAAGGAATAGTTTCCCTATCGTTACGACTAACACGACTAAGCCGGCATACAATATTTCATTCATATTTTTATTCCGTCCAAGCCAAACGGCAAATAATGCATATACCATCCATAATAACGATACAGATACGCTTATTATACTTCCATCTGTAGAAAGCACTTCACCAACTCTAGTAATTGCAATAAATACGATAACCATAAACCAATAGAGTGCTATAGAATAAACATATTTTCCAAAGCTCCTTAACACATCTTTCGCTTGTTTCATGCAGTAAAAAAATGTACCTATTAAAATAATATGAGCAACAAACCCCGCTGAAATGAAATGATCAAATGGGCTAAAAATAGTCTGTATCATTCCAATCGCATAAATCGTCGCACTAACATACAATTTTATCTGTTGTTTTACTTTAATTGCAGTCACCATTCCGAGGAAACCTTGTAATAACAATACAATCGCTGCATTCACTAAACTATACTCATATAAAATCGCTAAACTAAATGCACCCATTGCGAAACCAAATAAAAGATTTGTAAATGTAGAATGTCGATTCTTCCTATATTCAAACACGAACATAATAGCGTGCACGAGTGCGCTAATCATTAATCCCCATGTTGTAAATTCAGGTATTTTTGAAATGGCTAATATAAAGAAAACTGCATTCGCACTAAATATCGCCAAGCGTGGCTCTACTATAAAACTTCTCTCTGTAAACATATGCCAAAATAATAGTAAGTGAATCAAACCATAAACAACTGTTAACTGTACTTGCAAATCCTCTACTAACATTGACATAATGGCAAAGAAGACAAAAAGGACAATAGCAGCAACGGCGTAAGAAATCATATATAAATACTGATAACGACGTTTCAACGCATACCATAACAAGCTAAGTGTTAGTATCGTCTCATATCCAAAGAAAATATACGGATTAGGAGTCGTACTATTTAATAAGAATGGTACGAAGAAAGCTCCTACCGCTACGAAAATAGTCAGATACTCCGATTGATACCTCTTCGCTACATAAATCCCTAAAATGACCCATGCAATATTACATACAAACGCAACACTTGCTGGAATAAAGCCATATAAATAATGTGCCGCAAATGTCGTTAAAACTATACCCGTTATACTTCCTCCTGCTAATACTAATCCTAACGCTTGCCGCTCTCGTTTTATTTGAATATCCCCTACATAATAAAAACCGATAGATAGGACAATACCAAACACAATTCGTATTGCTGGTGTTAATAATCCGGCATCTACCCCTGCTTTAAATAACCATATTACTCCAAGTAACATAATGCCAACAAATATGCGTGGTAACCAAGTTTGGCAAAACTTAATAATATTAAATGGTTCTGGTTTAAAAGCAGATATATCCACTTGTTTTATCTCACGTTCTTGCACAGGCTCTTTTATTGTAACTACTTCTTCTTTTGGCTTTTCCTCCATCACCGTTTCAATATATTCTTTCTTTTCCTTCCTAACATGTTGTTGAACATTTTCTACTTCTATTTCTCTCTGTTTTGCTTTCAATTCAAAAAGAGCTTCTTGCATCGTTTCAATTGTCGTTTCGAGTGCTTCTATTTTCTTATTTAAATCTTCCTTCATAAGCTCTCCCCTCACCATTGATTTTTCCACTCAACCTATATATTACCAATTATCTTTATCATACTCTTAGTCTATTCATTTTCAATACTATTTTTCCAAAAAAGAAAGGTGTTTTCCGAAATAGGAAAACACCTCTTGCTTATTTCTTCTTATTTAAAACAATACTCACAATAACGCCAATACAAGCACCTATAATAGCTGGCACAATCCACCCAACACCTTCTGTATAGAACGGAATGTATTTCAATACTGATGTCCACTGATTCATCATCACATTTTTATTAAAAATATCGATTGCACTAAATACTCCTACAATCCCAACAGTTATTGCATATACATATGCATACTTCCCAATATATTTATGGAATAACCCTAAAATAATAAGCGTTAATGCAACTGGATAAATAAATCCAAGAATCGGTACTGATACTTTTAAAATTTGTGTTAATCCTAAATTAGCTAAAATCATACTAACAAAACTTAATATAAATGCCCAAACTTTATAAGTTATTTTCGGAAATGCACTTGCGAAAAATTGACTACAAGATGTAACAAGTCCAATTGAAACACATAAACACGCGATCGTAAAAATAAGACCTAATAAAACGACTCCACCTTGTCCAAATAACGTCGTCATCACTTGTGCTAATACGTTCGCCCCATTATCAAATGTACCTAACGAACCGCTAATTGAACCAACATATCCAAGTATGACATAAATAATAGATAATAATAGTCCTGCCCCAATTCCAGCAATACTCATATATTTCGCTAAACCTTTATCATCTTCAATACCTTTTGCACGTAAAGCATTTGCAATAACAATCCCAAAAATTAAAGCTGCTAATGCATCCATCGTTAAGTATCCATCTAAAAACCCTTGGAACATAGGAGCTTGTCCATAGTTTCCAGCAGCCTCTTTCACACTACCTACTGATGTAAACATGCTCTTTATAAAGATAAGGGCAATCATACCTAATAATAATGGTGTTAAAACCTTTCCGAACAACCCCATTAATTTTGACGGTGATAAACTTAACCAGTACACAATACTAAAGAAAATAACCGTGTAACATAATAAAACTATACTTCCTGATTCTGTGAAGAACTGACCTGGTCCCATTTCAAACGCTAAACTTCCTGCACGTGGTATACCAAGACCTGGTCCAATAAATACATACACGATACACGGAAAAATAATGGCGAATGAAGAATGAACTCTACCCGCTAGCGTTTGAAAACTTCCTGCTTTTGCAATCGCAATAACGCCCAATATAGGAAGACCTGTTGCTGATATAATAAATCCTATTAATGAAACCCACACATGTTCTCCTGCTTCATATCCAAGGAAAGGTGGGAATATAAGATTTCCCGCTCCAAAGAACATCGAGAATAACATAAGACTAATAAGTAAAATTTCTTTTTTCTGTAACAATTTCATTTCTTTCTCCTTCTTTAATTCTATCTTTTATGAAATCAATTTCACATATAAAAAAAGTGCAATAACCCGCTTCCTTACAAAGAAAACATAGTCCATAGTCTATCACAAAAGAAATACCCATTCTATAGCTATGTCCCTTTTCCAATTTCTTCTGAAAAATCAACCTTTATTGACTTATAATAGTTAATAAGGTAAAATATTAAATGTACAAAATTATTAACTTTGTTTTTGTTTGTGTCAGGAGGAAAATAACATGGAATCAGCGATACAACTAGAAAGAGAACAACAAAGAAAAAAGAAACATCCTCCAGGTTTATACTTACTCTTCTTTACAGAAATGTGGGAAAGATTTAGTTACTATGGATTACGAGGATTATTAACATTATATTTAACGACAGCTTTAGTAAGCGGTGGTCTTGGGTTTAGTCCCGCATGGGCACTCTCCATTTACGGATTTTATACTGGAGCCTGTTATTTCACACCAATGATTGGTGGATACTTAACAGACCGGTTCCTAGGTAGACGAAAAGCCATCACAATTGGTGGTATAACAATGGCAATCGGTAACCTTACACTATTTGCCATGCAAAACCAATTAGGCCTATACCTCGGATTAGCGCTTATTATTATCGGTAACGGATTCTTCAAACCGAATATCTCTACACTTGTTGGAGAATTATACGAAGAGAACGATCCAAAACGTGATAGTGCATTTACCATTTTCTATATGGGTATTAACGTCGGATCATTTTTAGCTCCACTCGTTTGCGGATTTTTATCAGAAAATTTATTCAAAACGACGGTTGATGGCGTTGTACATTACGGATTCCGTTACGGATTCTTAGCCGCTTCGATCGGAATGATCATTGGACAAATTTTATTTACAACACTATCAAATCGCTTCCTTGGTGATATCGGTAAAAAACCAACTCGCGATTTGCAAGCAGCTGATGGACAACCATCAGTAGGAGATACACCGTTAACGAAAAAAGAAAAACAACGTACCGCAGTTATCGTCATTTTAACATGCTTCGTTGTCTTCTTCTGGGCTGGCTTTGAACAAGCTGGTAGCTCATTAACATTATATACGAACAAATTTGTAGACCGATCTGTATTCGGATGGGAAGTTCCAACATCTTGGTTCCAATCGGTCAATCCATTATTTATTATTTTACTTGCTCCAGTCATTTCGGCATTATGGGCAAAACTTGCAACTCGCAAACGCGGGGATTTAAAAATCCCAACAAAAATGGGACTTGGTATGATCTTGCTCGGTATCGGTTATATCATTCTCGTTATCGCTACATTAAAAACAGGTAGTGATGAACATAACATTACAGAAAAAGCAAACTTACTATTTATCGTCTTTACGTATCTTTTCCATACGTTAGGTGAGCTATTCTTATCACCTGTTGGACTATCAATGGTTAGTTCACTTGCCCCAGTAAAACTTGCTTCTTTATTAATGGGAGTATGGTTAGCAAGCTCAGGAATCGCCAACATTTTAGGTGGACAACTTGCAAGCTTCACAACTTCACTTGGATATGCTGAAGTATTTACCGTAATCGGAGCTGTAGCAATTGTATTGGGTTGTGTTTTATTACTAATTTCTAAGAAATTAGTGAAATGGATGGATTAAAAAAAGATGAGGGGATTTCCCCTCATCTTTTTTTATTTCTTCGCCTTCGTTCCTACTAAATCACCAGCAACAACGTAACGTTTAGAATTATCCTTAACAGATACACATGTAATAAGCGTTATCTCATCTTTCCCATGATCCTCGACAACTTCCCACTTATCGGGAGTTACTTCAGATACACCAGTAACCGCATATTCATATTCGTTTTCATTATCATACAAATAAATTTTGTCACCCTTTTTTAAAGATGCTACATCACTAAATAAAACACCTTTTTTAGACATATTATGTCCTGCTAATGCATAATTCCCTTTTCCCATTACTTGATTTTCTTTTACTGTTGCTGCACCTGATAATAGGTTTTTCTCAGTAGAAGATTTTAAAACAGGAAGTTCTAATGAAACACTCGGGATTGAAATCCGACCAATTACTTGTTTCTTATCTAATGATGCATTCGCTACTTCTGCCAAGTCTGGTTGATCAATTTTCGAAGCATCTACAAATTCCGTCTCATGTTTTTCATAATCCATCTTTTGAACAGCCTGTACATTTTCAGTCTGTTTCTTTTCAGCCTGATATCCATCATAGAACGGCTTTCCAATTAACACACCACCTACAACAAATAGAAGGATTGCTACTATACTATAAATTCTTTGCTTATTCATATACAATTCCTTTCCCTTACAAAATCTTACTCTATATAAAATGATAAGATAATATTGCTATATGTACAAGTGTAAGCTGAAAAGAAACCTTCTTGCCGATGCAAGAAGGTTTCTTTTTTAAGCTAATTTATTTCTGTATAGTGATACGTGGAATACTGTCATTTGAATTAAATAAATTAAATACACAACATATAAAGGATATGCCGAAATATATAAATTTGCTACAGGTGTAAATATTAATAAACCGAGTGCACAAGGTAGTACAAACCATAATGATACAAATGTTGTGCGGCATGCTTTATCTGTAATATCCTTCTCACGTTCATCCTCTTGGGGAAATAATAAAGGATATAATTGCAATGATGATTTGTTATATTTCTTTTTATGCAATCTTTTAAAATACGCTAATATGATGGCTACAATAAATATTAATACAACAGGTGTCAAACTCATTGTTATTTTAGATGGTAAACTTTCATTTTTAATAACATCAGCAAACTGTATATAAAAATCATAAAACTCTACGAATGCCCAGCATGCCAATACACTGTAAAATAAATTTATAATATACGAAGCAACAATCCTATTCATCCTCTTCCCCCTCCTTATTTAAAACAAACACATCTTCCATCTTTAACTGAAATACATCACAAATCGTAAGTGCTAATAACAAAGAAGGAACATAATCCCCTTTTTCGATTGCAGCAATTGTTTGTCTCGTCACTCCAACCTTTTCTGCTAATACACTTTGCGAAAAATTAAAGCGAGCTCTTAATTCCTTCACTCTATTTAAAATGGTCATTTTTACCACCTCTCACCGTTATTGTATGCTACCCTTAACAAAATGTAAACTCAACTTAACATTATTTTCATAAAAAAATCCAACTTTACGTATTGTAAAGTTGGATTTCATTTTAACCTAAGATTGTAACTTTAACAGTTCTTCTACCCCAATTGCTAGATGTACCTTTATCTGGCATTAATACATCAATTCTATGGCCCTTAATTGCACCACCAGTATCCCCTGCAATCGCTTCTCCGTATCCTTCAACATATACGCGAGAACCTAATGGAATAACAGATGGATCTACCGCGATTAATTTCATTCCTGGATTTGCTGTTAAATTATGGCCCATTTTAGATTTTACAATTTGCCCTGGTCCATAGCCATTTTCAGCTGGATCTGCTGTATAAGCTGTAGCTTCTACATAAATTTCTTTACCACCAGCAGTTGGCTTAGGTGCAGGTTCTACATTTGAATTATTATTTTTAGCTTGAGCTGGCTTACTAGCTTGCTCTTGCTCTTGCTCTTGCTTTTGCTGTTCAGCAACTTCTGCCTGTGCCTTAGCTAATGCTTCTTGCTCAGCTTTTGCAGCTGCTTCTGCTTTTGCACGCTCTTCTGCTGCAATTCTTGCTGCTTCTTGCTCACGAGCAATTGTTTCTTGAACTGCCTTCATATTTGACTCAATTTTAGCCTTTTCTTCTGCCGCTAAATTAAGTTGGCTTGCAATCGCATTATATTTAGCTTGAACTGTTTGTAAGTTATCTTGACGTTTTTTCAAGTTATCTTGCAACTCAGCTTGTGCTTTTGCTAATTTTTGTTTGTCTACTACTAAAGACGCTTCTTTCTCGTCAATTGTTTTCTTATCTTCTTCAATTTGACGAAGATCTTGTTCTTGTAGACGTAAAATTTCTTTATCTGCTTCTAGAATAGTAGAAACTGCATTCATACGTTGTAAGAAATCTGCAAAGTTTTTTGACTCTACTACAACTTCTACTACTAAACTTGTATTTGAACTGTTTTGAACAGAAACCATACGTTTTCTCATAATATCCTTACGAGCAAGGACTTTATCCTCTAAAACGACAATTTCATTCTTTTTTTGCTCAATCTGCTTATGTGTTTCATCGATTTTACGTTGAATAGCAGCTTGATCCTCTTTATTTTTTGCAATTGTATTATTTAAATTATGTAGTTCGTTTTCGATACCTTGAATTTCTTTATTAACAGCTTGCTTCTCTTGCTCTTTCTTTTGCATATCTGCATCGTTTTGCTGCAATTGCTGTTGCATGTTGTTAAGTTTCTCGTCGTTTGACTCTGCTTTTACAGCGACTGTACTAGAAAGACCGATAATTCCTGCTAATACTAGACTACTGATTCGCTTAAAATAGTTCATAATCCGACTCCCTTCTTATACAGTTATACATGATTTATTTTACAGTTTGTTTACAATACCATTAAATACAGTTTATTTTTCATGACGAAAAAAAGGGAATTATGAATAAAATGTAATAGATTCTTAAATATTTAACAATTCCTATATTTAAAAATTATAAAAGATGCTAAAATCCAAATATAGAGAAAATATAACTTCTAAAGGCGGTTGAAATAAATATATGTTTACGCAAAAAAAATCACTCCAACATAAAATTGATCAATTAGAAAGTCGTATACAAGAACTAGAAGCAGAATTAAAACAAAAGGATATCGAACAACAAGAGACTATTTCTTCTATCCACGATCGTGTACAAAGCGTTGTTCAAGAACATAAACTTGTAAATAACCAGCACAATACACTCCAAAATTTAGTTCAACAATTAAGCTCATGTTTCGAAAATGTTTCAACGCGTACAACACATTCCAATGAATTGAATAATGAAATGTTACAAAAAGAACAAAGCTTAATTCAGTCAATTGAAGAAATTATTGACTGCTCTAATGAAGGGAAAGAATCTGTTCATCGCTTACTTATTGTAATTAATAAATTAGGTGAACAATCTCAGCGTACGTCTAACAGTATGAATCATTTAAGTGAGCGCTCAAAAGAAATCGAGCAAATTGTAGAAGTCATTCAAAACATTGCAGCACAAACAAATTTACTTGCATTAAATGCGAGTATTGAAGCTGCACGTGCTGGAGAGCACGGTAAAGGATTCGCTGTCGTTGCCAATGAAGTAAGAAAACTAGCGGAAAGTACAGCCGAAAGCACAAAAAACATCGGTAACTTAACGAAAAAAATTCAAGAAGAAATTGAAAAAGCATACGATAATACAAAAGATAATTTACATTTAGTCGATGAAGGTGTAGAAATGAGTGCCGATACAAACGCTAGAATTGAAAACATTTTAATTATGATTCAAACGTTACAAAGCGGTGCTACAAATGTTATTAAAGCTATTGAAAACCAAAAATCTTGTAATGATGATATATTACGTGAATTCGCTAATACACAAAAAATGTTCCAAAAGTTAAATACTACTATTATGAATCACATCCATGATGCTGAGAAAGTCGATGTTCAATTAGCGAAAAGTCTTGAAGACACAGTAGTTTCTCATTAATAATAAAAATCCCTTATACCGTTATAAGGGATTTTTATTATATTTCGAATATTTATTTCTTCTCAATATTCATCCGTATCTTTGTTATAATGGACAAGTTGTTTCTTTCGACTAATAAACAAGGAGGTTATTATGGAACAATTTTACTACATTTTAAAATATTTAATTCTTGGTTTGTTCCAAGGACTAACAGAACCAATTCCGATTTCTTCAAGTGGTCACCTCGTTTTAGCACAGCATTTGCTAGGACTAAAAATAGAAGGGTTTAGCTTCGAACTACTTGTTAATTCAGCTTCATTATTAGCTGTATTACTTATTTATAGAAATGATTTAATTCGTCTAACGAAGAATGGTTTATCTTATATATTTACAAGAGCAGAAGACGCAAAATCAGATTTCTTCTTTATTATTTACCTTGTTATTGCGACCATTCCAGCAGGTGTTATTGGTGTTTTATTTAAAGACTATATCGACCAGTACTTAAAAGGCGTGAAGATGGTTGGGATTTCCCTTCTTATTACTGCTGTCGGCCTTTGGATTATTAGAAACTTGCGTGGACGTAAAAATGATGGCGATCTTTCTATGAAAGATGCAATTATCGTCGGATTAGCACAAGCTTGCGCACTAATTCCTGGAATAAGCCGCTCAGGTGCAACAATCGTAGCAGCGATGTTACTTGGTATGAAGCAAGAAACAGCTCTTCGTTTCTCATTCTTACTATATATCCCTGTTAGCTTAGGTGGTTTATTACTAAGTATTACAGACATTGCAAAAGATCCAAATCTAGATACATTATTCGTACCATATGTCGTTGCGTTTATCGCAACATTTATCATGACATATATTTCGTTAAAATGGTTTATGAACATTATGGCAAAAGGGAATTTAAAATATTTCTCTTTCTATTGCATTATCGTAGGTGTACTTACTCTTATTTTCTTATAAAATGAAACTTACAAAGCGAAAAGCGAGTCATTCTATTAAACTAGGATGACTCGCTTTTTTATATCTTTATAATGATAAAACCCTCTTACCTTTCTGTACAGTAAGAGGAGCCCTTTTATGCGTACACTTTCTTTTCTTGACAATACAAACGAATAACATGTTTATTTTGTTGAAATACATCATGCGTTAGGCGGATAATAATAAAATTTCGTTTTGTTTGATCATCATGAACAAAAATCTGTTCTCCCTCCTGAAAATGCCATGCACTTTCAAAAGTTGTAATATGATCCCCACTTACAGAAAAAAGCTCATATCGCATATCTTGTACCCTCTCTCAACTAATTATAATCATAATATTCTTATATTAAATTTATTATAACTTAATTCCATTGAGATTTGTAATTTTTTCTATTTCGAAATATTTTAATTTTGTTTTAAGGTTCTTTTAACGTTATAATGATAAACGAATTTTCATTGAAAGGAGCTTCATTTTGACTGCATATTTATTTCCAATAAAAACAGCATTTATTTTATTTCCTATTTTAGCGATGTTTCTATTAATCCCTTTTTTAATATTTAATTATCGCAAATATGGTTATTTGAATAAATGGCGTTCATTTATTTTATATTCACTATTACTCTATGTATTAAATGCTTATTTTCTTGTTATCTTACCTTTGCCACAAACATATGATACATGTAGCCTACAACCGGCTAATACACAACATATGCAACTCTCGCCATTTTATTTCATACAAGAGATTAGTAATCATACCTCGGCAATTTTAACGAAGCCAGCTACCTACTTCTATTTATTAAAGGAATCTGCGTTTTTACAAGTCGCTTTTAACGTTCTACTAACCGTTCCATTTGGTATGTACTTACGTTATTATTTCCGACGTAGCTTCTTACAAACAGTGTGTATTTCTTTTTGCCTTTCACTGTTCTTTGAATTAACACAAGTAACTGGATTATATGGTATTTATAATTGTGCCTATCGCTTATTTGATATTGATGATTTATTTTTAAACACACTAGGCGGTGTAATTGGCTTTATCATTGCACCAATATTTACGTATTTCCTTCCGAAAACAAGTGAGCTAGATATTCATATTGATTTAGAAACGAAACCAGTCGGATTCATTCGTCGTCTCATCGCTATGCAAATTGATTGGATTTTCTTATCTATCGTTGTACCGTTCATTAAAAACAAAGGAAATTCACTATTTATCGCTAACATCCAATCTTATACAAATGTATACGAACTTCTTTTCATTACATGTTCAGTCTTCATTTACTTTATTATCATTCCATACTTTACAAATGGAAGAACAATAGGAAAAGCATTGCTTCGGATTTACATTAAAGGACAAGCAGAGCGTATTACACTAAAAGAATTATTCATCCGCTACGGTATATTCTATTTCATTCTAGGCGGAATCAATTATATTCTTTCGAGTAGCTCTATCTTAAATCTTAAAGAGCCTTTAGTATTAGTAGTTATATTATTATTCCAACTCGTAATTAACGGTCTATTTATTATTCATGTTTTATTACATGTATTTAGTCGTGATAAGTTACTATTTTACGAGCACATTAGTCAAACAAGAAATGCGATCATACTAAAAAAAGCTGACAAATAATACTTTGTCAGCTTTTTTTCATAATCGTAAATAATTTTTCTGTGTAAGGGTTTGAAAACATTTCTGCTTCATCTAATAACTTCCTCACCTTTAGAAACGAATGCAATTCTGGATATATATTTTGTAATTTTTCGTACGTTAACGTATGCATTTTCCCCCAATGCGGGCGCCCTTCATACTTTAGAAAAATTTTCTCCACCTCACCGAAATAAGCAGCATACTTCATACCTTTATACATATGAACAGCAATGTACGCTGAATCCCTTCCGTATGCTGGACTGAGCCATATATCATCACTTTTCACATAACGGCATTCAATTGGGAAGTGCACTTTATACTTTTTCTTTTCAATAAGGTTTGATATTTCTTCTACAACGACCCGCATATACTTTGAAGGAACACTATACTCCATTTCATAAAATGGAACCGCGCGAGATGTAGCAAATACTTCGTAACTCGGACCAATTATTTTTGTATTCGGTACAGCTTTAGCCGATAATCGACTTACGCCTTTACTTATAGAAGGGAAATATTTACATCCTTTAGATAACAAAGAAAACATCTTATTTTCAAGCAACTCTACCTTTAGTTTATGCCATTTTAAATCACTTTTTTTACCTGTTGTTTCATTTGTAAATTTCACTTGCACTTCATCAGAATAAGGAAAAACGAAAAATTCAAAATGGCGATTCTTCTTATATTCTTCTAGCTTGTTCATTACAGTAGATAATGACTGTTTTTCACTTTTATAAACGAGCGAATAGGCTGGAATAACCTGCAATTTTATTTTTACAATGATACCTAACATTCCAAGTGATAACTGAAAGGCTCTCCAATATTCCACATTCTCGGTTTCCGAACAAACTATACTCTCACCTGTAGATAAAACTGCGGTAATTTCTATAACTTGTGTTGATAAACTACCAAAGGTAATACCCGTTCCATGAGTCCCTGTACTAATCGCTCCTGCAATCGATTGTGAATCAATATCTCCTAAATTTTCTTGTGCATAACCTTTTTCTTCAAGTAATCTCCCTAAATCATGTAACTTTGTTCCTGCCCATACTTCAGCAACCATCTTCTCTTCATCGATATTCATAATACCTTTCAACTCATCTAAAGAAACTAAAATTTCTTCCGTTTGTACAAGAGGTGTAAACGAGTGACCTGAACCGACAACACGAATTTTCTTCCCTTTTTTTCGAGCAAGTTCCACCACTTCTACTACATCTTGTATACTTTCTGGATACATCGTATAATGCGGTGTTCCTTCTACATTCCCTGTCCAATTTCTCCATTTTTGTCCCTTTATAGAAAGCATTGGCCATCCCCCCGATATGTTACATACTCCCCAACAATCTCTCCTTCTTTCACGCGATATAAAAAAGGAAAACGCTCACATAATTCTCCAGCTTTACTATGGCGAAACAAGATAGGATCTCCTATCTCTACCCGTTCCTCACCGTTATAAAAAATCGGTGTTTGTACCTCTCCAGCACCTTCTAAAGCTAATAGTTTGGCGCCATTTGGCCTCCAAATCTCAGGTTCTTTATCTTTACCAATTGCGCCTGAAGCAATATATCCCCCACCTAGACAAGTGTAAATATACGGGGCTGGTTTACGTACAACTGGTAAAGCAAATCCGACAGCTGGATGAAATTGCACCTCTTTATAATAATCAAACAGCTTCGGGGCATAAAAAGCAGAGCCTATTGTAATCTCTGAAACTGAGTTATCTTGCTCGGTTGTTTTTACACTTCCTGTTCCTCCCCCATTTACAAACCTTAGTTCAATACCTAGGTTTTGTATTTCTTTTACGATATGTCCTCTTCTTTCTTTAACTTCTAACACCGATTTCTTCTTTAAATACGAAATCACTTTACTTTTCACTCGCTGATTCGGTATGTGATCTCCTACCCCAGCAATTTGGGCTTCATATCCCATTACACCATCTAATATCAAAAATAATGATTCTTTCACCCTTTTTACTATTTTCAAAGCACCTTGCACATCTTTTACCGGTGATCTGTTTACCCCAAAATGAAATTGAAAAAAACGACTACTCATATCAATATCCAAACAAACACGAAAACACCCTTTAGACTTCTCAGCAATTTTTTCTAAATAAACAATATGGTCTTCACAATCCACCATACAAGTTATAATGAGCCCTTGCTTTGTTAGCAAACTTATTTCATGTAAAGCTCTTTCATCATAAGCAGGATATCCGAGTAATAAATCATTGAATCCTTGTTCAATTAAAAACAAAGCCTCCCTAGGTGAGAAACACATAATACCTTGAAATCGATCATTTGCAGCTAAAACCTTTTGCATAACCGGAACTGAACGTAACGATTTACTCGCTATACGAATCTTCTTATTTCCACTTAATTCTATAATCGATTGAATATTTCTATCTAAAGCCACTTCATCCAAAAATGCACACGGTAATGGAACTTCTTTAAAAATTCCTCTATCCACATTTTTTCTCTCCCCTTCTCAATATGTCTTATACATATTGGAAAGAAAGTTGAAATTTCCTCTACAAAATAAAAAAGTTTCTTCTTATTTAAGAAGAAACTTTTTTAGGACTACTTCATAGAAATAGTTGCCTCTACTGGATAATGATCAGAAAAATCATCATACGTATATTTTTTGAACCATGATGTAACAGACCATTTTGGAGATTTCGGTTGTAATACTTTATTCTCTATAAATAATGGATTCGCATGATCTTTACTTGCAATAATATAATCTAAATACTCGGCAGGGCTATCGGGGAAATTATATTTCGCAATACTGTTTGTCGTCGCATCCCAAGTTGCTGTATGTCCTGTATAAGATGGAATAGAAGCGTGCAATGTTTTGAACATGGATGCGTACTCTGAATCACTATTGTTCTCTGCATTTACTTTGTTCACGTTCATATCACCACCAAATAGGACGTACTCGTCATTTGGTATATTCTTATTTTTTATAAAATCTTGAATTTCTTTTAACTGATTTGTACGTACAGATGCAGGTGAAGTTTTTCCGCACATACTATCTTCAGCCTGCAAATGCGTCCCAATTACATGAACGAAACGATCATTTTTCTTGATTTTCGTGTATACAAATCCTTTATTTGATAAATTATCTGGCCCGCATCCTTTTGCAAATACATATTGAATCTTCTCAACGATCGGCCATTTACTCACGATTGCAACACCCCCATCTTCAGGCGTTGAAGATGAATAGCTACCTAACGTTTTATCCCATTCATTTCCGTTACTACGACCTAATACCGCTGTTTGATTTGGATATTCTTTCTTCAAATTTCCTAATAAACGGTTTGAAGAACTATTATCAAATACTTCATTTAATATAACAACATCTTGATTCTTTATATAATCCGCTGCCCCAATTAAATCAGCACGCTCACTTTGTCCCCAGTTAGGATATAAGTTTGTTGATAGCATGTACACGTTATGTGTCATAACTTTTAATGTATCATTTTTATTTGTAGACACTTCCGCTTGAGCCGAGGATCCATTATATAAAGCCGCTAGACCGATTCCAACGCTAAGTATACTTTTTAGCAATTTACTTTTCACGATTCATACCTCCATGTTTTGTATAGTGATAAAAAAGGCCAAATACTCTATTGTGAGATTTGACCTTTTTTAAATACTTAACGATCTCCGTACGTATCAAACCAAAGCTGAATGTATCCAGCAGTAACACGTTGTGCATCCATTAATCGCTTACCTGTCATTGTTGTAACTTCAGCGCGCCATTTATCTGCATATTCTTGTGATACAGCTGCTTTTACGAACCAATCTTTCGTATTATCATTTACAATTCCAGAGTAATCTTGTTTCGCCACTACTGCCGCTCCATGAATCCACTCTTCTGGATTTGTACCTTTCCAGTTCCAATATCCATTTCCGTCCGTTACTTTATAATTATCTTTTATCGTATCTACAAAGTTTTCATATTTAGAATGGAACCCTTGTGGGTACGAAAGATTTGTAAAGTTTGCCGCATGCATTGGTTGGTTTACATCTCCTAAATAATGAAGGGATAATCCTAAATAGAAGAATGCTTGTTTCATATCTTTGTTTTTGTATGACTCACCAGCTAATTTAAAGTATTTAGCTCCAGTTTCTTTTGCCTGCTTTGCAAGTGGAATATATGTTTTTCCATTGTCTGGATCATAGAAATGTGAAGCAAATGTGCTATTATCATAATAAGGATTTTCATAGTCAGCAGCATAAATACCGTTCTCTAGCTCTGTACGCCATTCATTTAATTGTGTAACTCGATCTTGTTTTACAAGTGTTGTATTACGAGACATAATATCAATGGCACGGTTTACAATCCATAAATGAGAGTTTACGCCTTCTTTATGCTTATCTTCAGCAGACCAGCGGTGAACTATTTTTATTTTACTTCCCCCATCATTTTCATGAGCAAATGCAACACTTTGTAACGGAGCTACTAATGTAATAGCTGCTGCTAGAGCAAGTACTTTCTTTTTCATCTGAAATCCTCCATTTTATAATTGAATTATTGTAAACTTTTTGTTAGGATCCTATGATATCGTCCGGTTAACCTATGACTAGAATATCCCACCTTTCATGAAATTTCTATCACTAAATTAAAATATGCAGATTTTCATATCATTATAACTTTATACATAGTGAATATAATGATTGAATGCACTTATATTGTAATAAAGTATTGTTAAGCTACTGCAAATACTTGTCTAAACTAATGTAAAAAAGAGTAAAGCATCCACATGCTTTACTCTTTTTTTCTACTTGATAATATACTTGGCAGTTGTACATTAACTGCCAACTTATGAATAAATCCAAATACTAGTCCAATCCCAACAAATATGTATAAGATTGTAAATACCTTTCCGAAATCCGTTTGCGGACTAAAATTCCCATCACCGACAGTCGTCAACGTGACCACACTAAAATATAAAGCATCAAGAGGACGTAATCCTTCAACTGTACTATAAAAAATTGTACCAGATGTTAATGTTAGAAATGTTAATACGAATAATACTTGAAACTCTTTATCTTTCCACGCTCGTAAACAAGCTTTTAACATCCGTTTCAATGTCAACATAAATGAAAGCATTAGACTTCCCCTTCCAAACAAAATACCTGTAGTTAAAGGAAAGTCTATCACCTTTCTGTATAGAAAAAAAGTAGCCCTCTTCTATTTCTAGAAAAGGGCTACTTTTTACTATTCTCTATTATTTAGGTGAAACAAGAATTTTCACTTGTGTTTTATCTTTTACAAGTGCTTCAAAACCTTCTTCAACAACTTGATCCACTGTGATTTTCTTCGTAATTAATTTCTCTGCTTGAATTTGGCCAGAGCTAATTAATTTAATAACAGCTGGGAAAATATGACGGTATCCAAGAATACCGATAACTTCTTTTTCTTTTAATACAAGGTTGTTTGGCGTAATTGTTGCGTCTTTTTCCCATACACTAACAATTACAGTTTGTCCTTCAAAGCTTGTACTTTCAATCGCTTGACGAAGTACTACTTCAACACCTGTTACTTCAAAGCTCACATTTACACCTAAACCATTTGTTAAGTTACGAATTTCTGCTAGTACATCTTGAGTAGCTGGATTTAATACGTAATCCGCACCTGCTAATTTTGCTAACTCTTGACGTTCTTTAGAAAGTTCTACTGCAATAACAGGAGTTGCTCCTGCTGCTTTAGCTGCTTGAATGACAAGAAGTCCAATTGGACCACAACCAAATACTGCTACAGCTTCCCCTTCTTTTAATTTACTTTGACGTACTGCATGAACGGCTACTGCTGCTGGTTCTACAAGTGCACCTTGTTCATACGTCATTTCATCAGGAATATGGTGAACCATATCTTCTGGTACTACTGTATATTCAGAGAAACCGCCGCCTTCTCCGCCAAGACCGTGGAAAACAAGTTGTTCACAAACATTGTAATGTCCATGTTTACAAGCTTCACATTTACCACAAGAATAAATTGGTTCTACAACGACGCGATCTCCCACCTTATGAGAAGTAACGCCTTCACCGATTTCAACTACCTCACCACTAAACTCATGACCTAAAATAACCGGTGCTTTTACGTGTGTTAATGGGTGCTCTTCTGTTGGAATAAAAATAGGTCCTGCTAAATATTCATGCAAGTCTGTTCCGCAGATACCACACCATTTCACTTTAATCTTAACTGCTCCTGGTCTTACAGTTGGTTCTGGTACTTCTTCTACTCGTACATCACGTTGATTATGCCAAAGTAGTGCTTTCATTTTATACATCCCTCTCTACGTATATACTTAACCTGGTGAAGTTTACAAATCTATTATAATACTTTCATCCATATATTTCAAAAAAACAATCTCATTTCCACTAAATTTTAACAAATAACGTTCAATATTTTGTCACTTTGTACTTTTTTCCACATCTGTTAATTCAATTTCATTGCGGTTGAAATTAGCAGTATGCCATAATAGCATAGGAGAGGTGAATATCGCTTGAAATATTTTATTTACTTTATTGTTATTGTAGCGTTTCTAGATACATTTTCACAATTACCTATTATGAGTACGTTCGCTCAAAGTCTTGGAGGATCTCCTCTTATTATTGGGCTAGTTGTCGGTATGTACTCATTCGCTAATATGATCGGTAATATTATTGCTGGCGCTGCCGTCGATAAATTTGGTGCAAAAAAAATACTTTATATAAGCATGGGGCTTACGAGCTTCATAGTCTTGTTATACACCGTTGTTCAAAGTGGTGAACAACTATTAGTTGTGCGCTTTATGCACGGCTTTAGTGACGGATTTTTAATTCCTGCTGCCTTTACGTTTTTATCAAAACAAACAAATTCAGCAAGACAAGGTAAGGCAATGGCTCTATCTGGTGCTGCTGTTGGAACAGCTGCAATTGTAGGACCCGCGTTCAGTGGGATTATGAAAGCTACTGCTGGTATAGAGTGGGTGTTCATTACCATTTCTATTTTAATGGTCCTTGGTACAATCGTATCTCTATTCTTCTTACCAAATAACGTATCAAGAAAAGATACTTCAAGAACACAAATGATGAACAAAGAAGATATGATTGAACTATTGAAATCAGAACCGCTATTGCAAGCATATATTGGTGCTTTCACGCTAATGTTTTCACAAGGAATTGTCACGTATATGCTACCAGTGAAAGTTGAGGCATTAGCACTTAAAGCATCTACAACAGGTATGATGTTAAGTGTATTCGGAATTACCGCTATCCTATTCTTCTTGCTGCCAACAAACCGTATTTACGATCGATTTAATCGTTCAAAACTCATGTTAATTGGGATTGCAGTAATGGCATTCGCGTTATCTTTACTTGGATTATTTGCAACAAAAGGTATGCTCTTTATCGTTATGATGATTTATGGCATTGGATTCGCTATCCTGTTCCCATCAATAAATGCATTACTTGTTGAAAATACGACAGATGATAAACGCGGAAAAGCATTCGGATTGTTTTATGCTTTCTTCTCATTAGGAGTTGTTGCTGGATCTTTTACAGTTGGAGCAATCGGGGCATCACCTAGCGTCAGCTTCGTTGTTGGAACTGCATTCTTATTAACATTTGCCGGTATGATTTACGTAAGAAGCAAAGTAAAAAGTAAAGCAAAAAGCAAAGTAAAAAAGACAATGATGGGATAACTCCATCATTGTCTTTTTTTAAAATGCATATTGATATAGTCCGTAATATAATGGCAGAGTTGGGATAATACCAATTAATTTAAATATAAAAGGTAGCGGTTCATCCTTCTCTTCATATAAACGTAAAACAAAAACTGCAGTAAAAGTCCAAATAACGCTAAACACGAAGATGCACTTCCAAACGAGTGGGGTTACTATCTCTACACCAAAAACAAAACCAAATAGCCCAATCCATGTAATGATAGTCACTACAAAATCAAACTTTTGAATTGGCGTTTGAAACATACCTCTTACTAACGAAGTAATAGCCAATATCGCTACAATTACTAAATAAACTTTCCACAACATAGTGATAATCTCCTATTCAACTTTTAACTTTCAATAATCCGTATTTAATAAACAATATGGCATTATATTTTTCATAGAGATAATACAATGGATAACAAAATAAGAAGAAAATAAGTACAGTTGGTACATCGTCTATAATAGAAAAATATTTTACTAGTAATTCCTTAATACTCTCTCCAATTATAATAAACAGCGGAATGATACAAATTGCCGCTAATATTAGGCATGGTGTGATCCTCATTTCTTTTAGCCTCACCTTACAGTGTGGACACCTGAATGAAAAAGGATGCGGGAGATCAATAATATGTTGCGCAGTAATATCTCCTTCACACTGTGGACATTCAATTATTTCTTTCATTTAGCTCACTCCTTTCTATCCATAAAAAAGAGCACTATCCAATAGCGCTCTTTTATTGCCGAATATATTACTTTTGTGTATAGCCAAGTAACAATGTAAATAAATTAAACTATAATGGCAATACTACAGTTCTTCTTTTACAAAAAAAGTGTATAAATACCGACGATACTTCGACAATTTCCTCGGAAATATTTCCTTTCTCCACATAATTTGATACACTACATGTGAACAGACATTTGTATTACATAAACTAAAATAATAACTTACTGTACAAATTAAAAAGCACACTCTTCATAGGAAGAATGTGCTTTTATGTTATTAACGCTTAATCCAAACAGCGCCTGCCGATTTATCCTCTGCCTGTCCAACAACTTGGAATTTAAGTCCAAGGTTTGGAATTTTTCTTCCTGCGTCTGCAATTTGTTTGTTACTATATACTTTTGAATCATCAAAAGTGGTAACACCTTGTAACCCAGAATAGTTAAACTGCCCACGTGTTAATGAATTTACACTCCATGCTGGTGTTTGATCAAATGAAAATGCAGCGTCTGCAATTTGCATGCCCGTATTACCATAAGTTGGTCTTCCGTTTAAGTTGCCAACAAGTGCCTCTGGATGAGAATCTACCACACCAAGGAATCCTTCACCTGGATGCACACCAACCCAGTTATCTTTGAAGCTATCATCTGCATACCAAACGACAAGACCTGTATTATACACAGGGCCTTTTCCTGCTTTTAATCCATTATCTGATCCCGCATAGTTTCTCCACTCTAAGTAGTAATAATGAGCTTTCTTCTCTGTCCCATCAGAAACAACAAAACCATTTACATTCATTTTAGACTGTCCTTCTGCATCATCAGAAAATACAACTTGTCCATCAATAGTTACATTTACATTATCCATCGCGAAACCTTTATATGTTACAGCTGGATCTGTAATATAATCGAATTGCAGTTTCACTTTTTTTCCTTTAAATTGACTTAAATCATATGATTTATCCACCCATTTTCCATCTGTTGTATCTTTATCCTCTTGGACTATTTTTTCTCCAAGTCTATCAATTAATGTTTTCGTTCCATCTTCTGTTACTGCATGCACTTCGACAAAATCGCACTCTGCTTCTAACTCATAATTTGCTTTATAATCGAACTTTGCATTTGTTCCTTTTGTTAAATCAAAGAATGGTGTTTCTAGTGTTGTATGCATATCATCTCCTCTTGTACTATAATATGCATGCTTTCCAAACTCAGGTTTAATCGTTTCAACACTTTTACCTGGTAAGTTAACACGTACAACGCCTGGGCGATTGGATTTCGTAACACTTTGATCAATATATGTAGGAACCCCTACTCCACCCTTAATTTTATCGTAATCTACTTCTAAAATTTTTGCCCAGTTGCCGCCCATATTCTTTTGTAAGAAGTCTTTATTTTGTGGTGAGAAACTAGTTGGCTCTGTTCCTGCAATTTTCCCTGTCCAACTACCCCCACTCATTAATGACCACGCTTCAACAGGTGAACCCATTCCAGTATATTTCGTGTCATATTCATCCGGTAAGCCAAGGTCATGTCCAAATTCATGCGCAAATACACCTACTGCTCCATCTTCTGGTTCAATTGTGTAATCATGCGCAGCTACTTTGCCACCAAAGTAATCTACCTTTGATTTTGTACCGTCAATCGCTACTGGATCTATTGCTAATTTCGAGCGATGTGACCAAATTGCATCATCACCTAATTTACCCCCACCAGCTTCTTGACCAACACCAGCATGGATTACCATTAAATGATCAATTACACCATCAGGTTCATTTTGATTTCCATCACCATTTGTATCATATCTATCGAATTGATCAAATTGAGATAAATCTAACCCTTTCTCAGCAGCTGCATGTAAAGCTTCTTTCACTAAATCACGTGCGCCTTTTGGTCCTTTATTATCATGACCACTGCTACCATCAGCACCGTAGTCAGACGCTTTTCCTGGAACAGTTAGCCATTCCGTTACATATCCATCTGTCGTATAACTTCCGCCAGACTGCTCTTCATAATATTGTTTAAACGTTTTTACTTTTGAACCATCAAATAATGTGTACGGTTCATTACCAAATAACATTTTTTGATAATGCTCTCTACTAAAGTCATTCGAATACATATACCCTGGTGTTTGATCAATATTATTATGTTTATAATCACTAAATTCAACGAGTAATACTAATACTTTATCAGTTCGAACAGAGCCCTTATAAGGCGCTTGCTTTGCTTTAGAAGTTGGGACTTGTCCATTCAATTGTTTTTTATTTGGTTCTGGTTTTTTCTCAGGACCCACATTTTTTTCAGGTTTCTTTACTTTCTCCTTTTCTTCCATTTTCTTTTCTTTTACTTTTTTCACATAATCAGATGCCTCTTTAGCAGTATCTGCTGGAAGAATTTCTTTATTTGCCTGATCGCCTTGTTTCTTTTCAATATACTTTTCTACAGCTTTTTTCGTTTCTTCTTTAGATGATGCTGGATTAATTGTTCCTCTTTCTTTCAACGCTTCCGCTAAACGATCTTCTTGAATTAAATTGTAATCAATTGATGTTGTAGATACATTTTCTTTCTCTTTTGCTGGCGTTTCTGCGTACGCTAGCGGAGCACTCATTACAGATGTGCATCCGATAATTGCTGCAATTGCTAATGATGATAACACTTTAAATGGCGCTTTTCTTCTCATTCTATTTCTCTCCTTTTATACATAAAACTTAAAATTCAGATAAATCTGTGCGTTTTTGTCGAAATCTCTGTTTACTACCCTCCCTATATAAAAAAGCATAATTCTATAAACGTTAAGCTTTCTGTTATAGAATCATGCCCTCCAGTTTTCTGGTCAGAACCTCTACCTTTTTATGTCGAAATATGAAAAATAAAAAGTGATTTGATATATATTAAATAGCTTATATAACAAATTTAAAAGACAATATGCAAAATTGCATGAAAATTCTTTTAAATAAAAAAAAGAACCCTAGTCAATTAAACTAGGATTCTTGATTTCTATTATTTCTCTTGTGTTTTTTCCCAATCAGCTAAGAATTTCTCAATTCCTTGATCTGTTAATGGATGCTTCACTAATGAAGCAATTACGTTTGCTGGGATTGTTGCAATATGTGAACCGTTTAATGCTGCTTCTGTTACGTGAACACTGTGACGTACAGATGCTGCAATGATTTCTGTTTCGATGCCGTGAATTGCAAAGATTTCTGCGATTTGGCGGATTAGGTCCATACCGTTATGACCGATATCGTCTAAGCGACCTAAGAATGGTGAAACGTATGTCGCACCAGCACGAGCTGCAAGTAATGCTTGAACTGCTGAGAATACTAATGTAACGTTTGTACGAATTCCTAAGTCAGAGAATGCTTTTACTGCTTTTAAACCTTCTGTTGTCATCGGAACTTTTACAACAACGTTTGGAGCAATTTTCGCTAATTCTTTTCCTTCTTCAATCATTTTATCAGCTTCTAAGCTAATTACTTCTGCGCTTACAGGTCCTTCTATAAAGCTGCAAATTTCACGAATACGCTCATGGAAATCTACGCCTTCTTTTGCTACAAGTGATGGATTTGTCGTTACTCCAGCTACTACGCCTAATGCATTTGCCTCTTTAATTTCATTAATGTTTGCTGTATCAATAAAGAATTTCATTTGTTATTCTTCCTTCCTGGTTTTCATTTTATATTTATTTATTTTTCTTAATAAGCTCTAATTCAATCGGAATAGATTTGTCCACTTTTTTACCTTGCGTGATCTCTTTTGCTGTTTGCATCGCCTTCTCCCCGATTAATTCCGGTTTTTGAGCAACTGTTGCAGCCATATGCCCATCTTTAACCGCCTTTACAGCATCTTCTGTTGCATCAAAACCAACAACGACTACATCTGTTTTTCCAGAAGACTTCAATGCTTCAAGTGCCCCTAATGCCATTTCATCGTTATGCGCAAACACGGCTTTAATATCACCATTTGCTTGCAAAATGTTTTCCATAACAGATAATCCTTTTGCTCTATCAAAATCAGCTGCTTGTTTTGCAACTACTTTTAAAGACTTATCCGCTACGTTATGGAATCCTTTCCCACGCTCACGAGCAGCAGAAGAGCCCGGGATTCCTTCTAATTCAGCAACATTTGCTCCCTCGCCAACTAATTCACGAATGTAATCACTAGCCATTTGACCACCTTCAATATTATTAGAGGCAATGTGAGAAACAACTTTACCTGAATTTGCAATGCGGTCTACAGTAATAACAGGGACATTTGCTGCATTTGCCGCACTGACTGCTGAAGCAACAGCGTCTGAATCGGTTGGATTAATAACAACTACATCGACACCTTTTTGAATTAAATCCTCAACATCGTTTGTTTGCTTTGCTGCATCATTTTGTGCATCAACAGCAATCAATTCAATGCCGCTTTCTTTCGCTTTCTTTTCTGCCCCTTTTTTCAAAGTCACAAAAAATGGATTGTTTAAAGTTGAAACAGAGAATCCAACTTTAATAGTTTTATTTCGACCTTTATCGCTAGAATCCTTTGCCCATTCTGGTGGTTCCATTGAACAACCAGCAGTAATGACCATAATACATGCAACGAGTATAAGTAACCATTTTTTCATGAACTGTCCCTCCATTACGCTTCTTTTCGACGATCAATTAATACAGCTAGTAAGATTACAAGTCCTTTTACAACTTGTTGGAAGAAAGAAGATACACCTAATAAATTTAAACCGTTATTTAGTACACCTATAATAAGCACACCGATGAATGTACCAACGATCCAGCCTCTTCCCCCAGAAAGACTTGTTCCACCTAATACAACTGCTGCAATTGCATCTAATTCGTAAGAAGTACCTGCAGTTGGCTGTGCAGAATCTAGTCGTGATGTTAATACAATACCTGCAAGCGCTGCCAAAATTCCGGAAAGACCATAAATCATTACTTTAATTCTCGTAACATTAATACCTGATAGTGCTGCTGCTTCTTCATTTCCACCAATTGCAAATGTACGGCGACCAAATGTCGTTTTCTTCAAAATGAAGTACAGTACTGCGAAAGCGATCATCATTGTAACAGCTGGTACCGGAATACCGAGAAAATAACCGCGTCCAAACATTTGGAACATTAAATGATCACCAAGACCAGTGATCGGACGTCCGTCCATATAAACAAGCGTCAACC
The DNA here is from genome assembly GCF_001884045.1 of Bacillus mobilis. Taxonomy (GTDB): domain Bacteria; phylum Bacillota; class Bacilli; order Bacillales; family Bacillaceae_G; genus Bacillus_A; species Bacillus_A mobilis. Next base: position 143,336 of record NZ_MACF01000041.1, on the reverse strand, counting down.
CACGAAAAATAGTCATTGTTGCTAATGTCGCAATAAATGGAGCTACTTTTCCCTTCGCAATAATGATACCGTTTACAATTCCCATTACAAGACCAGCCAATAATCCAACTGCCATTGCAAGAAACGGGTCCATGCCACTTGCCATCATTCCAGCAACAAGTGCACTTGATAATGCTAAAATAGAACCTACCGATAAGTCAATACCCCCTGTTAAAATTACAAAGGTCATTCCGAATGCAATAAGCGCATTAATCGATACTTGACGCAGTATATTAAATAAATTTGGAATTTCAATAAATGCTGGATTTAAAGCTGTAATTACGACGATAATTAATACTAAACCGATTAAAGAACCAAGTTGTTGTAATACATTCCCCTTCTTAGCCATTCTTACTCTCCCCCTGTAGCTAGTGCCATAATAGACTCTTGTGATGCCGTATCTTTCTCTAAAATGCCTCCGACTTTTCCTTCATGAATGACAAGAACGCGATCACTCATTCCTAAAACTTCTGGAAGCTCAGATGATACCATAATAACGGCATCCCCTTGCTCGGTAAGCTTATTCATAATAGAGTAAATTTCTTTTTTCGCTCCAACATCTACACCCCTTGTTGGCTCATCTAAAATGAGTAACTGCGGGTGGATACCTAGCCATTTTGCAATAACAACCTTTTGCTGATTTCCACCAGAAAGAGATTTCACTGCTTGCTCTCCACTAGATGCTTTCACATTAAGTAGCTTCATCATATCCGCTGTGAACTGCTGTTCTAGTTCGTTACTAAGGACACTTCCCTTTGAAAGACTTTCTAAATTTGGTAAAGCTAAATTTTCTCGAATTGAGAAATCTAACACTAACCCCTCAGATTTTCTATCCTCTGTAATGAAAGCTATTCTTTGTCTAATCGCATCTATTGGACTATCAATCTTTACTTCTTGTCCATTTATAAAGATTTGGCCAGAATCTAACGGTTCGTATCCAAATATCGCTTTCATAATATCTGTACGGCCAGCTCCCATCAAGCCAGCAACACCAAGGATTTCACCTTTTCTCACTTGAAACGAAACATTTTCAAACTTCCCTTTTTTCGTTCCGTTACGCATTTCAAAAATGACATCGCCAATTTGACTATTTCGCTCCGGGTAACGTTCACCAATGCTGCGCCCCACCATCATACTCACTACTTCATCAAATGATGTTTCCGGAATGAGTCTCTTTCCTACGTATTCCCCATCACGTAAAATCGTAATGGCATCACATATTGAAAAAATTTCTTCCATTCGGTGTGAGATATAAACGAACGAAACGCCTTCTTTACGTAATTTATTAATGACAGTAAACAACGTTTCAATTTCACGATCTGTTAATGCAGCTGTAGGTTCATCCATAATAATAACGCTCGCGTTTGTCATTAACGCTTTCGCAATTTCGATAATTTGCTGTTGTCCAACTGATAACTCTCCTGCCAACATAGCGCCTTTTACATGTAACCCTAATTCCGCTAGTTGCTGCTGCGCAATCGCGTTCATTTGACGCGTACGTAAAATACCTGTCTTCCCATACATTAACTCTTTACCGAGAAACATATTTTCAGCTACTGTTAAATTCGATAATATGTTCAATTCTTGATGTATAAATGCAATTCCGTACTCTTCAGCTTCTTTCGCATTTTTAAAAGTTCGTTCTTGCCCATCAATCGTGATTGTTCCACCATCTCTTTTATATACACCTGTTAAAATCTTCATGAGCGTTGATTTACCCGCTCCATTTTCCCCCATCAATGCATGAACTTCTCCTGTTTCAATCATAAACTGTGCATTCTTCAAAACAGGATTGCCATTGAACGCCTTTGAAATATTTTTCATTTCAATACGCATTCTCATCACTTCCCTTTATTAAAAAATCACGCCTGCATGTAAAATTACATTGGCATAAGGAGTAGCCTCTCCTGTACGAATAATCGCCTTCGCTTTCTTCGTATGCTCTTTAAATTGTTCATGAGATACATATTCAAACGCTGGCTCTATTAATTTCAGCTCAATCTCCTTATTTACTTCCACATTATTATTAATGACTTCTTCTGCTAACGTCACTTTTTCAATTGCCATATCATCAGCTACCACTTGCAATACGTCTAAAAAGCTAGGTTTTCCAATCTCAACAGCTAAATCAATTCGTTTTACTCCGTCAGGAATCGGTAACCCGCAGTCTGCAATTACAATCGTATCTGTATGCCCAAGTGAAGCGAGGACTGATGCAATCTCACTGTTTAATACACCGTGCCTTTTCATCCGACAATCACCTGCACTTCACGCACTTTATCTCTCGTTGGCATACCGCCTTGCGCCCCAAGCTTCGTTACAGAAAGGCCACCAGCAATATTCGCAAAACGAATTGCTTTTTGAAGTGCTTCTCCTTCAGAAAGCGCAACTGCTAATGCTCCATTAAATGTATCACCAGCTCCAGTCGTATCTACTACATCAACAGCAATGCTAGGAACATGTACAATCTCCGTCCCATTATGGAAACGTACACCGTTAGAACCTTCTGTCATCAATAGTTTATTTGGATATTTAGCTAGTAAACCTTCAATTGGTGATGTGAAATCATCTAATACGATGCGGCACTCATGTTCATTTGGCGTAATATAAGTTGCCTTTTCTAAAATATCTTCTGATAACACTTGTGCTGGTGCTGGATTTAACATAACCGGGATTTTGTGTTCCTCACAAATAGCCAATACATATTTTACTGTTTCAAGTGGAATCTCTAGTTGAAGAACAACCATATCTGCTTTTATAAGAAGATCTTTTGAACGATCTACAACCGACTCATTTACAAGAGCATTCGCCCCTTGCACGACAACAATACTGTTATCCTCTTCTGCTAAAACGATATGAGCAATTCCTGTCGCTGTATCTGTAACCGGTACCACATAGTCGATAAAGACACGTTCGTTCTCTAAATTTTTCCTAACTACAGTTCCATAATTATCGTTTCCTACCGCGCCAACCATCGCTACATTTGCGCCTAATCTAGCTGCAGCAACTGCTTGGTTGGCTCCTTTCCCTCCTGGAATTGTATGAAATGCTTCACCAATTACTGTTTCCCCTGCTTTCGGACGTTTTTTTGAAACGGCCACTAAATCCATTGAAATGCTACCTACTACTGCAATATTTGGCATCTATTTCATCTCCTTACTTCGTTGTATTTCGTTCTATAATTTCAATCGGTAAACGATAGTGTTTCTCTTCTAATCCGTTTCCTTCCATCTGCTCTAACAATAGCTCTGTTGCAATTTTCCCCATTTCATAAATTGGCTGTGCAACAGTTGTAATAGATGGATACATCATCTCTGTTAAAGAAATCCCATCAAACCCGATAATTTGTAAATCATCCGGAATAGAAATCCCCTTTTGAAGTGCCGCCTTCACAATACCTATTGCAATTAAATCATTTCCAGCAACAATCCCATCAATATGTGGGTATTCTTCTAATAATTCCACCGCTACGCGCTCACTATTAGCTGGATCAAATGTACTCTCTGCGATCATATAAGAAAGATTATTTTGCGTAATAACGTCTACAAAACCTTCAAAACGTTCATTAGCGGTGCTTACGTCACGCGGTCCGCGAATATGCGCAATATGTTTACAGCCTTTATCTATTAATAACTTTGTCGCTGCCTGACTCCCTGCATAGTTATCTGCATATACAGTAGGAATACGCTCATTAAACATACGGTCAATTGCAACAACCGGAACAGACAACTTCATGTAATTAACACTATTTTGTGGATTTGTTGCTACAATAAATCCATCCACATTATTTTGCCTAAGTACATCAATATATTGCTTTTCTTTCTCTAAACTCTCATCAGAGTTACAAAGGACAACTGTGTATCCTTGCTTATGCGCTACATCTTCTACGGCACGTGCAACTTCCGGAAAGAATGGATTCACGATATTGGGAACAACTAAGCCAATTAAACGAGATTTTTTATTATACAGTGAACGCGCTACTGTACTAGGTTTATAATCTAGCATTTCAATTGCTCGCTCTACTTTCTTTAATGTATCTTCATGAACATATCCATTTTTATTTAACACTCTGGAAACGGTCGCAACAGATACTCCCGCTAATTTCGCAACGTCTTTAATCGTACTCATTCTCTTCCCTCTCCATTTCATGTAACCGTTTACAGAAAATAATATAACGCATTTCTAGAAATACGTCAATCATTTCTCACGAAAAAGCTTTTAAGGTTATACTCAAAAAAAGCACCGCCATAAGGCGATGCTTTTTCATTACGAATATGATACAGTTTGTTCTTTTTCCTCTGCAGCTGGCTCTTCAGCACCTTTTTTACGATCTGATAGTTTAATCTTCTGTAAGAAGATCGTAAAGATGGCACCTACTACGATAAATACTAATCCTGTTAAGAATACAGTATGAAGTGAGTCTACTAAAGAGTTTTTCAAGATTGGTACAATGCTGTTAGCAAATGCTTCTGGCATTTGTTTTAATGCCTCTGGACTAAATAGCATCGAATATAAACCTTGTGGGTCTGTATGAATCATATCTTTAAATTTCGTTACCATTTGTCCCGCTTCTTTCGGGAATGTATCTAATACAGGTACTAAATTCTTTGTTAATGTTGTACCTGAAGTGTTATTCATAATTGATCCTAAAATTGTAATACCAAATGTTCCACCAATTTGACGGAAGAACTGACTTGATGATGTTACGACACCAAGGTCTTTTTTCGGGAAACTTTCTTGTAACGCTAATGTTAATGTTGGCATTACAAGACCCATTCCTAAACCGATAACCATCATATAAGAAGTTGCAGTTAATTTAGTTGTGTGCATATCCATCGTTGTTAATAACCAGAAACCACCAGCCATAATAAGCATTCCTGTAATAATTTGTGGTTTCACACCAACTTTTAATACAAGTTGCCCGCCGATAATACTCATCACAATCATAGTGATCATCATTGGCGTCATGATTGTTCCTGATTCCGCAGCACTTACTCCTACAATTCCTTGCATGAAGAATGGTACGAACATAATCGCACCGAACATTCCGATACTCATAAAGAATCCAATCGCATTCAGTAATGTAAACGTGCGATTTTTAAAGAAATGCATCGGTAAAATCGGTTCTTCTGCTTTTGTTTCAACGATAATAAAGCTAACGATACCAATTAGAGCTAATGCAAATAACCCGATAATTTGCCAAGAATCCCATGGGTAATCTTTCCCACCAAATGTTAATGCAAGTAATAAACTTACAACACCGAGAATCATCGTAAAGATTCCAGCGATATCAATTTTAATCGGTCCTGTTTGTTTATGTGACTTTAATCCCATTGCAATAAAGATTGTTGCTAAAATACCAACTGGTAAGTTAATGTAGAATACCCATCTCCAGTTCACTGCGTCTACAATCCAACCACCAACTTGTGGTCCAATTACAGAAGCAAGACCGTATAACGCACCAAAAATACCTTGCCATTTCGCACGTTCTTTTCCCGTGAACATATCTCCGATAATAATCATAGCCATTGGCATCATAATACCGCCACCAAGACCTTGAATACCACGGAAAATGATTAATTCTGTCATACCATTTGCCATACCACATAACGCCGAACCAACCATAAAGATAACTAGTCCTGTAATATATACGTTACGACGGCCAAGTAAATCCGCTAATTTACCCGCAATTGGTACAACTGTCGTTGATGTTAACATATAAGCTGTTGTTAACCACGTCATTAAGCTTAATCCGCCTAGTTCACCGACGATACGCGGCATTGCTGTACCTACGATTGTTCCATCTAATGCAGCAAATAGCATCGCGATTATTAAACCGATTAACAACAACTTTCTATTTATATTTTCTTGTTGCTCCATGTAATCTCCTCAATTCCTCTTAGTTATTCTCTTTTTTCTCTTGTGTCCCGCAAATAATTGTTTCTAACTTCTCAAAGAGGCGTAACAAATCTTCTCTTTCTTGTAATTCTAAATGTGAGAAATATTTTGCAATGTGCTCATTACGAGCGATCATTGCCTCTTCTACTCTAGCTTTCCCCTTTTTTGTCAGCTCAATGACGACAACACGACGGTCATCTTTGTCGTGATAGCGCTCTACAAGCTCTTGGTCAATTAAGCGATCAATCATCACTGTAATTGCGCTAGGCTTTACATACATCTTTTTTGCTAATTTTGTCGCTCTTGAAGCACCGTAATGATCTAAAATCTTTAAAATATAAAACTGCGGTGGTGTAAGTCCTGTTGCTTGCATTTGTTCTAATAACTCCGTCTGCATTTTCTTTCCAATTGAAAAGGCAAGAGCTTGAATTTTATCGATATGCGTCATATCATTTGGCATGTTATCCACCTCTTATTTAAGCAATAAAATATTTAACGTATTTAAATATTAATCCCACGAACAAAATCCGTCAACACTTTTTATTTATAAAAACGTTTACATTTTTGTCACAAAGTTGTATAATTTTCGACGAAGTTAATATTGACAGTCACGGAGAATCGGAGTACACGGCTATGAATCATAAAAAAGGAAACTTTTTTATATTTCATGGCCTTTTTATATTCTCTCTGACTTACAACATTTCGAATTCATTAGGGGAGGATTTTCATTTTATGTTTTTCACACAATTATTTAAACCTGCGCCCCACGCGGAACGCTTACCAGCTGATCGCGTTGATAGCGAATACCGTAAATTACGTTTACAAGTATTCCTAGGTATCTTCATCGGCTATGCAGGTTACTACTTTGTTCGAAAAAACTTTTCACTAGCAATGCCATACTTAATCGAACAAGGCTTTAGTAAAGGGGAACTTGGGGTTATCCTTTCAGCAGTATCTATCGCTTACGGATTAAGTAAATTTCTTATGGGTATCGTATCCGACCGTTGTAATCCTCGCTACTTTTTAGCAGCTGGGCTATTTTTATCAGGTATCATTAATATTATTTTCGGCTCATTTTCTTTCATTACAACGAGCATTATACTTATGTTTGTCCTTCAGTTTTTAAATGGATGGGTACAAGGTATGGGATGGCCTCCTTGTGGTCGTACGATGGTTCACTGGTTCTCTATTAGTGAACGTGGTACAAAAATGTCTATTTGGAACGTTGCTCATAATGTCGGTGGCGCACTTATGCCTTCTCTTGTAACATTAGGCTTATACTTCTTTGCAAATGACTGGAAGAGTATTTTTTACTTCCCAGGTATTCTTTCAATTTTAGTTGGTATTTATGTATTAATTACGATGAGAGATACACCTCAATCTTGTGGATTACCTTCTATTGAAGAACATACTGGAGAATATCCATCAGATGAAAAAGTAAAAGATCGAGAACGCGAACTTTCAGTAAAAGAAATTTTATTTACATACGTACTAAACAATAAATTTTTATGGTACATCGCTATCGCGAACGTTTTCGTTTATTTCGTACGTTACGGCGTTGTAGACTGGGCTCCTACTTATTTAGTAGAGGAAAAAAGTTTTACTCATAGTAGCTCTCGTACAGCTTACGCTCTATACGAATGGGCTGGTATTCCAGGTACACTTCTTTGCGGATGGATGAGTGATAAACTGTTTAAGGGGCGCCGCGCACCTGCTGGTATTTTATTTATGGTTGGTGTATTTATCGCCGTTCTTGTTTACTGGCTAAACCCTCCTGGTAATCCAATGGTTGATAGTATCGCACTTGTCGCGATTGGATTTTTAATTTATGGACCTGTTATGTTAATCGGCCTACACGCACTAGACTTAGCACCCAAAAAAGCTGCTGGAACTGCAGCTGGTTTAACTGGATTCTTCGGTTACCTAGGTGGAGCTACTTTCGCTAGCGCAGCTATGGGCTTTATCGTAGATGCATTCGGATGGGATGGCGGATTCATCTTATTACTTGTATCTTGTGTACTTGCAATGTTCTTCCTTGCTCTTACTTTAAACACAGGATCTGCAAAACAAAAACAAGCTTAAGTACTAATATTATTCTTATCAAAAAAAGAGAGGCTGCTCGTTCCAGAACACCTCTCTTTTTTCTACATATAAATCTTTTTTCTTACAAAAGATTTATTTCCTTCACACATACATGTTAACGCTTCCAAAATACTTCAACTACTAATACAACTGCATTCAATCTCTGTATAAAAAGATTTTTGAATATTTTCTCAACTTATGCTTGTCAAACATTGTCAATTTATATTAAAATAACAACAACATACAAAATATTTAGTCTTTTCAGAAAAGATGGAGGGATAGCCATGAAGAATCCACTTCTTCGCATTGAAAACTTACAGACTTCCTTTCGCATACAAGATCAATATCATGCCGCAGTAGATGATGTTTCGTTAACTGTCCATGAAAATGAAATTGTCGCGATAGTTGGTGAATCTGGTTGCGGAAAAAGTGCACTTGCCCTTTCTATTATGCGATTGCATAATGAAGAAAATACAAAATTACAAGGGCAGCTTAACTATAGAGATAAGGATTTACTAACTATGTCGACCGCAGAAATGAATAAAGTACGCGGATCAAACATCGGCATGATTTTCCAAGAACCTCTTACAGCACTTGATCCTCTTATGACAGTTGGAAAACAAATCGAAGAAAACTTAGACTACCACACAAGTCTTTCAAAAGTTGAAAAGAAAGAACGCACCCTAGAACTACTTCATCAAGTTGGTATTCCAAAACCAGAACTTACATATAAACAATACCCACACGAATTATCTGGCGGAATGAGACAAAGAATTGTTATCGCAATTGCAATTGCTTGTAACCCAGCACTCATTATTGCGGATGAGCCAACAACGGCTCTTGACGTAACCATCCAAGCACAAATTTTAGACCTACTAAAATCTATTCAAGAACAAACGAAAATGGGCATCATTTTAATTACTCATGATTTAAGTGTTGTCGCAGAAACAGCCGATCGTATCGTCGTTATGTACGCTGGACAAGTTGTAGAAACAGGAAAAGTTGAAGAGATTTTTAATAACCCTCTTCACCCATATACTCGTTCTCTATTAAACTCCATTCCATCTGCGTATGCTGAAAAAGAAAAATTGCATGTAATTCAAGGGGTGGTTCCTTCGTTAGCGAAGCTTCCTCGCACAGGTTGTCGCTTCCAAGCTCGAATTCCATGGATTAGACCTGATCAGCATGAGGAAAATCCAATTTTACATGAAGTAAAACCAGACCACTGGGTGCGTTGTACTTGCTACAAGCATTTCAACTTCCAAGATAAGAAAGGAGATGACGTAACTCATGGCACTGCTTAAAGTAGAAGATTTAAAAGTACATTTCCCAATTAAAGGCGGTTTCTTCGGCCGCACATTAGATTACGTGCGTGCTGTCGATGGTGTAAGTTTTGAATTACAACCGGGTGAAACATACGGGATCGTTGGTGAATCAGGAAGTGGTAAATCAACAACGGGTAAAGCAATTATGCATTTAACGAAAGCAACAGAGGGTAGCATTCATTTTAATAATAGAGATTTGACAAAGTTAAGTCGCTCTGAGCTACGTGAACAAAGAAAAGATATTCAAATGATTTTCCAAGATCCATATTCATCATTAAATCCGAAGAAACGTGTTCTCGACATTATTGCTGAGCCTCTTCGAAATTTTGAGAAGCTCTCACCTGATGAAGAACGTAGAGCAGTTCAAGAATATCTTGATAAAGTTGGTCTAAATCCAGAGTCAATTTATAAATATCCACATGAATTTTCCGGTGGGCAAAGGCAGCGGATTGGTATAGCACGCGCTCTTACATTAAAACCGAAGCTTATTATCGCTGATGAACCTGTATCAGCACTAGATGTTTCTGTACAAGCTCAAGTATTAAACTTCTTGCAGGATCTACAAGCTGAGCTCGGACTAACGTACTTATTTATTAGTCATGATTTAGGTGTAATTCGTCATATGTGTGATCGTATCGGTGTTATGTATCGCGGACGTATTGTCGAAGAAGCAACTAGTGCAGAAATTTATAGTAATCCGCAACATATTTATACGAAGCGCCTAATATCAGCAATTCCTGATATTCGTCCTGAAAACAGAGAGAGACAGCGTAAGCTCCGTCAACAAGTAAGCTCTGAATACGAGAAATCATACGAAAATTATTTCAATGAAAACGGTCGGGCTTATGATTTAAAGCCAATCTCGCCAACGCACCGGGTGGCATTACCATAAGGGAGTGATAAAACATGTGGAAGTTTATATTACGGAGATTTTTAGTAATGATCCCGCAATTATTCGTGTTAAGTATACTTGTCTTTCTACTAGCTAAAGCAATGCCAGGCGATGCCTTAACCGGCAGAGCAGTAAATAATCCAAAAGCAGATCCAAAGGTTATTGAGGAACAACGTGAAAAGTTAGGTTTAAATGATCCTGTCACAACACAATATGTTCGCTGGGTTAAAAATGCTGTGCAAGGTGACTTTGGTATTTCCTATGCACATAAAATGAAAGTAACTGATTTAATCGGTGAACGACTTGGAAATACAATTTGGTTAGCAATTCTTGTCCTTGTTCTTACTTACGTGATTGCAATTCCACTCGGTGTAATAAGTGGACGTTGGACTGATACATGGGCAGATCGACTCATTACACTGTATAACTATTTAGGACTTGCTACACCACTATTTATATTTGCATTAATCATGCTCTTCCTGTTCGGATTTAAGCTTGCAATATTCCCAACCGGTGGTAGTGTAGATCCTCAAGTTGCAACAGGTACATTCGCTTACTATTTAAGTAAATTGAATCACATGATATTACCAGCTTTATCTGGGGCATTAATTGCAACAGTGGGTACAATCCAATATTTACGAAGTGAAATTATCGATACGAAACATAAAGATTTTGTACGCACAGTAAAAGCAAAAGGTGTTCCAGAATCGAAGGTTTATTCTAGACATATTTTACGTAATTCATTCTTACCAATTGCAGCGTTCTTAGGATACGAAATTACAAGCGTGGTTGCAGGATCAATTTTTCTAGAAAGCATCTTTAGTTATCCTGGTATTGGTCAATTATTTATGCAGTCTATTTCTCAACGTGATTTTAGTGTCGTAACTGCACTCGTTTTATTTACTGGATTCGCAACGCTACTCGGGACTCTTCTTTCCGATATTATTCTAAGCATCGTTGATCCACGTATTCGTATTGATTAATGGAGGTGAAGAAACGTTATGTTAGCAAATCCCGAAAAACAAACTGAAGTCGTTCATTACGAAAAAAGTCCTTCTGGCTTTTCTGTCATGTGGCGTGAATTTCGTAAAGATAAATTAGCAATGTTTTCACTTTTCTTGTTGGCAATCATACTGATAGCCGTTTACACAACTTCCTTCATTATGAAGCAGGAGGATATTGTAAAAGTTGATTTATTTTCTATCTACTCCCCACCATCTAGTGAACATTGGTTAGGAACTGATTACGGTGGTAGAGATATTTTTGGACAACTTATTATTGGAACAAGAAATTCATTTACCATTGGACTTGTAATCACTATTCTCTCCTGTTTGATTGGTCTTTCTATCGGACTAATCGCTGGTTACTTTGGTGGAGCTGTTGATAACATCATTATGCGTATTATTGATTTCAAACTTATTTTACCTTTCCTAATGCTTGTTATCGTACTTATCACAATTGTTCCAGTCTTTAATGTTACTGTATTTATTTTGATCATGAGTATCTTCCTATGGACAGGAAAGGCCAGGTTGATTCGTTCAAAAGTATTGACCGAAAAAGAATTGGACTATGTATCTGCTTCCAAAACATTAGGTACACCAAACTGGAAGATCATGATGTTCCAAGTATTACCTAACTTAAGCTCTATTATTATCGTAAGCGTTACATTAAACCTTGCTGGAAACATTGGCATAGAATCTGGACTAACTTTCTTAGGTTTTGGTCTACCTGAGAGTACACCGAGCCTCGGAACACTTGTTAGTTATGCAACAAATCCTGATGTTCTACAAGAAAAATGGTGGATCTGGTTACCTGCATCACTCATGATTTTAGTGTTGATGCTGTGTATAAATTTTATCGGTCAAGCGCTACGTCGCTCAGCTGATGCGAGACAAAGAAAAGGTTAAGGGGTGGAGACAATGACAAACAAACCAAAATTTTTCAAGGTATTAAGTACACTCGCAGTTTCAACATTACTACTTTCAGCGTGTGGGGGCAGTGGAGGTAGTGAAAAAACGAGCAGTACAAAAAAGGTAGACACTAGCAAATTTAATGAAGTCGTTAAAAACGAAAAGAAAGAAATTAAAGATGGCTCATTGACATATGGGCTTGTTTCTAACACACCATTTGAAGGACTTTTAAACTTCGCTGTATATGAAGGTGATCCTGACAACCAAGTCATTACTTTCTTTGATGAACCATTATTAGACAATGATAAAAACTGGGAATACAATAACGAAGGTGCCGCTACGTATGAAATATCAGCAGATAAAAAAACAATTACATTAAAAATTAAAGATAACGTAAAGTGGCATGACGGAAACCCTGTAACAGCTGAAGATTTAGAATATTCTTACCTTGTAATTGGTAGTAAGCTGTATGCAGGATCTCGCTATGATACTCAAATGCAAATGATTGAAGGAATGACTGATTATCACGATGGAAAAACTGACAAAATTTCCGGTGTAAAAGTAATTGATCAAAAAACAATTTCATTTACATTTAAAGAGCCAAATCCTTCTGTAAAGACTGGACTTTGGACATATCCTCTGCACAAAAAATACTTAGCAGACGTACCAATTGATAAATTAGCAGAATCTGATAAAATCCGTAAAAATCCAATTGGTTTCGGACCATTTAAAGTTAAGAAAATCGTTCCTGGAGAATCTGTTGAATTTGAACGTTTCGATGATTATTGGGGCGGAAAACCAAAACTTAAAAATGTAGTCTTAAAAGTTGTAAATCCATCTATCGTTAATGCTTCATTGAAAAATGGTGACATTGACATCGCAGAAGTAAGTGCTGATCAATATCCGAACGTAAGTAAATTAAAGAATGCACAACTAGTTGGAAGAACAGATTTATACTACAGCTACATCGGCTTTAAATTTGGACACATGGATAAAGAAAAACGTGAAATGGTAATGGATAAAGATACATTCAAAGATGTTCGTTTACGTCAAGCGATGGCTTATGCAATTGACCGAAAAGAAATCGGTGAAAAATTATACCACGGATTACGTTATCCTGCTAACTCACCAATTTCACCAGCTTCACCTAAGTTCCACAATAATAAAGTAGGTTCTTATGATAAAGATGTTGAGAAAGCGAAAAAATTATTAGACGAAGCTGGATATAAAGATAAAAACGGTGATGGTTTCCGTGAAGACCCTAATGGTAAAGAAGTGAAACTTAACTTCTTATCAATGAGCGGTAGTGATGTAAGTGAACCTCTTGCAAAATTCTTTATTCAATCTTGGAAAGAGATTGGCATTAAAGTTGAACTTCTTGACGGTCGTTTACATGAATTTAACTCCTTCTATGATAAGCTGAAGAAAGATGATCCTGCAGTCGATCTATATGCTGGTGCTTTTGGTACTGGTTCTGATCCAGATCCATCTGGCCTTTGGGGACCTGATGCAAGCTTTAACTACCAAAGATGGTCAAACCCTAAAAATACTGAGTTATTAAAAGAAGGTCTTTCTCCAAAAGCTGCTGACGATAAATATCGTACAGAAGTATATGATAAATGGCAAAAACTAATCCATGATGAAGTACCAATGATTCCACTTCATTATAAGTTCGATCTAAAGGGTGTCAATAACCGCGTAAAAGATTATAAATATACACCAGAAGATCAATACAAATGGGGTAAAGTTAGCGTAACAAGTGATAAAGCAGAAACAGAGAAATAAGAATAAAAATAGCTCCTGGCGCTAATTTACATGCCAGGAGCTATTTTTTATTTATAATCCTTCTCTTGCTATTAATAGCAACCAATTCCTTCCCGACTCTACTATTAAAAGATTTGATGAATCATCTTTATTACAACAGCTAACGTAACAGATGCAGCAAATCCCCCTAAACAAATAAGACCGACACCTTGGCTATATGATAAATTTTGAAATGCTTTCATCTTTTTCATCCTCCCTCTCTCCCCTTCGATATGTTTATTTTACCAATGGAATAAATTTCATAACATCGATTTCACTAACAACAAACTTACAAATTTGTAAGTTAACAATTTCCCTTTAAAGTTATATATCTAGTATGTCCAAGCTCTCTCCCTTTATACGTCAAAAAAGACCTCGAATCATATCAAGGTCTTGCTTACACTACAGAATATCCCATTCAATTTATTTAATAATCATCACCGGGCATTTCACACGTTTTGCTATTTTATGACTGACACTACCAAGCACCATCTCTTGCAATGTATTTAATCCTCTACTGCCAGCGATAACAAGATCTATATCCCCTGTATTTACATATTGAACGATCGTATCTCCAGGATCACCATGTAATATTGTAATTGTATAAGGAATGTTCTCTTTCTTTAATAAAACTTCAATCTCTTTTAATTTATCTTTTCGGCTAGCCGATATTGTTTCTAAATCTGTTTGACCTTGTATAATATCTGATTTTGCCGTTCTATTATCTACTACGTACACAACTTCAACATTTGTTTCTTCATTAAATTTCGCAATATATGTTGCATGTTCCGCTGCCCGAAGTGCATGTTCAGAACCGTCACATGCTAATATAATTTGTTTGTACATATGCTGAATCCCCTTTTCGTTATCCTACTCGTATTATATAATAAAGCCCCCTAAAAAGGAGGCTTCTAACTTGCAATTCTTTTATTATAAGTAGCTAAATTTGAAATGATTTTCGAGCTTCGTTCATTTAATCCCGTTATACTTACTTTCACGCCACTTTGTTCATACTTCATGATAACTTTATCAATTGCGGCTACTGCTGAATCGTCCCATACGTGTGCGTGGGTAAAATTCAACTCAATTTCTTTTCCATCTTCATTGAATGAAAAATTATTTATAAAGTCTGCTGTAGATGCAAAGAACAGTTGACCGTGAATTTCGTATATTTTCTTATTTTCAATATATAAATGTTTCACGTGAATCTTTGCCATATTGAAAGCAAATAAAACTGCACTAATTACGGTTCCGATAATTACACCTAGTGCTAAATTATGTGTAATTAAGACAACCACAACTGTTACGATCATAACTAATGCATTTCCTTTCGGTACTTTATGAATCGTTGTTACAGAGTTCCAATCGAATGTTCCGATTGAAACCATAATCATAACTGCAACTAAAGCTGCCATCGGAATATGAACGACATAGTCACCTAAAACAAACAATAATACGATTAAAAATCCACCCGCTACAAATGTTGATAAACGACCTCGTCCACCTGATTTAATATTAATAACAGATTGTCCAATCATTGCACATCCTGCCATTCCTCCGAAGAAACCAGCGACAATGTTTGCAATACCTTGCCCACGTGCTTCCTTGTGTTTATTACTTTCCGTATGCGTCATATCATCTAAAACTGAAGCTGTTAATAATGACTCGAGTAAACCAATAATTGCAAGCATAACTGCGTACGGTAAAATAATCCCTAATGTCTCAAGTGTAAAAGGTATGTTTGGAATGCTAAAGAACGGTAATTCTTTTGGCAGACTTCCCATATCCCCGACTGTTTTTAACTGTAATCCGCTCATAAGTGCAATACTTGTCACGATGATAATTGAAATAAGTGTAGACGGTACCGCCGTCGTAATACGTGGAAATACATATATAATTGCAAGTCCTAATGCGACAAGTGCATACATTTGCCAAGTCGCATTTTTAAAATGTGGCAATTGCGCTGTAAAAACTAAAATTCCAAGTGAATTTAAAAAGCCACTCATAACAGATTTAGGAACAAACTTCATAAATGAGCTCAGTTTAAACACGCCAAAAATAATTTGAACAATCCCTGTTAATATTGTCGTGGCAAATAAATATTGCAAACCGTGATCTTTAACGAGCGTCACCATTAACAATGCCATTGCACCTGTTGCAGCTGAAATCATTCCAGTTCGTCCGCCAACAAATGAAATGGTAACTGCAATACAAAAGGCTGCATATAATCCAACGGTCGGATCCA
Source organism: Bacillus mobilis (assembly GCF_001884045.1). Taxonomy (GTDB): domain Bacteria; phylum Bacillota; class Bacilli; order Bacillales; family Bacillaceae_G; genus Bacillus_A; species Bacillus_A mobilis. The sequence continues at coordinate 127,142 of NZ_MACF01000041.1, read as the reverse complement.
CGCCTGCAATAACAGAGAAAGCAATCGCTTCAGGAATTAACGCTAAAGCAACGACAATTCCCGATAGCACGTCCCCTTTCACGTTGGAGAACCAATCATTTTTTATCGTTTGAAACAAAATACCACTCCTCTACTCTTTTCTCATTTGATTTTCTCCATAAGAAAATCTAAGCCGACTGCACGAAGGCTATTATATAACGAGTAGAGAGATTTTTGCTATGTAAAAGTTTCCTAAAGAAAAAGACGCTACCTTAGTAGCGCCCTTGCTCATTATATTAATGTCCACCGTGCCCTTGACCACTTTCTTGCACAATCTCTAACCTCTCATCCAATATACCTTGTGTTTCAAATGAAATATCACTCGTACTTCCTAATAAGAAACCGTGGTTATACGGTCCAAGTGTTGGGTCATCTTTAAACTTCGGCTGAATACTAGCAAGGAAGTCATACACTGGTTGTGAAGCTTTTCCTTCTTCTAACAATACAACAGGTGCGTGTTTACCCATATGCGAAAAAGGTGCTCCTGCAACTGCTAAGTCTGGTGTTTTGCTTGAAACAAATGATAAACCATGACCTGGTTTGGTGAATCCCCAGCCAAATTTCGTTTTTGTATCTTTAAATTTCGCAAAGGCAACGGAATTTTCTGTTGGGGTTTCACCACTAATACGCGTTACTTTACCGTATTTACTTAACTCTTTTTCTACAGTTTTTGAAATAATTTTTTCTGGTCCTAATACATATATATTCGCTTTATCTTTTCTCATCTTTAATGCCTCTATCGTCGCTTCTGGCACCTTATCTTTTTCTGTATATAAAAGCGGTTCTGGCATATGAGAGATCCAATTTACAGCTGGTGTTGTATATAAACGCCCTTCTTCTTCAGACGAACCGATAATAACACTATTTGGATAGCTTCCTGTTATATCGGCATATTCTTTATCCACATCTTTAGCAAATATAGCTGGATCCGTTTCTTTTATTTGCTTTACTTTATATGCTTTTAATTGTTCAAGGATAGATGCATCTACATCCCCCATCACCATGATTTGTGTTCCATCTTTCGTTCCGAGCGGATTTAATCGTTTTATTTCTTTTAACGCCATTTCGGGTATCTTTTCTTTTTCTATAAATAAAATCGGCCCGTTATTCGGATGGTGAATAAGGTCCGCACTCGCAATACCTAATTGCCATTCGTTTACTGGTACTAAAATAATAGCGCCTGGCTGATTCTCTTTATGCGTTGCTGGCCATATCGTTTGCGAAGTTAATACTGCCATTTGCAAAGGATCGTTTGTGTTTAATCTCGTTACATTTTTTAAACTTGTCGTTAATAAATCATTCGATGCCCCTTCGTTCATTTCTTTCGGCGCAGTTACCACCGGATTCATTTTCATTTCCTTTTGCTCTGTTTTTTTCTCTTCTTTAGATTCATGATTTTTATGATCCGTGTTCGTTTGTCCACATGCAGCAAGACCAACTGCTGTAATTATTGTTATCCCAAAAATTCGGGTCATCTTTTTCACTATACCGCCTCCGTATAAATCGTTTTCGAGCCAATATGATTACCTAAAATGGAATTTCAACTTTACAATAACAAGCAATTCTGAAGAAATTATGCAGATGCATAATAATCTGCACCATTTCTTCATGATTTTGACTTACAATTTAAGTAATAACAACAAATGCGGAGGTACTCTATGGTCGATATACTACTCGTAGATGATGAGCCGAGAATGCTTGAATTATTAACGCTTTATCTTACTCCAATCGGATACAACTGCGTATGTGCAGTATCCGGGGAAGAAGCTATTTCACATATAGAAAATCGAAACTTCAAATTTGTTTTACTCGATATCATGATGCCAAAGATTGATGGTTGGGAAACGTGCAAAAGAATTCGATCCTTTAGTAACGTTCCTATCATTATGGTAACGGCCCGTGATCAAACAGTAGATGTCATTCAAGGGTTAAAACTTGGAGCGGATGATTACGTAACGAAACCTTTCCATGAAGAAGAGCTTTTCGCAAGAATTGAAGCTGTTTTAAGGCGAACGAATCAACACGCGCAAATCCAATATCACGGTATTTTATGGGATGAGGCAAAGCATTTCATCTCTGTCGATAATGAAGAGCTTCTTCTCACTCCAATCGAATTCTCTTTACTCGGATTATTTTTACGTCATGTGAACTACGTATTAAGCCGTGATCAGCTCATTGAACGAATTTGGGGACTAAATACAAATACAGAAGATAGAACAGTCGATTCACATATTCGTAATTTGCGTGATAAATTACGAAAAGTAAATTTCCCTATTGATCACCATTTAAAAACTGTTTACGGAGTCGGGTATCGATGGGTTGATACTCTAGAGTAAGGAGCAAAACGATGAAGCGAATTTCTATTCAACTCGGATTTTATTTTTTAATTGTTACACTTTTAATCGAAAGTGTTCTATTTGTCTTGCTTTATTATAGCCTTGTCAACAATAGAGTAAATGAAGAAATGACGGCTTTATTAAAGCGTGGAAATAGTCACCGAGATGTCCTTGAAAAGTATTTTGATAAACAAACAATCTCCCATGTTGCACTAATGGAATCCGAAGCCGAAACCACTGTCGTTATTACAAATGCAAATAAGGATGTGCTAGCTAAATCCAATGAAATAAATACTACGATAAAAAAGCATATTGAAAAGATGCAAACACGGACAGATCATGATGGAGCAATTATAGAGAATCATTGGAAAACATCTAATTATATATGTACAGTTAGCCCTATTGTAGTGGCTGGAAAAACGGAAGGCTATGTATATATGTTTCTCGGAACGGAATCAATCGAGGGAATGGTTAACGGGCTAACGAGACAATTCATTATTGCCGGAGTCATTACGTTTCTATTAACAGTCATCACCATCTTTCTATTATCACGGTTGTTAACAAAACCATTGTTACACATGAAACATGCCACTGAAAAAATGAGTAAAGGCGATTTATCTGTTTCGTTAACGACTACTCGAAATGACGAAATTGGTGAACTAGCATCGTCTATTCAAACGCTTGCTAATGATTTACATTATATGAAAACAGAGCGAAGTGAATTTCTAGCAAGTGTTGCTCATGAATTACGAACACCGTTAACATACGTAAGAGGTTATGCTGACATCGCTTTAAAAGAAACCACATCTCCTGAGCAACGTTTGCGATATTTATCTATTATAAAAGATGAGTCTGATTATATTACGAACTTAGTTCAAGATTTATTTTCACTTGCACAAATGGAACAACATAATTTTTCTATTCAAGTAAAGGAAGTGCATTTACACACAATCCTGACTCGCATAGCCAAAAAAGTAAATGCCATGTATAAAGAAAGATACATTACAGTTTCTTTCTCTTGTCCTCCTACATTGCTAGTAAATTTAGATGAACAGCGATTTGAACAAGTTATAATAAACATTTTAAATAACGCTTATAGACATTCAAAAGAACATTCTCATATAAATATTTCTGTTACAGAAGAACATAAACGTATTTCCATTACAATTGAAGATGAAGGCGAAGGTATTCCGCCTGAAGACGTCCCTCACATTTTCGACCGCTTTTATCGAGTTGATAAAGCAAGATCACGAGCTACAGGCGGGACTGGTTTAGGGCTATCTATCGTAAAAGAAATTGTAGAACTACACGGCGGGAATGTTACTGTAACGAGCGAAGTCGATCACGGGTCTTGCTTTATCATTTCATTACCATCTATACAAAAACACGACTACTGATGGTAGTCGTGTTTCTTTATCATTTTACTTTATAATATAAATTTACAAATTGCCCAAAACGTTTCGTATCCGTTAAAGTTAAATTAATTTCTGGATTCTTGTCTTGAAATAACGGAACTCCAGAACCTAATATATGCGGTGTAATCGTAACGATATATTCATCAATTAGATTATTCTTAAAGAACTCCCTCAGTAAACTTCCTCCACCAACCATCCATATTTTAGATCCTTCTTGTGCTTTTAACCTTTTAGTAAACTCCACTACATCTTCATTTACAAACTCCACGTTTCCGTCTGAACCTTTTTCTGAACGAGAAAAAACATAACATGCTTTATCTAAGTACGGAAATGTTTCTGTATGCTCTACTACATAATCATACGTTCGTTTTCCCATAATTATTGTATCAATCGTTTCATACATTTCTGTATAACCGTTATCTCCCTCTCCTTCGGTTTCCATTAACCACTCTAAATCATCATTCTCTTTCGCAATATATCCATCCAAACTAGCGGCTATAAATAAAACAACTTCACGTGACATCTCTTTTCCTCCTTACAACGTATATTGATAAAATCACCTTATACACACTATACTAACCTTAAAACATGACAATTCATGTCATATTAAAAAAAGAAACGAGTGAGATAGTTGTCCAAAGCAAAACGTTTACTAGACATTCTTATATTCGCTTCTGCGAAAAGAACATTTACAGCTCAGGAAATAGCTGATGAATTTAATATTTCCGTTCGTACTGTTCATAGATATATTTTAGATTTAAGCGATATGGGATTACCCCTTTACGCAGAACAAGGTCGTAATGGAGGATATAAAGTATTAACGAATAAAGTCATTCCGCCTATTTTATTCACCGAAGAAGAAGCAGTATCCATCTTTTTTGCTTTTCAGTCTTTAAGCTACTACAGAGACTTACCATTTAACACAGAAATCAATTCCGTTACGCATAAACTGTATAGCTCTCTACAACATGATGCGAAAGCGAAAGTTGATAAAATACGCTCTTATATTGCTTTTTGGAATCCGAAGAGAGCAATTGATACACCTCTTTTAAACGAAGTGTTAACCGCAGCTATTGAAAATAAAGATTTACACTTTCAATATGAATCTAAATCGGGGATAAAAACAAAACATGTTCATCCTATCGGTGTATACGCTCATGATGGGCTATGGTACTTACCATCCTATGACTTCAGCAGAAAAAAAGTATTACTGTATCGCGTTGATCGTATTCTTTCTATATTATCAACAGAAGAAAATGAAGATACGTTCATGAATTTAGAAGAATGGTTCGATTCGAGCTCTAACGTAGTACACATTCCTACCCAGTTACATGTCTCATTAACAGCAGAAGGCGTGCGCCAATGTAAAAGCGTTCCTTACCTTGAAGAATTCGTGGTAGTAAACGAAGACGGGACAGGATATATACATTCAACAATTGATAAAGGTGAAATTAACTTTATTACTTCTTTATTTTATAGACTTGGGAAAGACGCACGAGTGTTAGAACCGAAAGAATTAATAGATGGTTTACGTATACGTGCAAAAGAAGTTTTACATATGTATGAAGACTAAAAAAGCTGCTAAATATAAGCAGCTTTTTGGTTCAGTTGTTCCTATTGTTTTTACTATTGACGAATATCAAACCACCAACGATGTTTCGCATTCATATTTTCAGTGTCGCCACTCCCTCTGTAATTGAAAGCGTCCAGAAAGATTGAATCTAGTTTATCCTCATCTACAAAATAACCTACGTTAACTTTTACCGTTTCTCCTGGTCGAATACTGCCAATATTGTAAAAGCTTTTCCCCTCTCCGTGAGGTTCTAAATAATCAACTTCGCCTGTCATAATATTTTTTTCTGCGATTCCATTTTTCCCAGCGTACTTCCATGCATTTCCTTTCCCTTGAAGCACTTGTATGGATGGATGCATATAAATTTCTTCTATCTCCTTTTTATTTATATTTTTCACTGTTGTTGTCAGGTAGACAAATTTAGGGTGAACTAATTTCCACTCGATCAATTTATCAATTGACTCTTTACCATTTCCAACTTTATATTCATCCCGCCTATATGGTATCAATTGTCCCGCTTGATCCAAAGCTTGATTCTCGCTTAGTCTCCCTAATCCCATTTCGTTAAAGTTTTCTTGCTTAAAATCTTTAATTGAATCAAAAACTTCAACTTTTTCTATCACATATTCAATTTGGCTGTTATTCATAGATATCGTTACTGGAACCTTTTGCCCTATATGAAATAGTCGTTTGCTATCTTTTTTCAAAGGAATTACCTTAGTTGTTTTACCTTCTTGGCTAAAATACTTTTTATCATAATCGCTTATATGTGATGACTTTTCTTTTGACGTAGGCTCAAGTGAAATGCTCCCTAACACATCTATCATTTGTTCTTCGTTTATATCGTTTCCAATATAACTTTGTAACATAATTCCTTCTTCCTCAAAGAATATAAAAACCACTCTGTTCATTGTTAAATCTTTATTACCAGTGTCTCTATGGACAATTACTGCCTTCTTACCATTTATCTCTTTTTCTTCATAACTTTTCGAGTACAGAGTTGGAAAATCTGAATTCTCCCCTACTCTCCAAAGAACGAATGAAAATCCACCCTTTGCGTAGTTATCTTTAAATGAATATTTCATAGCACTGTCATCAATTGCTTCCATATTTTCTGGCAATTTACCAACCTTCAACTTATACCACTGATCACTCTTTTTCGAATCCTTATTTGTTAAGGAAACATTTACTTCGTAATTTTGTTTTTGAACAATCATATTATAGACTTTCACTGCACCAAAAACAGTTGTCGGCATACCAATCAATAAGCAAGCAGCAGCGATTAACATACGATGTCTTTTACGCTTTTTCTGCGGTTGTCCATCTTTCAGCTTCATTTCCTCCATAAACAATTTCTTTTTGCGCGTATATGTATGTGAAAATTCATGTTGTTCTTCGGATTTATCAAAATCATCTAAAGCAATTTTTTCAGCAAGTTCATATATTTCTTTGGAGTTCTTTGAATTCGTCATGTTGTATACCTCCTATCATATTTTGGACTCGCTTTCGAGCGCGTTCAAACTGTTTACGGACATTTGCCTCCGTTATCCCCATGACACTTGAAATTTCTTGATACGTTAAGTTATAGAAGACTTTGTACTTAAACACCTGTCTGTTAGATTCATTTAACTCTTTTAGCAATGTATCAATTTGAACCTCAGACATTTTACGTTTTTCCCACTCTTCAATATTTTCATCTACTGCTTCTGTTGATTCTCTTTCATATTCTGCTAAAAATGTTTCATGTCGTTTATTTTTCCGGTAACTATCAATCGCCTTGTTTTTCGCGACCCTCAAAATGTAGCGTTTAAGCTCTTCAATGCTCAAGCTATGGAGCTTTTCCAAGTTTTTATAAAGAGTAATAAACGTCTCTTGAACCGCATCTTCAGCCTGCTGAATATTATTTAAAATAGAATAAGCTACATAATAAATTTTTTGTTCATACAACTCGTATAGCTCTTCCATCTTTTCATAATCGTTGTTTGTAACTTTCATATAATTCCTCCTCTCACTCTATATAACGAATGAGCGCTATACTTTGTGACACTACAAAATCTTTTTATATATAAAATTTAATAATAGAATATAAAAAGCCCAATTCCTCTATTTTAACTGAGAAACTGGGCTTTTTTATATTAGAATTTTCCTGACTGTTCCATTAAGAACATCCCTCTTACGCCTATTCAGTAAGCAGTATTCGCTCTATCGCTTCTTTTAACAAATGCTTTGTCTCTTCCAAGTTATAATTCTCCTTCTCTCCTAGCTGTACCATATAAAACTCGGCAAACGAGCGCTCTTTATATCTCGGTACGACATGCATATGGTAATGCGTTAACTCATTAAAGATTCCACCATTTTGACAAACTGTAATTCCATCTGGTTTATATAATGATTTAATCGCTTTTGCAATCAGCTTAGAAGCATCCATAATTGATTTCGCTATAACATCATCTAATTCGTCCACTTCTACAACATGCTGCTTTGGCACAATTAAAGTATGTCCTGGATAGAAAGGTTCATGATCTAAAAAGCATGTTACATACTCATCTTCATATACTTTATATATTTTTTCCTCTTCGTTTGCTAATTTACAGCCTAAACAGTCCATAATACTTCCCCCTCTGTTAAAAACATAAAAACGTGAGAGCCGTATTCTCACGTTTTTATGTTTCACTTTATTAATTCAATTGTTTCCGTGACCTTTATACTATCTTTTACCGATTGAACAATCGTGCAATTTTTCACTGCAAGTTGCAGCGCCTTGTCCAATTGCTCTTCTGTAATGTTTTGCGCTTTAATTTTATAGTGCAAATGAACACTTTCAACTGGTTTTGATAAAGCTTCACTTCTACCAATTTCTGTTTCAATTGTAAACGTATCGTATGTAATACGTTTCTTTTCTAAAATTGTTCGAAAGACAATTGCACTACATCCTGCGATAGAAGAAACGAGTAATTGTAACGGTGAATACCCGTTTTCTTTTCCAATCGCTAATGGACCATACGATAAATCTGCCTCTATATCATCGTGTTTGATTGTTAGTTTCATTTGTATTTTCCATCTCCACTTTCATCGGTTTCTTCCGTTTCTTACTCATATAATAATATATGTAGCAGAAAATGATAAATGGAATACCACAATATAACGCCATTCTTTGTTCTGGAATAAACGCTAAACTAATAACAACGATACTATTTGTAATTAAAGCTAAAATAGGAACGATTGGATATAGTGGTGTTCTATACTTTAAGTCCTCTAACTTTCCTCCGCCTTTTATATACTGACTTCTAAAGCGAAGTTGCGATAGAGCAATAATAATCCAACTTGATACAGCTGATAAACCAGCTATAGATAATAAATACATGTATACTGTATCTTCTGCAAGGAAGCTTGTGAATAAAGATAACCCTGCTACCGCAATCGTTACGACTAGCGCTGTAATTGGAATACCTCGTTTATTTACTTTTTTGAAAGAAGTTGGTGCCATTCCTTCATTTGCAAGTGACCATAATATACGAGTTGCCGCATATAATCCTGAATTCGCTACAGATAGTAACGCTGTAATAATAACGAAATTCATAATATCAGCTGCGTATGGAATACCGATTTTATCAAATACGACTACGAATGGACTTTCAATTACGCCAGCTTCTTTCCAAGAAATTAATCCTACTAAAATTGTCATTGTTAAAATGAAGAATAACATAATACGCCATACTGTATTACGAATCGCACGTGGAATTGTTTTTTCTGGATTTTCACTTTCTCCCGCTGCAATCCCGATTAACTCTGTTCCTTGGAACGAGAAGTTAACTGTAATCATTGTAAGTAATACAGCAGCTAGTCCATTCGGGAATAATCCGCCATCGCTTACAAAGTTAGAGAAAAGAGGTGCTGCTTCTTTTCCGTCATATGATATAAACCCTAATAATGCACTACCACCAAGAACAACAAACGCAAGAATTGTAACTACTTTAATACTAGAGAACCAAAACTCTAATTCAGCATAACTCTTCGCTGAGATAGCGTTTGAAGCATATAAAATAACGCCGAATACGAGACACCATACCCAAACATCAACATTCGGAAACCATCTTTTCATCATTAAACCGATTGACGTTAATTCTAGTCCTACTGTTACTGCCCAGCCAAGCCAATATAGCCAGCCAATCATAAACCCAGTTCCTGGTCCAATAAACTTCGTCGCATACTTTTGGAAAGAGCCTGAAACTGGCATTGCTACCGTTAACTCTCCAAGACAAAGCATTGTTAAATACATAATAAATCCGCCTACTAAATATGAAAGGATGGCTCCCCCTGGTCCAGCCTGATTAATGGTGTAACCTGAACCTAAGAAAAAACCAGTTCCGATTACACCACCTAATGCGATCATAAATAAATGTCTACTCTTCATCGTACGATGTAATTTCTCATTTGTTGGTTGCTGCATCTAAATCCTCCCCCTACCGATACCCCTATATCTTGTTAAAATTTTCTGATAATAAAAATATACACGAAAGCGGTTACAATTTCTATATAAAATTAAAACTTTTCTGATAAAATAATATAAAAAATCGAATTATCGCGAGATTTAGATTCTAATTAGAGGAAAATAAGGTTAAACAAGGAAAAACCTTTACATATATTGTAAAGGTTAACGAAGTTCTAATCTTCTCGATAAAATTGATAAACTATAATTTACGATAAAGTACATACAAGCTACTACTATAAACGTTGGAATCATATAATTTACATTCTGTCCGCTAATAATTTGAGCATTATGCATAAGCTCTGGCAATGATATAACAACTGCTAATGCTGTATCTTTCAGCAATGAAATAAACTGACTAACAAGCGGCGGGACCATTCTTCTTAATGCTTGTGGTAAAATAATGTGCCAAAGCGCTTGAACGTAAGTTAATCCTGAAGATCTTGCGGCCTCAATCTGCCCTTTTTCAATTGATAATAGGCCACTTCGAACGATTTCAGATATCATTGCTGCTTCAAATATTGTTAAAGCAACAATTACAGCTGCTATAATTTCTAATTTCAAGCCTGCTTCTGGAAGTGCAAAATACGTGAAAAATATAATTAATAGTAGTGGTAAGTTTCGAATCACTTCAACGATAATTCCTAATACTTGTGAGACGACAGGGATTTTCATATAGCGCAATATTCCTATTACACTACCAATAATAAAGCTAAGTACAATCGCTACGAGCGCTACCTCTAACGTTATGAGTAATCCTTTTAATAAAAACAGAATATGATCTCCTGTAATTGCTCCCTTAAAGTCCATTTAAACCGCCTCCTTTGCTAAGCGTTTTTCTAAATAACGCACTAGCATACTGAGCGGAATTGTTAATATTAAATAAAACATCCCGACAAATATATACACATCGAACGTAACAAACGTCTTCGTTGAAATTAAGTCTCCTTGATACATTAAATCCATACCAGCGATAATTCCGAGTATGGAAGAGTTTTTTACTAAATTGAGAAATTGATTTCCTAGAGGAGGGATTACGATTTTCATCGCTTGAGGTAAGACAACATAATACATTCCCTGTACATACGTTAATCCTGAAGACCGCGCCGCTTCCATTTGACCTTTTGCAACTGATAAAATACCAGCGCGAATGACTTCTGCAATAAATGCTGCCGTATATACGGTAAGCGTAACTGTTCCTGCTACAAAACCATTTAAAGTAATTCCTATTACAGGTAAAGCGAAATAAAATATAAATGCAATTAATACGAGTGGAATATTTCTTACAAACTCTACAAAAGCTGATCCTATCCAATTTAAAATACGAATAGGTGCAATACGCATTACAGCCAAAACTACTCCCAAAATAAAGCTGCCTATTAACGCAATTACACTAGACATAACTGTATATTTAAAGCCCTCTAAATACATATCAATGTTATTCGTTAATATAGAAAAATCAGGCACATATTCTCCCCTCTTTCTTTACAAGAAGAGGATGAGCATCCCTCATCCTCTTGCTATTTATTAATGGGAATGCAGCTCCACTAATTTAAATATTACTTTACTACTCTTGCTTTTGCCCAATCCATTTCTCATACAATTTGTCGTACTCCCCGTTCGCCTTCATATCTTTTAGCAAGCTATTAATCTCTTTCGTTAAATCACCTGCACCTTTTTGCACTGCAATTCCGTATGGTTCATCCGTGAAAATTTTCCCTACAACTTCATAATTTGAATCTTGTTTTGCCATGCCGTAAAGAATTGCATTATCTGTCGTTAAAACATCGCCTTTTCCTGCTTTTAACGCCGTAAATGCCTCACTATAATTTTCAAATTCTAATACAGTCGCTTCCGGTGACTTTTGACGAATATTATTTGTAGACGTTGAACCTTTTACCGCTAACACTTTCACACCCTTTTTCACATCATCAATACTTTTAATATCGACTCCTTTTTTCACAAGTAACGATTGCCCCGCTTTAAAATATACATCCGAAAAATCTACTTCCTTTTTACGTTCTTCCGTAATTGTCATTGTTGCGATAATTGCATCAATATCACCGTTTTTCAGTAGTGGAATACGCGTTTTAGACGTTACTTCTTTTAATTCTAGTTTCTTTTCATCTCCAAGGATTTTTTTCGCAAGCGCCTTTGCGATATCAACATCAAATCCTTCTACTTGCCCTGTTGAAGGATTTTTCAATCCAAATAAGTTCGTATCATTCTTCACCCCAACTACTAATTTCCCGCGCTTTTTAATTTGCTCCACAGCCCCGCCTTGCTTCGTATTCGTTTCTTTCGCCTCATCTTTTTTACTTCCACATCCAGCAACGACAAGTACGAATAAACATGAGAATACGATTAACGTAAATAACTTTTTCATTTTAAGCATGAAATTCCCCCTTTAATGATTTAACACTCTTCTTAAAAATAGGCGTGCTCTTTCTTGTTCAGGGCTCGCAAAGAATTGCGCCGGTGTTGTATCTTCAATAATTTGGCCATCATCCATAAATAAAATCCGATCTGCTACTTCTCGTGCAAATCCCATTTCATGCGTGACAACGACCATTGTCATCCCTTCTTTAGCTAGCGTTTTCATAACATCAAGTACTTCTCCGATCATCTCTGGATCAAGGGCAGACGTAGGCTCATCAAATAGCATAATTTCCGGCTGCATTGCGAGCCCCCTAGCAATTGCTACCCTTTGCTGTTGTCCTCCAGATAGTTGATGTGGGTATACACTAGCCTTCTCCGGGATTCCTACCTTCTCTAAATAAAACATCGCTGTTTTCTCAGCTTCTTCTTTTGAAACTTTATTTACTTTAATCGGTGCTAGTGTAATATTTTGAAGAACCGTTTTATGTGGATATAAATAAAAATGTTGAAAGACCATTCCAATATTTCGGCGTAATTCATTCATATCTGTTTTTGCATTGTGTACTTCCGTATCTTGTACAATTAACTCTCCGTTTGTAATTGTCTCTAACTGATTTATACACCGTAACAACGTACTTTTTCCTGATCCGGACGGCCCAACAACTACTACCACTTCACCTTTTTTCACTTGTACATTAATATCTTTTAAAACTTGAAAGGTACCATAATATTTATTTACATTACGAAACTCTATCAACATACTCCCCCCCTTCCCCTAACAAAGCATGTACATTCTTTTTATATTCAAAAATAGGCAAAAAAATAACTTCCAGCCTCATTTTGCCCATAAAAAAAGCAAAGGGATTGTCCCTTTGCTTCTCCATTTCTATTCTATCAAGATACTTCTTCTTTCTTATCTTTCCCGTATTCATGCTCCCAGAAATCAGCATTTTTAATTCCTAATGGCCCTGGATCAAATACTGGATCTTTTCCTTCCTTTTTCTGCTTTTCATAATCCTTTAATGCAACTAATGCAGGTTTTTGTAATAGTAAAATCGCAATGATATTTACCCATGCCATAATTCCTACACCGATGTCACCTAAAGCCCAAGCCGTTGCTGCTGTTTTTATACAGCCGTAGAATACAGCTCCTAAAAATACAAACTTTAGTACCATAGACAGCCAAGGGCGGTCTTTATCTCGATTTAAGTACGCGATATTCGTTTCTGCAATGTAGTAATACGCCATAATTGTTGTAAATGCAAAGAATAGTAACGAGATTGCAACGAAACCGTTTCCAAATCCAGGAAAAACAGATTCTACCGCTGCCTGTGTATATCCTGGTCCTGGCTGAGCACCATTTAATTTATTTACGATAAAGTTTTTTCCGCTTGCATCAAACACGTTATACATGCCTGTAATAATCATCATAAATGCTGTTGCTGAACAAACAAATAATGTATCAATGTAAACGGAAAATGCTTGCACTAAACCTTGTTTAGCTGGATGTGATACTTCCGCAGCAGCTGCTGCATGTGGTCCAGTCCCTTGCCCTGCTTCGTTGGAATAAATACCACGTTTTACTCCCCAAGAAATTGCTAAACCGATAATACCACCGAAAGCCGCTTCTAATGCAAAAGCACTTCTTATAATTAACATAAATGCTTCTGGCAATTTTTCAATATTCATAGCAACAATAACGCAAGCTACTAAAATATAACCAACTGCCATAAACGGTACGACAACTTGTGCAACGTTAACGATTCGCTTTACGCCACCGAAGATGATAATAGCTAATACAACAACTAATAAAGCCCCTGATACGGTAGTGTTAATTCCAAAAGCTGTTTCTAAACTTACGGCAATACTATTTGCTTGCACACCTGGCAATAAAAGCCCCGTTGCAATAATTGTCGCTGCAACAAATACTAATGCATACCATTTCACACCTAAACCTTTTTCAATGTAATAAGCAGGTCCACCACGAAACTGTCCTTGATGTTTCGTCTTATATATTTGCGCGAGTGTTGATTCTACATAAGCTGATCCTGCTCCTAAAAAGGCTACTGCCCACATCCAAAATACAGCTCCTGGTCCACCGAATGCAACCGCTGTTGCTACCCCAGCGATATTCCCTGTCCCAACGCGTCCTGATAACGAAAGCGCTAACGCTTGGAACGAAGAAACACCAGCCTCTGATTTTTCTCCTTTAAATGTCAGCTTCACCATTTCTCCTACATGCCTTACTTGTAAAAACCTCGTTCGAATGGAAAAATATAACCCTACTCCTAGACATAAATAAACAAGTGCTGGACTCCAAACAATATTATTTATCCAATTTACGATAGCTTCCAATATTCCCCCTCCTTCTTTATAAAGAATTTTCAGAATATATAAAAATTATAAATGTATACCGAATCTATGACAATATTATTTTAATAAAACAAACATATTTTTGTATAAAAAAACAAAGTATATATTTGTTTTATATACTTTGTTTTGAACAAAATGTATTATATATTCACAATTGCTTCTTTGCTTATAATTCTTTCATATAATTCTTCACATAATTTCCGGAAGTTATCTGGCATATCTTTCCCCTTAAACTTCTTTTGCAGCGTGCCATATAAACCTATATCGCGTAAGCGTAAAAATAGCGGTAACGATTCATACCAACTATCCGCCAGCTGATGTTCATATTCGTACCCTTTTCTTAACACTTGTAGCTGCTTACGAGCAAAATCAGTCTTCTCTTCCACTGTCCACGGTGTAAATAAAACAGAGTAATAGAGAACCATCGCTAAATCATGTATAAAGTAATTATAAGCTGCATCATCAAAATCAAAGATTGTTAGCTCTTTTCCATCATAATGAAAATTACCAGGATGAATGTCACCGTGCATAAGGCCGAACGTTTCTCTTTCAATTGGAAGAGCCTTTATTTCATCCATTAATACCGCTGCAATCTTTTTCACTTGATCATCTTCTAATTCATTAACAATTCCACTTTCATCTTCTTCCCACGTATCACGATAGTCTGTTTTAGGATAGTTCATTGTTAGGCGGTGCAGTTGTCCAATCGCTTTTCCCCATGCTTCAAAATAAACATCTCCCCAATAAGGCGATTCTTCTCCTTTTACTTGCTCACCTTTTGCATATGTAAATAAGGAAGCGAAAAAGAAAGTTCCATTCTCTGCCCCGATTTCTTCTACAAGATTTTGAGAAGGTGAATAAAGAGGTCCTGCTACCTTCGCCCCATTCTCCGCAACATATCGTAAAAAATCTAGTTCAGCCTCTACCTCTTTTTTTGAACGATGAGAAGAGTGGGTTAAACGTAATACATACTCTTCACTACTATCACCCTTCGCCTTAAAAATATAATTTTCAAAGTCTCCAAGTGGCTTTTCTTCCACAGTTACATGAAATGCCTTTGCTGCCCCTGCTAAAATCTCTCTTGTAAAAACTCGTTCTACAGCTATTTCCATCTATATCCCTCCTATATATCTTCTTAATTCTACATAAATGCTAGAAGTACTGCTATGAAATTGAATAGCGCGTAAAAGCTAACTGAACATAAACTTCAAGCTTACTTTTTTCAAATAATCCAAGCATAATTTTCTCACAAAAAGCAAAAATTAACAGAAATAATTTCAATGTAAAGGAGTGGAAAGTATGACCGAACAAAAAAGTTCACAACAAGATAATAACCAAAAGCATATGTTTCCATCACTTCCGGAAAATATTAATTACATTGAAAATAAGCTCTATCACTCAGATGATATAAAAAAATTAGATATACCTTTTCAAAATGGAAAAGGAACGATCTTATATATAGAATCTTTATCAGATCCAAATTTAATTCATCAATTAGCTCTTGAGCCATTATTAACGCGGTCTGATTTGTCTATAGATAAAGCTTTTTCCACATTAAATATGAAAAAAGAAACGAATTTGAATTATGGGGTACAGCTTTTATTACAAGGAAAATCCTTATATTTTCATGAACATGTCGACAGTTTTTGTATTTTCGAAACGGCTTTATCTTTAAAGAGAGATATAACAGAACCTGATAATGAAGGTATTGTACGTGGAGCGCATACTGGTTTTATAGAAGATTTAGCAACCAATTTAGCTTCTATTCGTAAACTCATAAAAAGTCCAAATGTCGTCGTTAAATATTTCACACTTGGTGAAGAAATGCACACGAAAGTGGCAATTGCTTACATGCAAAACATAGCGAATGACGATCTCGTTACAGAAGTAAAAAGAAGGTTAGAAACGATTAAAACGGACGCACTTATGCCTCCAGGATACATACAAGAATTTATAGAGGATACGTCTTTCTCACCCTTCCCGCAGCAATTAAATACAGAGCGTCCAGATAGAGTTGCAGCAAATTTAATGGAAGGACGAGTTGCTATTTTATCTGACGGAGATCCAACAGCACTCATCGTACCTGTTACATTATTCGCTTTCTATCAATCACCAGATGACTATAATAACCGCTGGATTGTCGGTTCTTTCGTCCGAATGATTCGCTTAGTAAGTTTTTTAATTGCCTTTCTCTTACCAGCTTTATATATTGCAACTGTCGCTTTTCATCCTGATGTGTTGCCACTCGAACTTGTGTATACAATTAAAGCTTCATTAGAGAAAGTACCGCTTCCTCCTATTTTTGAAGCCCTCTTAATGGAGTTAATTTTCGAGTTATTACGGGAAGCTGGTATTCGTCTGCCAAGCCGCGTTGGACAAACAATCGGTATTGTAGGTGGTTTAGTAATTGGGGATGCGATTGTAAAAGCTGGACTCGTTTCTTACACAATGATTATCGTTGTAGCTTTAACTGCAATCTCATCTTTTCTAGTCCCATCAAACGATATGAGTTCAGCAGTTCGAATTCTTCGTTTTCCATTAATGATTCTTGCTGCCATATTCGGATATGTAGGGATATCATTCGGTCTAATTATAACTTTCGTTCACTTATGTCAGCTTCATTCTTTTCATACACCATACCTTTCTCCTCTTGCACCAATGCGGATAAAGGATATGAAAGATTCTTTCGTAAGACTTCCAATTTGGTCGTTTTGGGAACGACCTCATGATCCAAAACCGAAAAAAATGCAACGACAACATGTAACGAGAGAGGATGAGGACGGTGACAAACACGCAAAGTAAAATCACGCTAGTTCAATTTACCTTTTTCGTTATTCAATGCCAAATCGGAGTGGGCATACTTTCTCTACCAAACCGCCTTCATCCAATTGCTAAAGGTGGCGGCTGGATTTCTGCACTCATCGCTGGATTGGCAATTCAACTAATCATTTTACTTATGTGGCTTTTCTTAAAACGATTTCCTGATGCAGATATGTATGAAAGTGTTTGTATGCTATTTGGTAATAAATTTGGAAAACTATTAGGTTTTCTTTATGTTTTTTATTTTACTCTTATCGGCATGACGGTTATGTTAAACGCTTGTAATGTCATTAAAGTTTGGATATTACAGGCAACTCCTTGGTCTGCCATTCTCATCCTATTTACAATAGCTTGTTGTTATGTAGCTTATAATACATTTAAAGTCATCGTACGATTTTATGTCATGGCCTCTATTCTCATTTTACCTATGGCACTTTTAATTGCCCTAGGGCTTTCCCGGGCTGATTTTTCTTATATTTTCCCCATTACAGAGGCTGGATGGTGGAATATTATTCAAGCATCGAAAGAAACAATTACAGCCATGTATGGTTTTGAAATTATTCTCATCGCTTTTCCAAAAGTAAACGGGAGCTCTGTCGCAAAACTGAAGGCCATTTCTATCGCTAATGGATTTGTAACACTTTTTTATACTTTTACTGTTTGGATTTGCTTTATCGTATTTAGTCCAAAACAAGTTGAGCTTATTCCAGAACCAGTTGCTTACTTATTACGCTCCTTGCATATCGGGATTATAGACCGAACTGATTTACTATTCATACCAATTTGGATGATAACTGTTGTAGCTTCTATTGCTAGTTATTACTGTGCAGCTTCTATCGGAATTGGACATATATTCAATCTTGCTAATCATAAAAAGGCTGTTCCAATCGTTGGTATTATTGCTTTTAGTGTAGCCTTATTTATAGATACACCTGAAGAATTAAAAATAATTTCAACTTTCACTGATAAGTTCACCTATATTTTCATCGTTGTCCTCCCTTTTTTATTTCTACTTTATTCAGTAATAAGAAAGAAGAAAGGAGAACAGTATGTTCAAAAAAAAAGTTAAATTACTTTTTATATTATGTACTAGTTCCCTCCTTTCTGGCTGTTGGGATCAAGAACCATTAAGAGAAGCGAGATTAGCTTATAGTATTGGATATGATATTACGGAAGAGAATAAACTTCAGCAAACGCTTGAACTCGTAAAAAGTTCAAGCGGAGAGCAATCTTCATTCGAGAATGAAATACATTCAGCAACCGGGCATAACATAAGGGATACAAGCGATGCCCTAAAAAAAAATGTGACCGGGAACATTCGCTATTTCAAATATGGTGTTCAATTACTAGGAACCAAAATTCTAAAAAAAGGTATACTACCCTATTTAGATGTCAGTTTTCGGGATCCAACAAACCCAACTGCTTTAGTAAAACTTATTGCAGTAGATGGTGAAACGTCCGAGATACTAGAAAAAAAGAAAGTAGGAAATTTACTAATTGGAGATTTTCTAAAGAAAAAAGTGAAAAGCTTAGAAGATATGAGTGTATTTCCAAAAGAAACTTTAGAAACAGCTGCTACAAAAATGTTAGATCCCGGTAAAGACTTTACCCTCCCTTCTATAAAAATAAAAGGAAAAGAAGTAGTTACAAACGGATTAGCTTTATTTAACAAAGATAAATTAACTGGGCATTTACCTTTGAAACAATCTGTTTTATTCGTATTATTAACCGGAAAAATGGGAACAAGTGCCCGTATAACCCAAAAACTTACTAATGATGAATCTGAGAAGACATCTGATTATTTAACAATGGAAATTAGCAATCGAAAGTTAAAACGAGACTTAAAAATAACAACAGATAAAAAAGGAAATGTTTATGCTCATATTAAGCTCCAACTAAAAGTAATAGCACTTGAAGCCCCAAGAGATAATATTTATAAAATGGACGCCAGAAAAAAACTAAATAAGGAATTATCAAAGCAACTTACGAAAGAAGCAAAAAAAATAACAAACAAACTACAAAAAGCAAATTGTGATGCTTTCGGAATTGGTAGACATCTCATTGCTTATCACCCTGACTTATGGAAGAAAAAAAATTGGAATAAAGATTATGCAAAAGTAAAATTTAAGCCCGAGGTAGAAGTAAGCATTTTGTATAGCGGTGTCTTAAAATAAAAGGTTGTATGCCTCACGGGCATACAACCTTTCTATTTCGTATAACGATATACAATGGATTCATATGGTCTTAAGTTAAGGTTTGTAATATCCTTGCTGGAATCTTTATAATTCGACAGTAGTATTTCTTGTTTCATTCCATCTAATTGAACATGTGCTGGTACAGCGTACGTTATTTCTTCTCCATAGAAGTTATTGATAACAAGTAATATTTCATCATTTACAGTACGTGTGTATGCCCAAATCTTAGGATGATTTTCATCTAAAATAGCATATTCTCCTTCTGTAATAACATCGTATGTTTTTCTTAGTTCAATTAGTTTTTTATAATGATAAAATACAGATTCCTTATCTTCTAACGCCTTCTCTACGTTTATTTCTGTAAAGTTTTCAGCCACTGAAATCCAAGGGGTACTTGTTGTAAAACCACTGTTCATCTTTTCATTCCACTGCATCGGAGTACGGGAGTTATCACGAGATTTTTGTTTTAAAATCCCGATAATTTCTTCTTTTGATAATCCTTCTTCTCGCTTTATATCGTATATATTTAACGATTCTACATCACGATATTGCTCAATGGACTCGAATTTAGGATTCGTCATACCGATTTCTTCGCCTTGATAAATGTAAGGGGTGCCTTGCAACATATGCATAGCTGTCGCTAACATTTTTGCAGATTCATTTCGGTACTTTCTATCATCACCGAAGCGTGACACAATACGAGGCTGGTCATGATTACACCAGAATAATGCATTCCATCCTCCGCCCTTTTGCATTTCAATTTGCCAATTAGACATAATCTCTTTTAATTTAATAAAATCAAAATCTGCTTGTGTCCACTTGTCTCCATTCGGATAATCTACTTTTAAATGATGAAAACTAAACGTCATACTTAATTCATTGCGCTCAGGGTTTGAATATTTAATACAATTATCAATTGTCGTAGATGACATTTCTCCAACTGTAATCACATCTTTCCCTTCAAAAACACTTCGGTTCATCTCTTGTAAATATTCATGA
Organism: Bacillus mobilis; assembly: GCF_001884045.1. Classification (GTDB taxonomy): domain Bacteria; phylum Bacillota; class Bacilli; order Bacillales; family Bacillaceae_G; genus Bacillus_A; species Bacillus_A mobilis. The sequence goes on along the minus strand of NZ_MACF01000041.1, from coordinate 106,524 downwards.
ACACGCGGGCCATCTGTATAATATTTACGGCCATCGCTTGTCGCCGTACTTCCATCATCATTTAAGAACTGTTGATCTTTTGAAATTAAATTAATAACATCTAATCGAAATCCAGTTACCCCTTTATCAAGCCAAAAACGCATCATATCATATACTTCTTCACGAAGTTTTTCATTTTCCCAATTTAAATCAGCTTGCGTCTCATCAAATAGATGTAAAAAATATTGCTCTGTCTTCTCATCATATTTCCAAGCAGATCCGCCAAACTTAGATTGCCAATTATTTTTTTCATCGCGCCAAATATAGTAATTACGATATGGACTATTTTTATCTTCCTTCGCTTCTTTAAACCACTTATGCTCCGTCGAACTATGATTTACAACGATATCAAGCATAATTTCAATGTTACGTGCCTTTGCTTCTTCTAAAAGCTCTTCAAACTCTTCCATCGTTCCGTAAGATGGGTCAATGCTGTAGTAATCACTTACATCATATCCATTATCATTTTGTGGTGATTGGTATATCGGTGTTAACCAAATATAATCTACTCCGAGTTCTTTTAAATAATCTAGTTTCTCTGTAACCCCTTTTATATCACCGGTTTCTTTATTGTAATAGCTATTAAAGCTCTTCGGATAAATTTGATAAACTACACTTTTATGCCAATCCTTCATGTTTAACTTCCTCCTACTTCTGTTTTGCTCGTTTTGCAAATAACCACGTTAACGTAAATGGGATGACAACCGCGATAATCATTCCAACAATAAATATTGGAATCGATTTCGGAATGATAGAAATAAATGCTGGTAATCCACCAATTCCGATAGCAGGTGCTAATACACCATTTAGCGTAATAAATATAGCTGCAGTAGCTGATCCTATAATCGCTGCATAGAACGGGAATTTATTTCGTAAGTTTACACCGAACATAGCTGGCTCGGTAATACCGAAATATGCTGAGATTGCTGATGTAGATGCCATACTTTTATCATTTTGATTTTTAGAAATCCAGAACATCGCAAGTGCCGCACTACCTTGCGCAATGTTAGAAAGAGCAATCATTGGCCAAATGAATGTACCACCGTGCTGTGCAATTAATTGTAAATCGATAGCAATAAACATATGATGCATACCTGTAATTACTAGCGGTGCATATAATGCTCCAAACAATACTGCTCCAACTACTGGTACTGTTTCATATACACCTACTAATCCAGCTGTTAATAAATCTCCAATATGACGTGTAACTGGACCAATAATTCCTAATGCTAACACACCAGTTACAACAATCGTCGTAATGGGTACAACTAATAATTGAATTGCATTCGGTACATGTTTCTTTAAGAAGATTTCCACTTTACTTAATACGAATGCCGCTACTAAAACCGGTAAAATTTGACCTTGATACCCTACTTTTTCAATTTGAAATAATCCTAAAATATCGAAGTACTCAATCTTTTGTCCATCTAAACCAGTCGCTGCTTTTCCATAATCCCACGCGTTTAGTAAGGCTGGGTGCACAAGCATTAATCCCATAACAATCCCTAATATCGGACTACCACCAAAACGCTTCGTTGCTGACCAACCGACAAGTGCTGGTAAGAATACGAATGCTGTATTCGCCATCATATTAATTAAATCCCAAAGCCCACTTAAGTTTGGATACACATCTAATAAATTTTTACCTTCAAAAAATAAGTCCTTCGCCCCTAATAGATTGTTAATTCCCATTAGTAAACCAGCTGTTACGATTGCTGGTAATATCGGCATAAATACATCTGAAAATACTTTTACAAACTTTTGAGCTGGATTTAACTTTTGGTTTCCAGAGTCTTTCACGTCAGCTACTGTCGCTTCCTTCATACCTGCAAGCGTTATCAATTCCGCATATACTCGATCCACATCTCCTGGACCAATTACAATTTGAAATACCCCAGCGTTATGAAACGCTCCCTTCACTAATGAAATAGACTGCAATTTATCATTATCTATTTTACTTTCATCTTTTAAAGCGATACGGAGCCTCGTTACACAGTGTGCAGCTTGTTCAATATTGTCTTTCCCACCAATATACTGCAACACTTCCTCTGCTGTTTTACGATAGTCTTTCCCCATATTCCCGTCCCTCTTTTCTTTTTTTGATACCGTTTACAATTACATATTAACTCGTATATATAAGTTAGTCAACACTCGTATATACGAGTTTGTTATTTTTTTATAAAAAAAGAGATGAAACAATAGTTTGTTCCATCTCTTTACTTCCTCCGCGCCACATCCGAAAAATGAAAAATATCTAAACGATGGCGTGATTCTGTATATTCGAACTGACTTCCATCATAAAAATGCGTAAAGTTTTTCACAACGACAACATAGTCTGTTCCATTTAAATCTAAATACTTTCTATCGTCCTCTGTACATGGCTGCACTTCAATTACCCTCTGTGAGTAACTAATATGAAGATCTAGTTCTTTCTCAATGTATTTATAAATAGACTTCGCTGCAATTTCACTCGTTAATCCAGGAATATATTCCGATACAAAATGATTGATATCCAAAATTACTTTTTCTCCATCAATATTTCGTACGCGTTTAATATGATCTATTTCTGTTTTCTCTTTCACATTTAATAGCTTTGCAACCTCTTTTGTCGCTTTTACTTTCTCCATTTCCACGACTTCTGTAATACAATGACGTCCTAAACGTTCATTTTCTTCTTGGAAACTTACAATACCACCAAAGTTGAATTCAATGTTTTTTCGCTTTAAAACAAAAACACCTTTTCCATGTATTTTTTGAACATATCCACGCTCTTGTAATAAATCTACAGCTTTTCTTACCGTACCCCGGCTTGCTTCATACTGCTTCATTAATTCAGTTTCTGATGGGATTTTGCATCCCTCTTTTAATTGTTTATTATCAATAGACTTGCTGATTGCTGTATAAATTTGTTCATACTTACTCATCATCTACAATAGCCCCTTGTCACCTTCTAATTCTATATGTATTATACCATGCTACACTCTTCTGCCAATCTCTCACTTATTTTCCAGTATAGGAAAAATACAGGTAAATATTTAATCTCTAAAACGTATTTTTATAAAAATTTTTATATTTTTCTTTTCATTCAAAAAAACATGTAGTATACTAACTTCAAAATCAGAGGAGAAAGGGAGCAAAGAACTATGCTTACTTATACAACAATTGTAGTTACATTTGCACAAAAACATCATCATCATCATACGTAACCCTTGAAACCTAGCGGAAAAATTACGCGTAGGTACAAGGGTTATTCCCGTTGTACCTACGTTAGGCGAAGAGCCATGTAGGTATTTTTTATCTACATGGCTCTTTTTTTATTGTCAAAAAGCTAGTAAAAAATGATGTTTACGCAAAACTTACTACAAAGGAGTTAACAAAAATGGAAACGAAAAAATGGGGATTATGGATTTTAACAGCTTTTGTGATTGGAAATATGGTTGGCGGTGGCGTATTTATGCTCCCAGCGAATTTAGCACAAGTATCAGGTCCAATGGGTTCTACACTTGCATGGAGTATTACAGGCCTTGGCGTATTTATGATCGCACTCGTATTTGGAAATTTAGCAATTCGCAAGCCAGAATTAAAGGCAGGACCACAAAGTTACGCTCAAGCAATGTTCCCTTCAAAAAAAGCGGGTAAAGTTGCAGGATATAGTATGGCATGGGGATATTGGGCTGCGAACTGGGCTGCAACCGCATCTGTTATTATTTCCTTTGCTGGATATTTATCAACATTCTTTCCAGTTTTACAAAGTAAGCAAATTCTCTTTTCAATGAACGGATTTTCACTAGAACTCGGAAAAGGATTAACTTTCCTCGTATGTAGCCTTATGTTATGGGGAATTCAATATATTCTTTCTCAAAATATTGACCGAGCTGGAAATATGAATCTTCTTGCTACCATTGCCAAGATTATCGGATTTACAATGTTTATTGTAATCACATTATTCATTTTCAATGCCTCTAATTTCGGAGACGGTCAAACATTTATGAATGAAGCGGGGCAATCCATTTCGTTAGGTGGACAAATCAATTCAGCTGCTATCGCAACACTTTGGGCGTTTATCGGTATTGAATCAGCAGTTATGCTTTCTAACCGTGCAAAATCTCAGCGCGATGTAAAAAAAGCTACCATTTTCGGATTAATTATCGCTCTTCTGATTTATATGTCAATTACCCTACTTACAATGGGAGCACTCTCGCAAGATGCTTTAAAAGAATCGCAAAAACCATTAGTAGACGCGTTAAATTTAGCAATTGGCACTAAAGGCGCATATGTCATGGCTTTACTTGCACTTGTATCTTTATTTGGATCTACAGTTGGCTGGATCGTTGTTAGTTCAGAAGTACCTTACCAGGCAGCAAAGAATGGACTTTTCCCTAAGTTTTTCGCGAAAACAAATAAAAAAGGTAGTCCTTCAAAATCATTATTTATTACAAATGTGATGACACAAATTTTCTTATTCTCAACGATTTCTGGCACTGTGTCAGAAGCTTATAATTTCGCTATCGTTGTAGCAACATTAGCTTATTTAATTCCATACCTTGTTTCTACGCTGTACCAATTCAAATTAGTTATTACAGGAGAAACGTATGATATAATGCCTGGCTCTCGAATAAAGGATGGGATCATTACTACATTAGCATTTGTATACTCTATTTGGGTTATCAAAACCGGAACGGCTGATTTAAAAACGTTCTTCTTAGGAATCGGATTGTTCGTACTAGGTCTTGTTCTTTATCCAGTACTAATGAAAAACTCACAAAAAATGAATTAAAAAAAGAGAAGCTACCGGCTTCTCTTTTTTATTCAAAATCTGTAATTAACTTTTCTTTTAACTCTCCTACAGATAAAGGTTTCGCATAATAAAATCCTTGTACATAATCACAACCCATAGATTGTAGTAAACTTTCTTGCTCTACTGTTTCTACCCCTTCAGCAACTACTGCTAAATTTAAACTATGGGCAATTTCAATAACAGATTTTACAATCGTTCGCTCTGGCTGTGCATGATCATAATGGAATTCACGAATAAAGTTACGATCAATTTTCACTATATCCAATGGTAGTTGTTTTAAATAATATAAGGAAGAATAGCCCGTTCCGAAGTCATCTAACGCAATTAAAATACCCATATTTCTTAATTCTTGTAATGTAGCAATAATATAATCAAAATGACGAACAGCAATGCTTTCCGTTATTTCTAAAATTAAACGATTCGGTGGAAATCCCGTTCTCCTTAAAATACTACGTACAGATAAAATAAAACGCTTTTGCATTAATTGTTGTATAGATAAATTCACAGATAGCTTTAGACCGTCTTCGTAATCTGGCAATGTTTTAAACAAGCGACATGACTTTTCTAATACCCAGTCTCCTAATTTTATAATAAGCCCAGATTCTTCAGCTACTGGAATAAATTCGCCTGGCGAAATAGGTCCTTCTTCTGTCGAACAACGTGCTAAAGCCTCAATACCAGTATATTTCTTCGTTTTCAAATCAATAATAGGCTGCAGTGCCACGTCTAACTCTTCATCACGAATTGCCTTTTGCAAAGCAAATTCAATTTTCATTCTACGATTTATTTTCGCACGTAATTCATCTGTAAAGAAACACGCGGCATTTCTACCTTGTTCTTTCGCGCTATACATGGCTAAATCCGAATTTTTCAATAGAGTTTCTACATCTTGTCCATCTTGCGGATATGAGCACAGCCCTAGACTAGCTGAAATGTATACTTCATGACCTTCAAGCATAAATGGTGCCTGAAAACATGACAACACAGATGTCGCTAACTGCCTCATTTCATCTTGTGTATGTTTTTTTGTTAACAGCACAAATTCGTCGCCACCCAGCCTAGCCAGAACATCTTTCTCTCCTAGCACATAATGCAACCGTGAAGCAACTTCGCTCAAAAGTAAATCCCCTATCATATGACCTAGCGTATCGTTTACTAATTTAAAACGATCTAAATCAAAGTAAATCATACCAAATTCTTTTTTGCCTGCAATCATCTCATTTACAGTCGTTATTAACTGTAATCGGTTCGGTAAACTCGTTAAAGCATCATGATACGCAAGCTCCCTATAACGACTTTCGCTTAACCGCAACCTCTGTTCTGCTTCTTTCCTACTACTAATATCATTTCGGATCGCAATAAATTGGTAGGGCTCTCCTTTTTCATTTAAAAATGGAACAATTGTTGTTTTAACCCAATAATATGTCCCATCTTTTGCTTGATTTCGAATCTCACCTCTCCATACTTTTCCGCTCAAAATGCGCTTCCATAAAATTCGAAAAAATGTTTTCGGGTGATATTCTGAATTTAAAATACGATGATCTTTCCCTATTAACTCTTCTCGTGTATATTTGGAGATTTCACAAAACTTATCATTTACATATGTAATACGACCATTTCGGTCTGTAATCGCAACAATTGAAGACTCATCTAATGCTAACTTTAAATCTCGCAATGAAGAGTCATATAATGCATGACCTCTTTGTTCTAGCATGCGCATCTCTCCTTGCTTCCTATCTGACTAAAACACAACTTGTTTCTTTTCATAGAAATAGAGATATTTCATTTCCTAATAATCGTCCTTTACATAAATCACGTTTTGAAATATGCCGATTAAAATAACATAATATTATTTGTAATAAAAAGCAATATAATACCGTTTCGATTATATATAGTAGTTTCTGATCGTTATAATTAGCTTACTTTATTATACCTTATTCATTCTCTTACATTCCTTTATAGCTAGCTCCATACAATCACTGTTTCCTACTAATACCGCTCACATTTAACCTCTTTGCTTTACTAGCAAAATAGAAGTTTGAGCACGCTATACAACTATTCACGAATAATAATATAAAAATTAAAGTTAGTATATATGTTTTTGAATTACAATAACAAAATATTAACATATTTTCACCTTTATTTTGGAAGTATTTTATAAATAAATACTTTATTAAACGAAAAAAAAGAGGATAGCCTCTTTTTTTCGTTTAATACGGATATGGCATTGGCTGATACCCCGGATATGGCGTTGGATATGGTGCTGGGTATGGCGTAGGATAAGTTACTGGGTACGGTGCTGGATAGTAGCCTCCACCTGCTGCACCCGTTAATGCACCAGCTGTAAGTCCGCCTAACATGCCTCCAGCAAAACTTCCAGGGAAAAATCCACCGCCCCATGAGCCGCCGCCCCAGCCCCATCCGCCTCCATGATGGTGGTGATGATCGTGGTGATTGTGTCCTCCATGATTGTGATGTCCACCATTATGATGGTGCCCTCCATGATTATGACGATAATACAATCCATTATTGTCTATATAATTCATGTTTCCCCTCTCCTTTTCCATTTTCTCATCTTAATAAGTATTGTATGAATAGTACGAACCTAGCTGGTAACCTATATTAAGAAGAATCTCTATAATACGGATAACCATACCTTAGGCTTCATCAGGCATCTGCTACAATTCTAGAATATGGTTATCTCTCTTCCTATATATAAGGGGCAAGAGTTTTGTCCCTCTTACACTGTTTATTAACCAGTAATTAACGGGATAATAACGTAACAATATACTGTATGTAGGACAAATGCGGAAAGCATGGGGAAACTGCCTATATTTTGTAAAAAAAACAAAACACTTTATAATAAGAATGTCGGATTATACCTTTTTATATTAGAAGTCTATATTTAAGAAAGATTAGAGGAATTTTATAGAAATGAAGAAGCCTATCGTTCAATTATTATTGGTATTTACAATTATATCTATCGTACTCTTACTTTTAGATACGTCTATCCTCTCGCTATATACCTTTGTCGGTGCATTATGGTCTCTTACAATCATAGGGATTTCTTTCGTTATTTTTATTGAAAATAGATCCCCACAAAGCACTTTAGCATGGTTTTTAGTATTAGCACTTCTCCCTGTTGTAGGTGTGCTTTTATATGCGCTTTTCGGGCGTAGCCGTTGGAGAAGAAAAAAACATCTACATCGTTCAGAAGAGCAACGAAAATTATTCCGTGAAATATTAGAAGGAAGACGAGTAGAATTATCACTCACAGTCCCCTTACATGAACGTTCTACACATTTGACAAAAGTCGTTCAAAAATTTGGAGGCGGACCTGCCGCAGATAAAACAACTACACAACTTTTAACAAATGGCGATCAAACATTCTCAGAAATTTTGCAAGCTATCGACCAAGCAAAACATCACATACATATTCAATACTATATTTATAAATCTGATGAGATTGGTACAAAAGTTCGAGATGCTTTAATAAAAAAAGCAAAAGATGGTGTTATTGTACGATTCCTTTATGATGGACTCGGAAGTAATACTTTAAGAAGAAGATTTTTACAACCTATGAAAGAAGCTGGAATTGAAATTGTTGAATTTGATCCTATTTTTTCAGCTTGGTTACTTGAAACTGTCAATTATCGTAACCATCGAAAAATCGTTATTGTAGATGGTGAAATCGGTTTTACTGGTGGACTCAACGTCGGTGATGAATATCTTGGTCGTTCAAAAAAATTTCCTGTTTGGCGTGATAGTCATTTAAAAATAGAAGGAAAAGCACTATACAAATTACAAGCAATTTTTCTAGAGGACTGGCTCTATGCCTCTAGTGGTTTAAACAACTATTCTTGGGATCAATTTATGAATAGACAATACTTCCCAGGCAAAGAAATTTCAAATGCAGAAGGTGCTGTGCAAATTGTAGCGAGCGGACCAAGCTCAGATGATAAAAGCATTCGTAATACATTATTAGCCGTTATGGGATCTGCAAAAAAATCGATTTGGATCGCTACACCATACTTTATTCCAGATCAAGAAACTTTAACATTATTACGCTTAAGCGCAATATCAGGCATAGATGTACGCATTTTATATCCTGGTAAAAGTGATAGTATTATTAGTGATCAAGCATCACAATCCTACTTCACTCCACTTTTAAAAGCTGGCGCCTCCATTTATAGTTATAAAGATGGTTTTATGCATGCAAAAATTGTACTCGTTGATGATAAAATCGCGACAATCGGAACAGCAAATATGGACGTACGTAGCTTTGAATTAAATTACGAACTTATTAGCGTACTATATGAATCAGAAACCGTTCATGATATTAAACGTGATTTTGAAGATGACTTTAAGCATTCCACTGAAATTAAATGGAACGCTTTCCAAAAAAGAAGTATCAAAAAACGAATATTAGAGTCTTTTATGAGGCTCATCTCTCCTTTACTGTAAGCAATCAATGTACTATTGATTGCTTTTTCTTTTCCATTTCCCCTCTCTCCTTTTCTTTGCATACCATATTAAAACAAGTTATCATAAGATGTATTACTTTATGAAAATAATGTTAGGTGGGAAATACATGTTAGAACAATTTCATATACATGCTGATTTAAAACAACAGCTCTCAAACATTCACGAAAAGAATAAGCAAGAAGCTGGTGAAAATGCACATTTAATTGGTAAGAAAATATATAAGGCGTCTGATAACAGCATTATTGAAGATGCTATTACAGCACTTCTTCTTGGCAAAAACATTCTATTAAAAGGACCAACTGGTAGTGGTAAAACAGTACTAGCGGAAACTCTTTCTTCTTTATTCCAAAAACCAATGCATAGCATTAACTGTTCTGTTGACCTAGATGTAGAAGGTATTTTAGGATACAACACGCTTCAAACGAAAGATGGCGCATCTGAAGTTACATTTGTTAACGGTCCTCTTATGAAAGCAATGAAGAGCGGTCATTTCCTATATATTGATGAAATCAATATGGCAAAACCTGAAACGTTACCACTACTTCACGGTGCGTTAGATTATCGTAAAATGATTACAAACCCATTTACACAAGAAGTTGTATACGGTGATGATGAGTATCGTGTAATTGCGGCAATTAATGAAGGTTACGTTGGTACAAGTGAACTAAATGAAGCATTAAAAAACCGTTTCGTTATTATTGAAGTTCCTTACATTCAAGGTGATACATTAAAAGAACTATTATTAGCTGAATCAAAATTAAATGATGTTGCAACAATTGAAAAGTTCGTTGCATTTGCAAGCGACCTTATGCCCTTAGCTCGTGATGGACGTGTAAGTGAAGAGGCAGCAAGTATTCGTGGCATTATCGATGCATGTGATTTAGGTGTATATATCCCTGTTATGCGTGCAATTGAACGTAGTATTATCGCAAAATTAAACGATGAAACAGAACAAATGACTGTCCGTGAATTAGCAGAAAGTTATTTCTTTGAGGGATAATTCATGAGACAAATTTTTAGTGACAAAAAAATTGATGCGTCGCTGTTTCTACAAATGGAAAACTTAATGTATGCTCTTCTAAAAGAAGACGATGCCTACCTTGAGTATGGCTATAAAGCATACTACGACGAAATTGAAAAAAAGGTTGTCATTAGTCACTTTTGGGATGATCGAAAAGAAGAGGATACAATAATCGGATTAAAAAGCGAAGTGTTTTTAAAAGCACTTGGTAATAAACATTACTCGGACATGACTTTAATTCGTTCTTATGCGATTGAATTACAAGAATCACCTTTAAAAAAGTTTTTAACACAATTATTTGTTCTATTAGAAGATTTACGTGTTGAGGAAATCGTAAAAAACTTACGCCCTGGCACAAAGCATGTTTTTAAAAGAAGAAAAGAAATGTATCGCAATTACTTCGGCTCACAAAATGAAATCAATCGTGTTCGTAACTATCACGGTGATCGTCTATTTTGTCTCTGCTATCTTTCATTAACGAGCGATAAATATGAAATGTTTAATAATGAATATTTCGAGCAAATTGAAGCAATTTTACATGAAACATTCCAAGCTCGTAATACGGAAGATATTATGTATATCGTTGAAAAGATTCGCTATCGCTTAGAGGAGATTCTTGAAAGTGATATGCTTAATAATTATTTCGGACATGCTCCACTTTATTTATCTGTCATTGCAGATGAAAAGAACTGTCGCGTCGAAGATTTAGCAAATGATGATACGCAGCTCATAGATGACGATGAAAACAAAAACAAAATGGATGAAAGTTTCTCGACATGGCATCGTGAAAATAAAAATAACGAAAACGAGAACTTTTTACGCTTCGAATTAGAAAGCGGAACAAAAACAAATATGATGGGCGATACTGCTCGTGAATCAGAAGATGGCGACCAAGCACTTGGTTCTGTACAAGGTACTTCTCAAAAGAGTACACAATCCAATTTTGATGGCGCTGATACAGAAGAAGCAAGAGCTTCACACGCTTCTAGCCAAAACGACGGTGCATACGGTAAGTATAACGTTGGTGCCTCTCATACATTTAAAGAAGCTCGCAAGGCAAATACCGATGAGAAAAAAGATTACCAAGCTATCAAATCAGTCGTTAATAAAGATGTAAAAGAATTAAAGAAAATTATCGAAAAAACGATTGAAAATAAAACGAATGCAAATAGTGATAAATACTACGGAAGACTTCGTAAGAAATTCCTTCGTATTTATACTGAAAAGCAGCCGCGCATGTTTTATAAAAAAGGACAAGAATCACAAGAACTCGATGTTGCATTCCAATTGTTAGTGGACTGCTCTGGTTCTATGTATAACAAAATGGAAGAAACGAAAAAGAGTGTGGTCCTATTCCATGAAGCGTTGAAATCTTTAAAAATCCCGCATGCTATTAGCGGATTTTGGGAGGATGCTTCTAGTGCTAAACCTGAAGATAAGCCGAACGTTATCCATGAAGTTGTAACGTATAAAAACTCAACGTTACCAAACGTTGGTCCCGAAATTATGCAGCTTCGCGAAGAAGAAGATAACCGCGACGGATATATTATTCGTATCGTTTCTGAAAAACTTGCGAAAAGACCAGAAAAGCATAAATTCTTACTTGTCTTTACAGACGGTGAACCTTCTGCGCTAGACTATCAACAAGATGGTATTTTAGATACGCATGAAGCTGTCAAACTTGCTCGTAAAAGTGGTATGGAAGTAATCGGAATCTTCATCGAAGAAGGCGAAGCAAAAGAAGCAACTTATCAATTAATGAAGAACATTTATAACCATCACTTCTTAGTTGCAAATCACGCTGAAGATTTACGTCTGAAGATTAAACCACTATTGAAAAAGTTATTACTGAAGACGATTGAATAGAAAAAACAGGAGCCTTACGCTCCTGTTTTTTCTATTCAATCACTTTGTTTCTGGTTGAAACTTGTATGGAATGGCTACTTCTAATAATGCCTCGAATCCTCCATCGTAGAATGGGAATCGTTCATTTGCAACCGTTCGGTTCACCCACTCTATTGCAGAAATTTCTTCGTCATCTTCCGCAATCAGTTCACCGTTTACTACATTTGCTCGGAATGTAAATAGTATCGCATGATTCCCTGATGCTTCAAAGAATTTTTCATTGATTGCAACAAGTCCACCTATCACGGCTGTTAAACCTGTCTCTTCTTTCACTTCTCTTATTAGTGCTTCCTCTAATATTTCACCTTTTTCAACAGCCCCACCCGGCAGTGACCAAACGTTTTGTTCTATATTATGTACCATTAATATCTTATCTGTTTCTTCATCATGTATTAATGCATATACGACGTCAACTCTTTGCATATTGCTTTTCTCCTTCGATTAACTCATCCATTGTAAATAAAGAATGTAGCTGTAAGCCATCTTCTAATAAGTTTTCTCTTCCCTCTTTCGTTCGTTCAATGACGCCTAGAACATGGTGTACTTTCGCACCCAGTTCCCTTAACTCTTTCGTACTTAATAATATTTGCCCGCCTGTCGTAATAACATCTTCAACAACACAAACATTTTTCCCCGTAATATCAACGCCTTCTGCTAACTTACATGTACCGTACTTCTTCGCTTCTTTCCTTACAAATACAACAGGTATACCTGTTTGTAAAGATAATGCTGTTGCCACTGGAATTCCTCCCATTTCTAAACCCGCGAGTACTTCTGTCTCTGGAGGAATGAGCTCTTTCAATTGTTTAGCAATTTCTAATAACAGTACTGGATTAGATTCAAATAAGTACTTATCAAAGTATTGATTTGATACTTGTCCCGATCGAAGTTTAAATGTTCCCGTTAAACGTGACGTATTGTAAATTTCCTTTGCTAACTCCCATTTCTCCATTGTATCTCTCCCCTTTATGCACAAATTAACTCATTCTATCACACTTGTAATTATTTGTATATTTCTAAAATACAAATAAAAGGGCCGACTCCTAAGAATCGACCCTTACTATTAATTCATCACTAACTCAGCTGTGAGCTTTTTTTTTAACTTAGCCAACATGTCGGTTGTCATTTTGTCTAAATCGTATTCTGCTTTAAAGCCCCACTCGTTCATTGCTGCTGTTGCATCAATAGAGTTTGGCCAGCTATCAGCGATTGTTTGACGAGCAGGATCTACAGCGTAATCCATTGTAAACGTCGGGATGTGTTTACGAATTGATGCTGCGATTTGCTCTGGCTCAAAGCTCATTGCTGTAATATTGAACGCGTTTCTATGCACAAGTTTACTTGGATCAGCTTCCATTAATGAAATGATCGCTTGTAAAGCATCTGGCATATACATCATATCCATGTATGTTCCTTCTGCAATGTATGAGGTGTATGTGCCTTTTTTAATCGCCTCATAATAAATTTCAACTGCATAGTCAGTTGTTCCGCCTCCTGGAGGAGCTACGTAAGAAATTAAACCTGGGAAACGTACACCGCGCGTATCTACGCCAAACTTTTGATGATAATAATCACATAGTAATTCTCCTGCTACTTTGTTTACCCCATACATCGTAGTAGGACGCTGAATTGTATCTTGTGGCGTATTATCTTGCGGCGTTGATGGACCGAATGCACCGATAGAACTTGGCGTGAAAAACTTACAGTTTAATTCACGAGCTGCTTCTAATGCATTTACAAGTCCACCCATATTTAAATTCCAAGCAAATAACGGATTTTTTTCTGCTGTTGCTGAAAGTAAAGCTGCTAAATGAATAATTGTATCTACTTCATTACGCTTTGCAATATCATGTAGTTTTTGTCCATCTGTTACATCTAACGTTTCAAATGGACCGGACGTTACTACTTCACTATCTGTTTCACGAATATCTGTTGCAATAACATTTGATGCACCGTATACATCACGAAGTTTCATTACTAGTTCAGAACCAATTTGCCCTAAAGAACCGGTTACTAGAATTTTTTTCATTTTCCCCACTCCTCATTTGCAAGCTATTCAAAAGATGTCGTTACTTAAATGATGCCCATTTCTTTTCCTACTTTTTCATACTTACGAATTGCTTCATCTAACATTTCTTTCGTATGAGCTGCTGTAGGCATATTACGAACGCGTCCCGTTCCTTTTGCTACAGTTGGGAACACGATAGATTTTGCATATACGCCTTCTTCATTTAGACGTTTACTAAATTCTTGTGTTAATACTTCGTCACCAATAATACAAGGTGTAATTGGCGTTTCACTTTCTCCGATATTAAAGCCAAGTTCTTTTAACCCTTGTTTTAAATATCGACCATTTTCCCATAAACGATCGTGCAACTCTGTGCTTTCCATTAAGATTTCAATTGATCTCATGCAAGCTGCTGCATCAGCTGGTGTTAATGCTGTAGAGAATAAGAATGGACGTGAACGAACTTTTAACCAGTCAATTAAGTTTTGTTTCCCTGCTACATATCCACCAATTACCCCAATTGCTTTTGATAATGTACCAATTTGGAAATCAACTTTATCAGACAGACCGAAGTGTTTTACAGTTCCTGCACCTTTACCAAGTACACCTGAACCGTGTGCATCATCTACGTATGTCATTAAATCTAATTCTTCTGCAATCTCAACAATTTCTGGTAGTTTTGCAACATCTCCATCCATTGAGAAGACACCGTCTGTAATTACCATTAATTTATTGTAAAGACCTGATTCTTTCGCCGCGATTGCTTTTTGGCGTAAATCTTCCATATCAGAATGCTTATAAACGATGATTTTCGCTCTTGATAGACGACTACCATCAATGATAGAAGCATGGTTTAATTCATCTGAAAGAATGGCATCATTTTTATCCATAACGGCTGAAATCGCTGCCATATTACAGTTAAATCCTGATTGATAGGCAATCGCTGCTTCTGTATGTTTAAACTTTGCAATTGTTTCTTCTAATTTAATATGCAAATCTAAAGTACCGTTAATTGTACGAACAGCTCCTGCTCCAACGCCGTACTTATGAATAGCACCAATTGCTGCTTCTTGCAAACGGCTATCTGTTGCTAATCCAAGATAGTTGTTTGAAGATAAGTTAATATATTCTTTTCCGCCAATTGTAATGATCGGTCCATTTGAACTCTCAAGCGGATCAATTACGTTATAAAGCCCCTTTGATTTTAAATCCTCTAAATTTTCTTCTAAAAATTTCGCAAGTGTTTTACTAGACATCGTGAAGCCTCCCATCGTTCATGTAAGCGAATTATTGTCTTAATAGTTCTAATAATCCCTCTACTAGCTTAACACGTTTTCAGAATTTATTATAGAAAAATAGTTTAAAGTAACCGCTTACAATTTTAGATTATATATGATTCATTACAAGAAATCTATCATTTACTTTTCATATTTGGTAGAATAAAAAAAATATTTAAGGGGGCTTCAATCATGGCATTTACTGAATCTGATGTATATAATAACGAAGCATTTTTTAAACAATATATGAAACGAAGATACAGAGAAAATAGTCCAAATGAATCACTTGAAAAACCAGCCTTCTTTCAGCTCATTGGTGATGTGAAAGGAAAGCAAATCCTTGATTTAGGCTGCGGGGACGCTAAATTCGGTGAGGAGTTATTAGAAAAAGGCTGCCACTCTTACACTGGTATTGAAGGCTCCGAACTTATGTATGAAAAAGCTAAAAAACAACTAGAAAATAAAAATGGGACCGTACATTTTTTAAACCTCAAAGACTACACATACCCTCCTGCTACTTTTGATTTAGTAACATCTAGACTCGCCTTACATTATATTGAACATCTTCCTATCATTTTTCAAAATGTGTACGAAACTTTAAAAACAAATGGAACCTTTACCTTTAGCGTTCAACATCCTATTATTACTTCTTCATTTGAAAGCTTGCAAACGAGCGGGAAAAGAACAAACTGGCTCGTCGATGATTATTTTAAAATGGGAAAACGCGTTGAACCTTGGATTGAGCAAGAAGTTATTAAATATCATCGTACAACAGAAGAATATTTTACATTGTTACAACAAGCCGGATTTACGATTACAAACATAAAAGAAGCTACACCCAATCAAACCCATTTTCAGAGTGGAAAAGAATATGAACGTCGGTTACGTATTCCCCTCTTCCTCTTATTTTCTTGCCGAAAATAAAAAGACGATGAATTCTCATCGTCTTTTTTCATTATCTCATTACTTGAGCAACCTCTTTACGTACACGTCTTCCTTTTCCATGTGGGATACAAAGTGGCGTCCCAAATAATGGATCCGTACTGATTTGACACTCCATTCGGAATACATCACGTACTAGCTTCTCATCTACTACTTCTTCCGGCTTACCTTGTGCATATATTTGTTTATCTTGAATGGCTACAATATTGTCTGCATAGCGGCATGCTAAATTTAAATCGTGTAATACCATAACAATTGTTCTTTGTTCTGTTTCATTTAATTCGAATAATAAATCTAGCACTTCAATCTGGTGAGTCATATCTAAATATGTAGTAGGCTCATCCAGTAAAATAATATCTGTATCTTGTGCAAGCGTCATTGCAATCCAAGCACGTTGACGTTGTCCACCTGAAAGAGCATGCACATCACGCTCAGCAAACTCTGTCATACCTGTTGCTGCAAGGGCTTTTTGTACCATTTCCTCATCTTTTTCTGACCATTGCTTCAGCCACGTTTGATATGGATAGCGTCCTTGTTTTACAAGTTGCAATACTGTAAGCCCTTCTGGTGCTTGCGGTCCTTGTGGTAAAATTGCCATTTGACGAGCGATTTGCTTCGTTTGCATACTTTGAATTGCTTGATTATCTAACAAAATATCACCCGTTGTTGGCTTTAATAATCTAGCTAGTGAACGTAATAAAGTTGATTTCCCGCAACCGTTAGAACCGATAAATATTGTAATTTCGCCTTTTGGAATTTCTAAATTCAACTCATCAATAATAATTGCTTCACCATAAGACAGCGTCAAACGTTTCGTCTCCAATGCTTTTTGCATATTCATCTCCCTTTATGAGTTCCGACTTTTATAAAGTAAATAAATAAAATAAGGTGCACCAATTGCTGATGTAAATACCCCTGCTGGAATTTCAAGTGGTGTGAAAACTGTACGCCCAATTAAATCTGCAGCAAGTACTAAAATTGCACCAACAATCGCCGCAACAGGGAGTAATGCACCGTATAAAGAACCAACTAGTCTTCGTGAAATATGAGGCGCCATTAAACCGACAAATCCAATTCCTCCGGCGAAAGCAACTGCTCCACCAATTAAAGCTGTACTCAGTAATAACATGAATACGCGTGACTTCGTTAAAGGAACACCAAGTCCTACCGCAATATCATCCCCTAGCTCCTGAGCATTTAAATGTCTAGCAGCTATAAATGATATTATCGTTAAAATGAGAACCCACGGCGCAAGTACCATAACGTTTTGCCATGAAGAACCGTAAACAGTACCTGTAATCCATACATTCGCTTGGCTCGCTTGATAAATTGGCGCTAACAACATAAACAAAGTCGTTGCTGCTTTCGTCAATGCCCAAAAACCAACACCAATTAAAACAAGACTAATCGGTGATAATCCATCATTTCTCCATGCGAATAAATATACAAAAAGCGCTACAATTGTAGCTCCAGCAAAGGCTGCTAACGGCATATAATGAATGCTTACAGTTAGCGCATTATTTTTATCACTAAATAGAGCTAAAAATAATACAACTGCTACACTCGCACCACCTGTAATCCCGATGATATCAGGTGAAGCCAGTGGATTTCGAACGAGGCCTTGTAAAATACATCCTGCTACAGCAAGTGCGATTCCTACAAGGATAGCAATCAAAATACGCGGCATACGAAACTTATTTACAACCATATTTGACATCGCATCGCCATTTCCAGTAATCGCTTGCCATACATCATAAGGAGCAATTTTCATGTCTCCCATACCTGCACTCGCAAAAAATAAACCTATTAAAACAACTAGTAAACTGAATAAGACGAGACAAGCTCGTTTATACATTAAAAACGAGAGCCCGCCTTTTCCTATACGAAACGGAATATACTTCTTCATTTGCTAAGCCCTCTCTTACGTGCAATATAAATAAAGAATGGGGCCCCGATAAATGCTGTCATAACCCCTACTGGTACTTCTTGTGGCATAATGACATATCTTGCTGCTATATCAGCTAAGATTAATAGTATTGCACCTAACAACCCGCTATACGGTACTCTCCACCTATGATCTACTCCAACTAGAAATCTTGCAAAATGCGGAGTAACAATACCAATAAATCCAATTGGACCAGCGACCGCAACTGAACCACCAGACAACAGGACAATAATAAGTAGTACGAATGATTTCATTAAAATCGTTCGTTGTCCAAGTCCTTTTGCAACGTCTTCCCCCATCATTAATGTATTTACTTTCCCTGCCATCATAAGAGATGCGATCCAGCCTACTAATAAATACGGGAATACAGATTGTAAAATTTCTAACTTTCTTCCTTGCACAGATCCGGCAAGCCAAAATAATACCTCTTCAAGCGCTTTTTCATTTAACACAAGTAATCCTTGTGTTAATGATGAAAATAACGCACTAATTGCGACCCCTGCTAATGTTAGCTTAAGAGGCGTTGTCCCTTCTTTTCCTAAAGAACTAGACGCAAATACAAGTACAGCTGCAACTGCTGCCCCTAAAAAGGCAATCCACGTGAAAGCCGATAATGATGTCACGGAAAAAATAACAATTGCTACAACTATGAAAAACGCAGCACCTGAATTTAATCCAATAAAATCTGGAGAGGCAAGTGGATTCTTCGTTAAAGTTTGCATAAGACAACCTGCAATGGCTAAACTAGCACCGACACTAGCTGCAATTAATGCCCTTGGTAGACGCACATTTTGAATAATAATATGTTCATTAGAACCATTAAAATGAAAAAAAGCATCTAACGCTAATTTCCAGCTCGTATTTGTATATCCGAAAATAATACTTCCCCAAATACAAATAACAACCGCAATGATTCCAACAAATAATCCAATCCATTTTGCTTGATTTGTTTTTAATAACATGCAGCGTTTCCCCTTCAATGTATAATGATACGTTGTAAGTGTATTTCAACTTAATTCTCATTGTCAACGATATTGAGAATTATTTTCATTGACAATTGGACCATGAAGTATTATTATCATGCTTGCTATTGAAAAAACTTCTCAGTATGTAGGGGGTACATAATGAATTTAACACGAAAGAAATCGTTTACAGTATTTGTATTTTTACTAGCCTTTTCATTCCTTTTAAGTGCTTGTGGAAAATCAAATACGAAAGAGGAAACAAAAGAAGATACGAAAAAAGAAATGATTACGGTGGAACACGCAATGGGTAAAACAGAAGTTCCTGCTAATCCAAAACGTGTAGTTATTTTAACAAATGAAGGAACTGAAGCTTTACTTGAACTAGGTGTGAAACCAATTGGGGCTGTAAAATCTTGGACTGGTGATCCATGGTATCCACATATTAAAGATAAAATGAAAGATGTAAAAGTTGTTGGTGATGAAGGACAAGTGAACGTGGAAACAATCGCATCTTTAAAACCAGACTTAATTATCGGTAACAAAATGCGTCACGAAAAAGTGTACGAGCAACTAACAGCAATTGCACCTACTGTGTTCTCTGAAACGCTACGTGGTGAATGGAAAGATAACTTCAAATTTTATGCAAAAGCATTAAGTAAAGAAAAAGAAGGTCAAAAGATTTTAGCTGATTACGATAAAAGTATGAAAGAATTAAAAGCTAAACTAGGCGATAAAGTAAATCAAGAAATCTCTATGGTTCGCTTCATGCCTGGTGATGTTCGTATTTATCACGGTGATACATTCTCTGGTGTTATTTTAAAAGAACTTGGATTTAAACGTCCTGGTGATCAAAATAAAGAGGACTTCGCAGAGCGTAACGTATCTAAAGAACGTATTTCTGCAATGGATGGCGATGTATTATTCTACTTCACATTCGATAAAGGCAACGAGAAAAAAGGTTCTGAATTAGAAAAAGAATATATAAATGATCCTCTATTTAAAAATTTAAATGCAGTGAAGAATGGTAAAGCATACAAAGTTGACGATGTTATTTGGAATACAGCTGGTGGTGTAATGGCCGCTAACCTACTATTAGATGATATCGAAAAACGCTTCGTTAAATAATATTTTTCTAACCAGCTCCCCTTCTATGGAGCTGGTTATTTTTCGATTCACTTAAATGTCACATTATTTCATTTTGTATTTTTATTCCCAATATGTTATATTATAAAAGTAAATAGAATATATTTTCTCTATATCAGAATAAATATTTTAATCTAAATTTTCTGATTAATCACTATTTTATTTTCTTTTAGAATTCAATTATTACATTTGAAAACGCTTATCATCTCGTTTTCAGGGCAAAATACAGTAACGGTTGAAGAAAAATAGAATTTTTTTAGGAATTTTCTTTCTATTTCCATATAATTCTATTGACTTCTAAATATTTTGTAAATTAAAATGATTACATAAATATCCGTTATACAGGATTAGGGGGAAACAAACATGGATGCAGCTTTAAAATTAGACAAAGCTGGAGAGCAACAATCACCAAAAAAACATCCACCAGGATTATATTTGTTGTTCTTTACAGAGGCATGGGAAAGATTTAGTTATTACGGAATGCGTGGCTTATTAGTTCTTTATTTAACAACGAGCTTAGTAAGCGGCGGTTTAGGATTTGATAAAGCAGTTGCAGTTCAAATTTACGGTATTTTCACAATGTTAGTATACTTCACACCAATTATCGGTGGTTGGTTAACTGACCATTTCATTACGAAGCGCCATGCCATTACTATTGGTGGTATCATTATGGCAATTGGTAACTTTGTACTATTTTCAATGAACACTAAAACTGGACTATTTTTAGGATTAGGATTATTAGTTATTGGTAACGGATTCTTCAAACCAAATATTTCGACTTTATTAGGTCAATTATATAGCGAAAACGATTCTCGTCGTGATAGTGCCTTCACTATCTTCTACATGGGAATTAACTTAGGGGCTCTTATTGCTCCATTCATTTGCGGTTACTTCGCAGATTATAGATACGGTTTCTTAACAGCTTGTATCGGTATGATTATTGGACAGCTTGCTTTTAATTTCTTAGCACCTCGTTACTTAGGATCTATCGGAACAACTGTTGTCGGTAAAAAATCTAAAGAAAAAAATGCAAAAGCAATTGAGAAAAAGCCTTTAACAACACAAGAGAAAAAACGTACTACTGCAATTTTAATTTTAACTTGTTTCGTTGTATTCTTCTGGGCAGGATTTGAACAAGCTGGTAGTTCTTTAACACTTTACACAGATAAGTTCGTGGATCGTACAATTGGTGGATTTACAATTCCAACACCTTGGTTCCAATCTGTAAACCCACTATTCATTATCTTACTAGCATTACCGGTTTCTGCATTATGGATTAAACTTTCAAAAACGAAAAATGGTGACTTAAAAATCCCAACAAAAATGGCATTTGGTATGATCTTGCTAGGGATTGGGTACCTAGTTTTAACTTTAGCTGTATTAAAAACTGGTAGCGATGAAGGTAATATCGCAATGAAAGCAAACTTACTATTCATTGTATTCACTTACATGTTCCATACAATCGGTGAATTATTCTTGTCACCAATCGGATTATCTATGGTAAGTGCAATCGCTCCTGTTAAATTAGCATCATTATTAATGGGTGTATGGTTAGCTGGTACTGGCTTCGCAAACTTATTAGCAGGACAATTGGCTGCTTTCACTCAATCTTTAGGATATTTAGAAGTATTCGCAAGCATCGGTGTTATCGTAATCGTACTCGGATTAGTACTTCTTATGTTCTCTAAGAAAATTGCACATATGATGGAATAAATAAGAAGACGCTTCTAGATACTAGAAGCGTCTTTTCTATTACTTCTCCTCTAAAGCCGTCACGTTCACGTGAACGCTTTCTCCAGGATTAGATACATCATACACTTGAGCAACTCCACTCTGCTCGTCACAGCTCTCAATCCATACTGGGACACCCTCATATGTAACGTCAATTCTACTTGAAGAAGATAAAATTTGTTTCACACGTTTTACATCCATACTACTATTCCTCCTTTTACTTACTACACTCCTTTCTATCTTTTCTTTCCCCTTTAGAATATATTCCATATAGCAACATGTTAATTGATATCCTTTTCTTCCTTACATGCTAACATTTTCTTTCCTATTACCTTTCTGACAAATAAAAAAAGACGTATATCCCTCACGTCTTTTTCCATAATATTCAAATTTTAAGAAAATAATGTTTTTACAACTTCACTTACTTTATCATTATGAATTTGATAATACACTTCTAGTCCTCGTCTTTCAAAGCGCACTACTTTATTTTGTTTTAATTTCGTTAAATGTTGCGAAACCGTTGATTGTGGAATTTCTAGCACTTCCTGTAATTGTGTTACATTACAAGTTCCACGTTGCATTAGTTCCATTACTAGGCGTAAACGTAACGGATGCGCTAACGCTCTTAACATTTGTACATCTTCTTCTGAAATACGACATTCGAATTGATTTTGGCTCATAAAGTTCCCCTCATTTTCGTTTTTATTTTCTTTTTATTTATTTATATATCTGTTCTTATATTTCCTGTTACGACATAACTTTATCAACTTATAAAGCCGAAAATTTTTTCCATCTTAACCAGCAAAGAACTCAGGAAATAATCCTTGCTGATTTTGAATATTATACTATATGATATAACGAAAAAGCAAAACAACGGGCTCCAAATACTTTGCTTGTAAACGTTGTTTTATCAGGCTTTTTGTTATATTTTCACCTCACTGCAACGTGCAGTAATAATATCGTAAAATATCATCTATAATTGATAACCTTTCGTAAAGTAGTTGGAGTATATTTAACCTCTTTGTTACACTAAAAGGAATTTTCAGTAAAAAAGATACCGTACCAAAAAAAATTAACTTATTGCTTTTAATTAGTGTTCAATAGCTTGAACTGTGATGGAATACTTCCTATTAAATGCATTTACCGTCCCTTTCTGACTTGATCAAATGGGACAGTCTGTGCTCCCTATCAAATCTTAAGAATTACACCATCCTTTCATATTCGATACAAAGACGGCCTCTACCATAGAGCTTTAGGATCAATAATATAGAAACAAAGAAAAGAATATGCAAATAATTTATCCTGCTATTAGTGGATAATATGAATCCTATTTCAAATTTTGGCGAATGCGGGATAAAGCTTTACTTTATAAAGCACACTCAAATAGATTCGAGTGTGCTTTTTGTCTACTTTATGAACAAAGTATTTCTTTTAACACTATTATGGAATAATTATACTTTTTTACGTTGACAATAGTGTTGAAGGAGAATATACTAAGCATGTGAGTTGATTGTGAATTGTTTCACAAATAATGTGAATTTCTTCACATAAAATAGATAGGAGTTGTCATTATTATGAGTACTTGGACACAAATTTATGACCCATTAAACAATATTTGGTTATCTGCACTAATCGCAGCACTTCCAATTTTCTGCTTCATCATTTGTTTAATGGGACTGAAAATGAAAAGTTACATGGCTGGCCTTTACAGTGTGATTGTCGCTATTATTCTTGCTATATTCGTTTATAAAATGCCAGCAACTGTAGCTGTAGCATCTGCCGGATTCGGTGTTTTATCTGGATTTTATCCAATTTGTACTATCGTTATTGCAGCAATTTTCCTTTACAAATTAACTGTTAAAACAGAGCAATTCAATGTCATTCGTGATAGTATTTCAAGCATTACAAATGACCAACGTTTACAAGTATTATTAATCGCTTATTCTTTCGGTGCTTTCTTAGAAGGCGCAGCTGGTCTAGGGGTTCCAGTTGCTATTACAGCTGCATTACTAGTAGGTATGGGCTTTAATCCATTAAAAGCAGCAGGTATTTGTTTAGTAGCAAACATCGCTGGTGGTGCTATGGGTGCTATGGGTATCCCAGTTACAGTACCAGCACAATTAACTGAACTAGATGCATTAACTATCGGTCGTCAAACTGTTCTTATTTTACCTTTCATTAGTATTGTTTTACCTTTCTTACTTGTATCAATGGTTGATGGAATTAAAGGTATTAAAGAAACTTGGCAAGGTATTCTTGTAAGTGGTGTTTCTTTCGCGGTTACTCAGTTCCTTGTAACTTACTTCTTAGGTGCAGAACTTACTAATATTTTCGCAGCCGTTGTAAGTATGATCTCTCTTGCATTATTCTTACGTGTTTGGCAGCCAAAATCTTCTACTAAAGAAGAAAAACAAGAAGAAAAAGTATCTCATACATTCAATCAAATTTTATATGCTTGGTCTCCATTCGTATTCTTAACTGCATTCGTAACAATCTTTAATTTAAAACCAATTAAAGCTTTATTTGCTCCGGATGGCGTACTAGCAAACTTAGTATTTAACATTCAATTCCCTGGTCTTCATAATGCTGTTATGAAAACTACACCTATTACAAAAGCTGATACACCTTTCGCAGCTGTTTTCAAATTTGATGTATTCTCATCTACAACTACTGCAATCGTATTAGCAATTATCGTTTCACTTATCGTGTACCGCGTAAAAGGTAAAATGGTTAAAGAATTAGTAGTGGAAACAATGAAAGAACTAAAAGCTCCAGTATATACAATCTGTAGCGTTATCGCTTTAGCTTACGTAGAGAACTACTCTGGTATGTCATCTACACTTGGACTTGCATTCTCTTCTACTGGTAATGCATTCCCTGTTCTTTCTCCAATCTTAGGATGGATTGGCGTATTCATTACAGGATCAGTAGTATCAAGTGGTTCATTATTCGCACCTCTTCAAGCAGTAACTGCAGATCAATTAAACATCGTTCCTTCTACACTTGTTGCATTAAACGTAGTAGGTGGTACAATGGCAAAAATGGTTTCACCACAATCTGTAGCAGTTGCTTGTGCAGCAGTTGGACTAGTTGGTAAAGAATCTGCCCTATTTAAAACAGCAATGAAATACAGTTTAATCTTCTTAGCGATTATTAGCTTACTTCAATTAAACTCTGTATTTAATATCTTTTAAAAATAAAACACCGATCCAAATGGATCGGTGTTTTTTCGCATTACATCTTCTTATTCTTTAGTAAAGAAGCACCAGCAATTTCAGGATGCGTCATTTCGAATGGATCCAAAATAATATCCAATTCTTCTTCTGTCAGTACACCATGTTCTAAACATAACTCCCTAACAGATTTTCCTGTTTCAATTGCCTCACGTGCAATACGAGATGCTGCTTCGTAACCAATATGAGGGTTAACTGCCGTAATAATTCCAACACTCTTCTCCACATATTGCTTCAGCAATTCTTCATTTGCTGTAATTCCTATAATACAATATTCACGGAATACGCGGAATCCGTTATTCATAATACTAATAGATTGAATTAAATTAAACACGAGTACAGGCTCCATTACGTTTAACTCTAATTGCCCTGCTTCTGATGCTAAGCAAATTGTATGATCATTACCAATTACTTGGAAAGCAACTTGATTAATTACTTCTGCCATAACAGGGTTTACTTTCCCTGGCATAATAGATGAACCTGGTTGACGAGCTGGCAATTGAATTTCCGCCAATCCAACACGTGGACCAGATGCCATAATACGAAGGTCATTCGCAATTTTAGACATATTCATCATACATACTTTTAATGCCGCAGATACTTCTGTGTATGCATCTGTGTTTTGCGTTGCATCAACTAAATGCTCTGCACCAACAAGTGGGAATCCGCTAAATGTTCGCAAGTGTTTAACCACTTGTTCAATGTACGTAGGGTTTGCATTTAATCCCGTACCAACAGCTGTCGCCCCCATGTTCACTTCATATAAATGTTGGCGAGACTGTTTAATTCTTTTTATGTCACGCTCAAGCACACGGCTATACGCTTCAAATTCTTGTCCAAGACGAATCGGAACAGCATCTTGTAAATGTGTACGTCCCATTTTAATGACGTGATCAAACTCTTTTGCTTTTGCACGGAAAGCAGCATGAAGTTCTTCCATTGTAATAAGAAGTTCTTCTAACATCATAAGAGTTGCAATATGAATTCCTGTTGGAAACGCATCATTCGTTGATTGAGCCATGTTCACATGCGTGTTTGGACTAATTTTCGCATACTCACCTTTTTCATATCCCATACGTTCTAACGCTCGATTAGCGATTACTTCATTTGTATTCATATTAATAGAAGTTCCAGCACCGCCTTGGATTGGATCCACGATAAATTGATCATGGAATTTTCCATCAACAATTTCCTGCGCTGCTTCTGCAATTTCATGTCCAATGTCTTTCGCTAAGTAACCAGTATCCATATTTGCAAGTGCCGCCGCTTTTTTCACAATTGCCATTGCCGTAATTAGTGACGGATGAATGCGATATCCTGTAATCGGGAAGTTTTCAACAGCACGTAATGTTTGTACACCATAATAAGCTACACTCGGTACTTCCTTTTCACCTAAAAAATCTTTTTCTATACGTATATCCTTCGTTGCTATCATTTTCATCACCTATGCTTTTCATTCTAAATCCTTATCTAAAAAATTCGCCATCTAAAAATACGAGTATCATTCAGAAGAATTTTTCAGTATCCACCTTCACTATATAGCACCTCTTTTGAAAGCGCAAACATTTATTTTTCTATATATACCTTTTATAAAGTGACACCTTAATCAGTGGGGATTTTGTTCATCCCCCACCTAACTTCTTCGCTTTCGCCGAATTTTGAGGTGGGGTCTTACTGCCCACAAATATAGCGGGATAACAATTTATAGAAAATCATTCTTCTACCTTCTTTATTTCCACTCGTTTAATTTGATGCATATCCTTTTCGAGAACTTTAAAAGAAAAGCCGTGTTTTTCAATAACATCTCCTTCAGCAACAATTTGCTTTTGCACCATAATCCAGCCACCAATTGTATCTACATCATCAGCAATTAAGTGTATGCCAAATAAATCATTTACTTCACTAATAAGCACTTTTCCCTCTACGATTTTACACCCTTCACTTACATGCTCTACAGGCGGGTGCTCGTCTTCATCGTATTCATCTCGGATTTCTCCAACAATTTCTTCTAAAATATCTTCTAATGTAACAATCCCCGCTGTACCACCATATTCATCATATAATACAGCTAATGGGATTCGTTTTCTTTGCATTTGTAATAGTAAATCATGTATAGGAATATTTTCTAGTACTTCAATAACTGGCCTTGTATACGGTGTAATCGAGCACTCCTCATCTCGATTACCATCCATATAACGAATAAATAAATCCTTTACATTAACCATCCCAATAATTTCATCTTTATCTTCACCAAATACGGGATACCTCGTATATTTTTCTTGTGCGATTATTTTAAGATGTGTTTCAAATGGTTCATCCTCATATAAACCTACAACTTCCGTACGAGGTACCATAATTTCCTTTGCAACTCTATTATCAAATTCAAAAATATTATTTACATATTTAAATTCCCTTTGATTAATCTCTCCGCTCTCATAACTCTCAGATAAGATTAATCGTAATTCTTCCTCCGAATGAGCAACTTCATGTTCAGAAGCCGGATGTAACCCGAATAACCCTGTCACAACCCTTGCTGAACCATTTAAAGCCCAAATAAACGGATACATTACTCGGTAAAAGTAAATAATTGGCTTCGATAATAATAAGCTAACTTGCTCTGCCCTTTGTATAGCGAGCGTCTTCGGAGCAAGTTCACCAATGACAACGTGTAAAAACGTAATCACTGCAAAGGCAATAATAAACGAAACTGTACTTGCAATTGCAGGAGATAAGTGTAGTTTTAAAAACAACGGCTCGAGTAAATGTTTTATAGTCGGCTCGCCTAACCACCCAAGCCCTAAAGCAGTAATTGTAATACCTAACTGACATGCCGATAAATATTCATCTAAATTCGAAGTTACTTTTTTTGCTGCCAATGCTCCTCGTCGTTTTTCACTAACGAGTTGATCAATACGACTGCTACGCACCTTAATAATTGCAAACTCAACAGCTACAAAAAAACCTGTTAATGCAATAAGAATGACTACCATCAGTAATTTTAAAATATCCACATATACCCTTTAGCTTTCTTAGCTAAAGTTACACCTCCTTTAAAAAAGAAGTTTCACTTTAGTTTCTTCATTTACGCAAAAGCAACCCTATATAAAATTCACCAATTTCAAACCTCATACAATTCTAAAGGTAGTCCATCAGGGTCCTGGAAAAAGACGAATTTTTTTCCGGTTATTTCATCCATACGTATCGATTCAGTCTCTACACCACATTCATTTAAATGTTTCACAGCTTCTCCTATATTTGTAACAGCAAATGCTAAGTGTCTAAGTCCAGCCGCTTCCGGGAAACTTGGGCGCTCAGGCGGACTTGGAAATGAAAATAATTCAATTTGATACTCTTCCCCTACACATAAATCTAACTTATAAGAATCTCGTTCCTTTCTATATACTTCATTTATCGCTTTAAAACCTAATATCCGAGTATAAAAATCCTTTGACGTTTCATAATTTGAACAAATAATTGCAACGTGGTGCACTCTACATATATTCATGTTCTCTCTATTCCTTTCTTTACCAAAGATGCATATTCTCCCTTGAAATGAAAAACATATATAGCAGAATATCTCTTTTAGGGGGCTTACTATGAAATTTATTACTTTTTTCGTGGGACTTATCGTTGTTTTCTTCCTTGCTTATATTGCTAGCAACAATAAGAAACATATTAAATTTAAACCAATTTTCATCATGCTTATTATACAGTTAATTTTAACCTATTTATTATTAAATACAGAAATCGGTCTCATACTTATTCGGGTCATTTCCAGTCTGTTTACAAAGCTACTCGAGTATGCCGCTGATGGTATAAACTTCGTATTTGGGGGGCTTGCCAATAAAGGTGAAATGCCATTTTTCCTTACTGTATTATTACCAATTGTCTTCATTTCTGTCTTAATTGGCATACTACAACATTTCAAAATACTACCATTTTTCATTCATTGGATCGGTTACTTCCTTAGTAAAATAAATGGTCTTGGGAAATTAGAATCTTACAACGCTATCGCCTCTGCCATTGTCGGCCAATCTGAAGTATTTATCACGGTAAAAAAACAATTAACTCAAATTCCGAAACACCGCCTTTATACACTTTGCGCTTCTGCCATGTCAACCGTATCTATGTCTATCGTAGGTGCCTATATGACAATGATCGAGCCTAAATATGTAGTAACCGCACTCGTTCTCAATTTATTTAGCGGGTTTATTATCGTACTCATCATTAATCCTTACGACGTTAAAGATGACGAAGATATTTTAGAAATTAAAGGCGAAAAACAAAGCTTTTTTGAAATGCTTGGAGAATACATTCTAGATGGTTTTCGCGTAGCTATTGTTGTCGGCGCTATGCTCATCGGATTCGTCGCATTAATGAGTTGCATAAATGACCTATTCCTCATTATATTCGGCATTACTTTCCAGCAATTAATTGGGTACGTCTTTGCGCCTATTGCATTCCTTATCGGTGTACCAAGTTCTGAAATTGTCACAGCTGGTAGCATTATGGCAACAAAGCTTGTGACGAATGAATTTGTAGCGATGATGGACCTTAGTAAAATTTCTAATAGTCTTTCTCCCCGTACAGTTGGTATTATTTCTGTTTTCCTCGTTTCTTTTGCCAACTTTTCTTCTATCGGCATTATTTCAGGTGCGGTAAAAGGATTAAACGAAGAACAAGGAAACGTCGTTGCCAGATTTGGCCTTAAATTACTATACGGAGCTACTCTCGTTAGCATTTTATCTGCAATTATCGTAAGCATTATGTTGTAATCAGGTAAAATTTTATCATTTTCTTATCCCTATCTTTTGTATACAATAACGAATAGATGTCTTTATAAATAATCAAGACATCTATTTTTTATACATGTACAATCGCTTTTATTTAGCGTACAATATTTTTTATGTGTTTGAATGCGCTTCTAGATGTATACACTTTGATAGCTTTAAAGGAGAAAAAATGATGAAATCCGATATGAACAAAGATACTCGAGCCAAAAAAGGACGCTCAAAGAAAAAACGACTCCTTTGGTTCCTTCTTATTCCATTACTGATTATAGCACTTGGAGCAGGAGGCTATTCCTTCCATATATACAGTAAAGCAAAGTCTGTATTAAATAATGCTTATTCTGAACTGGGCCGCGGGGACAAATCCAGCAAGCGTGAAAAAGCCGTGAAACCTATGACTGACAACATTTCCGTACTTATTATGGGTGTTGATGAAAGTGAGATTAGGGATAAGAATTACGGAAAAGCAACTCGCACGGATGCTCTATTACTTGCAACAATTAATAAAAACGACAAATCTGTTAAACTTGTCAGTATTCCACGTGACTCACGTGTCTTCATTAAATCACGTGATAAATACGATAAAATTACACACGCGCACGTATTCGGTGGTGTAGACAGCACGATTGATACCGTAGAGAACTTTTTAGATGTTCCAGTTGATTACTATGTAAAATTCAACTTTAAATCATTTATTAAAATTGTCGACTCCCTTGGTGGTATTACTGTCGATGTTCCGGTTGAGTTTACGGAACAAAATAGTAAAGACGAAGCAGATGCCATTCATCTGAAAAAAGGACGTCAACATTTAAATGGAGAAGAAGCATTAGCACTAGCTAGAACTCGTCATATCGACAGTGATTATATGCGCGGTCAACGACAACAACTTGTTTTAGAAGCCATTGCTCAAAAAGCATTATCGCTTAATTCCATTAATAAAATCGGTGGTCTACTAGACGCTGTTGATAAAGACTTAAAAACAAATTTAACTTTTGACGATATGATGACCATTGCCAAGAATTCAATGGATTCTAATTTAAAAATGGACAAAATGCAAGTAGAAGGTACTGATAAATATATAGACGGTATTTATTATTACGTTCCAAACGAAAAAAGCGTCAATAACATTTCGACAACATTACAAGAACATCTCGGTGTTACGAATAAAAATGAACATAAAAAATTATAATAAAAAGGCTGCTAGATCTTTCTAGACAGCCTTTTTATTATAATTTTCAACATATTTCTCGTGCATATTGTGACAAAAAGAGACAATTATTACAACAGTGTAACATTTTTTATAAAAACATTACACACATAGTGGAAATAATAGTATACTAGTACGTACATAATGTTATTTTCATCATTTTTATACAAAAAATGTAATACATATATTTATACAAAAATTTCTGGGGGGAAATAAATGAAGCTAAGTAAAATACTGATTGGTTCTGCAATTACTGGAGGCATATTACTTTGTGTAGGCGGTGTTGGTGGATATAAATATGTATCCAAACTAAATAATCAATTAGATACTACTGCATTACCAAATACTACATTTGAAGGTATTTCTCTCGATGGAAAAAACAAAAAAGATATTCAAGCAATTATTAATCAAAAGGTAACTGAATTAGATCAAAAATCTCTTACGTACATATTCCAAAATGATAAACAAACGTACACATGGAAAGATTTAGGGATAAATTATAAGGAAAAAGATATTATCGACAAAATCTTTAAAGAACAAGAAGGAAATGCAATGAATCGTTACAAAATGCGGAAGCAGGCTGAAAACGGTGAATTAAAACGTGATTATAAATTAACAGCTCAATTAAATACAACTGCTTATGAAAGCTTTATGAAAGATAAATATAATGACACACTAAAAAATCCTGTTAATGCAGAATTAAATGTTGAAGGCTCTACAGTAAATATTAGCCAAAGTCAAAACGGAGAAAAAATTGATAAAGGAAAGTTAACTGATTTAACGAAACAGGCCATTACTTCTGGCACATCAGACGTTACGTTACCAGTTACACTCTTAAAACCTGAGCGTTCTACAGAAGATATACAGAAAATGGGGATTAAAGAAGTAATAGCTGAATATTCAACTCCAATGGCTGGTCGTAATGGAAACCAGTCCTATAACGTAAATAAGTCAGCTAATACTTTAAGTGGAGTTATTGTCGCACCTGATGAAACGTTTAGTTTTAATGGCCGCGTTGGCGTAACGGATGCTGCACATGGTTATAAATCCGCAGCAGTATTTTCAGAAGGTAAAGTTATACAAAGTGCAGGTGGAGGTGTTTGCCAAGTTAGTAGTACTTTATATAGCGCCGCTTTAAGGGCAGATTTAGGAATTGTTTCTCGAAGCAATCATTCTATGCCTGTAAATTATTTACCACTTGGGCAAGATGCAGCAGTGGCAGATTATGGTCCAGATTTAAAATTCAAAAACAATACAGGCAATCATATTTATATTCAAGCATTTTCAAATGGAGGCAGTATTACTACTCGTATTTTCGGTACCAATACTGGTAAAAATGTTGAAGTTTCTTCTCAAGTAATTAGTAGAGCTAATGACAAAATAACAGCGGTAACATATAAAAAAGTAACACAAAACGGTGAAGTAATCTCAAATGGACAAATTTCAAAAAGCGTATATAAAAGCGCTCCAAAACAATGAGGTGCTAATAAACAAGCAAATTTCCAAAAAGAAAAAGGCGTGATTTAGTCACGCCTTTTTCTTTTGCAATAATAGTAAAAAAGCTTCAAGATGGTCTTTCGTTTCTTCTAAAGACCACATGCGATTTCCTTGCTTCGCAGCTAATACGCACGCCTCTTCCCAAGCATTCTTTTTCTTCATATATAATAATTCATCGCGTAATTTCAAAACAATTTCTTCATCCTCTTGCTCTATAAACTCTTCCATCACGCCTACTATTTCATCTTCATGAACACTTAACGTACAGTACGATTTAAGAAAGTATTGTAATGTCGTATACATATGTACTCCCCCTTCTTATTTGTCAGATGGATAAGAAGTAATGATCTTATATCCTAAATCTCCTGACTTATCTCTCGCCAAAACAGTAACAGTTTTTACTAGCTTGTCTTTTACATTCATATTTTTCTTTATTACCGTTTTTCCAACCGGGAATGAATGAGTTGTATTTAATACGAGACGAGCCTCTTTAGAATTTTTTAACCAATCTTGAATTTCCTTATCATGCTGCTTCAAACTATCTTTTACAGCTTTCGTCGCTGTTTCCTTATCATAGTATGTACTTGCCGCTGATACTTTATCTGTCTTCAAGCGATTCTTCAAATCCTCTTCTGATTTCCCTACATGTCTTTCAATCGTATGACCATTTTTAGGTGGTCCTTCCATTTCATCTAAAATATTATCACTAATTTTTTCTACTGATGTCGATTGATTTCCTGTTTGTTTCTCTGTTTTTTGTTCTTTTCCTGCACATCCACTTAAGATCAGCATGAATGCCATTAAACCACTCAAGAAAAGACTACTTATTCGTTTCATCATATCACCTCTTCCATGATTATTATCGTAACTTCACTAAAAGTCAATTTCACATAGAAAAAACATATACATTTTTAAAATTCCACGTCTATTTTTCCATATTACCACCCTAATTTCATAAAACTACTATTTCGGCCCTCACCTGTAATATACCCCTATATTTTTTCGATTATTTCCCGAATCAAATCACCTCTTAAAACATCGAATAAACCCTTTAAATTCAAGGTTTATTCGATGTTTTTTAAATCGTAAAAATATACCCCTGTTTTTATATACCCAATACCCTTATAAGGTATATAGATGGTGTTTTATCAACGTTTTCCTACATTATGTAAATTTGCACTTGCCTACACAATAGAAATATGGTGTAATGCAAAAAAAGATAAAGGATTTTAAACAATGGCTGAAACAATTCAAAACTTCTTAACAGACTATTATTCAATCGCAATTCCACTTAGTATCTTAATTAACATCATCATCAGTCTTTTAGGTTTTATCCCTAGTATTTTTTTAACCGCCATTAACATACAGCTCTTTGGCGTAGTAAACGGTACAATCATTTCGATCATAGGTGAGGCCTTAGGGGCTATTATCTCGTTTTATATTTATCGTCTAGGCCTTCAAAAGTTCACTCACGATAAAGTAAATAAGTATCCTAAGGTAGAACGCCTTCTTTACGTAGAAGGTAGAGAGGCCTTTCTACTCGTCCTATCTTTTCGTTTTATTCCATTTATTCCATCCAGTATCGTGACTTTATTTGCGGCTCTAGGCAAAATGTCATTACTATCCTTCAGTATTGCCAGTACAATAGGTAAAATACCGTCCTTATTGATTGAAGTATATTCTGCATACCATGTCATGAATGGTACAAACGAAGCGAAGTGGATTGTAACAATCGCGGGTTGTATCGGATTGTATTATTTGTGGAAAAAATGGAGAAAAAAATAAAGAAGGAGCATAGGCTCCTTCTTTATTTTTGAGGTATTTTATTAATAGCTATCTCTTACAGCCTTAGTTTATACCAACAGCACTAAATGATTGCTTAACTGCTGCTACTTCCGCAGAAGTCGCACCATATAAATCAGCTGCAGCTTGTACTGCACCAGCACGAGCTTGGCTAAATGTAGTAGATTGAGTGAAATATTGCGTGTTTGCACGGTAATAAATTGCACCTAGCTTGTCTTTACCGATACCAGTTACAGTTACACCAGAATGCGTACCGCCATTCGCTAATAAATAAGCTTGTTTGTTAATGATACCACTGTTCGTATGAACTCCACCGTTATCACTTGAACCAGTGTAACGCTTAGAGTAATGGTCTGGGTCACCATATTTCGCTGGATCACTCATAGAGCGAAGTGCATCTCCCGCTTTTCCAGGCGTGTAAATGTCTTCACCAATCTCCCAATCTGGATTACGATTATCATAGAATTCTACTAAAGTACCAAAGATATCAGAAATTGCTTCATTTAGCGCTCCTGATTCGTTTTGATAAATTAAATTCGAGCTATTTTCCGTAACCGCATGCGTTAATTCGTGACCAATTACATCAATACCACCAGATAATGAAGTGAATGTTACACCATCACCATCTCCGTATACCATTTGTGAGCCGTTCCAGAATGCATTATTATACTTACTTCCATAATGCACAGTCGATTTTAACGGCGCTCCTGCATCATTAATAGAGTTTCTATTAAATGTAGCTTTATAATAATCATATGTTCTACCTGCATAGTAATGAGCATCTACTGCCGCTGCATCATACGCTGCATTGAAAACATTATCTGCATCTGCCCATAATGTTCCTGGTAATGTTGAACGGTTTTTCGCATCATATGTGAAAATCGTTGCTCCGCGCGTATTGTCTTGTAAGTAGTAAGATGATCCAGATAATGTTGTATTAAGCGACTTCGTATCTCCTAATACACCTTTACCAGTTCCTACTTTATTTGTTCCTGTTACAGGCTTTATCACCGCTTTTGCATCCTGCTTAGGAGCATCTTGTTTAACTGGAGACTTATCATCATTCGTCACATGATCAATCGTATTAAATTTATTTAACACTTTACCGCTGTCTGCTTCAATGAAATAGTAGTAATTTCCTGGACTTGGATCTAAGAAGTTCAAGTTTACAACGTATGCATATGTTGTTTCTTCACCGTTTTGATATACATATAAGTCCGCTTTTGGTTCTACCTCATATTTCGGTGTTACACCTAAATCTTGCTGTGCGATTTCAATTGCCTTTGCGCCTTCAATCTTATTTTTATTTTTCAACTTGTCCTTTTTGTCTAAATCAGGCGCAACTGTTCCAGACAATACTTTTAAAGAGCCATCTTTACTTACATGAGCTACTTGAGTAGACCCCCATACAGGTACTCCTTCGTAAACTTGTTGCAAACGTACTACTGTTGAATCAGTTACAGCATCTTTCTTCACTTGTTTCACTTTGAAAGAATCTTGCGCACTCTTTTCCCCTAGCTTGTAATCACCTTTTGCTGCGTTTAAGTAATCAAACACAACAGATTCTGCTTTCTTGCCAGTCGCTCCAGTTAAATCACCAGAAATAAACTCAGGTGACTGCACCGTCTCATTGTACTTCTTCGTAGAGAGCACATTTTTAGAATCCGCAAATGCAGAGCCTGTCCCTCCAAACGTTGTAACTGCCATTCCTGTCGCTAACACTAATGCTAAACTCTTCTTTTTCATATAACCTTCCCCCTAATAAAAAATTTTTGTGAAAAAGAGTAGTTTTATCGTAGCACTATGTTTCCACTATTAATATACTAAAAATTCAATTAATTATTTTCTCAAGTTTTGTAGATTTTTGGGGGAAAAATATTGAGAAACCCCTTTCCGGTTGGAAAGGGGTTTCTCCATTATGAATTAATTTGTTGGACTGTTTTAGCTTCTTGACCAAGAGTATCTGGTTTCCACGCATATTGAATATCCAATACCACTGCCGCAATCGCCATAACTACCAATGTTCCTGCAATTAACTTTTTCATACTATTCCTCCTCTTTATTCTTCTAATAAGTTTATCGCTAACTTATAGTAGCGATTACTTTCTTTAAAATCTGAACATTCTTCTAAATATTCAGCTAGTTCTAAGTATATCTTCTTTAAATCTTTTATATTTTCCTCTGCTTTAAAGAAAGGAACTACTTCTGTTTCTAGAAATTTTTTATAAATATCTCTTGCTTCAAAGTACTTATACTGTAGACTTAACAATAAATACAACATCCCTTTATATCTATCATCTTTCCTTGCGGCATTGATGCCTTTTTCAATCCATTTAGCCGCTTCCTCGATCTCTCCTAATTGAATACACTGTAACGAAAGCTCATACATAGCATCAATATAGTTCATATCCTCTTCTTTTTTATACTTTAGGCATTCTATATAGTACTCTTTTGCCTTGGTATAATTTTTTTGGCAATAATACAGGTAGCCAATATTATTTAAAGCAATAGATAGAATATTATCTTTATCCGCAAAAGAGGTTGCTTCCCTTATGATATGATTATAAATTTCCATAGCTTCATTGTATTGTTTTTTTCTAGTATAACTAAAAGCAATTAAAAACTTGCAATTAATTATATTTCTAAATTTATATTCACTTTTAAAGCCCTCTAATGCCACATTAGCAAAGTATAATGTCATATGATCTATTTCCATCTGACTATATGTCAGTGCTAAATTATAATATATTCCCGTTTCATAATATCCTAATTCTTTTGCCATTGCTTCTGTCTTTAACAAATATTCTAATGCCTGTGTATATTTGTACTCTACAGAATATAATAATGCCTTATTATACGTATATAACATCTTCTGAAAAGGTGAGTATTTCTTATACACTTTCTTCAACTTATCCAATTCTTCTTCAACAGCAGGTAAATCTCTCTTCATCATTAAATAACGCGTATACAACAGTTTATAATAATTTATAATTTCAAAATCCAAAACATGCTTCATTTCACCTTGTAATTCTTCATATATGCGTTCTACTTGCTGCTTGTCCAAATGAACAAGTGCATTCAACCACTCATCCAGCTTCCCCTTCACATCTTCTTCTACATCTCTCAAATCCGTCACGGCAATTTCTAACCTTGTGCAGAGCAATTGTAGAATCTCTTCTGATGCTTCGATTTTTCCATTTTCGATCTTACTTAAGTATGAGACAGAACAAATGCCCTGACATAATTCTTCTTGTGTCATTTTTTGCTGTAGCCGTTTATAAAAGACTTGTTTGCCTATTTTTTCTAATGTTTGTTGCATTGTCCTCCTCCATTCTCATTACCCCCATTACTCTAATAATACATAAAATCTTGAGAAATATAAATTGATAAATGTTAATTTTCTAAAAAATATGCAATATTTCATTTTTTTCCCTCTTGACTATACTTTCATATCCATCCTTTGCTACGGGCGGTGAAAAATTGGTATACTATAACCAAATTATGGAGGTGTTTTCGCGATGACTTATTATAAAGACGATAGCTATGCCTTACATACAGATTTATATCAAATTAATATGGCTTATACATATTGGAAAGATGGTATTCACAATCGCCGCTCAGTGTTTGATTTATACTTTCGAAAGCTTCCATTTGAGAACGGTTATGCTGTTTTTGCTGGTCTTGAAAAGATTGTAGAGTACATAGAAAACTTCAGCTTTACCGAAAGCGATATCGCTTATTTAGCAGAATTACAATTTGAAGAAGAATTCCTTCAGTACTTACAAAATATGAAATTCACTGGGACGATTCGAAGTATGCAAGAAGGTGAAGTTGTATTTAATAACGAGCCTTTATTACGCGTTGATGCACCGCTCGGCGAAGCACAAATTATTGAAACTGCCCTGTTAAACATTGTGAATTACCAAACATTAATTGCAACAAAAGCTGCTCGTATGAAGCATGCTGCAAATAATGATGAACTTTTAGAATTCGGTACAAGACGTGCTCACGAGTTTGACGCTGCTCTTTGGGGCACACGCGCTGCCTTTATTGGTGGTTTCTCATCTACGAGTAACGTTCGTGCTGGAAAACGCTTCGGGATACCTGTAGCCGGCACACACGCTCACTCTTTCGTTCAAGCGTATCGCGATGAATATATCGCGTTTAAGAAATACGCTGAAACTCATAAAAAATGCGTCTTTCTCGTTGATACATACGACACTTTAAAATCAGGTGTTCCAAATGCGATTCGCGTCGCGAAAGAGTTTGGAGATCGTATCGATTTTTATGGCATTCGCCTTGATAGTGGTGATATGGCTTATTTATCTAAAAAAGCAAGAAAACTACTAGATGAAGCTGGGTTTACACATACAAAAATTATTGCTTCTAGCGATTTAGATGAATACACAATTATGCATTTGAAATCTCAAGGAGCAAAAATTGATGTATGGGGCGTTGGAACAAAATTGATTACATCCTTTGAGCAACCGGCATTAGGAGCTGTTTATAAACTAGTTGCGATTGAAGATACGGATGGAAAGTTAAATGATACAATTAAAATTTCATCTAACCCTGAAAAAATTACGACTCCAGGACTGAAACGAATTTATCGCATTATCAATCGAGTTAACGATCATGCAGAAGGCGATTATATTGCATTAGATTCTGAAGAACCAGGAAAAGAAGAACGCTTAAAAATGTTTCACCCTGTTCACACGTATATAAGTAAATTTGTAACAAACTTTGAAGCTCGCGAACTGCATAAAGACATTTTCGTTAGCGGCGAAAGAACATATGAACTACCAGATATATTAGCTATTCAAAAATATAATGAACAGAGTCTCGCGCTATTTTGGGAAGAGTATATGCGAACTTTAAATCCCGAAGAGTACCCTGTCGATTTAAGTCAAGAATGTTGGGATCATAAAATGAATTACATCCAAACTGTTCGAGAACAAGTTGAAAAAAATATACAAAAATAAAGTGAAACTTTAATCAGTGGGGGGTCTTACTACCCATTAAAGTGGGATAAAACAGAGAAGCTTCTTCTTCTCTGTTTTTTCAATACGATATGTATCTTTGTGAAAAATATATTAAAATAATAAGACAAATATTTTTTATTTGTAAATTTCAATATTACGTTATTTATTTATAAAATAATATTTGCTATTATTTTATTGAGTCAATTTCAACAAAATAACCTAAAAAAGAGGACGCAGGTTGCGTCCTCTTTTTTATAAATCTTTCACTCGTAGTACACGCATTGCATTTAACACTGCAAGTAGTGTCACACCAACATCTGAGAAGACAGCTTCCCACATTGTTGCGATACCGAAAGCACCAAGTAATAAAACTAATCCTTTTACCCCTAATGCAAAGATAATATTCTGCCATACAATGCGTCGTGTACGTTTTGCGATGTGTAAGGCTGTTGCAATTTTTGAAGGCTCATCAGTCATAATAACGATGTCTGCCGCCTCAATCGCTGCATCTGATCCTAAACCACCCATCGCAATACCAACATCTGCTCTTGCTAATACCGGTGTGTCATTAATACCATCACCAACGAAAGCAACTTTTTCTTTTCCGTTCTTCGCCGCATCAATTTTTTCAATCTCTTCTACTTTTTGTTGCGGTAATAGTTCTGCGTGAACTTCATCTAAACCTAATTCCTTACCGACAGCTTCACCAACTGCTTTTGCATCACCAGTTAACATGACTGTCTTCTTAATACCTAGTTCTTTTAATTTTTGAATTGCTTGTTTTGAATCTTCTTTTACCTCATCAGAGATAACGATATAACCTGCATATTCTCCATCTACAGCAACGTGAACTAATGTACCTACCGTTTCTGGTTGCTTAAATGTAATGTTTTCTTTTTTCATTAATTTAGCATTACCTGCAAAAATTTCTTTTCCTTGTACTTTTACGACTGTACCGTGACCAG
This sequence comes from Bacillus mobilis, assembly GCF_001884045.1. Taxonomy (GTDB): domain Bacteria; phylum Bacillota; class Bacilli; order Bacillales; family Bacillaceae_G; genus Bacillus_A; species Bacillus_A mobilis. Next base: position 65,788 of record NZ_MACF01000041.1, on the reverse strand, counting down.
AAATTTCGTTATAATCATCGATTATTTTTTCATCAATTGATTTTCCATATGCCTTTCGAATCGATTGTGCAATTGGATGATTAGAATACACTTCAGCAAATGCTGCATACTCTAATAATTCTTCATTTTTTATGCCTTCACTTGGTTCCATTTTTGTAACTTTGAAGACACCTTTTGTTAATGTTCCCGTTTTATCAAAAACAATATATTTCACATCATTTAAAGCTTCTAAATAGTTACTTCCTTTTATTAATACACCACTTTTAGATGCACCACCAATCCCTCCAAAGAATCCAAGAGGAATAGATACAACTAACGCACATGGACAAGAGATTACTAAGAACACTAAAGCTCTATAAATCCATTCTGAGAATGTAGCTCCTTCTAAAATAAGTGGTGGAATAAATGCCATGATCGCTGCTGTAATAACTACAACTGGAGTATAGTAACGCGCGAACTTCGTAATAAAGTTTTCTGTTGGCGCTTTTTTACTGCTTGCATTTTGAACTAAATCTAAAATTTTTGATACAGTTGATTCACCAAATTCTTTTGTAACTTCAATTGTTAATACACCATTTTGGTTCACAAAACCACTTAATACGTCATTTCCAACTTCGACTTCACGTGGTACAGATTCACCAGTCAACGCTGAAGTATCTACCATTGATGTTCCTTCAACTACTTTTCCGTCTAATGGTACTTTCTCACCAGGCTTCACGATAATATAATCGCCGATTCGTACATCTTCTGGTGATACTTGTTTCGTTTCATTTCCAACCTTCACATTCGCATAATCAGGACGGATATCCATTAATGAAGTAATTGATTTTCGGGAGCGATTGACCGCAATACTTTGGAATAGTTCCCCCACTTGATAGAATAGCATTACCGCAACAGCTTCTGAATATTGTTGAATCGCAAAAGCTCCTAGTGTTGCAATTGCCATTAAGAAGTTCTCATCGAACACTTGGCCGCGAGTTATGTTTCTTACCGCTCTCCAAACAATATCTCCACCTATTAATAAATACGCAACGACGAATAACGGAATTGTTATCATTTGTGGTAAGCCAGCTAATGCAGCAATTGCTGTCAAAACTCCGCCGACCACTAATCGTCCTACCATCTTTTTCACATTTGCTTCACCATGGTCGTGACTATGTCCGTGGTGACCACCTTTTTCTTCACGAACAACTTTCACATCTGGTTCTAACTTTTGAACAACATTCGTTATATTTACTACAGTCGCTTCTAATTCTCTTTTATTCGCTACTTCAACTCTTAATTTCTTTGATACGAAATCAACAGTTGCTTCTGAAACGGTCGGCATTTCTTTCACTTTATTTTCGATTTTCATCGCACAGTTTGCACAATCTAAACCTTCTAATATAAACACTTCTTTTGCTACTTTTGTATTTTTTTCTTCTTGTACTTTAATATGCGGTTCTAATTTTGTAACGAGTTGCTTTGCTTCTGTAACAACTTCGCTTTCTTTATTTTGTGCTGTTTCTAAAACCATTGTTTTTGTCGCGAAATTTACAGAGCAAGAATTTACTCCTTCTATATTCCCAACGCCTTTTTCAATTTTCATTGCACAGTTCGCACAATCTAAACCTTCTAACACCAGTTTCTTTTTCACTAATGCTTCAGCCATCGTTCTCCCTCCTCGCGTTCTTTTTATTCTTCCTCGTTTACGTGTTCAAACGCTTGCTCGAAGATATGAATTACGTGCTGATCAGCTAACGAATAATAAACGACCTTGCCTTCTTTACGATTCTTTACAAGTTTCGCTTGCTTTAACACACGAAGCTGATGTGAAATAGATGATTGTGTCATTCCTAATAAATACGCTAAATCACAAACACACATTTCAGCTTCAAATAACGCATGTAATATTCTCGTACGTGTACGATCACCTAATACTTTAAATAATTCTGCTACTTTACTTAAACTTTCATCAGTTGGAATTGTTTGTTTTACTTGATCAACAACTTCTTCATGAATTACTGTTTGAGAACATGTCTCTTGTGGTGTTTCTACTTTATTTCCAGCCATTATAGCTCACCTCTTCATTTGAACATATGAACAATCGTTCATATATCTTATACTCTTATTATATGAGCGCCTATTCATATGTGTCAATGAAATCTCATACATTTTTTTTGAACATTTCGTTCACATTTAAAAAGGTCTATCCATATTTTCCGCATCCATTACATTCTCATACAAAAAAAGATGTACATTTTGCACAAAAGAAAAAAGCCTTGCGCGTTCCCTAGACGCACAAGGCTTACTTATACTTATATCCCTTTTAATTAGCTGTTAATTAGCTTGTTCTAAATTATCCTGCGAACTTCCATCGTCTTTTAAATGACTATGCTTTTTCGAATAAACAAAGTATACAACCACTCCGATTGCTAACCAAACACCGAAGTATATCCATGTTTTTAATGGTAAATTTACCATTAAGAATAGACAACATGCAACTGAAATAATCGGTAAAATCGGTACAAGTGGTACCATAAATCCACGTTGTAATTTCGGATGCGTTTTACGAAGAATGATAACAGTTACACCAACCATGGCGAATGTTAATAACGCTCCAATATTCGCTAAATTCGACAATTCTTTTAAATCGATAAATCCAGCAATTAAAGCACTACCAATTCCTGTTAACCAAACTGAAAATGTTGGCGCTTCAGTCTTCTTGTTAATTTTCGCGAAAGATTTTGGCAATAGACCGTCACGGCTCATTGCGAAGAATACACGAGTTGTTGCATAAATGTAAGCGAAAATTACAGCCATAATACCGATTACAGCTCCAATAGCAATTACACCAGCCACTTTATCTTGTCCTACAACTTCTAACACATATGCCATAGCTTCAGGTACATCTAATTCCTTATAAGAAACCATACCTGTCATAACGAGACAAACTACAACATAAATGATTGTACAAATCACTAACGAAGCAATAATACCAATCGGTAGATCACGTTGTGGATTTTTTACTTCTTCAGCAGAAGTTGCTAATGCATCAAATCCTAAGAAAGCAAAGAATACTGCTGCTCCCCCTGCGAACACTCCACTTAAACCGTACGGTGCAAATGGTATCCAGTTTTCTGGTTTCACGTAAAATACACCAACTGCAATGAATAAAACAACAATACCAATTTTAATTAATACCATTATGTTATTCACACGCTTACTTTCTTTCGTACCTCGTGATAATAACCAAGTTATCACTAACGTAACGATAACTGCTGGTAAGTTTACCATACCACCTTGTGCTGGAATCGTTAGCAATGCTTTTGGAATTTCAAGTCCCAATCCACTCACTAGGTTATGGAAATAACCCGTCCATCCTCCGGCTACTGCGGCAGTCGTTACGACATATACGGATAACAATGTCCATCCCATTAAATGGGCAACAAACTCACCAATTGTTGCATACGAATATGTGTACACACTACCTGAAACCGGCAGTGTAGATGCAACTTCTGCATAACATAACGCTGCAAATCCACAAACAATCGCTGCAATCATGAATGAAAAAATAACTGCTGGACCAGCATCTCTTGCTGCTACTAATCCTGTTAATACTAGAACTCCTGTACCGATTATCGCACCAATCCCTAGCATTGTTAGGTCGAATGCCCCTAGCGTTTTCGTTAAAGTTTTACTTTTACTTTCACCTAACAATTGCGTAACGGATTTCTTTTTAAATAGGTTGGCCACGATGTATGCCCCCTTTTGCCAAGAAGAGCTAAGAGATCTTCACTCTTAGCTCTTATCATGTTGGTTTATATATTGTTCGATTTTGTTTTGTATAATGCTTCTATTAGCAAGATACTGTTTCTGCTTCTAATAATTCTTTAGCACCTTTGTATTCTACACCGTGAGCTTCTGCAACTGCTTCGAATGTTACATAGCCATCTAATGTGTTAATACCTTTTAGTAATGCAGAGTTGCCTAGGCAAGCTTCTTTGTAGCCTTTGTTTGCAATTTGTACTGCATATGGTACTGTTACGTTTGTTAATGCAAGAGTTGATGTACGTGGAACCGCACCTGGCATGTTTGCAACTGCATAATGAACAACGCCGTGTTTTTCGTAAGTTGGGTTATCATGAGTTGTAATACGGTCAGTTGTTTCGAAAATACCACCTTGGTCAATCGCGATATCTACAACAACAGAACCTGGTTCCATTGATTTAATCATTTCTTCTGTTACAAGTTTTGGCGCTTTTGCACCTGGAATTAATACTGCACCGATTACAAGATCAGACTCTTTTACAGCTTCTGCAATATTGTAAGGATTAGACATTAAAGTTTTTACTTGGTTTCCGAAAATGTCATCTAATTGACGAAGACGTTCTGCACTTAAGTCGATGATTGTTACATCCGCACCTAGTCCAACTGCAATTTTAGCAGCATTTGTACCAGCTTGTCCACCACCGATGATTGTTACTTTACCACGTTTAACCCCTGGAACACCTGCAAGTAAGATACCTTTACCGCCTTTGTTTTTCTCAAGGAATTGTGCACCAATTTGTGCAGCCATACGACCAGCTACTTCACTCATAGGTGCAAGTAATGGTAGAGAACGGTTTTCTAATTGTACTGTTTCATATGCAATCGCAACAACTTTCTTTTCGATTAACGCTTTTGTTAATTCTGGTTCTGGAGCTAAGTGTAAGTATGTGAATAAGATCAAACCTTCGCTGAAGTGTTTGTATTCGCTTTCAATTGGTTCCTTAACTTTCATAACCATTTCCATGTTCCAAGCTTCTTCAGCTGTATCAACGATTTTTGCTCCCGCTTCAACATACTGAGCATCTGTGAAACCAGATCCTAAACCTGCACCCTTTTGAATGAATACTTCGTGATTGTTACGAATTAAATGTACAACACCTGCTGGTGTCATTGCCACACGGTTTTCGTTGTTTTTAATTTCTGCTGGTACCCCAATACGCATAATGAAATGCCCCCTTATAATTAACAGAAAAAAGAAAGTCTTTTTTCTTTTTGTAATAATTAATAACTTATGTCCTTATTCTAGCATAACTTAAAAGTTATGAAAACGCTAACATATCATTTTTTTAAAGTTTATATATTTAGAATAGTGTAAATATATGGAACATTGATTCTATTAGCCTCTTCGTTACATTCCATTATCTATCACCCTATTTTCATTATACTCCTTAAAAATAAGCAGCAATCATTTATTATTCGACAATAATGTAACAATGTAAAAAACCCCAATAATGCCGTATACATATACAATTATTAATTTACACAATACTTTAGGGATATATTCTTTTCATAAAAAAACAGCTGCTGGCATCTAGCCAGCAGCTGGGTAACTTATAAATAACTTGGAAAATAAATCATCTGTTGTTTCACTAATTTTATCAAACAGATCACTTTCTTCCGCTTCTTGTTCTTTTAGCATCTTAATTGTTTCACGTGCATCTTCAGGATAATCGGTAATGATACCATCTACGTTTAGCTTATAATATCCCTTTAAACTTTCCATATCATTTACTGTCCATACGTAAATTGGCTTATTTAACTTCCTTGCTTCTTTTACTAACTTCTTATTTAACATATATTCTTCAGCTACATAAAAATCAGCTTTCACATTCTTTAAGTTAGCTCTACTTGCATACAGTATATATCCGACTTTTATATCTGGATTTGCACGCTTAAACTCTTTAATAAGCGGGTAATGTAACGTTTGAATGACACATTGCTTCTCAAATTCATTATCTTTAATCACTTTTAATACTTTGTTTACGAAATCTTTTTCGCCACCATGAAGCTTCACTTCAATATTAAGCTTGATTTTCCCCTTTGCCAGCTTAATGATTTCATCAAGTGTACTGATTTGTCCTGAAAACCCATCTTGACTAAGGGTAAGCTGTCTTAACTCGTCCATCGTTAAATCTGACACATGAACATTAGCATTAGCAAGGCGTTTCAGCTTCAAATCATGTATAACTGCTAGTTCACCGTCTTTCGTTTGCAGTACATCAATTTCAGCATAATCTGCTTTCGCATCAATAGCCCCCTGCACAGCTTCTTTCGTATTCTCTACACCTTTTGAAATATAACCACGATGAGCCATAATAATTGGTTCTTTATATGTGTTTGTAATAAAGGTCACAATGAAGGCAACTACCATCCCCGCAGTAATAATTCCTACAATATATACACCAATAAATTTCCAACGATGTTTTTGGAAGAAACATTTATCTGCTTTCGTTTTTGAATAATCTAATCCTTCTTCTAATAAAACATCTTCAACCGGAACCTTTTGTAAATACAATCTTGTTAACGCCATAATGTAAAACGGCGTCATAATAAAGCTAAATAGATACAATGTACTTGTTAAGAAGACTGAAATAGTTGACTCTGCTAGCAACGCAAATGTCCCTTCTGGGTTTGTAAATTCATATACTCCCCACAGACAAAGTAAATAAATTCCTACACATAAAAGAAAGACGATTCCTACAGATATGAAAAAACCTACTAAAAAGAACAATACTTTAAAGAAGCTTTCTTTTACTAAGTTTGCGCTTTTTCGTGCTGCCGTGCGGAACGGCTTTTCCTCTAAAACAATAATAGGTAAAACAAAAATCCAACGAAGATTTAAATAGGCAACTACAGCGAAGAAAGTATAATACCCAACTTGCCCCATTGTTGTCTTAAATAGTTCACCTGTAATAAAATTAGGAATTTGAATTTCAGGAATCAATGCAGATTTATAACCCATACTTAATAGCGGTAATAGTACAACTGCATACAAAACAAATCCAGGTAAGCAATATGTAAACAGGGAAGGTAAATACGTTACTGTTTTATACAGAATTGGACGTAATCTCACCTTTTGCCTTTTATGAGCGAAGTACGAAATGATAATAAGTACTGCAAACTCTGTAAAGATAAGAAACAATGCCAATATAGATAAAATTACAATCGCCAAAATCCCGTATGGTGTTTTCAAAAATGCTAATAACTCATCATTTGTTGCATTTGCATACCCACCAAAGTACAACAACTTATTGAAAATAATACCGAAAAGTGGGATAAACACAATCGCTGCTAACAATTTATAAGCAAGTTGGAATGTTAACACATTCCAAAAAGCAAATCTAACAGTTTGAAAGGAATGTCTCATTACTCCTGGTATAGATAGTCTTTTACGGTGTTGCATATATTCCTCCACATTCTAAAACGATATTTGAGATGGATTCCATATTTCCATTTCTAATCCATCTTTTTAATAATAATATATTCCGCCTAACATGAACACTCTTATACATACAATGAAAAAAGTGATGGCTACTTCCCATCACTTTTTTCATTTACTCTATTTTTTCTCTAGCCCTTGCCCAAATGCTTTCAAGAAGCTAAAACCGAATGTAATGGCTCTATTGATATCTGGATCTTTTAACACTTTAAAGAAATCCATCACTTTTGTTTTTTTACCATTATTTAATTCATCTGTTGCAAATTGCAATCCAGTAACTAAACTCGATGTGATTTGCTTCGTTACTTCTGGGTCAACTGCGGATAGCGCTTCTCCCGCTCCCATCATATTGTTGAGTGCATTTTTAACTGGTTCACGATTTAATTGCTCCACAGCAATTTTTGAAACATCTTCCTTCGCAGCAAGTAAACTAATCGCCGCATCTAATATCCCAGCCTTCTGCAACTGCGCTAAAAGCTGCATCGTTTCCTCTACTGCTTCACGATTATTAGATAGCTCATTTAGAAGTTCATCTGCTACTTGCTGTTTCTGTTCTTCCTCTGTTACAACTTTCTTTTTAATTAACGTAATTTCTTTCGCCACTATCTCCGCCCCCTAGTCCACAAGTGATACGTATTGTTTTCTTTGCCACTTTTGCTCGATTTCAACACCATTTTGCGGATTACGCTTTTTATCTCGCGGGTTTGAAGATGGTAACGGACGATTTCCTTTTTCACGTAATACACGCATTTTCACCATCGTTTGTTTATATGCTGGTGTACATGTATAAAGGTCTGTTGCTGTCCCAGTTAAAATATTAATCGCTTCTTCATTTATCGTTGCATGCATCGGTAAATATAGCTCTTTCCCCGTTACACGATCTGTAATAAGCGCCTGTACTTTAATTTTCCCAAATGGTGATGCTAATTCCACAAGACCACCATCTTTCACATTGCGTTCTATAGCGAGTTCAGGTGAAATTTCAACGAATACTTCAGATACTTTAGATAAAATACCAGCCGACTTATTCGTCATGTTCCCTTCATGGAAATGTTCTAGCATACGACCATTATTTAAAAGTAAATCATACTCATCTGGCGCTACAACAGGTGGCACCCATTCATCTAAGGATAAACGAGCAAGTTTATCTGGGAAGTTAAATCCGTCTACATATAATAGCGGTGTATCGCTACCATCATGACTGCCCCAACATAAACTATTCCATCCTTCTAGACGGTCGTACGTTGCTTGAGAGTATAACGGTGCAAGTGATGCGATTTCGTCCATAATTTCACTTGGACTTTCATAATTCCAATCCCCGCCTAGTGCACGTGCAACTTTTTGTAAAATCCACCAGTCTGGTTTAGAATCACCAAGCGGTTTCAATACTTCATATAATCTTTGAATACGGCGCTCTGTATTCGTAAACGTTCCTTCTTTTTCTAAGCTTGGTGCCGCTGGTAAAATAACATCAGCAAAACGAGCTGTTTTTGATAGGAACATATCTTGAACAACGAGGAAGTCTAAATTCGATAAAATATGTTGCACATGGTTCGCATTTGAATCAACTAAAGCCATTTCCTCACCCATGACATACATACCACGTAGTTTTCCTTCTTCCGCCGCAAGTAACATTGCAATATTATTTAATCCTGGTGCTTTCGGAATAGTTGTACCATATGCTTTTTCAAACTTCGCACGAAGCGTATCATCTGATACTGCTTGATAACCTGGAAGCCAGTTTGGTAATGTTGCCATATCACAAGCACCTTGTACGTTATTATGCCCTCGTAATGGATATGCACCTGCACCAGGACGACGATAGTTCCCCGTAACAAGCAGTAAATTTGAAATTGCAGCGGATGTTGTACTTCCTCCTGTATTTTGCGTTACACCCATTCCCCAAAGTATACAAGTTCCATCTGCTTCATATACCATACGAGCCATTTCTTTCAGATTTCCTTTTGAAATCCCCGTAATTTCTTCTGTATAATCGAGCGTATACTTTTCTAACATTTTGCTATATTCATCAAAGTTCTTCACATTTTCAGCTAAAAACTTTTTATCGTGCCAATCTTGATCAATAATATATTTCGTAATACCAGCAAGCCATACGTAATCCGTACCTTGGCGCGGATGAATAAATAAATCCGCACGCTCTGCCATTTCATGTTTACGAAGGTCTGCTACGATTAGTTTTTGCTCGTGTAATTTATGAGCACGTTTTACTCTCGTAGCAAGTACAGGATGTCCTTCTGTTGGATTCGCACCAACGATAATAACAAGGCCTGCTTCCGCTATATCTTTCACTGTTCCAGCATCCCCGCCCATACCGACAGTTTTAAATAAACCGTCTGTCGCTGGAGATTGACAATAACGAGAACAGTTGTCCACATTATTCGTTCCATATATTTGTCGAGCTAGTTTTTGCATAAGGTAATTCTCTTCATTTGTTACTTTCGAAGAAGAGATGAACCCAAATGCATCGCTACCGTATTCAGATTTAATATGCTGCATGTTAGAAGCAACAACCTCTAACGCTTCTTCCCATGAAGCTTCAACAAACATATCTCCTTGACGAATTAATGGCTTCGTAATTCGATCTTCACTATTTACGAAGTCCCATCCAAATTTACCTTTTACACATGTGGAAATCCCATTAACCGGTGCATCTGAAACAGGTTGAACTTTTAATATATGGCGATCTTTCGTCCATACTTCGAAGGAACAACCGACACCACAAAATGTACAAACTGTTTTTGTTTTATTCACTTTCGTCTTACGCATCGCAGCCTCTACTTCTGAAACCGCTAAAATACTACTATATCCCGGCTCAACATCCTTTACAAAATCAATCATCGGATCTAACACATCTGGTTTTAATCCTGTCATAAACCCAGCCTCACCTAACATTGATTTTTCCATTAACGCATTACACGGACATACTGTTACACACTGTCCACAACTTACACAAGATGAGTCATTTATGCTTACACCATGATCCCATATAACACGTGGACGATCTAAGTTCCAGTCTATCGATATAGTTTCATTAACCTGTAAGTTTTGACATACTTCTACACACTGTCCACAAGCAATACATTGATTTGGATCATACCGATAAAACGGATGTGACATATCTACTTCACAAGCACTTACTTTCGGCTCATACGGATATTTCTGTCCTTCAATTCCCATCATATGTACGGTGTTATGGACTTTACAGTTACCATTATTGTTATCACAAACGGTACAATACAATAAATGATTCTCTAATATACGATCCATCGCCTCAGTCTGTGCCTCTTTTGCACGCTGGGACTGTCTTTCGATATGCATACCGTTCTCTAATTTCGTTGAACAAGCACGCAATAACTTCCCATTTACTTCTACAATACACGTATCACAAGTTTGAATTGGATCTACTTCTGGTACATGACAAATTTGAGGATGTTCCAAATTACTCTCGTTAAATAATTGTAGTATCGTCTTTTCACCCGATGTGGAAAATTCTTTACCATCCACGGTTACACGGACTGTCTGTTCTGCCATAGTTTCCCCTCTCCTTACAACCAACTGTACAACACAATTATGAATCCGTTTTCAAAACCGCATTACTGTACATATTTTTGAAACGCTCTGCCCGAATACTTTTCTTATGAAGTCGATTCTAGATGTTATAAGGTATAACTACGAAAGCTTGAAAATATCACTATTCTACAGTTCTATTATATCGTACATATACAATAATAACCAAAATAATCTGTGATCTTCTTCCTAATAGGTGTTTTTATTTTTTCCATTGTTTTATGATAAATATGGGAGAGAAATACATAAAAAAGGGGAATTTAATATGGAGCCTACGCAAGAAACTTATACAATTGTACGCTATCAATCTGGTACATTTTCAAAACAGCTTGATGAGATTGTTACAGAATCTCCTATTACTATTAAATTGAATGGTGAAGAATATGTAACAGTCGTATGCACACCAACCTATATTGAAGATATGGTTATTGGTTTTTTAATTTCTGAGGGGATTATTTCTTCTTATAAAGATGTGGAAGAACTATGGGTGCAAAAAGATAACGGAATTGTCCATGTAAAATCATCAAAAGTAAATCCGCTCTATCAAACTTTATATAATAAGCGATACATCACTTCTTGCTGCGGAAAAGGTAGACAAGGTTTTATTTTCGTTAACGATGCAGCAAAAGCAAAAGATTTACATGATATACACGTGAAAATTACTCCTGAAGAATGTTTTTACTTAATGAATACTTTACAACAATCTTCCACTACATTCCGCCAAACCGGCGGTGTTCACAATACCGCTCTATGTGATCGAAACAATATTCTCCTATCAAGAATGGATATCGGGAGACATAATGCATTAGATAAAATATATGGCCATTGTTTGCGCAACGATATATCCGTTAAAGGAAAAATCATTGCATTTAGCGGGCGCATTTCATCCGAAATTCTACTCAAAGTTTCAAAAATCGGATGTGAAATTGTTCTATCTAAATCCGCTCCAACAAAATTAGCATTGCAACTCGCTCACGATTTAGGCATTACAGTCGTAGGATTTATTAGAAATGAATCTTGTAATATTTACACCCATCCAAAGCGAATTGATGGTTATCAATCGAATAACTAAAATAACTCCTCAACCGAGGAGTTATTTTAGTTATAAAAATGTAATATATTAAAAGCTTGAATAGTTAATAAAGTTAATATATAATTTCATTACATATTAAAAACAAAACATTGTAGCATATATCTTTTCATTCTTTTACAAATTAAAAGAGACTGCTAACAAAACGCATACACAATCTTATAAAAATAATGGATGTATTTTATTTGAAATCGACCAAGGAGGTTACAACTATGGAAATTCGCTTATTAACGACAGAGGACGCAGAAATATATTTAAAAGTTTGTATGGAAGGTTTAACGAAAAACCCGGAAGCTTTTAGCTCTTCTTATGAAGATGTTCTGAAACATGAGGATCCTGTAGCTGCTATGGCAAAACGATTAAGCAATCCGGATAAGTATACTCTAGGGGTCTTCAAAGATAACGATTTAATTGGCATTGCTACTTTAGAAACAAAGCCTTTCATTAAACAAGAACATAAAGCAAAAATCGGTTCCGTTTTTGTTTCCCCAAAAGCGCGTGGCCTTGGAGCAGGACGAGCTCTAATTAAAGCCATTATTGAAAACGCCGATAAATTACATGTAGAACAACTTATGCTCGATGTTGTAGTTGGTAACGCTGGTGCCAAAAAATTATATGAATCATTAGGTTTCCAAACTTACGGCGTACAAGAGCGTTCATTAAAACATAACGGTCAATATTGGGACGAGGAACATATGGTTCTGTTCTTAAATGATTAATACTTCAATATAGTTTTTTTAAAGCATCTTCTTATTAAAGAAGGTGCTTTTTTCATTACAACAATGTAATCTTCATGTCACCTTTATCGATCGTACCAAACCTTTCCATTCATTATACTAAAAGTATAAAGTAAGGCACCAATCATGAAATGAACGTATAGCATTCAATTGATATATAAAGGAGAATGTGACATGAAACAAAACAAACGAGCTATGCTTTTAATATTTACTACAGCAATTGTAACTTCTGGGTTAGCAATTTTACCTTGGTTTATTATATGAACACTCCCCCTAACAACGAAAAAAGCTTATTGCTTCTTAAGAAGCAATAAGCTTTTACTATATTATAAAATCCCCAAAATTTTATTTACACAACTTATAATAATAACCATAGATACGGCAATGCACATGACAACCGTATTACGATCTTGCTTTTCTTTTTTTGAAATTTCTTCTTTTGGATTCATGTGTATGATCTCCTTTTAAAAAAAGTGTGAGATAGGAAATTTTTCTTATCCGATGCGAGGTGAATACGAAAACCCTCTCTATCTCACATACACAATAGAATGGAATTGTCATTTTATAAATAAAATGACATGACGTTATGTCGCAACATAGGGTATTTTGTGTCGCTACGTTTTCTATTATAAAAAATAGTTGTGCAAAACTAGTGCATTTTTTATGTCAATTGCTTTGAGTGAAAAAATCACTCTTCCACTCAATCACATAAAAAGAGTTTTTTATTATTTTCATGTAAACTATACAAGTAGAATGAACAGTTTGGGGTGCACAAGATTATGGTTAAAATTTTATTAGTAGACGATGAAGAACGCATGTTACGATTATTAGATCTGTTCTTAAGTCCTCGTGGCTATTTTTGTATGAAAGCTACTTCTGGCCTTGAAGCACTAAAGTTAATAGAACAAAAAGACTTCGATATTATTTTGTTAGATGTGATGATGCCGAATATGGATGGATGGGATACTTGCTATCAAATCCGTCAAATTTCCAACGTTCCAATTATTATGCTAACAGCTCGTAATCAAAATTACGATATGGTGAAAGGCCTCACTATGGGCGCGGATGACTATATTACAAAACCATTTGATGAGCATGTATTGGTTGCACGAATTGAGGCTATATTACGCCGTACAAAGAAAGATGGATTTGTTAGCTTCAATGGTATCGAGTGGGATAAAACGAAACATACTGTCACAGTATATGACGAAAAAATCTCACTAACACCTATCGAGTTTTCGTTACTTGGACTATTTTTACTAAATACAAACCGTGCTTATAGCCGAGATGATTTAATCGAAAAAATTTGGGGTTATGAAACAGACATTGAATATAGAACAATCGATTCACATATTCGCAATATCCGTGATAAATTACGCAAAAAAGGATTTCCAGTTGAAAATTACTTAGAAACAGTCTATAAAGTCGGATATAAATGGAAAAGTGAATAATTACTTCGGTCAGTGGACAATAGTATACCACTGACCCTTTATATGAAATAAGGTATGGTGAGAAAATGAGTAAACTTTCACTTAAAATTGGGACATACTTTTTAATATTAGCTTTATGTATTGAAACCATTGCTTTCGTATCTTTTTACAAAAGTATTTCAACAATGCGGATTGAGGAAGAAACACTTGCTCTTTTAGAAAAAGGTAATCGCTATAGTAACAAAATTACAAACCGCACAAAGTGGAGTGCAATTGCTAAAGAAAAGAAACACGTCGAACGCGCTGAATACAATAAAAATCCTAACCGTCCTATGTATTCAGAGTTCGATATCGCGGATGAAGCTGAACACTTAGTAGAATCAGAATCAATCGCTAACTCTGATATAGCTATCATTATAACTGACAATAATGGCAAAATCATTTCCAATTCAGAACCCGTAACAAAGGCAATGCAAAAACAACTTACTTGTAAAACAGAACCTATTCCAAAAGGCGGATTGATCGTCGAAAAGAACTGGAAAAAATCAAAATTCATCACAACGGTAAGCCCACTTAACACAGAAGAGTTTCAAGGAAAGTTATATATGTTATTAAAAACATCTTTTTTAGAAAATATGTTACTTAAACTCATGAACCAATTTCTTATCATTAGTGTCGTGACAATTATTTTAACGACTATTTCTGTCTTTGTTTTTTCTCGTGTTATTACAGAACCGCTTATAAAAATGAAGAGAGCGACAGAAAAAATGTCAAAATTAAATAAGCCAATTCAATTAGGGATTAAACGCAATGATGAACTTGGAAGCTTAGCAAAAACGATTGAAGATTTATCCAGTGAACTGACTTATATGAAAAAAGAACGCAATGAATTTCTCGCTAGTGTCGCCCATGAACTATTAACGCCATTGACCTATATGAAAGGTTATGCGAAGGTAGCAAAGAGAGACTCTTTAACGAAAGAAGAGCGTGAAGAATACTTACAAATCATTGAGGATGAAACAGATAGTGTAACCGATCTCGTCCAAGATTTATTTATGTTGGTGCAATTAGAACAACACCAGTTTGTTATCAAAAAACAAAAAGTAATCCTTAAACCATTTTTAGAACGAATGGTTGAAAAAACAAAAACAACATTAACAAATAAACAAATGCAACTCCATGTATATTGCAAAGATGATTTAGAAGTTTGCATAGACGAAAGACGTATGGAACAAGTTATGTTAAATTTATTACACAATGCTTATCAACATTCGCCTGAAAACACAACTATTACGATACGTGTACTCACAGAAACAGATTCATTTACAATAAGTGTAGATGATGAAGGAGAAGGTATTCCTGAAGAAGATATCTCACATATTTTTGATCGTTTTTATCGTGTTGATAAATCCAGAACGAGAGCTACTGGAGGCAAGGGTATCGGGCTAGCTGTTGCAAAAGAAATTGTAGAATTGCATAACGGTTCCATTCTAGTAACAAGCCAATTAGGAGTAGGAACAAACTTTATAATTGAGCTACCTTTTGAATAAGATGCGTGTGAAAACACCAGTAGTAGTAAACACTACTGGTGTTATTTTGTTCATAAAATCAGCTCATATAAGCTAAGCTTTTGAAATTATTCTTATTTCAATATAAAATAAAGGTACATTTGCAAAGATTTGGAGGGTGATATAATTGGATATCCATGTATTAACAAAAGACGAAGCGGAAATTTACTTAGAACTTCGTGTAGAAGGATTAAAGCAAAACCCTGAAGCTTTCAGCTCTTCTTATGAAGATATTATTAATAAAGAGTGTGCAATTGAATATAAAGCACAAAAATTAGCACAAGATGAAAACTATACGCTAGGTGCATTTAAAGATGGACAATTAATCGGGGTTGCAACACTGGAAACGAAACCATATGTAAAACAAGAACATAAAGCTAAAATCGGTTCTGTATATGTGTCTCCAAAAGCACGCGGACTTGGAGCAGGAAAAGCACTTATTAAAGAATGTCTTGAACTTGCTAAATCTTTAGAAGTAGAACAAGTTATGCTTGATGTTGTTGTTGGCAACGATGGAGCAAAAAAACTTTATGAATCATTAGGATTTAAAACATTTGGTGTACAAGAACGTTCGTTAAAATATAACGGACAATATTGGGACGAAGAGCATATGGTCTTATTCTTAGATGAAAATAAATAGTAAAAAACATCCTCATACTTGGAGGATGTTTTTTACTTTCTTGTATACCATGCCGTATGTAATAATTGAATCGCTTTCGCAATTTCTTCTTCTGATAAAATTGCAAACCCAAGTAAAACTACATTTTCAGGTGCAGTACCGTCTTTATAGTACGTAGAAACAGGATATAGCTTAATACTATATTTTGCCGCTTCTTTAATGAGTTCTTCTTCTCGCATTCCATTATGCACTTGTAATAAAATGTGTAATCCCGAATCTTCTCCTATTACTTCAACACGATTAGAGAAATACTTCTCTATTTCAAAAACAAGTCGATCTCTCTTTTTCCGGTAGACGACACGCATTTTATGAATATGTTTTTCCCAATAGCCTTCATTTAAAAACCTTCTTATCACTTCTTGATCCATTCTCGAAACACTTTGTGTATAAAACAAGTATTCCTTTTGATACTTGTTAATTAAATTCTTCGGTAATACTATATAGCTCATCCGTAATGAGGGCAACAAAGCTTTTGATAGCGTCCCCATATAAATAACTTTCCCATCTGTATCTAGTCCTTGTAGTGCGGGGATTGGCTTTCCTGAATAGCGAAATTCACTATCGTAATCATCTTCAATAATATATCTATCTTCTTCTTTCTTCGCCCATTGTAAAAGCTGCGTCCTTCTCGTAATAGGCATAATCATTCCATATGGGAATTGATGAGAGGGAGTTACAAATACAACATTTGCATCGCTATTTTCTAAATCTGCCATACAAATTCCGTCCCTATCTAAAGACAACATTTGAACCTTCTTTTCTCCCTGTTCAAAAACGACCATTTTCCTATGATAACCTGGGTTTTCAACTGCATACTTACTTCCATTCAACAATTGAAAAAGTAGCTTCACTAATATTTGCGTTCCCGCTCCTAATACAATTTGACTAGCTGAACAACGCACACCTCTAGATTCATACAAATAGCTCGCAATTTCCTCCCTTAAGCTCAATTCTCCTTGAGGGTGTCCAAGAAAAAGCAACTCATTATTATGTGGCTGCCATACATCATTTATAAGCTTGCGGTACATAGTGAATGGAAACGTATTCGTATCAACCCCTGTTTGGGTGAAATCAAATGTATAGTTCTCCTCCCGAAACGGCACTTCTTCTACTTTCACTTCGCTTCCTTCTACATAAATCATTTGTTCAACTTTACATACAAAATAACCTTTTCTCGATGCCGACTCTATATAACCTTCAGCAAGTAATTGCTCGTAAGCCGCTTCTACTGTATTCTTACTCACTTGTAAATAGCTCGCGAGCTTTCTTTTTGCAGGTAATTTTGTAAAAGCCGGAATTGTTCCATCTTTAATTTCTTTTTTTATATACTCATACAATTGCACGTACAATGCCTTTTTACTTTTCGTATTTAAATTAGGCGTTAATTCTAACACAATATCTGACCCCTTAATAAAACTAATATCTGATACTTTTTACAGTACCAGAAGTTATATATAATTCCTTTTATCATGTCACACATAAAAAATCAAATACTCGAGAGGAGATGCATGATCATGAACAACAATAGACGGATTGGACTCATTATGATTATTACAGGAGCTACCTTATGGGGATTATCTGGCCCAATGATTCAGTGGCTATTTCAACATACTAACGTATCATCAATTGATTTTTTGACGATACGCTTGTTGCTTGCGGGAATATTTATTTTATCTTTCTTACTTATAAAAAAACAAAACATATTTCAAATTTGGAAACATCCTAGACATTCTATACAACTTATTATTTTCTCTATTCTCGGCATGCTCGGTGCCCAATATGCCTTTATCGAAACCGTTCATATTAGTAATGCTGTTACAGCGACATTGTTTCAATTTCTAGGTCCTGTTCTTATTGCCATTTATATCGCATTTGAACAACGAAAATTCCCTGCTTCTCTGCAACTACTCGCAATTATAACAGCACTAACAGGGACGTACTTTATTATTACAAACGGTTCAATTGAAAATATTGTTTTATCAAAAGAAGCCATTATTTTTGGTCTATTAACAGCAATTGGCTTTGCATTTTATACCCTTCATCCAGCTTCTCTTATTAAAGAATGCGGAACAACTGTAGTAATTGGCTGGGGGATGTTAATCGGCGGCATTGCCCTGCTTATTTGTAATCGCTCGTTTGAATGGAATCAGCTTTCACAAACTTTTACACCAAAAACTTTTTCTATGCTTATTCTTATCATCATAAGTGGCACCCTTTCTTTCCTTCTTTATATCGGTAGTCTGAAATATTTAGCAGCAACAGAAACAAGCATTTTATCTAGCATTGAACCACTTGTAGCTGCCATTGTTTCAATCGCTTGGCTAAATGAATCCTTTGGAGCATATCAATTACTAGGCGGCGTATGTATCGTTCTTTCTGTTATTTTCTTAACGATGCCGCAAAAAGAACGAGAACCAACCTTTACAACTGAGCAAATATAAAAAATGTCAAAAGAGGTCGTACAAAACTTACGACCTCTTTTGACGTTTTAAAGGAATTGTCCCGCTTTCTAGCAAATACAATTACACTAACAATAAAAATTAGGAGTGTGACACCATGAAAAAAATTGGAACTATGCTACTTTTCTCCTTTCTCATCGCTGGATGCACACAAGCACAGCCTGATTCAGAAGCACCTAAAAAAGAAGCTATCGCAACGTCATCCACTCAAGTTAATGCACCTTCCTTCTTTCATCTTAGCGTTTTAAAAGATGTAAATTGGGAAGAAACACCCTCCTTCATACAAGAAAAAATACCTTTAAAAGGCATCGAAGAAAAAGTCGCAATGGCTGATAAACCTATTATCGCAAATGAACACAATGAAATGATGTGGTACTTTTTAGATCCTGAAATGCCAACTGGAAAACTATCTATTGTTGCACTAAAACAAGGATCAGTAACCCCAACACCCGTACTCTTTCAACAAGAAGATTCTAAACCAACTTGGACTACTTCAAATACAATTGATTCTACTACAACCGAACTCCCACTCACTATGTCACTACCTTCATCTGGATTATGGGTATTAAACATATATGTAAATGAAAAATATTATGAGCAATTTGTAATCACCGCTAAGTAAAGTGACAAAAATAAAGCACTTTCTTACAACAATGTAATTTCTACGTCATGTACTTCGATAGTTGAAGTATCTCTCTTCTCTTATACTTAAAGTAAGAAATGAAACGAGGAGAGATGAGAGATGAAAAAAGTGATAGAAGTGATCGTAGCAGTAACTGAGGTTTTAGTAAATGGTAAACAAGTTGCAATGGAATTAAATAAATAGTGAAGAAACATAAATAATTCTACACTTCTTCATTATTTTGATTTCTTATCTCAAAAAAGCAGTGCCTTTTTAGGCACTGCTTTTTGCTATTAATAACTTGGTATTGTCGTAATTTGCGCCACGCCTGAATCAATAGCTGCCTTAGCTACTGCTTCCGCAACACTTGGAACAACTCTTTTATCTAACGGATTCGGGATTACATAATTCGTATTACGTTCTTCGTCCGTAATGATGTTAGCGATCCCATATGCTGCCGCTAATTTCATCTCTTCTGTAATATCCGTCGCGCGCACATCTAACGCACCACGGAATATCCCTGGGAACGCCAATACATTATTTACTTGATTCGCATAATCCGAGCGCCCGGTTCCTACTACAGCTGCCCCAGCCTCTAATGCATCCTCTGGGAAGATTTCTGGAATTGGATTCGCCATAGCAAACACAATTGCTTTCTCATTCATCGTTTGTACAAGTTCTTTCGTTAATACGTTAGGAGCAGATACACCAATAAAAATATCAGCTTGATGAATCGCTTCTTTTAACGTTCCACGCACATATTCTCGATTTGTCTTTTTAGAAACTTCAATTTGTGCTTCGTTCATCCATGATTCACCTTCACAAACAATACCTTCTAAGCTAACTAACGTAATGTGTTTTGCACCAGCCTTTAATAATAATTTTCCAATTGCAATTCCTGCCGAACCCGCACCGTTAATAACAATTTTTACATTATCCATTTGTTTGCTAACAACTTTTAATGCATTAATAACAGCTGCCAAGACGACAATAGCGGTTCCATGTTGATCATCATGGAATACAGGAATATTTATTTCTGCTTTTAATCGCTTTTCAATTTCAAAACAACGTGGTGCCGCAATATCTTCTAAGTTAATTCCTGCAAACGTAGGCTCTAAATTTTTCACAAGGGTAACGATTTCATCCACATCAGTCGTACCTAAACATAACGGGAAAGCATCTACATTCGCAAATTTCTTAAATAAAATACTCTTCCCTTCCATAACAGGCATAGCTGCTTTCGGTCCAATATTCCCTAAACCAAGTACCGCTGTTCCATCTGAGACAACTGCCACCATATTACCGCGTGCTGTATAGTCATACACTTTTTCTTCATCCGCCGCAATTGCTTTGCAAGACTCCGCTACACCTGGTGTATATGTCAGGCTTAAATCATCCGCTGAATTTACTTCTACTTTACTTGTAATTTCAATTTTCCCTACTAATTCTTTATGCAATAACAATGATCTTTCATTAATTTGATTCTCTAACATACTTATAATCTCCCCTTAATTTGACAAGCTAGCTATATGAATATAGCTAGCTTGTTTGATCATGAAAACATTTTTAATAAAATTGTCGCTGTTACAACCATTGCTGCCCCGCCTAAACGTGTTGAAATTTGCGCAAACGGCATTAATTCCATACGATTTGAAGCTGATAAAATAGCAACATCTCCAGTTCCACCTAAACCACTATGACATCCCGTTACAATTGCTGATTCAACTGGATACATTTTCATCACTTTCCCTACAAGAAAACCTGATGCTACCATTGTAAGAACAACTGATGCGCACACAACAACATATCCTACTGAAAGAACTGCTGCTACGTCTTTTAGCGGAATATATAGCAACCCTAATCCGACCATTAACGGCCAAGTTAAATTCTTCGAAATAAATTTATATAAATGGAATGCTCCTTGCTCCATTTTTGCTGGCATTAATTTAAAATATTTCACAAGTGCTGCTGAAAAAATCATAATGATTGCTCCAGGAATACCGATGAACTTAGAAGCAAATCCTCCAAAGATGAAAAACGTACACGCAATTAATAAACCTGCTCCCATTAATGAGAAGTCAATTGGCTTCTCTGTATTTTGTTCTTTTAATAACTCTGCTTGATTATCTGTTTTCACTAATACACCGTTACCACTAAGTTCCGGCTTCTTCTCACCTAAACGCTTCATATACCCTGCACTCACGATTGCGAACATATTTCCAATAATAGCCGCTGGAATAAGCTGCGATACAAACGTTGCTGATGATTCATTTAAAATATCACTATAAGCTAATGACAATGGTAAAATCCCTTCTCCGATACCACCACTCACAATGGGTACGATGATAAAGAAGAAAGTTTGCTTCATTTCAAATCCAAATAGTGAACCGACCAATAATCCTACTGCTACAGAAGCTAACGTCCCTACTACTAAGGGAATAAACATACGAACGAAACCTTGTACTAACACTTTACGGTTCATTCCTAAAATACTTCCGACTACTAAACAAGAAATATATAAATATAAAAAGTTCGATTTTTTCATTAACATAGTTGCAGCTTCCATTGAAGCTGGATTCATCCAGTTAAAGAATACAAGTAATGATGGAATAAATAACGAAAGTATTGCTGGACCACCGATATTTTTAAAAATTGGAATTCTCATCCCAATGTCGCCTAAGAAAATACCCATGATCATAATAACTGCAAATCCACCAATCATATCTGCTGGCAATTTATTATATACAGATGCCCCATAAATAATAGCAGCCAATACTACATATAACGGTAAAGGTATAACACCGATTTTTACATTCATAATTTTAGAAGCGAACGATTCTCTTTGTACTTCATTTCCTTCAGAAAATGATACCGCTTCCACATTCTTTTGAATTCCCATATGGCACCCCCTTGTTTTCTTAATAACAATATTAAAACGCTTTCAATAGTAAAAATAGTTTTTGTAAGTTTTGTAATTGATTTTGTAATTAAAAAAAGTATAAGCGACTTATAATAAGTCGCTTATACGTAAAACTCTATTTTTTTTTGGTCAATACATCTTAATTTACTCACTGGTCTTCCCACATGTTGATACACCATTTCGTTTTCTAATACTCCAATTTCAGTCAAAAACATTACATACTTTCGAATAGAAACTCTTGAAACTCCTACTAATTGTGCCATTTCGTCTGTTGTAAATGCTCGTCCATTCAACGACTCGATCTTCTGCCAAATTAATTGCATCGTTTGCTTCGTTAATCCTTTCGGAAGCTCTTTAGTAACAGTAGGCTCTTTTTTTTCTTTTTGCAAAATTAACGAATCTAATTCGGATTGACTAATTTTTTGTTGTTCTTTCATGAAAGTAAGTTTTTCTCGATATATAGTTAATGCCTTTTTAAATCGTTCAAATGTAAATGGTTTAATTAAATAATCTACTACGCCATATTGTAATGCTTTTTTAATACTCCCCATATCATGTACAGCTGAAATCATTATAATATCGATTTCTTTTTCTTGGTTCCGAATATACATTAAAAGCTCAAATCCAGTCTCTTCAGGCATAAAAATATCAAGTAATACTAAATCTACTCGTGATTTCTCTAATACTTCTATCGCTGATTTTACGGAGTTAACTGCTTGAACAAGTTCAAACCCTCCTACTTGCTCTAAATAATGCGTATTTAACATTGCTACCATCGGGTCATCTTCTACAATTAAAACTTTAATCATATTTGTCTCTCATCCCTACCTTTAGGTATTTCAATTGTTATCGTTGTTCCCTTTCCTACTAATGAATGCATATGAATTTCCCCATTTATTCGCTGTATACTTTCTTTTACAAGATACAAACCATAACCACGGTTATCTCCCTTTGTGGAATAACCTTTCGTAAATAATGCCCCTATTTCTTCTTCTGGTATACCTTTCCCCGTATCTTGTACTGTAATGATTAATGTATCACCATATTGTATCTCAAGTTCAACTTGCTTCTTTTCACAATTCGTCACTGCCTCTAATGCATTATCAATTAAATTTCCGACAATCGTAATTAGTTCATGAATAATACTTTCATCATCTATTTCCGGCATGTAAGAGTCTTCACTTATGATTAATTTTATATTTTTCTCTCTAGCATAGCTAAGTTTCCCAAGTAAAAAACCAGCAAATACTGGACTTTTTACTCTTTCCATAACCCCACCAATTTCATATTGATGCTCTGATACCATACCGCTTATATACTTCTGCAATTCTTCATACTGCTTCATGTGTGTAAGCCCTAATACGACATGCATTTTATTCATAAATTCATGCGATTGTGCCCGTAATGCTTCCGCATATAGTCTAATACCAGTTAATTCTTCTGCTAATTTTCTAATCTCTGTTTTATCACGAAATGTTGCAATCGCACCAACTATTTCTCCTTTTACATATAAAGGAACACGATTCGTCACAATCGTAATTCCATAAATATTTTGTTCTTCGTTTAATTGTACCTCTCCCGTTTGTAATACTTCTTTTATACGTGAATTAGGCATATACAACTCAACATCTTTACCAATAAAATCTTCTTCAAGACCACTTTTCTTAAACAATCGTTTTGCCTCATTATTTATTAAAGTTACATTGGCCTCTTTATCTACAGCAATAATACCTTCCTTTACAGATTGTAGCATCGTATTTCTTTCTTCAAGAATTTTTGCTATCCTGTGAGGTTCAAGACCAAATAAACTTTTCTTTATATGTCTAGCTAGTAATATTGCTCCTATAATTCCGACTAGTACTCCAACTCCAACTCCAATATAAATGATATGTCTACTTTCCTTAACTCTCTCTTTTACATTATCTGCTGAAATACCAACGGCCACCGCTCCAAGTTGTTCACCTGTTTCAGAAAATACAGGTACAAACACTCGCATTGAAATACCTAAAGTTCCTTCTGCCAGCGATACATGTTCCTTTCCTTTCAATGCAGGCCCTTCATCTCCCCCAATAAAATGATGACCTATTTTTTGAGGATTTGGATGTGATTTTCTTATTCCATTCATGTCCATAACTACAATAAATTGAACACCTGTGTTTTTTAATATTCTATTTGTATACGTTTGGATTGCAGAAGTATCTGCTTTCCCAGTCAAACCATCGATTACAATCGAATCATTCGCCACAATGTGTGCAATTGTTTTTGCTTTCTCTGCTTGGCTATCCTCCGTCGTCCGTTCTACATTATGACTAATTAATATATCTGTCACAAGTAAAGAAAAAATTACAACTGTACAAACTAACAATGTAATCGTTTTCCATAAATTCCATAGTCTTTTTCTTTTCTTCATCCCGTTAATGACTCCCCTAATTGCTAAATAGAAAAATAAGTAAGGTGATATTATTTTCACCTTACTTATCTGCTGTTATTATACTTTAAATTTACTAGTCATCGCTTGTAGTTCTTCGGCCATCTCAGCTAAATTTTGCGAAGCTGAACTAATTTCTTCCATTGAATTCATTTGTTCCTCTGTTGAAGCAGCAACACTTTGCATACTAGCTGTATTTTCTTCTGCAGCCGCTGCAATTTCATCAATAGCATTTGTCACTTCATTTGCATCTCCAGCAATTCTCTTCGTTGTTTCTACCATTTGATTTACTTGAGAAACAATATGTGTAGTAGAACTTAAAATTTCCGTAAAACTTACTTTCGTCTTTGTTACAACATCAAGGCCTTGTTGAACTTCCCCATTCACATTATCCATCGCCTTAACAGTATGTTCAATATCAGCCTTAATTTCTGCAATTAAATTTGCAATCTCTCCAGATGATTCTCCTGATTGCTCCGCTAATTTTCTAACCTCATCTGCTACAATAGCAAACCCTCGGCCCTGTTCACCTGCTCTTGCTGCTTCAATAGCCGCATTTAAAGCTAATAAGTTCGTTTGAGTAGCGATGTTTTGAATTGCTTCAGAAATAGCTCCTACCTGTTTTGATTTCTCATCAAGAAGTTTAATAATAGCATCTGACTCGGATACTGATTTAGAAATAGACTGCATTTGTTTTGCTGCTTGTTCAACCAATTCTTCCCCTTCTTCAGCTCTTTCTCTCGCATGTAATGAGGAGATAGAAATTGATTCCGCGCTTCCATTTACATCTTGAATTGCTGTATTTACTTGTTGTAATGTAGCCGCACCTTCTTCAACACCTTGACTTTGTGATTCAGCCCCACCTGATACTTGTTCCATTGCAATTGTAATTTGATCTGTCGCATCATTCGCTTGCTGTACGCTCGCTGTTAACTCTTCAGCCGATGCAGCGACATGTTCTGCTGAAAAACTAATTTGAGTAATCACATCTTGTAAAGAGGCAGACATTTCATTGAAGGAATCCCCTAATTTCCCTATGTCATCCTTGGAATGGATTGTAATTTTCTCTGTCAAATCTCCCTTACTAATTTTATGTGCCGAGTCAGCTATTCTTCTTAATGGTCTTGTAATAGACTTTGTAATGAAATAAATTAATACACTACCAAATACAATAGCGATAGCTATGACAATAAAAGTCTTATAAAATACTGGATTCGTAGCTTGGGTAATTTCTTCGTCGAACATAACTCCAACTACTTTCCATCCTGTTTTCTCATTTGTTGCAAAGATTAAATTTTTTTTATCACCTTGTTCTGTATAAGACACATTTCCTTGTTTATCTTCATAAATTGGTTTAATCCAAGGATCAGTAACTTTTGCACCTGGTTTTCTGGATGGATGACTAACAATTTGCTTATTTTGATCTAAAATAACTGCATAACCTTTTTCACCAATATTAATCATTTTGGAAATTTTTAAGATGTTATCTAAATTTAAGTTAATTCCTATAACACCTTTACCATCTTTTACTTCTTTAGCAATTGTCACTACCATATTTTTGGTAGATGCTGATTGATATGGTGCAGTAACAATTACTTTCCCTTTATTCTCATGCGCTTCTTTATACCAAGATCTATCTGTTGGATTATACCCATCAGCCATTTGGATAAATGGTTCTCTTATAAACTTTCCCGTCTGCGTTCCAATATAAATGCCTTCTACTTCTGGATGAAGTTTTATATATTGTGCTAACTTCGTTCTTACTATTTCTTCTTGCCCGTTTGGATATGTATCCTCTGTTAAGATGTCTGCAAAGTATGCTGCATCAACAAATTTCTCTTCTATATTTTGAGAAATAACAGTATTTAAAATCGAAATGTTTTCCTTTGCTTTACCTGTGATTTGTTGTTCAAAATTTGTTTTGGCAGTTTGATATGAAACACCACCGATAATAAGTCCTGGTATAGTTAAAATAAGAAAGAATGAAATGATTAATTTTTTCTTGATACTCATACATTTAACCCAGTTAAATATTTTTTGCATAATAAGCCTCCTTTATGTAATGTGAATACTTGTGTAATTTTATACAATCAACATATATAAAACAATATATAATGATAACATGTAATTTTTTCGTCAATTATGCATTTTTACATATTCACTACTTCTAAAGTTTTAATCATAAAAAATAAGAGAACTTCAGCTTATATAATAAGCTGAAGTTCTCTTATTTCTTAACAAAATACACCCTCACAAAATCCTCTTATAATTCCTTACATCCCCTTCCTTACTAATTGCTTTTCACATAACTAATCGCCTGACTCCCCATTTGCATCCATGCCTCTTCAAAACGATCTCTCGGTACTTTTACATCCAAACTTTCACTGAGAGGATCTCGAATATATACAAATTCCTTATCATATCCAACAAGCACAACACAATGCTCATTATACGTAATAGAAACATCTCCGCTATTTGTTTCCCATGTAGTAAATTCATCCTCATCTAATGGTGCAAATGTTGCATTCGTAATCATAACTACCGGTTGTCCTGATTTTACACTCTTATACATTTCTTCTATACTCTTCCCTGTTAAGTCTACAGCTTTATTAGGTAAATATTTTTTTGCTAATTGAAAAAGTGGTTCATGATATACACCATATCCAGATTCAGAAAAAGTATAAATATTTCCTACAAATCCTTCATTCGGATTCCCTCTTACACCCTCATCTAAAAAATTAACCTTTTTGATTTCACTTGCCAATTGCATCTTATCTACTGAAACACCTGCATATTGTAATAACATCGCTAAGCTCGTTACTTCGCATCCTCTATCTAGCTCTGGTAATTGCTGAATTAAAGGTACATTTGATAAGATAACCTTGTCATCATTATTACTAAACTCCGCTTCTTTTCCGCTTTGTATATTGAAAAATGTTAACTTCTCCATATACTTTGTAATTCCATTTGTATATACGTTCCATACTGCTATACCGAGTAAGGCCATACATAAATACCACTTCCATCTCCGTATCACTCTCACGCCCTTTTTAGTTCGTTAAATAAGAATAAAACGCGTCAGCATCCGTGCGAATCACCGGTACAAAATTTAGTTCTTTTCCTTTTTCAGGCTGATCTTTTTTTATTTTTTCGGCTAATTCTTGAACGTTCATATTCGTTTTATCCATATTAAGCTCATCTGCCATTTGTAATACTTTTTGCTCATTAATTTCTTTTAATACTTGATATATATCTTTACCATACAAATCAATATGATATTTTTTTGCTTCTTCCTGTACTTTTTGTTCATACACTTCTTGTGCTAACGTTTCTATCTCTTTTCCTTTTTGGGAAATACCTAACTCCCCTGCTTCCTCTCTTACTTTCGTTCCATAGATTTCTTCCTCAATGTCCTCTATTTCTTTTCCATTTGCCGAAATGCCTAATTTATCCGCTTCATTGTTAATTTTAATCGTATTAATTTGATTAATTAAATTTACAATCGTTGTATTCTCTATAGATATGCCTAGCTTTAACGCTTCTTGCTTTATTTTTGTTTCATAGATTTCTTCTGAAAGAGTTCCAACGTCTTTTCCTTCAATCGAAATTCCTAACTGTTCTGCTTCCCTTCCTACTTCCGTCTCATGGATTTCTTTTTCTAGCGTAATTTGTTCTTTCCCTTCCGTTTCAATCCCTAAATTCTCTGCCTTTTCTTCTGTATGTACCGCATGTATCTTTCCATTATTTAATTGTTCTTTACTACGCTGCGTGTAATTTGTCTTTCCTTTTGATGTTTCAGAAGGAGAGGCACCGCCTAATATACTTAAACTCATTACTCCAATAGTGAATACCGTCATCATTTTCTTTTTCAAAATTAATTCCTCCCTCTTACACTTTCTTTTACATCATTCCCTATACATAATCGAAATAACGTTATGATCGATATAATCTGCTCAAATACCTTTTTATAATCGCTTCTTCATACGGCGAACTTTCTGTATATCATACATGTTATAAATAGTTTCTTAACTTTCCCTTAAAAAAAGACGACCTTGTAAAAACAAGATCGTCTTCTCACTTATATTCTTTGGTTTTTAGGAAGAATCACTTCAAAACAAGTACCCTCTTCCCATTTGCTCTCTACTAATATTTTCCCATAATGCTTGTCTACAATCCAATTCGCGATTGAAAGGCCTAATCCAGCTCCTTCTGACGCACTTCTCGCTTTATCCCCTTGATAAAAACGATTAAATAGTTTGGGGATATCCTCATCTTTCACTCCTATCCCATCATCTTTCACTCGTATACGAATCGAACTGTTCGTTTGCGTACAATCGATTTGAATATGACCACCTTCATTCGTATACTTCATCGCATTGTCTAACAATATGACCATCATTTGATGAATTCTCTCTCTATCACCCATAAATGATATACCATGCTCTACTTTTAATATCATCTCTTTTTCTTGATAAGAAGCAATCTCCTTATATGGATCTACTATTTCTTCTAACAATGTATCCATTTCAAATGTTTTCTTATCCATCTCAATTTGATTAGAATCCGAACGTGCTAACAATAATAAATTAGCTACAAGCTTAGATAACCGTCTACACTCCTTTGAAATCGTAGAAATATCCATCGCTTTTTCTTCTATTGTCGCAGATGGTGACTGAAATAATATATCTGTTTTGGATTGAATAACCGCAAGCGGTGTCCTTAATTCATGCGATGCGTCCGAAACGAATTGCTGCTGTTTTTCCCATGATTTTTGAATGGGTACGAGCGCCCTTCCGGCTAAGAAAAAGCCGATGCCTATCGCAAATAGGCTTCCTACACTACAACCTATAACAAGAATTAAAAATAAAGTATTTAACATTTCTTCTTCAGCTGTTGTGTCACGTACAATTTGAACTATTTTCCCATCTTCTTTAAACGCAAAGGTTCTAAAATATCGTCCTTGTACTTCAAGATCTTGCAAATCCCCTAACTTCTTTGGAAAAAACTGATCCAAATTCCCTTCAAAGCTAGAACGAAATTTATGGTTATCTCCCTCTATCTCTACTACTTTCCCATTCCAAGTTATTCTAGTTACCCGTGGATCTCCAATTTTAATGTTCTCCATACGTTTTCTTGGTAATATTTTAGCATCTAATTTTTTTCCAAACTGAGCCATCATTTTTATAGATTGATCCATTTCATTATAAATCCGCTTATATGTGTACGAATAAATAATACTACCTAATACGCCTATCAAAATGATAAATACTAACGAATTCAATATAGTCAATCGAATGCGCGTCTTCTGAAACATACTTCCCTTTTTCATTGTTCTTTTAATATGTATCCAATACCTCGAACGGTTTGAATATCTTTCTGATAACCGAATGGCTCTAATTTTTTACGTAAATGATGTACATACACTTCTACAATTGCTACTGTCGTATCTGAATCAAATCCCCAAACACGATCGAAAATTTGTTCACGCATTAAAATCTTTCCGCTATTTTGAACAAGGTACTCTAAAAGCTCATATTGTTTTAATGTTAGCTTAATACTTTGTCCATCTACTTGAACATCTTTATCTTTTCCGAACAATTCAATCCCTTTATAGCAAATGGTCTGCTTTGTTGTTAAACTACCGCTTCGTCGTAACAAAGCACGAATTCTTGCTTTTAATTCTGGGGCCTGAAACGGCTTAACGATATAGTCATCCCCACCAAAGTCTAACCCTTTCACTCGATCTTCTAGAGAGTCTCTCGCTGTCAAAAACAGGACTGGTGTTTCAATCTTTTCATCACGTATTTTTTGAATCACTTCAAAACCGTCCATTTCTGGCATCATCACATCAAGCAAAATGGCATCATATATATTTTGCAACGCTAGAAATAACCCATCTTCTCCATTCAATGCTGTATCTACTTCAAATTCATCGCGTAATATTTGGACAATAGACTCTAATAAAGAAGCGTTATCTTCTACTACGAGTAAGCGCATATTCTCACCTTCCACCATATTGTTCAATTCTATTTATAATTATATTTTAACGTTTTTCTCGATATAAAATTGGGAAGATTTATTATAAAAACTCTTCCTTAAATTTTGCTTAATAAAAAATTGAAAGAAATAAGATTCCTCTTATCTCTTTCAACTTTTTACTACGTATACCTTTTTACTCGGCAACTCTAAACAATTTAGCTGGCCACCATATACAGCACCGCCATCAATCCCTATAATACGATTACTACCAAAATATACTCCGCAATCCTCACTACCATGAAGCGTTTTTGTTTCCGTATGACCAAATACAACAACCTTTTCGCCACTATATCCATTATGAAATTCATTACGGATCCACATTAACGTGTATGGTTCAGATTCAGAAACTCGTTTCATTGGCTCAACACCAGCATGTACAAATATATACTCTTCTGTTTCAATGTAATGATCTAATTCTTGAATAAATTTTACATGTTCCTCTAAAACATGAGATTGTAACATTGGTTTTTGGAAGGCTTCTTCATTAACCACAATATCTTTCTCTACAAATCCATAGCTATATAACGTCTTATCTCCACCATTCCTTTTGACCCAATGGTTCCATGAACGTTCCTCATCAGTCGTTAACGCTTTAATCATCATATCTTCATGATTGCCCTTTAGAACGAGGGCTCCCTCTTCTTTTAACCCCTTTACCTTTTCAATTACAGCACGCGCATTGGGACCACGATCCACATAATCCCCTAATAAAATTAATTGATCTTTTCTTGCATCGTATTGAGCTTCTTCCAATAACTGTTCGAACTTTTCTATTTCTCCATGAATATCACTAATAACAAGAATTCTTTTCATATTATCCCTCCTCTTTCTAATTATAGTTCAAAACGTCAGAAAGTTCCGAACTGTAATTCCGAATCACATTTATTACAAACTAAACTATTATCCTTACAACAATGTAAGTCTCTTGTCATCCAATTCGATAGTTGCGATTGCTATATTTTCTTATACTAAAAGTAAGAAATGAAACAAAAAACAAGGAGAGATGAGAGATGAAAAAAGTGATGGAAGTTGTAGTAGCAGTGGCAGAGGTTTTCGTAAATGGTAAACAAGTTGCAATGGAGCTAAACAAATAATGAAAAGGACAAAATTCATTCTAGACCCTTTACTCATATAAAAGAGATAAGACTTCTTCATTTTTTTGATCCCTTATCTCCTTGTAAAGAAAACCGCATTCTGAAAAAGGATGCGGTTTTCTTATTGCTATGTTCATTTACACACTTTATTATTCATAGTCAATTATAAACAAGTAAAATCTCTGCTTACATTGTTTTTAACTCAAGTTCTGAAAATCTCATTTTTCTCCTCCTTAGTTACTATGTATCTCTCCCTCTCTTCAAACAATTTTTCCAACAAAAAAATCCCATTCACATACACATTACTGAATCCATCATACGAAATGACTTCTTCATCCTGTCTATCTAAATGGGATTATTTCATACTTATTATTCCATCGGTTGTGGCTGTGGCTGTACGACTTCATTCGCTCCAGCTACCCTCAACATATTTGCAATATCTTTAAAACCTCTTTTTTCAGCATATTGCAGTGGTGTAATATTTTCCTTATTGGCCATATTTACATCCGCCCCGTGGTCAATAAGCATTTGAATTACTTTCTTATGACTTTCACTACCATTTCCTAATACGATTGCTTCTACTAAAGCTGTTCCACCACGAGCATTTCTATAATTCACATCAATATCCGTATGCTCTAATAACTCTTTTACGACCTCTACATGGCCACGTTCAGATGCAGAAATGAGTGCTGTTCCACCCGATTTAGTAATTTCTTTCGTATTAACCCCTGCATTAATTAGTAGCTTTACAATGTCTGTATATCCTTCTCTACTTGCATAAAGAAATGGATTACTTTGTTTCTCATCTTTACTTTCAATATTAGCCCCCGCACCAATTAATGCTTTAACTGTCTCTACATGATTTTGATACGTTGCTGCAAGGATAGGCGTTTCTCCATTGTCACCTTCTACGTTTATATTGGCTCCATCTTGAATCAGCTTCATAGCTGTTTCAGTGTCTCCAAGAGTCGCAGAAAGTAGCAACTGTTTGTCCATTAAATTTATACTTTTTTCTTCTTTAGGTTCTTCCTGTTCTTTATGCTTTTCTTTTTTCTTTTCGTTTTTCACATGAACCGGTTTCGATTCTGGCTCCTCTTGCTTATCGCAAGCCACTACCGTCATTAAAAGTCCTAATAACATACATAATAAAATTTTTTGTTTTCTCACAACTACAGCTCCTATGAAAGATAATGTTTTCTTAACCATTCCTCCATCACATACAATAACTCTTCTTGATTACATTTATCCATAAGCCCTTTATATTCCTTCTTTAATCGGATTATCTAAACTTATACCTACGTTTCTCAACCTATATTAGCGCAGCAATTAGTTTAGCACGATTTTACCGCATTTGTATACATTTCTAAAAAGTACATACATGATTGCTTTAGGTTACTATATTCCATTGTAACCGTTCTTCTAAAAATTTGACACCTTTTCTATATTTGCACCTGAGTAATAATAAAAAAGACAACTATGTAGTTGTCTTTTTCTATTATTAATGGTGTCCACCGTGATTTCCCGTTTTCGGCTTCCCCATCATCTCTTTATTCATTTCCCATTTATGCGCTGCTAGCTCTTTATATGAAAGAACTTTCCCTTTATAGTTAGACACAAAATTCTCTGCATCCTTTTTACTTTCAAATGAAATAACATTATAAGCCATCGGTGTCGTTATTGTTTTATCATATACATAAGTCGCATCTTCTAATGAAATCCATTCTTTCGAATCATAATCGCGAACAAATTTTTCTTTCGTCTTTTCTCCTGGATTAATCTCCATCCATTTATACATACAACCGATATCATCAAACTTTAACGCTTTTCCATTTTCTAAAATAACTTCTGTTGCAAATTGATTATCCATTACCCCAATTTGGCAAATATCACACTTATCATGTTTCTCATCAATTACCACAGCCTCTGCTTGCTTCTTGCCACATCCTACTATTGTAAAGACAAGAAATAAGCATATAGCAAGCATCACATACTTTGTTCTCATTTTATTTCCTCCCTAACCGTATCTTCCACTAGGAGAATATCAAAAACTTGTGTGAGATTTGTGAAAAAACAATGTGACTTTTGTAATATATGGAACAAAAAAGATGTGTAGTCATATCTACACATCTCTCATCATTCACAACCTGTAATTAATAAATCGTCTTCTAACTTAACTAATAATGTATCTGTATTAATTTGCTGTCCAACAACTACATTTACTAACCTTATATTTCCACTAATACCGATCGCAACTTTTTCAAGTTCACCGTTATTTTTTCGGATCATCATTAATTTTTCCCACTCATATACGTAAGAAGATTCTTTAACAAAAATCTCTTCTACTTTTCCTTCATAAGAACTATAAATCTCTTCCATTCTCGTTTTCATATAAAATCTACTCCCTATTTCACACTTCAATATTTTCATCTTATTCTACCATTCTTACGGAGAGCAGCTTACTTTTTAAAAATTCAAATTAACTCCTGTGAACAAAATGACCAAAATAAAAATTATGCTTCTAATGATGTTATTTTTCAAATTATTTACCATTTGAATGATTGATTTTATGATAAACAAAAAACATTTTATCTGAATTTTCATTACATTTTGAAAGCGCAATCATTTTTGAGGGGGAGATTACATGTTAGCACTACTTGGATTTGCGATGGTATTTGTCTTTATGTTTTTAATTATGACGAAACGTATGTCAGCACTAGTAGCATTAATATTAATTCCAATTACTTTCGCATTAATTGGCGGTTTTTATGCAAATATGGGACCTATGATGTTAGAAGGGATTCAAAAACTAGCACCTACTGGTATTATGCTTATGTTTGCTATTTTGTATTTTGGAATTATGATTGATAGCGGTTTATTCGATCCTGTCATTAGTAGGATTTTGAAATTTGTAAAAGGCGATCCTTTAAAAATTGTTGTTGGTACAGCGATTCTTACGATTATCGTTTCATTAGATGGGGATGGAACAACAACGTATATGATTACTGTTTCCGCAATGTACCCACTATATAAACGCCTTGGAATGAATCCACTTATATTAGCTGGGGTTGTTATGTTAGGAGCAGGAGTAACAAATCTTACACCGTGGGGCGGACCGACAGCTCGGGTTATGAGTGCTCTTGGACTAGACGCATCAGAACTCTTTACACCACTTATACCAGGAATGATCGCTGGTGCAATTTGGGTCGTTTTCGTTGCTTACTACCTTGGAACAAAAGAAAGAAAACGATTAGGAATTATGGATGTACAATATTTAAAGCAAATGCAAACGATGGATGAGCAAGCTGCAACAGTAGAAGCTGCCGTTCATAAACGCCCTAAGCTTCTATGGATTAACTTTTTATTAACTGTTACCTTACTTGTCTGCCTTATACTAGAAGTTATGCCGTTACCTGTTTTATTTACAATTGCTTTTGCGATTGCTGTTATGCTTAACTATCCGAACTTAGAACAACAGAAAGAACGTATTGCTTCTCACGCAGGAAACGTATTAGCGGTTGTTTCTCTCGTATTTGCCGCTGGAATTTTCACTGGTATTCTATCAGGAACAAAAATGGTAGATGCAATGGCTCAAAGTGTAGTCACTCTTATACCAGACGCTCTTGGACCACAACTACCAATTATTACAGCTCTTCTTAGTATGCCGTTCACATTTTTCATGTCCAATGATGCATTTTACTTCGGAGTATTACCTATTTTAACGAAAGCTGCCGCTGCTTACGGAATTAGTGCAGCTGAAATGGGACGTGCTTCATTACTCGGGCAACCTGTTCACTTATTAAGTCCTCTTGTCGCTTCCACTTATTTATTAGTCGGAATGGCCAAAGTTGATTTTGGTGAACATCAACGCTTCACTTTATTGTGGGCAGTTGGAACGACAATGGTGATGTTGATTACTGGAATTGTAATTGGGATTATTCCAATATAAGACGCAAAAAACAGTAGAAGAAATGTAATTCTCTACTGTTTTTTGTTATGAAGAAACAAGAAAATACCGTCTCTCTGGTCTCCCTACACTCCCATATGTAAGCTCCGCATGAACTTTCTTTCCAGATATTAAATACTCTAAATAGCGCCTCGCTGTTGACCGGCTTACTCCTACCATTGTACTTAACACTTCTGCTGTAATTCCTTCTTCATTCACTATTAACATATGCTTTTTTATTTTTGCTAAAGTTAAAGGATCGATCCCTTTCGGGGCATATTCTATTTCATTTCCCTTTACGCCTCTTTGAGACCATAAATATTCTATTTGTTCTGTAGATAATTGATTATTTTTCTTCAGCTGCACAATCTTTTTTTGATAACCTTCCAAACTTGCTTTAAATCGATCAAACATAAGTGGCTTTACGATATAATCTGTTACTCCGCCTCGTAAAGCGTGCCTCACTACATCTGTTTCCGATGCGGCTGTAATCATAATAATATCTGTATCATGTAAATTGCGCCTAATATATGTGACAAGTTCCGTTCCTTGCATATCAGGTAAATACACGTCTAATAAAACGAGCTGCGGCTTCACAAGATCTAGCCATTCTTTCGCTTGTTCTCCAGTCGTCGCTGTTCCAATTACTTTAAATCCCTCAACTTTTTCAGTAAAACGACGATGAATGTCCGCAATTCGAATATCATCTTCTACAATCAATACTTCAATCTCCTCACCCATTACAATTCGCCTCTCTCTTTTGGTAATGCGATAATAAATAATGCACCACCTAAATCCCCTTTTTCGATTGCAATACTTCCATTTAAATCTTCTACCAACTCTTTCACTTTTGCCAATCCATATCCTCGCTTCCCGCCCTCTTTCGTCGAGAATCCTTTATAAAATATACTAGTAATGACTTCATCATGAATCCCTTGTCCTGAATCTTCTACTTCAATTACTATTTCTTCTCCGATATCAGTTACAAACATTCTTACCTTCTTATCATTCTCTTCATTTCTTTCAATCGCTTCAAATGCATTCGTAATTAAATTTCCTAAAATAGAAACGACATAATTACTCTCAATGTGCGGGCTTAATTTGTCTAAGCTACTTTCTCGATCTAGCATAAAATCAATCTTTAACTCTCTTGCTCTATTATAGAATCCAATTAAAATCCCACCTAACCATGGATTTTGAATTCGCTTCATAATAAATTGAACAAAATCTTGATATACCGCTGTTTCCTTATGAATAAGTTCTAAAGCATCCTCATATGATTCTAACTGAATAAGACCTGAAAGCGTATACAACAAATTGTTATATTCATGTGTTTGCGCTCGTAATGCCTCTGTATATTGCTTCGTCTGAGATAATTCTGCTGTTAATTGATCCATTTCAGATTTCAAACGCAAGCTCGATACAACGCCAGTTACTTTATTCTTTACTTTAATAGGTAGACGGTTCGCAATCACAGCCTGCCCTTTTATATTTAATTGACGATCAAACTGTTCTTCTCCAGTTTGAAATACATCTAGTATTGTTGAATTAGGAATTACATTTAAAATAAATTCTCCAATAATATTTCGTTGTCTATCTAGCGAAAGAATATCATAAGCCGCTTGATTGACTAAACTAATCATGCCATTTTGATCAATAACAATAATCCCTTCACGTACAGATTGAATCACTGTACTATGCTCTTCATATAAAGATGAAATTTCTTCTGGCTCCATCCCAAACATCATTCTTTTTATACTTCCCGCTAAATATATAGAGCCAATTATTCCAATTAAAAGACCGATTATTGTAATCCAAAATACACGCTTTCCATACACTTCTACCGCTCCATGAATATCATCCATTGAAAATCCAACAGACACCACGCCAATAATTTCATTTTCCTGATTACGGATTGGAACTTTGCCACGTAATGAAGGGCCTAATGATCCAGTTGCTCTCGAAACATATGATTTTCCTTCTAATAGAACCCCTTCGTTATCTCCACCAACCATTTCTTCTCCTATTTTATCTCGCTTAGGATGTGCATATCGAATCCCCTCTTTGTTTCCAACTACAATAAAATCAGCATCTGTATCAATTCGAATTTTTTCTGCAATTGGCTGAATAATAGAAGCTGGATCTTCTTTTTGAAAAGCTTCCGTTATTTCAGGTATAGCAGCAACTGTTTTCGCAACGTGCAAAGCCCGTTTCCCAATTTGCTCTTCTACCGTTTCAGACAATATGTAATAAAATAAATAACTGGTTAATAGAAGTACGACTAGAATAAGCGTACTAATTGTTATTGTAATTCTCGGTTGTAGTTTTAACTTTTTAAATTTCAAAACCATTCCCCTAACATAATTAAAGATAGAATTTAATGAATTTACAGTCTTTTATAATTACACCTAATCATAACACGGTTACTCTATATTTCTTTATTTTTTATCTTCATAAAGCGAAACTTTAATCAATCCACAAATAGCGGGATAAAAAAAGAAACGAAGTACAATTACTACCTCGTTTCTTAACATTTTTTATTACACTTTAAATTTCCCGATCATCTCTTGTAATTCTTCTGCCATTTGCGATAAATGAACTGCTGCTGCATTGATTTCATCTACTGAAGCTAATTGTTCTTCTGAAGAACCAGCTATATTTTGAACGCTTGCTGCATTTTCTTCAATCGTAGCTGCAATTTCATTAATAGATGCACTAACTTGCTTTGCATCTACTGTCATTTGTTCCGCTACTTCTACCATACTATCAATTTGTACAACTGTATCATCTGTAGACTTCAATATTTCAGCAAAGCTTTGCTTCGTTTCATTTGCAACTACAAGTCCTGATTGTACTTCTGTTCCAACTTGCTTCATAGAACTTACTGTCTCTTTTATGTCAAATTGTATCTCTTTTACTAGTTTTCCAATTTCCGTAGAAGACTGTCCCGATTGTTCTGCTAACTTTCGCACCTCATCTGCTACAATTGCAAATCCTCTTCCTTGCTCTCCAGCTCTCGCAGCCTCAATTGCAGCATTTAATGCTAGTAAATTTGTCTGCTCTGCAATATGTTGAATTACCTCAAGGATTGCTCCAATTTGTTTCGATTTATCATCTAACAACACAATCACTTTATCAGATTGTGAAACAGACTCATGGATTAATTGCATTTGATTCACAGTTTGTTCAACTAACTTCCCACCATCTTCAGCCTTTTTCTTCGTATACATAGATGCTGTGGATACTAATGAAGAACTATCTGCAACACGCTGAATTCCTTCTGTAACTTCTTCTAATAATGTTGCGCCTTCTTCAACTTCTTTCGTTTGTATTTCCGCTCCACTCGACACTTGCTCTATCGCTTGTGTAATTTGTTCCGTCGCTTCACTCGTCTGCTTCATACTAGCTGTTAATTCTTCTGAAGATGCCGCTACATGACTTGCTGAAGTATTTATATTAGAAATGACCTTCTGTAATGATGCTGCCATCTCGTTAAAGCTTTCTCCTAGCTGTCCAATTTCATCCTTAGAATGAACTGTAATGGATTCTGTTAAATCGCCTTCACTAATCTTTTTCGATGATATAACAAGTTGTTTTAACGGATTAATAATAGAAGCAATGATGAAGTAAATTAAAATCCCACCAATTATTAATGAAATACCAATAACAGTTATCGTTTTATAGAAAATAGGTTCAGCTGCTTCAATAATTTCTTTTGAAGGCATAATTCCTGCTATTTTCCATCCAGTTATCTTATTTGTTTTAAAAGTGATATGGCGCTCTTCACCATCTAATGTGAAATTAAAATCACCTATTTCTTGTTTATACAACTTTTTTTCAAGCTTCTCTTCTACCTTATCCCCTGGCTTCATCGTTGGATGCGCTACTACATTTTTATCTTGATCAAAAATTGCTACATATCCACTTTTACCGATATTAACCATCTTCGAAGTGTTTACGATATCATTAATAATTAAATCAATACCGAGAACACCGCTCTTATCCTCATTTTGTTTTGCTATTGTAATAACAATATTTCCTGTCGTTTTTGATTTATATGGAGCTGTAATAATTACTTCTCCACTTTTTTTCGCTGCCTCTTTATACCAATCTCTTTCTGTAGGATTATATCCTTCTGGCATTTGAATAGACGGTGATTGAATAAACTGCCCATTGCTGGTTCCAGTATAGATGGCCTCCAGTTCTGGATGTAACTTATTATATTCTTCTAGTTTATTTTGGATATTTTGTATTTGATCCGCTTGGTAACTTGATTGTGTAAATAACTTCGTAAAATAAACTGCATCTACTTTTTTACTATCCAATTCTTTATTAATTACATTATCCAAAATTTTTATATTATCTTTCGCCGATTGTGAAATCGTTTCATTAAAATTTGTCTTCGCTTGTTGATAAGACGTCCAACCAATTACAATACTTGGAAGAATTAAAATGATAACAAATGATACAAGTAACTTTGCTTTTAAGCTACTACTCCTTAATTTTCCTTGAAACATGTTTCTACCCCTCCATACCGTTTTAAATGTAATTGCCTTACATTTAATTTCTTTATATAAATCTTACGATTTAAATGTATCAATGTGACTCTCTATATCTTTCTCTATTGAAGAGTTGATACATACCTTTTTCATTCTATATAATTTATATAATTAAAACAATATATAAAAATGTATATTATTCGAAATATTATAATTCACAGAAGAACCTCTAGTATCTCACTTACTAGAGGTTCTTCACTTTGCTATTCTTTATCTTTTGCTACTTCTTTTTTCTCATCTTCTACTACAGATACAACAGGTTTATCGTTTGATAATTGTTGTACTGCTCCTTTTCCAGCAAATCCTTCTAATAACTCTTTTAAGTCAATGCCAGAAGAAGCCTTTAATGTTTCTTGCATCGTTGCCATTAAATCAGTCGCATAACCTGCAACTTTTCCGGCACCGCTATTTTTACCACCGCCGCCTGTATCGACAACTGTAATTTTATCAATGTTGCTAAGTGGGCTTGCAACTTCCTTCGCATAACTTGGAAGCATGTTAAGAACCATATCCATAATTGCCGCTTGGCCATATAACTCAAATGCCTCTGCAATTTTTTGTTTCGCTTCTGCTTCTGCTAAACCTTTTAACCTAATAACATCTGCTTCCGCTGTACCTTGTGCTTTTTGTACTTCTGCTTTTGCTTGACCTTGCGCTTTTTCGATTTCCGCTTTCGCTAAACCTTCTACACGTACTTCTTCTGCACGAGCTCTCGCTTCAGCTTCAATCTTATATTGATCCGCATCTGCCTTTTTAATTTGTTTTACTTTCTCTGCTTCCGCTGATTGCTCAACAGCATAGCGATCTGCATCTGCTTTTTTCTTTACTTCTGCATCGTATTGCTTTTCACGACGCGCAATCTCTTTTTCTTCTAATTCAATTTGTTTCTCACGCTCAATGATTTTAACGCGCATTTGCTCTTCTGTAACACCTTGTTGCGCTTTCGCTTGTTGTAATTCGTAAGAAAGATCCGCATCTGCACGAGCTTGTTCTTGCTCTCTCTTATAAGATTGTACTTTTAACTCTTTATGTTTTTCAGCTTCAGCGATTTGGGCATCACGTTGGTATTCAGCTTCTTTCGCTTCTTTTTCAGCACGAGCTTTTTCAATACGAGCTTCTTTTTCACGCTCTGCATTCGCAATAGTTGCATCACGCTTAACTGTCGCAATTTGCGGCTGACCAAGTGCATCTAAATAACCGTTCTTATCCATGATTTCTTTAATTGTAAAGGAAACGATGCGAAGACCCATTTTCTTTAAATCTGTAGAAGCTACTTCATGCACCTTTTGAGCAAATTGCTCTCTATTACTATACGCATCTTCTACTGTCATAGAAGATAAGATAGCACGTAGATGCCCTTCTAAAACCTCTTTTGCTTCTATTTTCAACTCTTCTGTTTCTTTTCCTAAATATTGTTCAGCGGCTGTAGAAACTTCTTCAATGGTAGATCCTACTTTAATAATAGAAACACCGTTTACTGTAATCGGTACACCTTGTTTCGTATACGTATCACGTGTTCCTACTTCTAACTTGTAGTTTAATAGACTTAAAGGCTCTGCTCTTTGCATAATCGGAACTACGAAAGTACCGCCACCACGAATAATCTTAATCTTCTTTCCATCATCAGTGGTAACTACATTTTTCCCGCCACCAAGCCAGTTTCCAGTAACAATTAATGCTTCATCTGGTCCAACTGTTCGATACTTTGTAATGAATACTAAAATGAGTAGAATTAAAATTGCGAGTAATACTCCACCGATAATTAATGGAATCGTCATGTAAATTCCCCCTTATAATTTTGGTTTCTTTAAAGAATAAGCGATGTTCTGTACAAGCAAAACACCATCTTGGACTCCCTCTATAATAACTTCAGTTCCTTGTGAAATATCTTTCTTTCCAACTGTTTTAGCTAGGATTGCATTGTTTCCAAATTGGGAGGAAATTAATACTTCACCAAATCCTTCTGTAGGAATAGTCGTAATGACCTCTCCCTTACAACCAATGAATTCATCCATACGCTGCACAGTGTTTTGTTCTGCTTCTGCGATTGGCTTTAAAATTAATATTTTCATTATGAAAACACCAATAAAGGATATAGCAAATGCAGCCCCCAAAATAAGAATGCTATTAAAGGAAAATAAATATTCTCCTATATAACTAAGTCCACATAACATGGCGAAAAAACTAAGTAATAAAGTAACAACGGATACAGATCCGCCTCCAAAACTAAATATGGATTCAAATATATCTCCAAAAAAGATATAAATAACAGTGAGTATAGTAGCAATAATAAATCCGTATAAATAAATTGTTTCAAGTGGATAACCAAACAAAGCCATTTCTTATCCCCCTCTCTTAAACAATCCTTTTTTGTTATGTGTATGCCCCACCTCTTTCAAAGATTATAGTTCTTAATTTTCAGTTATTTATCCTTTAAAGAAAAGCCTGTAAGACAGGCCCCTAAAAAAGAACAGGAGAAACCTATTGTGACAGGCTCCTCCTAGTAAATAACCGATATATTATATATCTATATAATATACTATTTTCCACAAAAAGTAAAGTTAAACATACATTGGAAAAGCACTTATTTTACTGATAATTCGTACGTTCCATCGCCATTATCATATTTATATACATACAAATAATACTTACCTGGTTTTGCACCAAATTTTGCTTCTATATGATTTCCGTTCGCTTGACCGTAAGCTGCATAATTTTGCATATCTGATTCATGGTGAAGTACCCATGTCATCCCGATTCCATACTCATTTAAAACGGAAATATCGATATCTTTCGCTGATGCTACATTAAATGTATAAACATCAGTGTGATCTCCGCCGATAAGG
The DNA here is from genome assembly GCF_001884045.1 of Bacillus mobilis. Classification (GTDB taxonomy): domain Bacteria; phylum Bacillota; class Bacilli; order Bacillales; family Bacillaceae_G; genus Bacillus_A; species Bacillus_A mobilis. The sequence goes on along the minus strand of NZ_MACF01000041.1, from coordinate 22,537 downwards.
CTACCTTTTATAGTAGTGTTTAGCCCAATACGATTTGCTTCCTCTGGACGATTATTTGGTTCTGATTCTGTTAAACTTCCATCTTTAATCGTAACAGTTGTTTCGCTTCTGCTCTCTTTACCTTTATCATCTTTTACTCTTAACGCTACTTTATAAGTTCCTTCTCTTTCATACGCATGTACTGGATTAACTTCTGCACTTGTGCTTCCATCACCAAATTCCCATAAATAAGAAACGATTTTTCCATCTTCATCATTTGATCCATCACTTTTAAATCGAATACCTTCTTTTACAAGTCCGTTATAAGGCCCATTTATATTAACTGTTGGAGCTTTATTTTCTCCGTCATCTTTTGCGATACCGTGGAAGACTACATCATATTCAAATTGCTTTGAGCTATTCACACGGTAATTGACGAAGTATGCTGTAATAGTTTTGTAGCCACTCCATTCTTTTTGTGCCAGTTGTTCTAGTGCTTCATTTACTTTCTTACTCATTGCATTCCAGTCTTCTGCCTCACCTTTTGTTGCACTACCCGTATACGTACCTTCTAATGTAAATGTATTAAAGAATTGTGAGCTATGTTTTTTCATTTTCCCATCTTTCATAGGCATCGTATCACTAATTTCTTTCTCTACTGCTGTTAGTGATTTCGGTGCATGTTCAGCTAAATAATCATTTGCTACTTCCGGCACATTATATTTATCTTGATTATCAATTAGCTGTTGCATATAATCTTGATACTCTTTATTTAGTTTAGAATCTTTACTTAGCTTTTCACGATATACATCATAATTTTTCACGTCATTTGCACGAATTAAATCTTGAATTTTATCAAATGTTTCAAATTGATGTGTATATAAATAAGACTGCAATGCGAATGAGTAATTATAGAAATCCCAAGAACCATATTTAGCAAATAATGTGCGCTCTGCTGTATAACGGCTTGCAGGATCAGATGATAATCCACTAATAATGCTCTTTCTCGGTACTACATTATTTGTACGAGTAGATCCTGCGAAAAATTCTGCATTTCCTTCTTGGAACCAAGTTAATCTCTCATTTTGATACATATCCCCTCTTCCGAATAAACCTGGCACTTCAAATCTACCTTGAAGATAATGAGTAAACTCATGACGGAATAACTCTTCTAAACTATAAATACTTTGCTCTGGCGTACGCTCATATGTAAAGAATGTTCCTGTTTCTTCAATATAAATTCCACCGTTGTTTGTTTCATATCCATACAGTTGTCTGTTTAACTGATACTCCTCTGGACTGTTATAAATTACTATCGTTAATACATCATCTGCATTGCCTGGCTCTAACGCTTTGTCATTTCCAATTACACGATGATACTGTGCTTTTACTTCCTTTGCAGCCCAGTATAGTCTCTTAATTTTTTCTTCTGATACTTTATCCCCTGTTTTAAATACGATAGATCCATCGTCAAATGTATACGTTTTTGGTAAGTACTGTTCTTTTCCTTCTTTACGTATTTTCTCTAACTCTACTGTATTCCCGCTATAATCTTTCCCGTTATAATTTGTTGTAATTTGTTCTACTGCAACAAAATATGACTCACTTAAACGCGGGTACATATGCATTGCTTGTGTAACAACCTCTAATCCTTTATTAGGATTACTATGAAACTTCCCTAAACGACTAGCGAAATAAATTCCATTATTAACGAGCCACTTGTTTTCTGATGTTACTTCATTTAGAAGAGCGATACGATTTATTTCATTAATAAACCCATCTACTTTCCCATACCACATTGTATCTTTTGCCTCTTTACGAGTTTCAAATAAATAAGATTGCATATCATAATCAATACCTTGCATCATATCGTATACAGCTTGTCCTTTCATACGATCGTCTACATACGTACGAAGATTATCATTGTATTGTTTTAAAATATTAGCTGCGTATTGAACCGTTTCTACATCACTTGAAGCATTGCTGATTAATTTACCGTATGCAGATACGACTGAATCTTGCTCATATGTACCAAGCTTAAAGTTTGGATTGGTTGCAATTGCTTTTAAAGCAGGTAAACATTTATCCTGGAAGCTTCTCTCATTTAAATCGCTTAATTCATTATTGTAAAATGCAAGATAAAAAGCTGAACGTAACACTTCCGTAAACGTTTGAATTCCTTTTGAATCATCTTTCGTAAACGTACTACCTCGGTGAGTTAATTCATCTATAACCGCTTGCATTTTCCCTTTGTCTTTATAAAAAGCCTTTGCATCTTCATTGAACTGGAATAAGTCTGTAATTTGATTCCATTTAATACTTCCTAGTGTTTCAACCAATTCTTGATTATTCATTTTGTTTAAATCAGCCATTGAATAACTTTCTTTAACTTGCTTAACTTCTGAGCTCTTCATAATAGATGCTGGTCGCTGCGAGAAGTCTCCTACTTGTAACCGTTCTTTAAACGATAATGTCTCCTCAGCTTTAGAAACGTGCCCAATCTCATCTACTGGCTTTTCAATTCCAACCGGTCTCGAATGCAATACATTATATGGCACCTTTTCTTCTGCTGATACGTGAGTTTGAATTGCCCCCAGTGATAGAGCCATTGTACTAATGCTAAGCATTACTTTATTAATTGTTGATTTCTTGTTCATATCCTTGCCCCCTATTCAAATATTCCATTCACGAATTTAACATAAAATCTATATACAACAATATAAAATGCAATATTTCATATTATTTCTTCTTACATTTTGTACAAATCGTGAACAACCTTCCCTTTATCTAACCTCCAATAGTTATGAATCTATAGCAATTAAACAGTCCCTTCACACGTGTCAAAAAGAGAATTTTTTGACAATTCAACCTTTAATTGTTATGATTAATATAATTGTTAACTTTATTAAACAAGGGTGGGATTCTATGATAAAAAAAGAGAACAGTGTATTTTATATCTCCATCTTGCTAACAACATTATTCATCATATGGGGAATTACCCCGGCAAGTTGGATACAAGGCTATGATTTACAAAGTGTTACATCTTCCTTAAATTCATTTATCCTCAATAAATTTGGATGGTTTTACTCTCTACTTATGACCGCAATGATTATTTTAGCCACTTATTTAGCATTTTCTAAGTACGGTTCTATTCGTCTTGGTAAAGATGGAGAAAAACCAAAGTATAGTTATCCATCTTGGCTATCCATGTTGTTTGGAGCAGGAATGGGAATTGGACTCCTCTTTTATGGAATCGCTGAACCAATTTCACATTTTACAGATCCATTAACAGGAAACGCAGGTACAGAGGAAAGCGCCAAGCTCGCTATGCAATATTCATTTTTCCACTGGGGTCTCTTTCCATGGTCACTATACGCAATGGTTGCTTTAACAATTGCATATTTCACATTCCGCAAACAAAAAGGTAGCACAATTGGGGCTGCAGTTACTCCATTATTTAATCGATCGAAAAATTCTCCTATCGGAAAAACAGTCGATATTTTAGCTGTTTTAGCCACAGTATTCGGTATTGTGCCATCTGTTGGGATTGGTGCTCAACAAATCGCCGGAGGATTAAGCTATTTATTCCCTTCTATTCATAACACTTTACTTACACAGCTCGTACTTATCGCCATCTTCGCTGTTTTATATTTAACAAGCGCACAAACGGGCTTAGATCGTGGGATTAAATATTTGAGTAACTTAAATTTCTCTCTTGCAGGTATATTACTCATCTCCTTTTTACTTTTAGGACCAACTGTATTTATTATGAAATATTTCACATCTACACTCGGTTCTTATATCGGAGCTTTACCTAGTATGGGATTAAATTTAGGAGCATTTAATGAAAAATCTTCTTCTTGGATTGAAAACTGGACTATTTTCTATTGGGGATGGTGGATCTCTTGGTCTCCATTCGTCGGTACATTCATCGCTCGTATTTCTAAAGGGCGCACAATAAAAGAATTTATTATTGGAGTTGTATTAGTCCCAACTCTTATATGTACATTTTGGTTTGCAGTATTTGGCGGTACGGCTATCCATATGGAAATGTTCCAATCGCTTGGAATAGCTGATGAAATTGCAAAAAACGGTACAGAGATTGGATTATTTGCTGTTATTTCACACCTACCATTCTCTACATTTTTAACGGTTATCGGGTTAATTTTAGTAGCCACATTTTTCGTTACTTCTGCCGACTCGGCAACGTTTGTTGTTTCAATGCAAACGAGTAACGGAAGCTTATCACCGAAAAATAGTTTAAAACTTATATGGGGATTAACAATCGCGATCATTGCAGCTCTTTTATTACAAGCTGGAGGATTAAATGCACTACAAATTGCAGCTATAATCGCAGCACTACCATTTTCTATCGTAGTCGTTCTTATGGTTGCTTCGCTCTTTAAAGAGCTGCGAAAAGAAGATGTTAATTCGCAAACGAAAGAAGTTCCGAAAAAAATAAAAAAAGTTATGTAACGATTAGTACCTGAATCCGTTATTACTGAGGGCGGCAAAGTAAATTAAATAAAACCCATTCGTATGAATTATAATCTTCATACGAATGGGTTTTTACTCTATTATATAGTGTTGTAAACATGCTTTCTCCTCAAAACCTACTTTCTTGTACAACTTCATCGCACGATCATTATTCGTATTCAAACATAACTCTATCTCTCTCATCCCGTGGAACGAGAAAATATACCGAATAGCAGCTTGTAATAACCGCTCTCCGACACCTTTTCTTCTACTATTTTCAGCACTTGCAATGAATTCGATATTCGCTTCTTGAAACTCCGGATTTACTTCAACATATACGTAACCTTCTAACTTATCATTCTTCATACTTACAAATAATTTATTCGTATCACTTAAACGTTCGATAATTTCATTTCCTTCATAATATGTATTAGGAAAAGCATTATTGTGTAAAGAGATAAACTGCTCAAATACTTTTGGTAAAGCTTCTTCTACATTACATATACTACGTTCTTCCACAATACTATGGCTTAAACTGAAAATACTGTGTCGATCTTGTTCTTTTGCATATAAATCCTTCATTAAGCGGGCACAATTATTATTTTCCACATGATAAAAACCATAAAACTTTTCAATATGAAAAGGCACCTTTTCGATAAGTTCCTTCCACATATGTAAAGCAACTTCTTCCCAATTCGCTGAAAGAATAAACGGTCCCCAAATCTCTGCACATTTTTTTACTTCATCCACATCAAATCCTAATACACCTATTAAATTATTATTCTCATAAGTAGCAACAAAAGATTGTTCCCATCCTATATCCGAAAAATCATGAATAATTGTCTGTAACAACTCCTCTTTCTCATCTCCACAATAACCAACATGATGAGTAGCATCTCTATTCATATTCGCAATAAATGCTGCCACCTCTTCAATTTTCAAAATAGAACTAACATGCATAACCTCTCCTCCTTCTCTAATACATTTACACTTTTTCCATTTATATCCTTAAAAAAAGACATTATCATAAGCATATTTCAAAATGAAATCGCCATAATAATGTCTTCTCAAAAAATCATATAATTATTTTACGTTATAGCAAGATAATACGTTTTTATTTCTTAAATAATTTCTTTCTAAATACAAACATACTTAATGCTGAAAGAACTAATGCTAAGCCACCAAATAAAGATACATTATTTTCTTGCCCACCTGTTGCTCCTAGTGATTTCTTACTTCCTTCTTTCTTAGTAACAACTGGTTTATTTTCTTTCACACTTTGATTCGCTACTACTTTTTCTGCCACAACTTGATTATTCACGTTTTGTTCTTGAACTACTGCGGATTGATTTACTGCGTCTTTTGAACCTTCAACTTCTTTTGCCGGTTCTTTTACCTCGACTTTCGATCCTTCAACTCCTGTTGTTGGTTCTTTCACTTCTTCTTTTGGTTCTTCAACTTCCGCTGTTGGTTCTTTTACTTCTTCTTTCGGTTCTTCAACTTCTTTTGTTGGTTCTTTTGGCTCTTCTTTCGTTTTTTCAACTTCTTTTGTTGGTTCTTTTGGCTCTTCTTTCGGTTCTTCAACTTCTTTTACTGGTTCTTTTACTTCTTCTTTCGGTTCTTCTACTTCTTTTGTTGGTTCTTTTACTTCTTCTTTCGGTTCTTCTACTTCTTTTGTTGGTTCTTTTACTTCTTCTTTTGTTGGTTCTTTTGGCTCTTCTTTCGGTCCTTCAACTTCTGGTGTTGGTTCTTTCGGTTCTTCTTTCGGTTCTTCTTTCGCTACTATATTTTGCATAACCGTACCACTGAATAATAGAGATAGACCGTGATAATTTCCGTTTAAGGAGAATGCATAAACTTTTTCTCCTGGGGTTTTCCATACGACTGTTCCTCTATCGGTAACGATACCGTCTTCACTCTTCAGTTCAATATCTTCGAAGATTTCTCCCTCTAAATCGTAGATAGGAATTTGGATTTCTTGATTCATTTGTCCATCTTCTAAAACAATTTTTTGGTTTTTAATATCAACTGTTATCCATTGAGCCAATTGAATGACCGGTCGTACATCACGAATCTCATTTCCAGCTAATTTCAAGCTAAGTAAATCAAGCATAGAAGATAAAGTAGAGATATCTTTAATCTTATTATCAGATAAATTTAACCACTGTAAGTTTTTCAAGCTAGCTAATGGAGAAATATCTCGTACTTTATTGCCCATCATTTCAAGCTTATTCAATTTGCTAACTTTGCTAATCTCATCTAAATTATTGATTTCATTATTATTTACTAACAATGCATCTAGATTTTCCAATTGATGAATTCCATCCAAAGCAGCATTATCCAGTTTATTATTTGATAGGTCTAGAGTTTTTAATTTCTGCATCTTAAATAGTTCGGGAACATTTTTTATACTGTTATTGCTAATATTTAATTTTTCAAGATTCTCTAATGAATGAAGTGGTTTAATATCTTCAATTTGATTATAGGATAAATCTACTGACTTCAAATTTCTCAAACCTGAGATAAATTCCACATTTTTCATATTAACATTTTGTAATGTCAATTCTTCCATATTTGTCATTAATTCTAATCCAGAAAAATCTGTTATGCCCTCTTTTTTCCCATCCGTAATTTTCAAAGCCTTAACTGTTAATAAATCTTCTTTCGTTATAGGTGTATTTACATTTTTACGTTCAAAATTATGTTTATTCATGTATTGTCTTAGTTTCATATCTTGAATTACGTTCGAACTCTCTTCTCGTTTTTCAACGATATTTTGTATTACCCTTCCTTGGAACCTTATCTTACTTTCGCCAGTATCCATCTTAAATTCATACGTTTTTTCTCCAAGGCTATTCCACTTTATTGCTCCGGTCGTAATACTTCCGCCTTCACTCTTCCACTCAATATTTTGAAGTGCTGTCCCATTTAAATCATATACAGGAATTTTCACTTCTTCATTCATGTAGGCTTCATCTAAAAAGACTTTTTGTCTTTGAGCATCAATCTTAATTCGTTTTCCTAATTCATGAATAGGTCTTATATCACGAATCTCATTTGTCGCAAGTTTTAAATCATATAAATTGTTCAAATTACTAATTGGTGATACATCCGAAACATAGTTTTCTTCTAAATTAAGTGATTGTAAGCCAGCTAGTTTAGATAGTGATGTAATATCTTTAATATCATTTTTTTGAAGATCAAGTTCCACAATGCCACTCATCTTACTAATTGGTTCAATATTTACAAGCCCATTACTTCCTACCCCTAATGTCCCTAACTTATTCATTTGCTCAATGCCTGTAAGATCAGTAATCTTATTATTACTTACATATAGCTTTCTTAAAGAAGAAACATTATATAAAGGCTTTATATCACTAATTTTATTACCTGATAAGTTAATTGTTCTAACCTTTTTAAGTTGACTCAGTGGAGTAATGTCAGCAATTCTATTATTTTGTAGCTCTAATATATCCAGTCTTTCTAAGTTTACAAGCGGCTCGACATTTTCTATTTTATTAAAAGATAGATCAACTACTTTTAAACGTTTTAGCTGTGAAATAGGAGCTATATTTCGTACATCAGACCCTTGTATTATTAGTCTTTCTAGATTTTCCATATACTCTAATCCTTTTAGACTCTCAATTCCTTGACCTGCATATATATTTAACTCTTTAATTTCTTTTAAATCTTCTTCAAATATAGGTTCATTTACATCTTTTCTATTTAATACATTTTTATTAATTACTTGTTGTAATCGTTTATCACGTATGATATTTTGTGTATCTTCAATTTGTTCTTCTTCATCCTCTTCTATATCGCTTTCTACAAATGTACGCATATTTACTTCAAACTGAATTTTGAATTCCTTATCGTACCCTAAAGTGGGAATTAAAATATGCATTTGCATATTATATCTTTTTCCTAACTCACCTACTTCGAATTGTATAACTTTCGTTCCATGTTTTCTTTTATCTTCTGAAAGCACCTTTACATCATGGAAGACACCTGGCTCTTTACTATCTTCGACTTTCAGATAGTCAAAGAAATCACTATCTTTTAATGTTGCTGTAATTATTCTTTTCCCATTTTCAATCGTCAGCTTTGGATCTTTTATATATACAGTTGCATATGACTCTTCATTTGAGTTATCTTTATAAGCCTTAATTACCGCATCAAAAACATGCTTTTTTGGACTTTGTGCAGCCATATTCTCTGTAGCAGCAGTAGCCGCTAAGACCGGTGTTGCATAAACCGCAAACGGCAACGATAATGTCGCAGCCACTAACATTGCATTTATATGTTTTCTTTTATTTTTTTTCAACTTTACATCTCCTCCAAAATATATAAATCTAAATGTAATCATATCTCGAATAAATGATAATGATTTTCATTTTCATTGTCAACTAGAAAAATAAAAAGTTTACAAAAAAATAACCCCTTTTTAAAGGGGTTATGCCATTTTCTCTCCTGATTCTTCTCTAAAGAAGCTTTTCATTGCGTGGAATACATCTGCTTTTTGCTTTAAAATATAATATCTGAAATTCTCATCTTTAATATTTTTATAGGCTGACATGAGGGTACTGTGGCGATTGTATTGATTCACTTCTCCATAGCCAAACATATTACACTTCTTCATCAACTCTTCAACAAGCTTTACGCATCTAGCGTTATCTGATGTTAAATTATCACCGTCTGAAAAATGGAATGGATAAATATTATAGCGGTCTGGTGAATATTTATTATCGATTAACTCGAGTGCTTTTTTGTATACAGAAGAACAGATTGTTCCGCCACTTTCTCCTTTTGAGAAAAACTCCTCCTCTGTAACGACTTTTGCCTCCGTATGATGGGCAATAAACTCAATATCTACTGTTTCATACTTCGTTCTTAGAAATCTTGTCATCCAGAAAAAGAAGCTACGTGCCATATACTTCTCCCATATTCCCATCGATCCACTTGTATCCATCATCGCTAATACAACTGCTTTTGAATCTGGTTTTAATACTTCATTCCAAGTACGGAATTTTAAATCTTCTTGGTGAATTGGATGAAAGGATGCTTTACCACGCATTGCATTTCGTTTATATGCAGATATCATCGTTCGTTTCTTATCAATATTTCCCCATAATCCAGTTTTTCTAATATCATTAAATTCAACATGTTCAATCCGGTTTTCATCCATTTCTTTTCTCTTTAAATTAGGCAGCTCTAACTCTTTGAAAAACGCTTGCTCTAATTCTAAAATAGAGACTTCAGCTTCATAATAATCCTCTCCAGCCGCGTCCCCTGCTCCTTGCCCTTTTCCTGGTCCTTTTTGCTTTTGACCACCTGATCCATCTCTCGCAACGACATCACCAACTTTGCTGTCACCATTTCCTTGCCCAACGTGTTTGTTTTTATCATAATTGTATCTAATCTTATATTCATCTAGAGAACGAATTGGTATTTTTACAACATCCTTGCCATTAGACATAACTATACTTTCCTCTGTTACAAGATCGGGTAAATTATTCTTAATTGCCTCTTGTACTTTTTCTTGATGGCGTTGTTGGTCGTCATATCCTTTGCGATGGAGGGACCAGTTTTCCTGTGAAATCGTATAATTTGGTTGGTTTTCTTCACCCATTTCTTTCCCTCCTTACTGTAATTGTCTTTCTATATGAACAGCAAGCTAGAATTTTTATTTTATACTGTGCAAGCAAGAATGAAAGGTAACTGCCCATCGAAATTCATCCCATAAACATATATAACGTTTTTCATATAATACCCCGAGCATTCTAAACAAAATTTTGCCACTCACATACTAGAAAGAAACATTCAGCCGTTGATAAGAAAGAAACACAATGCATAGTTGCACACATTTACACTTTGCAACATATTGTATTGTGTTGGCTTTTTTCGTATGAATGGTTGGTTACTCTATCATATGCATATTGTAAAAATAATTGACAATAAATTCATGAAATTGCATCTTAATTTATTATATTTGGACAAGGTATGACACTTTACACATATGAATGGATAATAAAACGCTGTCCCGCAAAATACAAGAGACAGCGTTTTGTTATCAAACTATCGGTTTAGCAGGCTACCTACATAGCGTAATAATTCATTCGCAGATGAAGAATTATAGCCGTGCTCATCAATTAGGCGTGCAACAACATCATTGATTTTCTTAAGCTGATTTTCGTCTGGCGTTTTCGTTGATGTTGTAATTTTCACTATATCTTTTAAATCAGCAAATAGTTTTTTCTGAATCGCTTCGCGAAGACGCTCGTGTGAATTATAATCAAAGCGTTTTCCTTTACGCGCATAAGCAGAAATGCGAATTAAAATTTCTTCACGGAATGCTTTCTTAGCATTTTCTGAAATTCCAATTTGCTCTTCAATTGAGCGCATTAGCTTTTCATCTGGACTCATTTCTTCACCTGTTAATGGATCACGTAATTTTGATTTATTGCAATATGCTTCAACGTTGTCTAAGTAATTATCCATAAGTGTCTTCGCTGATTCTTCATATGAATACACGAATGCTTTTTGTACTTCTTTCTTCGCAATTTCATCATATTCTTTTCTCGCTAATGAGATGAAATTCATATAACGCTCTCGATCTTCATTACTAATTGACGGATGCTGATCCAACCCGTCTTTTAGCGATCTAAGTACATCTAATGCGTTAATAGATGGTACCTCTTTTCGAATAATTGTAGAAGAGATTCGGTTAATAACATAACGAGGATCGATACCTTTCATACCTTCATCTTGATATTCACGTTGTAGCTCCTCTACATCAATCGCATTATAACCTTCTACTGTTTCTCCATCATATAAACGCATCTTTTTAATTAAATCAATATCCGGACGCTTCGGATCTTTTAAACGAGTTAAAATCGTAAACATTGCTGCAACGCGAAGTGTGTGCGGTGCAATATGCACATTGGATACATCACTTTCACGAATCATTTTTTCATAAATATGTTCTTCTTCACTCACTCGTAAATTATATGGAACTGGCATTACAATAATTCTTGAGTGCAATGCTTCATTTTTCTTGTTTGCTATGAAAGAACGATACTCCGTTTCATTCGTATGCGCTACAATTAATTCATCTGCTGAAATAAGCGCAAATCTTCCCGCTTTGAAATTCCCTTCTTGCGTAAGCGATAATAAATGCCATAAAAACTTCTCGTCGCATTTTAACATCTCTTGGAATTCCATCATTCCACGGTTTGCCTTATTCAATTCTCCATCGAAGCGATATGCTCGTGGATCTGATTCTGAACCATATTCTGCGATTGTTGAAAAGTCCAGACTACCTGTTAAATCGGCGATATCTTGTGATTTAGGATCAGACGGGCTAAATGTACCAATCCCTGTACGGCGATCTTCTGAGAAGAAAATACGCTCTACAACTACATCCTCAATTCTTGAACCATATTCTTGCTCTAGGCGCATAACGTTTAGTGGTGATAGATTCCCTTCAATTCTAACTCCATACTCATCAAAGAAATCATCTCGTAAATGATGCGGAATTAAATGAAGTGGATCTTCATGCATTGGGCAGCCTTTAATTGCAAAAATTGCTCCTCGATCTGTTCGGGAATATGTTTCTAATCCTCGTTTCAACATCGTAACTAATGTTGATTTCCCCCCACTAACAGGACCCATTAATAATAAAATACGTTTTCTAACATCTAATCGTTTTGCAGATGGATGAAAATATTCTTCTACAAGACGTTCTAAAGCATCCTCTAATCCAAATAGCTGATTACTAAAGAAGTTATACTTTCTTCTACCATCTACCTCTTCAATTCCAGCATCTTTTATCATATTGTAAATGCGAGAGTGTGCTGTTTGAGCCACCCATGGTCTTTCCTTCACAAGCTCTAAATACTCCGCAAACGTACCTTCCCATTGTAAGCGTTCTTCTGCTTCTCGATGCTGTTCAATTTTTTTTAGAATATCCATTATAGCTCCTCCCCCATCTCCTTGTTCAATCGGATTATTATAAAAGGTATGCTAGGATGTCCTCAAACATTCTTTAAATCAAAATGAAATATACAGTAGTGCAATAAAATTCTCTCCAAAATTCAAAGAAAATTCTGTATAATATAGGTATTAAAGATTTTACACCGCTATTCATTTTAAATAAATTCTTTTCTTCCAAGAACCTTACATACATTTCGATTCATATTTAAGATTCATAAACTGAAAAATTAGGAGGGATATTAGTATGAAATTATTATTAATTTTAGGTGTATCACTCACATTTCTTACAGCTATTTTTACATCTGGTTACAATGATAAACCCGGTACACATAAAAAGTGATGTGCTTTTGGCACATCACTTTTTTTTATGAATTATTTATAATACACATTTTCCACATCGTATTTTGATAGTGGTTTGCTATAATAATAACCTTGTACAAACTTCACATTCTTTTCCTTCAAAAATTGTATTTGTTCTGCCTTTTCTACTCCTTCTGCAATTACATTCAATTCCAAAGTATGAGCTAAATGAATAATCGCAGCCGTAATATTCGTATCACGTTCATCTACATGTATACCTTCCATAAAAGAACGATCGATTTTCAAAGTATCAATTGGATACGTTTTTAAATAACTTAAAGATGAATATCCCGTCCCAAAATCATCTAAATGAATCTTTAAATTTTGTTCTTTTAATTGTAGCAATACTCTTTTCGATATGTCTTTATGTATAAGGGCTCCTTCTGTAACCTCTATTGCTAATAGATGAGCTGGTACATTGTACTTATGTAACGCTCGTGTAATCATCTCTATTAGTGTAATAGAACGAAAGTGCCTGGCTGAAATATTAACTGCAATCGGGACCACTTCATATCCTTTATTTAACCATTCACGTATTTGCTGACACACTTCATTTACTACCCATTCATCAAGCTTAATAATAAATCCTGTTCTTTCTGCTAACGGAATAAATTGATTGGGAGAGACAAATCCTAATTCTTTATTCTCCCACCTTATTAAAGCTTCCATACTGACTATTTTTTTCGTGTCAATATTCATTTGTGGCTGATAATATAAGAAGAATTCGTTTTTTTCTATAGCACGATGTAATTGGTTTTCTATTATAAATCTTTGTTCACGTTCACAATCTAATCCATTGCAATAAAAATAATAATGCCCTTTTCCTTTTTCTTTTGCTTTTTCCAAAGCAGCATCAACTCTTTGGAATAATATTTTTTCATCCTCTCCATCTGTTGGAGCCATTACAATTCCGATTGACGCACTTAAATACACGTCCTCTTCTTCAATTACAAAATGTTCACTAATCTTTTTTAGTATGCTTTTTGCAACTACCTCTACACGTTCTTTCGTGATATTTTCTATTAACATAACAAATTGATCATCGTGTTCTCTAAATAAGTACATACCGTCTATTTTAAAACTGCTTAAACATTCTGTAACTTTTTGTAATACTTTATCTCCTTCTTTATGGCCAAAAGTATCATTAATAAGATGAAATTCATCTAAATCTATAAAAATAAACGCAAAATCTATCTTCTCATTTAAAAAAACATTTAACTTATTTGTACATGAAATTCTATTCATTAATCCTGTTAACTGGTCATAATAAGCTAAATATTCCGTTCTCATCTCATTTAATACTTGCCTTGTAACATCCCTCGTAACAATATATATCCCGACAATTTCCCCGTTCACAATAATTGGAATAGTTCTTAAAGAAATATAGAGCTCGTACCCTTCTTTATGAACATATTTCTTTGAAACAATTTGCTTCGCTTTTCCTTGCATGGATCCTTTAAATATAATTTGGAAATCTTTTTCATATTCTTTATTAATAAATTCAAAAATAAATTTATTGTTTAATTCTTCATATCGGTATCCAAATATTTCATACGTCGCTGGGTTTGCATATGTAATTCTACCTATAGAATCTATAGATATAATGGAGTCATTATTATATTCTAGTAATGACTTAAATAGCATTTGTTTTTCCTCTATTTCAATCTTCTCCTCAATTTGAGCTGTAATATCCCTCGTAATACAAATAATAAACTGACATACTCCTTCTTCATCAAATACAGGATTAAGTGAAGATTCATAATGTAAATTACCAGTTGGTAAACTAACTACATCACAAAAGGTATGTGCTTTCGCTTCGCTCGCTACTTTTGCATATTGCACTTGTAATATTTCCGCCGTATCTTCCGGTAATACTTCAGCGAACGTTTTTCCATAACATTCTTCGCTTAGCTTCGCATAATCCATACCTATCTTATTTACATAAATATATTTAAAGGTTTCATCATCCATAACTTTCACAATAAATACTAAATCTTGAATAGCATGTAATAATCCTCTTCTTATTAAATCCATATCTATCATACTTAAAAAGGTATTTTGATTACTATATCGTTCCTTCATATTTATCTCAACCCGTCTAATCTATTTTTATTCATATATCCCCATTCTATATGAATATGTCCCCTTTTTTAAATGTATGATTATATATTATTTTTATTTTTAGAAAAAAAGTCGCCATATGGCGACTTTTAATAAACAATTTCTAAATCTAATCCTGGATAATTTTGTTGACGGAATGCTTCATAAATTAAAATAGCTGCTGTATTAGATAAATTTAATGAGCGCACTTTATCAGTCATTGGAATACGTAAACAATGATCGAAATTTTCTTCGATTACATTAGCTGGTAAACCGTTTGTTTCTCTTCCAAATACAAAATAGTAATCCTTCTCACGTTTGCTATAATCAAACGCTGTATGAGCTTTCTCGCCATACTTTGTTAAATAGAAGAATTCACCGTCTTTATTTTTCTCATAAAATTCTTCAATTGAATCATAATACGTAACTTTCACGTGCTGCCAATAATCTAATCCTGCACGCTTTAACATTTTATCATCCGTTGAAAATCCAAGCGGTCTAATCAAATGTAATTCTGTTCCAGTTGCTGCACAAGTACGAGCAATATTCCCTGTATTTGCTGGAATTTCTGGTTGATATAAAACAACATGTACTCCCACGCGATATTCACCTCTATTTTTTGTCTACTACGTATTATACCACTTGAGCGAAAAATCTCTACCCATTAATAATGTGAAAGAATTTATATTTCATTTGCGGTGTATATTTACTAGAATCTTCATAGTTCCAATAACGCCGACGGCTATTCGCTGAATGTGCATTTACAAGTGGCATACCATCTGCGTCTTTTGCTACTACAATCGTCGTATGATTCCATCTACCATCATCCTCAAAATCATAAGCAATGACATCACCAAGAATAAGATCCTCTGGCCTTTCTACCGCTTCTGCTCGAAGCCCTGTTGTAGAACCTGATAAATACCAATAAAAAGAGTGTGCGACAGCCCAGCTCCAACTCCACTGATTCTCCCTTTGCCACCATCCTTTACGAATATTAGGATATCCATTCATTGGTACTTCTCCAGTATGAAGACATTGAGAAATAAAATTCGTACAATTATCAGGGAAATTACGATATACAGGGTTTCGATCATCCCACCAACGCTCTGCATATTTAACTGCCTCTAAACGATTATACTGATAAGAACCATACTTCTCTTTTATAACTTCTCTTTCTAACGTCTCACTCATGCCAACTGCTTCTGGCACTTCAATAGCATAATCACCTATTATCCGGCTATTATTTAAACAAACTCTTCGTTTTAGTTGTTCCTCTTCGATATAAAATAATTCTTTATGCTTAATTAAATATTTAAAATGTATTTGATAATCAATTTCTTGATGATTGCTATTATTTAATTGTCTCATGAAAGAAACGTCCGCAGTTGCTTTCACTATATGTGCATTACGCTTTTGAAACAATTGTTTCTTTCTCTGTGCTATCTGGAATAAATCTTCAGCAATCCCCTCTACATTTGTTCTTTTTTCTGTTATATAGGCTAAAAATTGTTGTACTTGCTTTTCAATATTTATTTTTACAACCATTTCGTCTCCCTCCCATATTACAATATGAAAAAGGGAGATATTATCTACTCTTTTTTCTGCGCTAACAATTCAAGTCCGCGATTCATTTCATGAAGAACCTCTTCATCTTTCTCACGCTGCATTGCTTTTTCAATGGCTTCGCCCACGCCATCTCCACCAATTTTCCCAAGTGCCCATGCTGCCGTTCCGCGAAGTACTGGTCTTGGGTCATCTTTCATAACACCTATTAAATCAGGAATTGCTGATGCCTCTTTAAAATGAGCAAGTGCCAAAATTGCATTTCGTTGCAACGGCTTTTTACCTCTCCATGAACCAGACATAATTCCATATTTCTCTTTAAAATCACGATTACTAATTGTTAAAAGTGGTGTTAATAGCGGCTTAACTAACTCAGGATCCGGTTCCATCTCAGGGTGGTTATGAAAATCCATTCCTTTGTTTTTTGGACAAACAGTCTGACATGTATCACATCCATATATACGGTTTCCTATTTTATCACGATATTCTTCCGGTAGGAATCCTTTCGTCTGTGTTAAAAATGCAATACATTTCTTCGAGTCTAACTGTCCTCCTTGTATTAAAGCACCTGTAGGACAAATATCAATACATTTCGTGCAGCTCCCGCATTGATCTTCTATTGGCTGATCTGGTGGGAATGGAACGTTTGTAATCATTTCTCCTAAATATACATACGAACCAAATTCGGGTGTAATAATAGCGCAATTCTTACCGCTCCACCCAATACCGGCACGCTCCGAAACAGCTCGATCACTTAATTCACCCGTATCAACCATTGACTTAACTTCTATATCAGGAAGTTTTTCGATTAAATATGCTTCTAATTTTTGCAAACGATCTCGTAAAACAAGATGATAATCTTGTCCCCAAGAAGCTCGACAAAAAATCCCGCGGCGTTCTCCACGCTTACTTAATGGTGCATTTTTTAATTTTGAAGGATACGCTAATGCAATCGCAATAATTGATTTTGCACCAGGTAGTAGAAGCTGTGGGTTCGTTCTCTTTTCTATATCAGGCTCTTCAAATCCAGATTGATAATTTAATTGTTGCTGCTGGATTAAGCGCTGCTTTAATTCCTCAAATGGTGAAGCACTAGCAAAGCCTATTTTATCTATACCAATTGTTTTACTATACGCAATTACATCTTGCTTTAATTGTTCAAAATCCATTCTTAATCGCCTCCTCAGATGAATCCATCCCTTATGTAACGACTATATTGGTTAGTAATTCACTTTTGGAATACTATTCTTTACTTCTATTTTCGCATACAATTATCTTTTTCAAACATTAAAAAACGCAATGCCTCGTTTATCTTAGAAACGAAACACTGCGTTGATCACAATTTATAGAAAAACATTTAATAAAATTTGGAGCGGGTGAAGAGAATCGAACTCTCGACCAGAGCTTGGAAGGCTCTTGTTTTACCACTAAACTACACCCGCAAATATGAAATAAATATAAGATATTAGAATAACTTATGTAAAGTAGTATAGCATGTTAAAAAAACGGAAGCAAGAATTTTATCGAAAAAAGTCGAAAAAGTGATGAGTAGCTCATCACTTTTTCAATTCTTTATCAATCGCCTTCTTCATACTATCGAAATCAGGGTTTGCAAGATTTCCGTTTATGTATACTGAAGGAGCACCTTGAACTTTTAATTTTTGAGCACGATCTGAATCTTTACGTACTTTTTCTTTTATTTCTTTACTGTGTAAATCTTTCTTAAATTGTTCTACATCAACTTTTGGAAGCTTCTCTTTCACAATGTTAAGAAGTAATTCTTCTGTAATCCATTCTTCCGTGTCTTTCTTTTGACTTTGATAAATCTCATCATAGAAAGTCCAGAATGAATCTTGATCTTGTTTATAAATTGCTTCACCAGCTGCTGCACCTAAATCAGAGTCTTTTCCAATAAACGGGAAGTTAATAAAATATAACTGCACTTTACCTTTATCAATATACTCTTCTTTTAATCGTGGTAATACTGTTACATCCCAAGTACGACACGCAGGACATTTGAAGTCTCCAAATTCAACTACCTTAACTGGTGCATCATCTTTCCCTAAAGATTGTTGTGTGGAATAAGCAAACATCTCATTCCCTTTATCTTTTTTGTCATTTATGATGCTATACGCAATTGTTCCGATTACAATCAATACTGCGATAGAAAAAACTATACCAAGAGCCATGAGTTTGTTTGATTTCATATACATTCCTCTTTAAATTCATATTCTGTATACAGCATTGTACACAATACACATAATATCAACACTTATATGCGTCACGCAATGAACACGCTCACATAAATTACAAAAACAGAACATTTGTGACAATATTGTGTCGCCTTTTGTCACAATTTATTCAAAAAAAGAAGCTCCTATGTAGGAACTTCCTTTAGCTTACTGCTTTTTCACGCGCATTATTTAACATCGACTGCTCTGTTTTGATATCATGACGAATGACTAACTTCTCACTAACTGCTTGCACATACTCATCATGATTGATATAGCCTTCTTTCTCCATCAATCTCAAAACGACATTTCGTCTCTCTACGGCCTTATCATAATTTTGTGCAGGCGAGTAATAAGCAGGTGCCTTTACTACAGCAGCCATCATTGCACTTTCAGCCAGCGTTAATTGGCTTACTTTTTTACCGAAGTAAAGGTTTGCCGCTTTTTCAATTCCCCATGCTCCTTCTCCGTAATAAATATTGCTTACATACAATTTTAAAATTTCATCCTTCGTAAATGTGCGTTCAATTTTTTTCGTATAGAAAATCTCTTTCCACTTACGAGAAAATGTACGTTCATTTGTTAAAAAAGCATTTTTGGATAACTGCTGTGTAATTGTGCTTCCGCCTTGCACAACACCACCAGCCTTTATATTCTCAACAGACGCTCTGACAATCGCTATATAATCTAAACCGTTATGATGATAAAACCTTTTATCTTCTGTCGCAATAAATGCATGTGTTAATGATTCTGGCACCTCTAACTTAGCCGGTACATGTAATTTACTAATATCACTTTGCTCGATCATTATATTTCCAACGAATAATAACGTACAACTTAACAATAATAATAAAATAATGGCTTTATAAAAGAATTTAGTCATTGGATTTAATGCAACTTTTTGATGATAGTTCACCCTAGATAATACTCGTTCTTTCATCTTGAACACCTCTTTTCCACACAGCGTATAACTCTTACTTTAAGAATACCTTGTTGTAAAAAAACATCCCATCGATTTCTCTTACACGTACCTTACATCATTGTAAGGTATAAAGTGAAACTTTAATCAGCCCTCCCCAATCGGGCTGTCCGGCAAATAACGGGGTAAAAAAGTATTGTATCACAGTCTTTTTTTATCTACTATTCATCTGAAATATTGAATATAGAGTATGCTAAACCAATAGTAGAGTATACCTTAAGCCTATACTTCCCTATTAAAACACCCTATTTTCATTATATCATCTACAAATATATATATTTGTAAGTATCTAGCAATCTAAATGTATACAATATATCATACATTATACAGAACAAACGTTCTTAAAATCAATACTAGCACTATTATTATTTTGACCTTTTTCTTAAACAGTATACAAAAAAGAGTAGTGATTTGATTGTATCTCAAACCAACTACCCTTTTCTTTATAATCTAGCTATTAAATTATACGGCTGCACTTCCCACGTTTCGTATGGAATAAAATGTGTCGCTCTCATCTCATCAATCGTTCTGGATTTCATATGAGGACGCGTTATGTACTCATCTATGTTCTCTTCATTTAAAGCAACAAATTTAGCCTCTTGTATTTCTTCAGGCTGAATTTGTATTTCACCGCTCACATATGCGACTTTAAAAATAACAGATACAATATGCATAGAAGCATTATAGTAAACACCTGTAACTCCAAGCGGCTTCACAGTCAAACCCGTCTCCTCAAACATTTCCCTACAAACTGCTTTATCGAGCGCTTCTCCTTCTTCCACCTGTCCTCCTGGCAACTCCCACGTATCCGCTCGCCAATGTACTTTAGCCAATAACACTTCACCTTTTTCATTTGTTAAATAGCCTGCTACGGCAACGATATGCTTTGGTGTTTTATGTTCCATATTAAGCCTCCTAGCAATAATGATTATTTCACATATCCCTATAAGCATATTCCCTGTCTACAACAAAATACCTTTACTAATTCATCAACTTAATTAACCTCATAAAAAAAGCCCCCTATCCGTTAAACGAACAGGGGGCTTCTATCGGATTATTCTCCTAAGTCTACGTTGTGGTAAACTTGTTGCACATCTTCTAGATCTTCTAATGCATCAACCATTTTTTCAAATTGTACTTGAGCATCTTCAGGAAGTTCTACATCACTTTGTGCAAGCATTGTTAATTCTGCAACTGTGAATTCTTCAACACCAGCATCTTTAAGTGCAGATTGTACAGAATGGAATTGATCAGGTTCAGCATACACGATAACAGCATCTTCTTCTTCAAGAATGTCACGTGCATCTACATCTGCTTCCATTAAAATTTCAAGAACTTCATCTGATGTTTTACCTTCAAGACCGATAACAGCTGTCGCATCAAACATGTAAGCTACAGAACCGTTTACACCCATGTTACCACTGTTTTTGCTAAATGCAGCTCGTACATCTGCTGCAGTACGGTTTACGTTATTTGTAAGTGTATCTACAATTACCATAGATCCATTTGGTCCGAATCCTTCATAACGAAGCTCGTCATAATTTTCTTCTGAACCGCCTTTTGCTTTTTCAACTGCACGATCAATAATTGTTCTTGGTACATTGTATGTTTTCGCACGTTCTAATACGACTCTAAGCGCTTGGTTTGATTCTGGATCTGGCTCACCTTGTTTTGCTGCCACATAAATTTCACGTCCAAATTTCGCGTATATACGGCTTGTATTTGCATCTTTTGATGCTTTTTTATCCTTAATATTATTCCATTTACGACCCATACTTTCCACTCTCTTTCCCGTTTTAAATCTACATAAAAATATTAATATGAAATATAATGTGTATTCAACACATTTTTAAAAGAAATATAAAAAGTTCATTTTTGATTCATATTACAGACATAATATAAATCACTATCATTTTGTTCTTTCAACAAGTTATATTATACATGAATTCCTACGTTTATTACGAATTTTAGAAGCACATAGCACAATTTAACAAAAAAACTCTAACATTTCTGTTAGAGTTTTTTTATATCTTCGATAACAATTTCCATAATATTACCATAATTATTTTCTATCGTTGTATAATAAAAACAGGAAAAAATTTGAAGGGAAGATGGGGGGGAGAATTATGACACATTCAAATGAGAAAAAAGAACATGGTCTTAAAGGAATTGGAGAGAAGTTAAACCCAACTATCTATCAAATAAGATTTATGAAATTAGATGAACCAATTCAATTTGAGTCGTTTCCTGAATTAAAGGAATTAGGGGACTGGTTGAGTACTTCAACGCACATGTGGGCGTGCCACTCAACCATGTACAAGTACAACAAAAAAGAGTTTAAAAAGAGGTTTTTAGAAATTACAAACTTAACCGTTGATAATGTACTAATATCTACTGGCGCTGTCGGATTTATTTTCATGTCACCGGGCTGGAGAAATTCTCTCTAGAGTACTCAAAGAGAATATTGTATAGAATACCGGAATTAAAAGGATAAAAATGAATGTTTGTTTTTATCCTTTTAATGTTTCCGCACACTTTTTGTGCTTATTTTGTCACGCGAAGAAAACAAAAAAACTCTATACAGTTAGTATAGAGTTTTTTACGCCGTTCATGATACCGATGGTCGGGGTCGAACCGACACTCCCGAAGGAACACGATTTTGAGTCGTGCGCGTCTGCCAATTCCGCCACATCGGCACAAAAGAAAAGGCGGCAACCGGATTTGAACCGGTGATAAAGGTTTTGCAGACCTCTGCCTTACCACTTGGCTATGCCGCCATATGAAATTTTATTGGAGCGGAAGACGGGATTCGAACCCGCGACCCCAACCTTGGCAAGGTTGTATTCTACCACTGAAC
>NZ_MACF01000040.1 GCF_001884045.1 Bacillus mobilis | reverse complement strand
ATTTGATCAGGCGGAAGAAGTTGGAGAAAAGAAACTAGAACAAGTAGAAGAAAAGCCGAAGCAAGAAGGAATAGATGGAGACAAGAAACTTGAACAGTTGGAAGAAGCAACAGAAGAAACTGGAGAAAAGAAACCCGAACAAGTAGAAGAAACGCCGAAGCAAGAAGGAATAGATGGAGACAAGAAACTTGAACAGTTGGAAGAAGCAAAAGAAGAAGCTGGAGAAAAGAAACCCGAACAAGTAGAAGAAACGCCGAAGCAAGAAGGAGCAGATGAAGGTAAGAAACTTGAACAGTTGGAAGAACCAACGGAAGAAGCTGG
>NZ_MACF01000039.1 GCF_001884045.1 Bacillus mobilis | reverse complement strand
ATTCAAAGTCTTCTTGGAATCCTACACTAATCCACCAGTGACGACCGTCAAATGTAACTCTTGGATTGGATGGCTTTTTATTTTTTGGTAGTTGTTGGCTTGTTTTCACTTCTCCAATAGACTGAATATGAATTACTTTCTTTCCTATAATCAGCCTTTCATAATTGGCATAAAATCCTTGGATTACATCTTTTTTGGATTTATAAGAAGTGTGATAACCATT
>NZ_MACF01000038.1 GCF_001884045.1 Bacillus mobilis | reverse complement strand
CTACTTGGTCGCTCATTTGCGACTTCCTTATGTTAACATCTTCGTTAGTTAATGTCAACTAAGTTTTTTATTTCGTTTGCCGCGTTCTGCGTTATTGCATCGGCGACTTGTTCTATATTACACCTCTAATGTTCAATCGTCAATACCTTTTTATAAATATATTCAAGTTAATATTTTTACACTTTCTACTCTAGAGAAGAGCCTATAAAGAAAAGTTTGTATTGCAAAGCCTCTTCTACTTTACTTTCATTTCTTCTTCTAAAATACATTCAAGTTTACTTATACACTAGACTTAATTTACACGTAAGTTTTCCCCAGCGAAACTAACAACCTTATTTTAATAAATACTAATATGTAGTTTAAAAATCCCCCTCCCTAATACCTCTTTACTTATCAGGCACTCTATTAGAAACGATTAAAGATATACGCATTCTTATAACAGACAACGCTACAGAAATCTTTATATACTACTCTAGTTATGGAGTTCCCCTTATATGATGTAATGGTTACTTACTTGTTTACTCGTAAATATATAGAAACACACTAATACATTTACTAACTATCCCTTTGTCACTGAAATAGCAGACTTATATCTCTTTCATCTTTAGCAGCATCCATTTCCATACGGCCTAGCCGTAACAATTTTATATCCTCTTAACAAACATTTAAAATACATAACTAAACTATACTCGATTAAAAATACGTACCTCAATTGATCGAGTGTACCTAACACACCCGAACGGAACATTCGTTCTAATTGTACTTTATTACTTTTTATCACATTTAAGAATGTTTATCCTATACCTATTATTTACGTTTTAACGCTAGAAGAGCGAATCGAGTTACTAACAAAGTATGTAATTTTATTGTTTCTATTGTATATCCCTCGTTTTGAAATACATATAAAACACCCAAAAAACGAGGGATACGTCTGCACAATTATAAATCATACTCTTTTCAACACCTATAGAAGTCCTATACGTATTTAACGCAAATATAAACTACAAAAGTTTCAATATAAAAAGAGCCGAAATTTCTACTCTAAGGAAATCCGACTCCTTTTATATTGGGCCATAACCAAAATAATTTTTACATTTAAGATTAAATATCTATTTAATATTCCCTACTCTGCTTCGTTGAAGACGGATGTACCATATCTGTCACTGCATGATATAGATTTTCTGGATGTTCAGCTATCCGATGACATAAATACAAGTACCACTCTTTCCCATAGGTCAAATATACTCTAGCGTTATGTCCCTTGTTTTTCAAATTACTTAACATATCCGGACGAATTCCATATAGCATTTCTATTTCTACATTAGATTGACTAAAATATTGACGTTGCTCCATCTCTTTAATAATAATTTCATCGTGTGTAGCTATAGATACAGGGTGATTATTTTCAATTAATTGTTCTACAATCTGAAGATACTGTTGATTTAAGTCAGTTGACCTAGGCATAGTAATATCTGAAGCTTCTTGATAGGCACCTTTTACAACTCTTATTTTCCCTGGATAATGTAGGAGTTCTTGAATATCATTGTTCGAACGATATAAATGTGCCTGAATCGTTATCCCTACATTAGGATATTGCTCAGTTGTTTTTTTATAGATAGAAAGTATGTCCGCTACTTTAGATGATTCTTCCATACTTATCATAAGGGTAGTTCCATATACTTTTGCCTTCTCTACCAACTCCATTAAATGAATATAAGATATTTCTGGATCTATAGATAATCCAATATGCGATAAATCGAGTGATACTGTTTGTTTTATTGGCAGAGCACCCACGTCTCCAATAAGATTCAAAAACTCATTTTTCGCTTTATAACATTCCTTTATATCTAGAGTATTTTCCCCTATGTATTCTAGCGAAGTATGATACCCTTTTGTAATTAGTTCTTTTGCCGTCATAATCCCCTCATGTCTCGTTTCTCCGGTGACAAAGCGTTTCGCAGCCTGCAATAATAACGCATAGAGTTCGGTAGATTGTTGTACATAGGATTTTATATGTTCATTTCGTGCAATCGATTTAAATGCCTGAGCTACTTGGAGTTCTGGTTTAGTCATCACATTTTCATCTCCTTTAGAACTATTTGTTCCAACTATAGCATGCTAAAATGGTTCGTATCAGTACCATTTTAGCTATACTTTTATGGTACCAATTTTGATGAAGGGAGCATTTATATGCTTTGGATGCCTATTGATCGATCGCTAGATATAAGTTTAATTCGCCAGGTTTATCACCAAATACGTGAACGAATATTAAACGGAGAGCTACAATCCGGAGAAAAACTACCATCAACACGGGAATTATCTTCTGAGTTGAGCGTGTCTAGGAATGTAATTTTAGAAGCTTATGATCAATTACTTTCCGAAGGTTTTTTGGTCACTCGACAGGGAGCCGGGACATTCATTGCCGAAGGGACTTATTTAAAACAACATAAAGAATCAACTCTAATTGATTCTTTATCTTGGTGCGAAGAAACAAACAAAGACAGCAACATCATTAATTTCCGTTCAGGGATACCAGCATTAGACTTATTTCCACGTAAAGTATGGGCAAAGTTATCTCACACCACATGGAATGAAGCACCCCCTTCTACATTTGGATACGATATTCCCGAAGGACGTCCCGAATTAAGAAAGGCTTTATCACGCTATTTGCTAAAAACAAGAGGAGTTTTTTGTCATCCAGAACAATTGGTGATTACTTCCGGTGCAACTCAAGCTTTAACACTTGTTTCTAAATTACTTTTGTCAACGGGCGACGAAGTACTAATAGAAGACCCCATCACCAATGACATTCAAACAATTTTTAAAAATTCAGGAGCCTTCCTTCATCCTATACCTGCGGATGATAATGGGATGGATACATCTTCGCTGCCTACAAATAAAAACCCAAAATTCATCTTCACTACTCCTTCTCATCAGTTTCCTTTAGGAGGAGCATTACCGATTCAACGACGGGTTCAATTGATTAACTACGCAAGGAAAACAAATTGTTATCTCATTGAAGATGATTATGACAGTGAATTTCGATATGAAGGTTCACCTGTAAGTTCATTACAGGGATTGGATCCCGAGCGTGTTATATATGTAGGTTCATTTAGTAAAATTTTATCACCGGCCCTTAGGATGGGATACTTAGTTCTTCCCTCACAGCTTATTGAAAAATGCCGCAGTGTAAAATGGTTTTCAGATTTACATACATCTTCTTTAAATCAGCTTGTCCTCGCTAAATTTATTACCGAAGATTATTTGGAACGGCATATTATGAAGATGAAAAAAATCTATAAAAATCGAAGGGACTTCCTTATCCAGCAATTAAAATTAGCGTTCTCAAATAAGATTAATATTTTCGGTTATTCTACAGGATTACACCTGATTGTTGAATTCCATCAAGTTCAATTCACAAAAGACTTACTTGAGAAAATCCAACAACTCGGAGTGAAAGTATATCCCGTGGAAGACCACGCCATCGAAAAAGGAAAACATCATAATCGAATTATTGTGGGGTATGGACATTTAACAACTGAAGAAATAAAAGAAGGTGTGAGTAGACTGCAGAAGGCAATACCTTTTAGATATTCTTGTTAACAAATAGACAGTCTAACAAACTTGGCCATATTTTTCTGAAGGTATGCTATTTAGATGTGAAATCATAATAAAACAAAGCTATTTCTCGCTAGATAAACGTACTCATAGAGTCGATATTAATTACAAAATTATTTCATTAAACACAAAAAAGACGAGTCATACTGACTCGTCTTACAGTTGCTTGGCGACGTCCTACTCTCACAGGGACAA
>NZ_MACF01000037.1 GCF_001884045.1 Bacillus mobilis | reverse complement strand
CCTTGTCCCTGTGAGAGTAGGACGTCGCCAAGCAACTGTAAGACGAGTCAGTATGACTCGTCTTTTTTTGTGTTTTAAACTTCTTATCAGCCTCAAGTAAGTAATCCTTATTTTTTTTGATCCCCTCATATTCATTTTCTTTCATTATTTTTGATGTGTAGTTTAAGATTTTCTATTTTGTTTTTTGGAGAAGTGATCTGTCGGTATGTTAAAATAGTGCAGTTGTTTTTTGAGTACTTGAATATAAGAAGATTTCATTTTGAAAAAGGAGATAATATGAAAAAGATAGGTGTAATTACTATAGTAGTTTTAGTCCTTCTAGCAATTACTTATATGTTAGTTGGGAATTATTTTTATAATTATGCGTTGAATGCGAAACAAGAGAAAGAATTTTTAGAGGATAATCCTCATTTAGTAGAAACAGTGAATGCATCAGGAGGTGTGTTCGCTACAAACGAAGAAAAGGATGCGAGCTTTGTATCAAATCATAAACCTAATACACGAAACATAAATTCTTTCGATAAGTTGAAATTAACAGGTTATGAATATATGAATGAACAATCTAGCCATAAATGGGCAATTGTAGTTCATGGATATGATAGCAGGGCATCGAAAATGACGAAATATATCCGGAATTTTTATGAACAAGGTTATAACGTCATAGCGCCAGATCTTCGTGGGCACGGAAATAGTGAGGGCGATTATATAGGGATGGGCTGGCACGATCGTAAAGATATTTTGATTTGGATTCAACAAATTGTAAAGAAAGACCCTAATGCTGAAATAGCACTTTTTGGTGTTTCAATGGGCGGGGCAACTGTAATGATGACCTCAGGTGAAGAGTTACCTTCTAACGTTAAAGTTATTATTGAAGATTGTGGATACTCAACTGTTATTGATGAATTTACTTATCAACTAAAAGATCTATTCCACTTGCCGAAATTTCCTGTTATGAATGCGGCAAATACAGTTACAAAATTAAGAGCTGGATATGATTTAGAAGAAGCTTCAGCTATAAAACAAGTAGAGAAAAGTAAAACACCTATGCTATTTATTCACGGGGATGCTGATACGTTCGTTCCTTATGAAATGTTAGATGAAGTATATAATGCTGCAAAAGTAGAAAAAGAGAAATTAATTGTTCCAGGTGCTGGACATGGAGAAGCTGAGAAGATAGATTCAAATAAATATTGGAATACCGTATGGAAATTCGTGGGGAGATATATTCCAGCATAGTTAGATTTGTATATACGATAATCAGAAGGAAATCTTTTTATACTTTTGATTATCGTTTTTTCTATTTATAGATTCATTTTAGTTTGTAGTATATAAAGCATGAAGCATAAATTTTTGAATTCCTTAGTGCCAGTGCTACAATGATTGAAAACTACATGTTAATGAGGTGTTTCTATGAAAATTGAAGTATGGTCAGATTTTGTATGCCCATTTTGCTATATTGGGAAACGTAGATTAGAGATGGCTTTAGAGCAATTTCCACATAAGAAAGATGTTGAAGTTGAGTTTAAAAGTTTTGAATTAGACCAAAATGCTCCAATCTATTCTGGAACAAGTATTAATGAAGTACTTGCATCAAAGTATGGGATTAGTATTGAAGAAGCTAAGCGTAATAATATACAACTAGGAAGTCATGCGGCTAGTCTGGGTTTAAGTTTTAATTTTGATGAGATGAAGCCGACGAACACTTTTGATGCGCATCGTCTTGCGAAGTTTGCAAAGGATCAAGGGAAAGAAAAAGAGATTACGGAAAATCTACTTTTTGCATATTTCACAGAATCGAGAAATTTAAGTGATGTGGATACGCTTGCTACTATTGCTGAAGCTTCAGGTTTAGAAAAGCAAGAAGCTTTACGTGTTATTCATGATAAAAGCGCATATGCAAATGATGTTAGAATTGATGAAGCGATTGCTCAGCAATATCAAATTTCGGGAGTACCTTATTTTATTATTAATCAAAAGTATGCTATTTCAGGTGCGCAGCCACTTGAAACCTTTGTTGGTGCACTTCAGCAAGTGTGGGAAGAAGAGAATCCTGCACCTAAGTTACAAGAACTTTCTTCAGAGGGTGGAAGCGATATGTCTTGTACGGATGAAAGTTGTTCGATACCTTCAAAAGAACAATAGTTTTTATGATGGAATGGCAACCCATAGAGTATTTTATGGGTTGCTTATCTATTCTTATAGAAGAGGTATATAAATAGATAAATTAATAGCGTAAATAGGATGTATAAAAAAATGAAGTTTTTTATAAAAACATATTGACGATTATAGGTTAGAGGTGTAATATAGAACAAGTCGCCGATGACATTAACGTCGAAAGCGACAAACAAAATGAAAAACT
>NZ_MACF01000035.1 GCF_001884045.1 Bacillus mobilis | reverse complement strand
CGTTCTTTCATACCATTAGAAGCTACAAAAAGCTCTTTTAAACCAACATCCACACCAATCGACTCATTCGTTAGTTCTTGTAATTCAAAGTCTTCTTGGAACCCTACACTAATCCACCAGTGACGACCATCAAAGGTAACTCTTGGATTGGATGGTTTTTTGTTTCTTGGTAGTTGTTGGCTTGTTTTCACTTCTCCAATAGACTGAATGTGAACTACTTTCTTTCCTATAATCAGTCTTTCATAATTAGCATAAAATCCTTGGATTACATCTTTTTTGGATTTATAAGAAGTGTGAGAACCATTTTTGTACTTTTTGAACGAATTTTTTCTCGCCGTATCAAAGTCTTTTGAAGCCTGTTTAGGAACTTGTGCGTTGATGTCATTTAACCACTCATATCTCTTTCGCTTCTT
>NZ_MACF01000034.1 GCF_001884045.1 Bacillus mobilis | reverse complement strand
TGACAGAAGAACCGAACGTGTTAGAGAAACCAGAGGTAAAAGAGAAGCCGGAAATTTTAGTAACACCAAAAGAAGAGCAAACTAAAGAAGAAACAAAAGAAGTATTAAACAAACAAAGTGTACAAGAAAAAGTAGAAGTACAAAACAAGCAAGAGGTACACAGTAAAGCAGAAGCACAAAATAAATCTGAAGTATCATCGAGTGAAGAAGGTAATAAGAAATCGAAACTTCTTCCTCAAACAGGTGGAGCATCAACTGAATCTACTTCTGTTATTGCGGGTATGTTAGCATTAATTTTAGGGGCGAGGTTGTTTAGACGTTCAAAAAATTAATGATGAGAGTTCGTTCGAAAACGAAATGTATGTAAAAAAGCGGAGACGATAAGTCTTCGCTTTTTTCGTACTTAGCTAAATTGAATTTTACTTATTAAGTATTGTTTTAATTGATACGTTTTAAAATCATATGCTTTATGTTTTTACGAAATCGGATGATTAGCGTAATGATAATCATACCGAAGAGAATTTCCCATATGTGTTGCCCGAGTATTTGGAAGATCTCATCTAAATTTTCACCTAACCAATAACCGCCGATCAAGAAGAAGGATACCCAAAATAGAGCCCCGGAATAAATTGTCATCGCAAAGCGGCGAAATGGTAAGTTGATAATGCCTGCAAAGTACCCTGTGAAATGGCGGACACCTGGGATGAAAAAGGCGATAAAGATTAAAAAGTAGCCGTATTTATCGAACCATATTTTTGTCAAATTAATTTTTTTGGAGGTTAAAAATACATATTTCCCGTACTTTTGAATGAAGGGCATGCCTAGTTTATTTCCTACAAAGTATTGGAAGGTCATACCTACACTTGTCCCAATAAAAGATAACAGAATTAAAATTGGCAAGCTTAAATCACCTTGGTGCGATAAAAATCCTGCATAGGCTAATGTAGGCTCCCCTGGAAACGGAAGCGCAATATATTCTAAAAGTAAACCGACAAGTACTACATAATACCCGTATTGCTGAAATAATTCATGAATCCATTCCATGTTATGAGCTCCTTTTAAAGTGAGTTCTCTCTATTTGAATCGAGTTAAGGCCATACTCAATATAGCTCTTTGCTAAGTAGCAAAGAGCATTGAAGTGTACATGTTACTATGAGTTAAAGTTATAGCGGTACAAAAATACGTTGAAATCTTCTTCTGTTGGTCCGAAATTAACGGCTTTTTCTTGTATGCGTTGGAAGTTTTGTCTGTCATAAAATTCATAGTTGCATTCGTTATCTGTATATAAATATAAAGATGTTACGTCTTCTTTTTTCATGTATTGGAATAGATGACTTAGTAAAGACTTTCCAACTCCAAGACCTCTTGATTCTTCGGATACGATGAATAATTGTATGCAGCCTTGAAATTGATCTTCTTTTCCTTGAATGAGTTCTTTATATGTTTTTTGTACTTGTATAAATGCTTTTAAAAATTCTCTATTCTCTTTATTCGTTATGAATAGCTTTAGCGTGTTAAAGGCAAAGCTAATAGTGTTATGGAATCTTTTTAAACGGTTTTTATCTTTTTCAGAATCGCCTAAAATGACACCAATCACTTTATTATCTTTTTCAGCTACTTTACTGAAGGAACTCCCTAAAATACAACTGTGTAAATAAAAGTTTAATACTGAGTTTAAGAAGTTTTTATCGGCAATGAATTCATTAAATCCAAATGCTTCACCGATTAAATGTTTGATAGGCTCATAGTCTTCCTTAACAAGACTTCTATATTTTACTGTGTTCATAATTGTATACTCCCTTTATTAATGTAAATGACTTATTATAAATAGTAAGGTCTCCTCTAAGGGGAGAGTCAATGGTTGCATACGAAAAAATATAAGGGAAGAGATATAAATGAAAAAGTTATTTTCTATTGGAGAAGTTGCAAAAATAAAGGATATTACGATAAAAGCGCTAAGATACTATCATAAGATGGGGATTCTGATTCCAAAACATGTTGAGGAATCAACTGGGTATAGATATTATTCGATAGATCAATTTATTCACATTGATATTATAAAAAGCTGTCGAGAATTGAACACGAGCATAGTAGAGCTGCAAGAGATTTTTAAAGAAAGTAACACAGATAAATTGCTACAATTTTTACAATTGAAGAGAGAAGAAGCGGAAGAGCATATAAAGAAAATGAAAGAGGTAATGGAAACGATTGATGACTTACATGCGAAAGTAGTGAGTTCACAGGAAATATTAAAGAATGATGAAATCTCTATTGAATGTTTTGACCAGCGTTATGTCGTTGTTGCGCCTTGTAAAGAAGTAGGGAGTTTACAGGAGTTACTGTATTATTCTGATTTAGAGAAAATCGTGCAAGAGTATGAAGAGAAGATGGAAATGGAGATGGGGATTCTCTACAACGTAAATGCAAATTGGGATGTAGAACCGAAGTATGTATTTAATAAGGTACGAGATGATGTACATATGGAAGAGATGCAAAATATAAAAGTATTACCGGGCGGAAAATATATAACGTTAGCGTACAGTAAAGAGAATGAGGAAGAATGTCGAAATACCATAATGAAATACGTAAAAGAAAATAGTATAGAAGTAGAGAGTTTTATTGAAGTGGAGTTAGTTAGTGATATTTTTAATGCGGAGACGTATAGTTGTCAAATTCAAATTTTGATAGGGGATAGTGAGAATAAGAAGTTTTGATGCTATATATTTAGGGGGGCGCCTACTTATTAATAAGAAAGACCATCCCAAAAAAATGGGATGGCCTCCTTAAATCGTATTATTTACGTGAAAATCCTTCTTCATCAAGGTATTCCGCAGCTTCTGGATAAGAGTTGAATGTACCATCTAAGTTTACACCAGCGTAAACGTTCCACATGTCATCCTCTTGAATAAGAGTTAGGATATGACCGTCTTCGTTCTTCCATTCTTCTTCAGCAGCAGGTTCCATTGGTGCTACAATTTCCTCTGGCTCTTGTGATAGACGTTCAATTACTTTTTCAATTAATGAACGTAGTTCTTCTTCTGAAAACTCACGGATGTTAATCATACCTTTATCATCTGTTTTATAACCTTTAATGAAGTTTGCATATACAAATCCGTTTCCATTTGGGTGTAAATGATATACGACGTTCTTTTTATCTAAACGACTTTCTTCAAAGTGAAAGTTTACGCGTTTTAGTGATACGTTCTTTCTTTCTAATTCAGGGAAAGATTCAATAATCGATAATTTTTCTTCAAAAGTTAGCATAGTGCCTCCAAATATATAATAAAAGATTTAATTTGTTCATTATAACATAGTTATAATAGTTTCCAAAGGTAAGGAGAGGCATATAATTGAATGCGTTTACGTCACGATACTGTAAAAAGTGGGCTAACGAATGTATTCTTTTAGGTGTACAATGGAAAATGGACTTAATGTGAAGGTGGTTATTTATATGTTTCAAAAAATAGCAAAGGAATGTTTAGCAGGTTTTACTGTTGCGATTGTTGCGTTGCCACTTGCCATTGCATTTGGTATTGCTGCAACGGGAACGTCTGAGGGAGCACTAGTCGGATTGTATGGTGCAATTTTTGCAGGTTTATTTGCGGCTTTATTTGGCGGGACACCTGGGCAAGTTACGGGGCCAACTGGACCGATTACTGTTATCGCAACAGGCGTTATTGCGACGCACGGATTAGAGGCGAGTTTTATAGCCTTTATGATGGCGGGACTGTTTCAAATTTTATTTGGTGTATGTAAGCTTGGTTCTTACGTGCGATATATTCCGTATCCTGTCGTTTCAGGATTTATGAACGGAATCGCATTAATTATTATTTTAGGTGAAATAAAGCATGTGCAAAATAGTTTTCTACTCGTAGTATTAACGATTATTGTAATGATTGTTTCTGGAAAATGGATTAAGGCTATTCCATCTAGTTTAGTTGCATTAGTCGGTGTGACTGCTTTGCTTCCTTTATTTTCTTCTGCGTTAGAAGGGCTTACAGTGAAGTTACCGATTATCGGAAACTTGTCATTAAATAAGGTGATTGAGAAGATCGGGACGATTCCAGAAGCGATGCCGACGCTTCATATTCCATCTTTAAGTGGAACAGGCATCGCAGAACTTATTTTACCAGCGCTTAGTATTGCTTTATTAGGATCGATTGACTCGTTGTTAACATCGGTCGTAATGGATAATGTGACAGGTACACGTCATAAAAGTAATAAAGAACTGGTCGGACAAGGTATCGGTAATATGGTGAGCGGATTGTTTGGCGGATTAGCAGGGGCAGGAGCGACTGTACGGTCTATCGTGAATATAAGAAGTGGCGGTAAAACGGCGCTTTCAGCAAGTATGCATAGTGTTATATTATTTATTTTCATTATGGGACTAGGATCAGTCGTGCAATACATTCCGCTTGCTGTATTATCAGGTATTTTAATTTTAACTGGTATTGGTATGTTTGATTGGGAAAGCATGAAGAAAATGCATGTAGCACCAAAAGGTGATGTTATCGTTATGCTCGTAACGATGGTTGTCACAGTGAAGTTTGATTTAATGATCGCTGTTGCGTTCGGTATTATTCTTTCGTTCATTATATACATGGTGAAATGTAAAGAACGTAAAGCTTCTATTATAAAAGAAAAGGAAGCGACGTATAAAATTAAAGGCCCACTTTCTTTTTTAACAGTAGATCGTATTTTTTATGCGTTACAAGACGTAAAGTCTCCGGTTGTTTTACGTATGAAAGATGTGCGCTATATGGATGTATCAGGAGCTATGGCGTTGTTAAACTTTGTTGAGCAGTCGGATAAAGCGGGCGCGAGTGTGGCGCTGGAACAAGTGCCTGCTCATATTGAAAATACGTTAGTAACGATGGCGAGTAATGAGCAGAAAGATAAATTACAGTTTGTAAAAGCTGAAGCTATATAAGGAAATGCCCTCTTATGAGGGTGTTTTTTATTCTGTTTAATATCTCTATATAGAGATATTTTGTGTTTATTGACATTTATTAATCTTAGCAGTATAGTAACATCTTAGATTAGCAATGTGCTATTATAAAAAGGTATATGAATTTTGAGATTCCTTTATATTCAGAAGGAAGAGCTTTAAGCTGGAGGGAATATTTGATGTACAAACAGTTACCACATGGAGTGAAGATCGGGATTACGCGATCAATTGTTGTTTCTTTTGAGAAGTATATGAAAGAAATTGAATGGAATGAAGAAAAATTTGATATGCAGCAATTTGTTGAACAGTGGAAACAATACTTATACACAAAATCAGCTTGGATCAATAAAGTAGATGATCAGTTGAAAGGACATCCAGATTTCCATCAAGCATTAGCAGTGAAAGTGAATGAAAAAATTAACGAGCTTATTAATGAAGAGCCGAGCGAAGAGCAAGTAGAGCAATTAAAGAGAAATAAAGTGCAACACGCAGATGAAATGTGCAAATTAGAAGCTGAATATCATATTGAACGTTTATTAGTAACGAAGTAAATTTTACATAAAGAATAAGCCTGTCCAAGGAGGTGTGATGACCATCTTTTTGAACAGGCTTTTTGTATGAAAAAGAATAAGAGAGGCTGCTTTGGAAGCAGCCTCTCTTATTAGTCTTGTGGTACAAACGCTTTCCAAGAAGATAGATCCATATCTTCTTTTAATATAGATGAAGCAGGGAAGACGAATGACCACGGTTTTGTAGTGTTCGCTTTAATTTCAAGATTCGGTAATGTGAAAGCACCTTTCACAACAACCGCACCTGAAGCATCTTCAATATGAAGAGGAAGTTGCTCTAGTTGAATGTTGTCTTTGCAACCGTTACGAATAAGAAGCGTTGTATGTAAATCACCGTTTTCTTTTCTTGCAGCTTGCAGGCCTAGGAAGTTAATTTCACCATCATTTGGAGGTGTTAAATTGTCTACGAAATTACGTAAAGCTTCTTTGCTTGCTTCAGGTAACTGAGCTTCCCAAGATGGGTCTAAATCTAATACATGCTTACTTTCAAGTTCAAATGCTAATTCCCAATCTGTTTGCGATAATTCAGCATCTGTAATTGTTTCTTGCTCAAACGTAAAGATGAATGGCATATTTACGTTTGCAGGAATATCTCCTAATGCAGAAAGATTAAATGTTTTGCGGGCACATAGTTTTTTCTCTTTATTTAGAAGGATTAATGTAACCTCTTCGAAAGAAATTGGTTTCGGAACAGTGCTACGAATAAATACAGCTACGTCATAACCATTATCACGTTTTTCAATCTCAATTCCAGATAAAGAAATTTGATATTCTTGTAAACGTGTTAGTTCTTTATGTAAAAATTGATAAATGTATTTTTGTTCTTGTGCTACTGCACCCCAGCTTGGGTGGAAGTAAAGCGTTGGTTTTACAGTTTTATTTTCAGTATTTGTTTCTTCTTGTCCGAATAATTGATTACTAGAGACGGTTGTATCTTTTCCGCTTTTCTTAGCTCTTTTTAGGAATGATAACATAATCTTTCACCTCGTTATTGTACGTTTTCAGGAACACCTAAATGTCTTGCAACATAGCGGCACATTTCTTTTTCGAAATTACCATATGTGTATAAAAAGATATCTAAACCTTCTTTTTGATAAAGACGAGTAGGGTCTTCTTGTTGATATTGTCTTAGCCCGATGCCTTCTTTTAAGTGGGTCATCGCATCTAAGTGATTTACCCAGTTCTGATCTAGGAAATGAAGGGCAACATAGCGTAGCGACTGCTGTAAATCAGTATGGCTATTTAGTTCATTTACGCGCTCTTTATAAAGAGATAATGTTTCTTTCAAAACGGATTGTAAATCTTCCGGTGAATGTACATTATTCGCTGATAGTGATGGCATGTTTGTTACTGGTAAAATTTCGTTTATATTTTCTGTTAAACGAGCGAAATCCCATTCTTCCGGAAGCATACCTTCTAGAAGATATTGCTTAGAAATGGCTTCTACAGCATGATCAATCATTGGAATAATAATTTCAATCATATTTATATCTTCTTGTAACAAGTTATTACGTAATTTATAAATAACGTTACGTTGGTCATTTATTACATCATCTAACTTTAAATTGTACTCACGCATTGAGAAATGGCTACCTTCACAAATTAATTGTGTACGGTTCACGAAATCATGGACTTTAGAAGTTAGAATAAGTCCTGTTTCATCTGTTTTCAGTGATTTGTTTAATTTCTCGACTTCTTCTTGTGCGAAACGTTTTAGCATTTCATCTTCTAAAGAAAGGAAGAACTGAGAGCTACCTGGATCTCCTTGACGACCAGCACGACCTTTTAGCTGATTGTCAACGCGTCTTGATTCATGGCGTTCTGTTCCAATTACATGTAATCCACCAATTTCATGGACACCCTCACCTAGTAAAATATCAGTACCTCGTCCGGCCATATTCGTCGCAATTGTAATTTGTCCTTTTTGTCCAGCTGTTGCGATTAAATCGGCCTCTTGTTCTGCACTTTTTGCATTTAATAATTGATATGTAATATGCGCTTCATCTAAGTAACGAGCAACGGTTTCTGATTGTAAAATAGACATTGTCCCAATTAAAATCGGGCGTCCTTGTTTATTGTGTTTTAGAACATCTTCACGTACGGCTTTATATTTAGCATCGGCTGTTACGTACACGACGTCATTTTTGTCTTCACGAATGATAGGACGATTTGTCGGAATCGGCATAACTTCCATGTTATATACACGGTTAAATTCTTTCTCTTCCGTTTTTGCTGTACCTGTCATACCAGATAATGCTGGATACATACGGAAGAAGTTTTGAATTGTAATGGATGCCTGTGTTTGGTTTTCTTCTGTGATTTCTAAACCTTCTTTCGCTTCAAGAGCTTGGTGTAAACCATCACTTAAAGAACGGCCATCCATAACGCGGCCTGTGAAAATATCTACAAGTAGAATTTTTTCATCATGTACAATATAGTCAACATCACATTGGAAAGCGACATGAGCTCGTAATGCTTGAATCATATAATGATATAAAGTTTGATGTTCTAAATCATATAGGTTATCGATATCAAATAAATCTTCTGTTTTTGTAATACCGTCTTCTGTAAAACTAGCAGATTTCGTTTCTGCATCGTACGTGTAATGAAGAGTATCCTGGAATGACTTAATAACTTTTGCACATAAATAGTGTAAATCAGAGCTGCTTGATTTCTTACCAGCGATAATAAGAGGCGTCTTCGCTTCATCAATTAAAACGCTATCAATCTCATCGATAATCGCAAAATGATAGGGACGTTGTACCTGCTCATTTTTTGAAGAGGCCATATTATCACGCAGGTAGTCAAAGCCAAATTCTGTTCCAATACCATATGTAATATCAGCTTCGTAAGCAAGTTTCTTTTCGGAAGGATCGATTTGAGGAATATTCAATCCAACCTTTAAACCTAGAAATTCATGAACTTGGCCAATTAATTCTTTATCTCGTTTTGCTAAATAGTCGTTTACAGTAATAACGTGAACACCTTTTCCTTCAAGAGCACGTACGTATGTTGGAAGAGAAGAAACTAATGTTTTCCCTTCGCCAGTTGGCATCTCTGCAATATTACCTTCTAATAGTACAAGACCACCAATTAACTGCACATCGTAGTGGCGTAATCCAAGTACACGCTTTGCAGCTTCACGTACAACAGCGAACGCCTCTACTTTTATATCATCCACTGTTTTTCCATCGTTTAGCATGTTTTTAAATGTAATAGTTTTATGACGTAAGTCTTCATCAGATAAATCAGATAGTTTTTCTTCTAGATTATTAATGTCTTGAACAAGTTGTTCATATTTTTTTAGTTTTCTCTTTTGAGAATCTCCTAACAGCTTTTTTACCGAATTCAGCATGTTGTAAACACTCCTCTTACTGACAATAGCTACATTATAGCACATGTTTATCCGGAATAAGTAGAAGTAGTAAATTGAAGAAAAAACTGGATAGAAATAAGGTGTTATGACATATGATATATTTAAAAGCCGTAAAGAAAGAGAGTATTCAATGTATAATAAATTTGGTATGATAGCTAAATGAGATAAAGTGAAATTTTTCAAAAAAGAGAAGAATATAGTTATCTCGTTTTATGATGTAATAGGTATGGAAATTATATATTGAAAGAAAAGAGCTAGAAGATGAATAATAAGTTTGTGAAAGGCGCTGCGATTTTAACGATTACAACGTTTTTATCGAAAGTGTTGGGAAGTTTTTTTCAAATCCCATTACAAAATATAGCAGGAGATGAAGTGCTTGGGATTTTCCGCCTTGTTTTTCCTGTATATATGATAGCTTTAACTTTATCAGTAGCGGGAGTACCGCTAGCTATATCGCAGTTAATCGCTGAACTTCATGAGAAGAATGATAAAGATGGGATTGCCAAACTATTTACGTCAGCATCTATTATTGGAGTAATATTTGGGGTGCTTGGATTTTCGGTTATTATGATTGGATCAAGTATGTTTGCAAATATGCTTGGTGGACAGGATACGAGACTCCCCTTAATTATCACTTCGTTTGCTTTATTAATCGCACCATATATGGCGGTATATCGAGGGTATTTTCA
This sequence comes from Bacillus mobilis, assembly GCF_001884045.1. GTDB lineage: Bacteria > Bacillota > Bacilli > Bacillales > Bacillaceae_G > Bacillus_A > Bacillus_A mobilis. The sequence continues at coordinate 67,998 of NZ_MACF01000034.1, read as the reverse complement.
AGGTTTTGGAGATATGATTCCTACCGGGGTGTCACAAGTAATTGAGCAGTTCATTCGTGTTTTCTTTATGTTAGCAATTGCATTCTTATTCGTATCTTGGAATAAAGATAGTGATGTTGTAACAGGCGGTGCAATGATTGGTTCTTGCCTTGGGGTAATTACGTCACTTATCTATTTGAGATTGAAGTATGTAAAAAGTATATATCGTTATAAAAGTAATACATATTCACTGCAAGACTTTAAAGGTAATGCAAAAAAGATACTTCAGGTTTCGATTCCAATTGCAATTGGGGCATTATCGATGCCGGTGTTAAATTTAGTTGATTCTGTAACGATTCCACATATGCTACATGAATCAACTGCAACGATTCAAGAACAATTTGGTATATATAGTCGTGGCTTTGCGTTTACACAATTAATTGTCGTGTTTGCAAGTGCGATGGTATTTCCGTTAATCCCATTGTTAACTGCTGCATTAACGAAGAAAAATACAGCGTTAGCAAAACAAACAATTGAACGAACAAATGAACTTGCTCATGTTTTAACAACGCCGATAACAATCTGGCTCATGGCACTTGCAGTTCCGTTAAATGTCGGATTGTTTACAGATGCGAAAGGGAGCGGCATGTTAGCTATTTTAATTGGTAGTTCGTACTTCACATCACTTATGGTATTATCAATAGGAATTTTGCAAGGAATTAATCGTTCTAAGCAAGCGGCGTGGATAGTTGTTGGAGCGAGTTTTGTAAAAGTCATATTAAATATAGTACTCGTAAGTCAATTTGGCATAACTGGTGCGGCTTATAGTACACTTATCATATATATCATGATTTGTATCGTAAATTATATATACATTCGAAAAGAAGTGGCTTATTCGATTCGAATGGGAAGATTTTTTGCTGTAATTGGAGTATCTAGTATAGTAGGTATAGGGTTATATTTCACATCTACTGTAATAAATGTGGTAGATTCTAGACTTATTGCAGTAATATATAGTGGTTTAGCATTTTGTGTGGCCTTGTTCATATACGGCATATGCGCACTAAAGTTGAACTGGATATCCAAAAAGAAAATTCCATTTTTGCGTAAGTAAATTTGTTTATAAATGAGTATGGTTATGTATATGTTTGTGAAAGAAATCAATTTGAAGTTATCCAACTTTTCTTATTAAAGAGTTGATAGCAATTTGTTGAATGACAAAAAGTTGATTGCGAAATGTTGGAGGAGATTAAGAGTGCGGTTAGTTTTATCAGGATATTATGGTTTTTATAATGTTGGGGACGAAGCAATTTTGCAATCAATTATTAAAGCACTACATGAAGAGGATCCTACTCTTGAGCTTGTTGTACTTTCGAATGACCCCGACTATACAAGAAAAATGTACGGTGTAGAGGCAGTAAATCGCTGGGATATAAGAGCAATTTATAAGGAAATAAAGAAAAGTAATGGTTTAATTAGCGGAGGGGGAAGTCTCCTTCAAGATAAAACGAGTATTAAAAGTATTTTGTACTATACAGGTATTATGCGGATTGCTCGTTTTTTGAAGAAACCGTATTATATTTATGCGCAAGGCATTGGTCCAATTACGAAAAAACAAAATCGTTTATTAGTGAAATGGCAAGTATCAAAAGCGGCATATATATCAGTTCGTGATGAAGATTCATTTTTGTATTTAAAAGATATGGGTATTAAGAAAGATATCGAACTAGTTCCAGATCCAGTATTGGCATGTCAACCAGAAGGAATGAAATCGAATTGGCTGCAAAAACATTCGATTCAAGGGAAAGTAATTGCAGTTAGTGTGAGATATTGGGATGCGAAAGAAGATTATATGAAGAAGCTAGCAGATACGCTGAAAAAATTTAAGCGTGATGGCTACCACATTTTATTCGTACCAATGCATGGGCCATTTGATCAAAATGCATCACGCGATATTATTAACTTAATGGGAGAAGAAGCTCACATGCTTCCGTATAAGCTGGATATCCATGAAAAAATTGCAATTTTGTCGGAATGTTCGCTTCTAATAGGGATGAGACTTCATGCGCTCATATTATCTGCGGTTGCTAATATTCCTATGGTCGGTATTTCATATGATCCAAAGATTGATTCATTTTTACAACAAGTAAATCAGCCGATTATCGGAAACGTAGATGGTGACTGGACAGCTGAAACTTTGTATAATGTGGCAACGAAGCAACTAGAACAAAAAGAATATGTACAAGCAACATTGGAACAAAGAGTAGAAGAATTGCGAGAACAAATTTCAACAGCGTCTCGCTATATCATAAGTGACTTGAATTCAAAAGAGTTTGAAAAAAGAGGAATGTAATCTTAATTTAAGAGGACACCCTCTTTTTTATTTTTTGAAAAAAAGAAAATGTCGAAAGAAAAGAAATATTTGTAGAAAAATGTCGAAATACATAAGTGATTTTAAACGTACGCTCATAAAAAAGAAGTTTGAGGGATAAGATGTATGTTTAATAATCCTAACATTCATATATAGAGAATGTTAGGATTTGGCGTTTTATCTGGTAATTATAAGAAAATAGGTATGGTAATTTTGAAAAATCGGAAGGTAAGAAAGATGTCGAATTATATAAAAATAAACTGTCGATTAATGTCGTAATATCTTTATAACCAGATATTGAAATTGGAAACGTTTTTCTGCTATAGTTGTAAATGGTTATGAAAAAATTATTTGAAATGTAATTATGGCGTGTTTTTCTGTCTGTTTAAAATATTCTGATTTTATAATCTGGATTTTTAAAATAAAAGTCGAAAAAACAACCGCTCAGAATTACGAAAATTCACTTTTTTGTCGAATTTCAGATTTTTGATTGGATAAAAATGGTGTATACTTTCTTTGTGATTCTATACAAAGAATACTTTAACCACATTTATATCTACTAGTTTCAATAATAAATAGAATATCTATTTAAAAACTTATGGAACTAGTATTACATTCCTAAGGAGGAAATATATAAAATGGCAAAGACTAACTCTTACAAAAAAGTAATCGCTGGTACAATGACAGCAGCAATGGTAGCAGGTGTTGTTTCTCCAGTAGCAGCAGCAGGTAAAACATTCCCAGACGTTCAACCTGGTTCTTGGAGTGCAGAGTACATTGATTATTTAGTAGCAAAAAAAGCAATCGAAGGTAAGCCAGACGGAACATTCGCTCCAACTGAAGCAATTGATCGTGCTTCTGCAGCGAAAATTATGGCAATTACATTAGGTTTAGAAGTTAAAGATGGTGCAAAACCAACTTTCAAAGATGCTCAAGATTCATGGGCTGCTAAATATATCGCAGCTGTTGAAAAAGCTGGCATAATTCAAGGGGATGAAACTGGTAAGTTTAATCCAAACAACCAAATTAATCGTGCTTCTATGGCAACAATGATCGTAAAAGCATACAAATTAGACAGCAAAGTAAGCGGAGAATTAGAAACTAAATTCCCTGATTTAATCCCTCACTGGGGTAAAGACGCTGCTAACATCTTAGTTGCTTTAGATATCACTAATGGTACTGGTAATGGTTGGGAGCCAGATAAAGCTGTGACTCGTGCAGAAGCTGCTAAATTCATTGCTAAGACTGACATGCAGTTCGGACAAAAAGAAGAAGCTAAAGTTGAGTCTATTAAAGCAATCAACGCTAAAGAGATCGAAGTTAAACTTGGCGCTACAGTGAAAGAAGAAGATGTGGCGAAAGCGGCATTTAATCTTTCTCAAGGAGTTAATAACGAAATAAAAGTTACTGCAAAAATCGGTGAAGACAAAAAATCTGTAATCTTAACTTTAGAAGATGGTAAAAGACTTGAGAAAAACAATGCTTATGTTGTAACTGTTGAAAAATTAAACACTGCTGAAGGTAAAGAAATTCCAAAAGCATTAGAAGTTATCTTCTTTAACGATGAAGTAGCTCCAACTGTATCTACAGTATCTACTCCAGACGGAAAAGTTAAAGTTGTATTCAGCGAGAAATTAGATACAAATACGCCTGTTAGAGTTGTAATTAATGGTCAAGACATTAAAGGAGAAGTTAAAGATAATACTTTCACTTCTAGTGCAGCTTTAAATCTTGAAAATGGTAAAGAATTCTCAATCATCGTAACTGGTGCTACAGATTTATCTGATAACACTATGGAAATGTACGAAGGCAAAGCTACTTACAAAGTAGAAAAAGATGTTACAGCTCCAGAATTTAAAGCTATTAAAGTGAAAGACCTTGTTGAGGGTACAGCTACTTTAGAAGCTACATTCTCTGAAGAACTTTCTGAGGCAGGTACAGTAGTTGTTAAAAAAGGAAATGAAGTAGTAAAAGGTGCTACAATTGCTCTTGATCAAGATAAAACAAAAGCAATCGTAACAGTGCCAGCTGCTCTTACAGAAAAAGAAACAACTGCAAACCTTACAGTTGAATTTACTGGTTTCAAAGATTTAAATAACAACGTAGGTAAGCAAGTATCTAAAGAAGCAAAAGTTGCAAAAGATGTTGTAGCTCCTAACTTAGTAAAAGTTGAGGCTGGTCAAGATAAAACAGCTACATTTACTTTTGATAAAGATGTAAATGTATCAGAAACTGCGCTAGGAAAATTACGTATCTTTGATGTAAACACAAGTCAAGAAGTAAAAGCTGTGAAAGTAGAAAAAGTTGCTGACAATGCAAAAGCAATTAAAATAACATTCAAAGAAGTTGGTACTTATAAAGTAGCGGCACCAAAAGGATTTGTACAAGATACAGCTGGAAACGAAGCTGCAGCATTTACTAAAGAAGTAAAAGTTGAAGATAAAAAAGTAGAAGGTGACAAAGACAAAGTTGCACCAAAAGCAACAGATGTTGACTTTGCTAAAGACAGCAAAACAAAACTTATAGTGAATTTTGATAGAGTAGTAAAAGGTGGACAAGGTGCTGATTCAGCTTCTAACGTAAACAACTACACATTAGCTGGTGCTAAATTACCAGAGGGTACTTTAATTGTTGTTAATGAAGGTGGTAAATCAGTAACAATTGAGTTACCAGAAACATTTACTTTCGAGAAAAAAGAAACAATTAAATTCACAGTAGCTAACGTTGCAAATAAAGACGGCGTGAAAATGGGTACAACAAACCTATTATTAACAGTTGAAGATACAAAAGCTCCTGAGTTCAAATCAGCTAAAATCGTAGATGCAGGCAATAAGAAAATTGCACTTACATTCTCTGAAGCTGTAGATGTTAAGGCTGAAGATTTCGTATTAGACTTAAATGGTCTTAAGTTAAATACAACTGAGGCTAAAATTGAAAAGAATGGTACTAACGAAGTAGTATTAGTTCTTAACTCTGAGAAAGAAACAACTTCTTTAGCTTCTGGTACATTAACAGTTAAAGCTAATGAAGTTAATGGTAAAGTAGTTTTAAACACAACTGATACTTCTGATAACAAAAATGTACTTGTTGCTTTCAAACCAGTAACAGCAACTCGCTAATTGAAATTTATTTCAATAGAAAGAGCCCACAACATGTGGGCTCTTTTTTTGTGATTAATTTTTATATAAAACGATCTCTAAAAAATAAATCATCTTTTGCAGATTAGTAGTTAGTTTTATTGAGAAACAAATCGAAAACGTTTTCAAAAATAGAAGAATACCTCATCGATATGTAAATTATTTGTAAATTCACACCTTTTTTTGTTAAAAATACATTCGAAAAGAAGAAGAAAATGTCGAAATGCAATATTTTCAGTCGAATGTAGTCTGAAAATTGTATTTATTGTAAAAAATATTTAAGTGATGAAGTGGAAATATGTGCTATAATTCCAATTGTGTATTCGATATGAAAAATATACGAAGCGCAGTGAGAGTGGTTTATAGGAAAACAGTTTGTTCATTTCTATATTTGAGCATTATTAATATGCTAATAATGCGATTGGAAGACTGAATTATCAGAATGTGTCGAATCTTCTTTTGAGAAAGTTCTTGATAACGAATGGTTTTGTATAGTATGATGAACTTGTTTCAAAAAATGGTATTTAAACCTTATATTTACATCTAACGGTTTGTATCATTTTATTATGTGAACTACTTTTCATTATAGTGTTTTTGTTTGTGTTTTTATTGTTTTATGGTTTTTCTAACTAGCTAGTTTCAAATTTAATATGATATGAAACTAGTAGCATATTCCTGAAGGAGGAAATTTATAAAATGGCAAAGACTAACTCTTACAAAAAAGTAATCGCAGGTACAATGACAGCAGCAATGGTAGCAGGTGTTGTTTCTCCAGTAGCAGCAGCAGGTAAATCATTCCCAGATGTTCCAGCTGGTCATTGGGGATTAGATTCTATCAATTACTTAGTAGATAAAGGTGCAATCGAAGGTAAGCCAGATGGTACATACGCTCCAGCTGAAGAGATTGACCGTGCTTCTGCAGCGAAAATTATGGCAATTACATTAGGTTTAAAAGTTGAAGAGGGTGCACAACCATCTTTCAAAGATGCTAAAAATCATTGGGCTTCTAAATACATTGCAGCTGTTGAAAAAGCGGGTGTTGTTAGAGGTGATGGTAAAGAGAACTTCTCTCCAGATAAAAAGATTGACCGTGCTTCATTCGCTTCTATGATCGTAGGTGCTTATAACTTAAAAGATAAAGTGAACGGCGAGTTAGTTACAAAATTTGAAGATTTATTAGATCATTGGGGTGAAGAAAAAGCAAACATCCTAATCAATCTTGGACTTTCTGAAGGAACAGGCGGAAACAAATGGGAGCCAAATAAATCTGTATCTCGTGCAGAAGCAGCTAAATTTATCGCAGTAGCAGATAAAAAATATGGCAAAAAAGATAATGCACAAGCAAATGTAGCCGATGTGAAAATTTCTGAACCAGCGAAATTAACATTAACAGGAACTAGTTTAGATAAGCTTGCTGCTGAAGATGTAACTCTTGAAGGAGACAAAGCTGTTGCGATTGAAGCAAGTGCTGACGGTACTTCTGCAGTTGTAACACTTGGTGGTAAAGTAGCTCCAAATAAAGATCTTACTGTAAAAGTGAAAAATCAATCATTCGTAACGAAATTCGTATACGAAGTTAAAAAATTAGCAGTTGAAAAGCTTACATTTGATGATGATCGTGCTGGTCAAGCAGTTGTCTTCAAATTAAACGACGAAAAAGGTAACGCTGATGTTGAGTACTTAAACTTAGCAAACCATGACGTCAAATTTGTAGCAAATAACTTAGACGGTTCACCAGCAAACATCTTTGAGGGTGGAAACTCTACTTCTTCTACAGGTAAACTTGGTGTTGGTCTTTCACACGGTGACTATAAAGTAGAAGTACAAGTTACAAAACGCGGTGGTTTAACAGTTTCTAACACTGGTATTATTACAGTGAAAAACCTTGATACACCAGCTTCTGCAATTAAAAGCACTGTATTTGCGGTAGATGCAGATAAAAACGGTGTAGTATACGGTAATAAACTTACTGGAAAAGACTTTAAGCTAAACAGCCAAAACTTAGTTGTTGGTGAAAAAGCACAGATTCATAACGTAGTTGCTACAATTGCTGGAGAAGATAAAGTTGTTGATCCAAACTCAATCAGTATTAAATCTTCAAACCACGGTATTATTTCTGTAGTAAACAACTATATTACGGCTGAAGCTGCTGGTGAAGCTACACTTACTATTAAAGTAGGCGACGTTACAAAAGATGTTAAATTTAAAGTAACGACTGATTCTCGTACATTAAAATCAGTAAAAGCTAACCCAGATAAATTACAAGTTGTTCAAAATAAAACATTACCTGTTACATTCGTAACAACTGACCAATATGGCGATCCATTTGGTGCTAACGTAGCTGCAATTAAAGAAGTTCTTCCAAAAACTGGTGTAGTTGCAGAAGGTGGATTAGAAGTAGTAACGACTGACTCTGGTTCAATTGGTACAAAAACTATTGGTGTTACAGGTAACGAAGTAGGAGAAGGTACAGTTCACTTCCAAAATGCTAACGGTGAAACTCTAGGTTCATTATATGTGAACGTAACAGAAGGTAACGTTGCATTCAAAAACTTCGAACTTGTATCTAAAGTAGGTCAATACGGCCAATCACCTGATACAAAACTTGACCTAAATGTTTCTAACACAGTTGCATACCAATTATCTAAGTACACTTCAGATCGCGTATACTCTGATCCTGAAAACTTAGAAGGTTATGTAGTTGAGTCTAAAAACGAAAAAGTAGCTGAAGCTAAAATCGTTGGAAATAAAGTTGTTGTAACTGGTAAAACTCCAGGTAAAGTTGATATCCACTTAACGAAAAATGGTGCAACTGCTGGTAAAGCGACAGTTGAAATTGTTCAAGAGAAAATTGCTATTAAATCTGTAAACTTCAAACCAGTTCAAACAGAAAACTTCGTTGAGAAGAAAATTAATATCGGTACTGTATTAGATCTTGAGAAGAGTAACCAAGATGATATCGTAAAAGGTATTAACTTAACGAAAGATACACAACATAAAGTACGCGTTGTGAAATCTGGTGATAACCAAGGTAAACTTTACCTTGATACAAATGGTAATGCTCACTTCGATTTATTCGATCAAGAGCTTGGTCATGTAACAGTATCTCAAACAAGTGATTCTGCACTTCCAAACTTCAGTGCAGACATCTACAATACTTTAACTACTAAGTACACTGACAAAGGTACATTAGTATTCAAAGTATTAGGTGAGAAAGATGTTCTAACAAGCGAAATCGGTTCACAAGCTGTACACGTGAACGTGCTTAACAACCCAAATCTATAAGTCGATTATAGATAAAGTGAAAAATCAGTGGGGATTTATCCGCGCTGATTTTTTTCGTAAATATCGAAAAGAAGCCTCTTGTAATTTTTACAAGAGGCTTCTTTCTATTTCTTAAACTTAAACATATCCCCACTCAAATTCGAATCACTATACACGAACAATACCATGTTAATGTTGTTGTCTTTTATGTATTGATATACATCTTTTTCGTGATAGTGACGCAGGTCAAGGATGGATGTATGTTTAAAGCTTTGTGCTAAGTGTGGCACGATTGCGTTTGCGAATGAGTCTTTTAGGACTAAGGCGCGTACTTCATTTGGTGCATTGTTATTTTCAAAGACGATTTCTGGATAGTCGTCCGTGTAATAACCTGCGTATGATGTTATGTCTTTTTGTTTTTCTACGCCGTATATGCTATCTAAGTTTTGATGAACAGTACCTGTCACATCTTTTGCGGTTACGCTTGTGAAGTTGAAACCGTCTTTCGGTGTGTAGTAGCACAATTTTTCACCCGTTGCATCGATGAGTTGGTATAGTTGGTTGTTGAAGCTTCCGACTAAATGTTTATTTTGCGCACATGTACGAGTGTAATCTTCTTTTTTTATTTCTTTTCCTTTATATATAGAAGATTGTTGCCCGATTGTGTTCATTATATATTGATAGCCTAAGAAGGCACCGTCCATATTCCAATGATGATCTGTTTTGAAATACATGTCCTGTATTTCTTCGTTCGTATAGTTCTGTTTAAATTGCTCCATCAGTTTTATTGGCTTTACGTCAGCTGGAAGTTTTTTTAGAAAGTAATTTAAATTGTCCTGTGCATATGTATAAATATGAGAAGGTAATTTAAATGATAAAGCATTCGTTTTTGACGGTGGTAAAGCAAAGTAAAACTCAACGTTTTGTTCTTTTGAAAACTGAGATAAGTCGTTTATATCGGGCATGGATTGGTCAATTTCATTATATTTTTTCGTCCACGCTGGATTTTTTAGGAGCCATTTATCATCAGTCAAAATAATGTCGTTAATGAGAGCTTTGCCCATATTAATTTGGGCAATTGTATAGCTTTTAATAAATTCATCTCGTCCGATTAGTTGATCATTTGTGTATGTTTCAAAATCTTTAAAGAAGCTACCAGTTAGGAGCGCTTCTTTCGTCAGTGCAGGTTTTTGAGCGAGCGGTCGATTTTCAACTGGTGAAATGGCTCGGTCTGTTTTGAGTAACGATAATATGCCAAATGAAAAGATAATGGTGAGAAAACCAATTAACAGGATGAGGTTCCCCAATTTTTTCATAATAACTTTTCCTTCCTACATAAAGTGAAACTTTAATCAGTGGGGAGCATCCCCCGCTGATTATTAGCCTTTACCAATTCGGATGCCCGGTAAATAGCGGGATAAGTTAAAACCTGAAATAAATAAATGGATTATATGTTGAGTTAATCAAGTACATAACCGAAATCATAAATAATGTTAGTAATAATATAGGACGTACAAATTGCATCGTGAACATATACGTTTTTGGCGCAAGTTCAAGTATGTTTTTCATTCGTTTCAAAATTGGTGTCGCTGCGATAAAGGCAATGAGAAATACGATAATGTATTCATGTACGTATAACATTGTATTGTCGTCGATGAAAGATTGCCCATTTATGCCGAACATCGCTTTAAAATATTGGAACGAGTAAGCGAAGTTGTCAGCTCGGAAGAACACCCAGCCGATCATAACGATTATTAATACGTATGCATGTTGCAGTGGTTTCCATAGTTTGTTTAATATTTTTTCGAATCCGGCTTTTTCAATTGAAATAATAAAGCCGTAATATAAGCCCCAGGCGATAAATGTCCAACTCGCCCCGTGCCATAAACCAGTTAATCCCCATACGATGAAGAGGTTACGATAATTCGCTAGTTTTGAAACGCGGTTTCCGCCGAGCGGGATATATATGTAATCGCGGAACCAAGAACCAAGTGTAATATGCCATCTTCTCCAAAACTCTGAAATAGATTTAGAGATGTATGGGTAGTTGAAGTTTTTCGGGAAATCAAATCCGAACATTTTTCCAATTCCGATTGCCATATCAGAGTACCCTGAGAAATCGAAATAAATTTGCAGTGTGTAGGCGATAATACCGATCCATGCCGTTCCAACACTTATTTCAGATGGTGGTAAGGCAAATATTTTATCGGCTACAAAACCTACTTGGTTGGCGATTAATATTTTTTTTGCTAGTCCGAGAACGAAAATTTGAATACCTTCTGTGAATCGTTCAAAAGAATGGATGCGCGTTTTAATTTGCTCAGCGACGATATTGTAACGAACAATTGGTCCGGCAATAAGCTGAGGGAAAATAGATATATATAGCGCTAAGTTAAGTGGATTTTTTTGAACATCCCCATCTTTACGGTATATATCGATGACATAAGACATCGCTTGGAATGTATAAAATGAAATTCCAATTGGTAGTGGAATAGGTTCCACATGAATAGATAAGTGCAATACGTTGTTTAAAATGTCTGTGAAAAAGGAAATATATTTAAAATAAGACAGTAATAAAATATTTCCGACCACAGCCATAATTAAAAATGTGACTTTCATATTTTTTCGTTTATCATAATGATGCACGAGTAGGCCGAAGCAGTAGTTTAATACGATAGAAAAGAGCATTAAAAGAACGAAACGCGGTTCGCCCCATGCATAGAAAATTAAACTAAATGCAAGTAATACGAAATTACGTAGCTCGGCACGCACTATAAAATAGAAAAATAATACGAGAGGTAAAAAGATAAATAAGAAAATCGAACTACTAAATACCAAAGGACTCTCCTCACTTTTTTCAAAATACATTTCGTGCAAAAAAACCGACATATCTATTATATATTCTTTTATATAATAGTGCCTTTAATATTTTAGCATGTTAATAATTCGATTAAAATAATTATTCCATTACTGTAGTAGAAAGAATTAGCACTTTGAATGCTAGAGGCGGTAAAGGATTGGAATAGAAAAGAAGCAGCATCCATTTGGATGCTGCTTCTTTTATTCTATTTCTAAATCAACAATTAAGTAAGCGAGTATCACAACAAAGAAAATGCTAACGGCTGGTGCTGTTAATACGTGTCCAGACATAAAGCCGATACCGAGCGATAAGACGAGTGTGCTAGCTAGTAGCATATGTTTTACGCTAAATAGTTTCTTGAAGTTTGTGATCAAGCGGATGAATATTTTTATACCGAAATAAAGAAGCGGCAGTAAGTACATAAGGAAGCCGACAATTCCGAATGCGAAGAATAGGTCGTGGAAATCCATTTCGACTAACTTCATTTTCGTTGTATAGTTACCAGCGTAGCCCATTCCAAATAGTTTTTGAGATAGTGGTGCTTCTTTATAGTATTGTTTGTATACGTTTAAAAACTTGTCACGATCACTATAAATTAAACTCTTCATTTCAGAGTCTGTTAGTTCGCCTTGCTTATGTTCTTCTTCTTGAACTTCTTTACCTTCTTTTCGGTCTTTTTCTTCTTGTACTGATTTTTTGTATTCATATATTTGTAAGTGGATGGTCATGTTTTTTGCGATAGGAGTTTGCGGTGTAAGTACGAGTAACCCTCCTAATACGACAGCAGCAACAATTGTGTTTACAAGATATATGAATCCTTTTCCTTCTTTTTTTCGATGTATCATATATTGAATGAATGAGAATAGTAGTGCAACGCCGAGCGTAACAATAATTGCACCATATCCTACTTTCGTTCCGACCATAAGGCTTGCATACATCGCGAGTACGGTTGGAATCCAGTAATAGAATTTCGAGAAAGATGTTGTTTTATGAACTGAGTATAAGACAACGATTGGGAACATGATTGCAAAAATAGCACTTAAATCATTCCCCGCAAAGAACCAGCCTCTTGAACCGATCTTTGAGTGCGGGTAGCTTTGGAAATCTGTGCCTGTTACCATTGCCGCAATGAGTGAAATACTCAAAATTAACGTTGCATATAAGAAATACGTAATGATTTTATGAAATACATATTCGTTATTTTTTAATTCTTTTAGTGCGATAATATATCCAAACAGTAGTACAATCGGATATACACTTTTCAAAATAAATTTCACTTCTTCTCCAAATGAAATTGGAGATTTAACCATTACATTATTCACAAGGCCGATTGCGAGTACGATGCCAAAGAGACATAAGTAGAGAATATACTTTTTTGCACCGTGTTGTTTATGATGAAGAAGTAGATAACCTAATGCAAGAAGCATAAAGGCGAAACGGACTACGATTCCGACTGTTGCGCTCATGTGTAATACATAGATTGAAAAAGACGTTAATAAATCTAAAATTGGTTGAAACACAATGAATAGCAGTAGGAAATGCGGGAAGTAGTTATCCGTTTGTTTAAACTTAGTAACCATATATTCCTCCATTTCTTCATTCCGTTATTTCAGCACCCCTCTATATAATAGGAAGGGGAATGAATTTCTATATTTGTTTTTTTATATCAGACTTAAGAATACACCATTTCATTGTAATGGTAAATAGATGAGGAGAGGCGATAAACCGACTTTAATTGCTATATTTTTTAACGAAATTGTATGTTTTATGCAGGGTTCTATACAGATTCTGATATTATTAGACAGAAAATTAAGAAAAAAAGAAGGGTTTTTCAACCTCTTTCTATAATTATATAAGTATAATCTTTATGCAGAAAAGAGGGGTATATAATGGAAGTAACAAGTAAAACAGAATCTGTTGTTGTGAAATATGAAGGGCACGTTGCAACGGTTATGGTCAATCGCCCAGAGGTGTTAAATGCATTAGATGAGCCAACATTAAAAGAGCTATTACAAAAACTGAAAGAAGTAGCGGAGAGTTCTGCGCATATTGTAGTTCTATGCGGGAACGGCCGTGGTTTTTCTGCGGGTGGAGATATTAAATCGATGCTTTCAAGTAATGATGAAAGCAAGTTTGATGGTATTATGAATACTATTTCTGAAGTTGTTGTAACTTTATATACGATGCCTAAGCTTGTGATTAGTGCGATTCATGGACCGACTGCTGGTCTTGGATTAAGTATTGCATTAACAGCTGACTATGTGATGGCGGATATATCATCCATTATTGCGATGAACTTTATTGGAATCGCTTTAATTCCAGATGGTGGCGGCCATTTCTTCCTTCAAAAGCGCGTCGGTGAAAATATGACGAAGCAAATTATTTGGGAAGGAAAGAAATTATCAGCAACAGAGGCGCTTGATATCGGCTTAATTGATGAAGTAATCGGTGAGGATTTCCAAACGGCTGTGAAGCAAAAAATTAGTGAATGGTCACAAAAGCCGATCAAAGCGATGGTTCAAACGAAGCAAATTTTATGTGAAGTAAATCGCTCTAATTTAGAACAAACATTGCAGCTTGAAAAACGTGGCCAATATGCGATGAGACAAACAGCGGATCATAAAGAAGGCATTGCTGCATTTTTAGAAAAACGTTTGCCAGCATTTAAAGGGGAATAAAGTGAAATTTGAATGAATGGTAGTTTTACTGCCGGTTAATTTAAGATAAAGGGGAGAAAGTGCTAACACATTTTAGTATAATTGTGTTAGCACTTTTTTTAAGGAGTAATATATGAAGAAAATTATCGGTGTTATCGGCATAATTGTAATAGCATATTATGCGTTACATAGTACACCATCTATGGCGGTACGAACTGCATTGTTTTTTGAAGGACATCCAAGCGTTGCGTTTTCTGGCGAGGTGACGAAAGAAAAAGATGTGAAAAAAGAAGCGATTCCAGCTGAGTACCAAACTCTATATGGTAAGGAAGAAGAAGGATCAGAGCACTATTTCTTTCCACACGTAAGAGCACATGGATCAGGAATTGATATGCTTAGTGCGTGCGTGACGAAGAAATGGTTTTTCTATACAGCAGAGCTCGGATGTTATTAAACATAGGAGGATGAATGATGTCAGCATATAACAAGTTAGTAAGAGATCGTGTTCCAGAGAAGATTTTGATGTCTGGAAAAACATATACAGCACAAAAATTAACAGGACACGCATACATACAAGCTTTAGCGAAAATTGGAACGGAAGAAATTCGTGAATTTGCTTCCATGAAAGAGCGTGAACATGCGCTTGATTCTCTTGCAGATGCACTGGAAGTGATCATCTCATTAGCGCGTGCAGAAGGTGCAACAATTGAAGATGTAGAACGTCTACGAAAGCAAAAAGAAATAGAGCGCGGTGGGTTTGAAAGAGGTATTTATTTATTAGATGTTTCAGAAGAATAGTTTCGTAGGGAAAGCATAGCGTTAGTGAGTAACGCTATGCTTTTTTGTTGCAATTAAACTAATAATGAAGAAGATAGCTGTTAATACCCAGCCAATTGTAATAGAAGTAGTAGTGTGAACTGCATAAGAAACTTGTAAACAAAATAATGATGTTAAAAACCAAATGAGTGCAATGTATATATATTTTTTTGATATATTCATATTTTATACCTCCTTTTGTATACTAAAAAGAATTTTACCGCAATTTAGAAAATTAAGCTATATGAGTAGAGGATTTATAGTAAATTCGGTATACTAAATAATAGAGAAAATGAGGAGGGAATGACAATGGTACATCATGCGAAAGAAACGATGGAACTTATTAAGGAGCTTGTCTCTATTCCGAGTCCATCTGGAAATACAGAGAAAATCATTCGTTTTATTGAAAACTATGTAAGTGAGTGGAACGTAGAAACGAAGCGTAACAATAAAGGCGCTCTTATTTTAACGGTAAAAGGAAAAAATGATGCACAGCATCGTTTATTAACGGCACACGTTGATACGTTAGGTGCGATGGTGAAAGAAATTAAGCCTGACGGTCGTCTAAGTCTTTCTATGATTGGTGGATTTCGTTGGAACTCTGTAGAAGGGGAATATTGCGAAATTGAAACATCAAGTGGTAAGACGTATACAGGAACGATTTTAATGCATCAAACATCTGTACATGTATATAAAGATGCAGGTGAAGCAAAACGTGACGAGAAAAATATTGAGGTTCGTATTGATGAGCGTGTCTTTTCAGCTGATGAAGTACGCGAATTAGGAATTGAAGTAGGAGACTTTGTTTCATTCGATCCGCGCGTTCAAATTACAGAGAGTGGATACATAAAATCACGTCATTTAGATGACAAAGTAAGTGTTGCGATTCTATTAAAATTAATTAAGAGATTACAAGATGAAAACGTAACATTACCATATACAACTCATTTCTTAATTTCTAATAATGAAGAGATTGGATACGGTGGTAACTCTAACATTCCAGAAGAAACGGTTGAGTATTTAGCGGTTGATATGGGAGCGTTAGGTGATGGACAAGCATCTGACGAATATACAGTATCTATTTGTGCAAAAGATTCTAGTGGTCCGTATCATTATGCGCTGCGTAAACATTTAGTAGAGCTTGCGAAAACGAACAATATTGAATATAAAGTAGATATTTATCCGTACTATGGATCGGATGCATCAGCTGCGATTCACGCTGGATTTGATGTGAAACATGCATTAATTGGAGCGGGTATTGACTCTTCTCATGCATTTGAGCGTACACATGAAAGCTCGATTGCACATACAGAAGCGCTTGTTTATTCATATGTATTATCAGAGATGATTGCGGAATAAGAAAAGAAATAGGCTGCCTCTTGTAGCCTATTTTTTGTTTGCAGAGAAATCGACTTTATTTAACAAAAAGTAAATTAATTGTAATTTATTTTACAATATTAAGAAAGTAGGTTTACTACATAATTCGAGTATTATAAAATAATAGGGGCGCACTAATTTTTTTTGTTCGGATTTATCGGAATTTATATATTAAGATTACGCGTTATTAAAAAGATGATTGTCGAGAGGAGTATTATTTTTTATGAAGTATCGTGCAGTCGCGGCAGGTATTTTAGCCGCAAGTTTATTATCATCTCCAGTAAGTAGTTTCGCAGCA
Source organism: Bacillus mobilis (assembly GCF_001884045.1). Taxonomy (GTDB): domain Bacteria; phylum Bacillota; class Bacilli; order Bacillales; family Bacillaceae_G; genus Bacillus_A; species Bacillus_A mobilis. Next base: position 51,239 of record NZ_MACF01000034.1, on the reverse strand, counting down.
TCGAAGAAGTTTTCGGATGTTCCTACATGGGCGCAAGAATCAGTTGATTATTTAGTAGGAAAAAAAGCGCTTGATGGAAAGCCAGATGGAACGTTTTCTCCATCTGAAGCAGTAGATAGAGGATCAGCTGCAAAAATCATAGCAGTCGTTCTTGGTTTACCAATTGATCCAAAAGCAAAACCATCTTTTAAAGATGCACAAAGCCATTGGGCAGCACCGTACATTGCAGCAGTGGAAAAAGCAGGTGCAATTAATGGAGATGGTACTGGTAATTTCAATCCATTCGGCAAAATGAACCGTGCATCTATGGCATCTATGTTAGTACAAGCGTACTCATTAGATAAGAAGATTATTGGAGAACTTCCAACACAGTTTAAAGATTTGGAACCTCATTGGGGTAAGAAACAAGCTAATATTTTAGTAGCTTTAGAGATTTCTAATGGTACTGGAAATGGCTGGAATCCTGAAGGAACTGTAACGCGTGCAGAAACAGCTCAGTTCATTGCAAAGGCTGATAAAGATAAAACAAATACATCAAAAAGAATGTATATGAACAGAAACTTTATTACATATCATCAACCATCATTATCATCTGGTATTACTGACGTTCAGCATAAGCCACAAATGGTTGAAGTGAAAGAGCAAAGAGCAGACGGCTGGTTGAAAATTGTAACAAGTAAAGGTGAGAAGTGGACACCTCTAACAGAAAAAACAGAAACGATTAACCAAGAGTTTACTGCATATGAAACAGCTTCACATAGTTCTAAAGTGCTAGGAACATATAATGCACAAACAGTAACGATTATGGAAGAGAGTGGCAGCTGGATTCGTATCCGCGTAGGCGCTGGTTTCCAGTGGGTTGATAAAAATCAATTAAACCCAGTAAAGCAAGAGAACTTCTTAGAAGGTAAAGCGATTATTATTGATCCAGGTCACGGCGGAATTGACTCGGGTAATCCTGGTTATTATGAGAAAGAAAGTCAAACTGTATTAGATGTATCATTACGATTAAAGAAAATATTTGAGCAAAAGGCACCATTTACTGTTATGTTCACTCGTACAGATAATACACGTCCAGGAGTAGACTCAACAGATTCATTGAAAAAACGAGTAGAGTTTGCACAGGAACATAATGGAGATATTTTTGTAAGTATCCATGCCAATGGTTCTGAAAAGAAAAATGGACAAGGTACAGAAACATTATATTATCAGTCAGCAAGAGCGAAAGTAACGAATCCGCATGTAGAAGACAGTATGTTATTAGCACAAAAAATTCAAGACCGTCTTGTAGCAGCACTTGGAACAAAAGATCGTGGTATAAGACATCAGGACTTATACGTAACTAGAGAAAATACAATGCCAGCTGTATTAACAGAATTAGCATTTGTAGATAATAAAAGTGATGCAGATAAAATTGCTACACCAAAACAGAGACAAGCTGCAGCGGAAGCGATTTATCAAGGTATTTTAGATTATTACGAAGCGAAGGGTAATAGCGTATCTTCTTTCCGTTAATACATCAAAAGAGATTGCCAATGGCAGTCTCTTTTATTTATTAACGTTTCTCTTTATTTCAGGCATGTGATATCATTTAATTTTATATGAAAAAGTATTGTAATTATAACGATATAGAGGATGATAATAGATTGAATAATCATAGTAAAACACCTGCATGTATATATACGTATGCATTTCGCGAGGAGGAGCGTGCTTTATGTTATTTGGAAATGCGCTCGTTCTTTGGAACGGAGTCTCACGTTAATATTTTGAAAAGTGATGTCAAAATTGACCCAAGTAGAAGTGCGTTTATAAAAGAGCGCGTTGAGGTTATGTACGAGGGAGACGACTTAGAAAGCATTTTAAAACAAGTGGAACAAATTGATTTGGCGGGGGCATCATTTAAAGTTATCTTCGTTAAAATTAATGACCTTGGGAAAGAAAATAAAATTGAATATGGGGAAAGACGTCTCATTGAACGCGACCTTGGCATGCATATTGAAGGAGAAGCGGATGTTCGTAATCCAGAGCGTGTATTTGGGATTGTTCCTCTTGGAGGACGCTGGTACTTCGGACACTATGTAGAAAGTGAGCCAGTTTGGTATCATCACATAAAAAAACCGCATAGTTATTCGACATCTCTTAGCACACGTGTTGCGAGATCAGTTGCTAATATTGCTGTACCAAATCCAGATGGAGTACGAGCAATTGACCCGTGCTGCGGTATTGGAACAGTAGTAGTAGAAGCACTTTCTATGGGGATTAACATCGTTGGTAGAGATATAAATCCACTTGTTGTGCTTGGAACGAGAAAAAACATCGCACATTTCGGGTTTGAAGGAACAGTAACAAAAGGTCCAATTGAGGAAATTACGGAGAACTACGACGTTGCCATTATCGATATGCCGTACGACTTATTTACGCATGCAACACCAGAAGACCAGTTCTCCATTCTTTCAAGTGCGCGCCGCATCGCTAAAAAGGTAGTCGTTGTCACGATGGAAACAATGGACGACATGATCCATGAAGCAGGATTTGAAATTACAGATCGCTGTGTTACAAGAAAAGGATCATTTACTAGACAAATTCTTGTTTGTGAATAAGAAAAGAAGGTCACCCGTTTGGGTGACCTTTTTTGTTTGGTATTGGTGTGTGATTGGTTGGTAGTGTAGATAGATGAATTGGCGAAATTTGTCGGTAAGTCGATATCCTATGTCGAATCGTCGATATATTTAAAAAATCGCCGATATATTGTGCTAAATCGTTGATATATTCCGAGAATCGACGATATCGCTACATTAGTATATTACTCTTCTTTCGTCTTCTCTTGTTGTGCAAGTAATAAATTGCGTAAGACGTGTCCGCGGTAACTTTCTAGTTTTCGCCCTTCGTGATATCGCACGCCTAATTTTTTTAGTTCGGCTACGTACCAGCCTTTTGTTCCGTAGTACATTGGATCACTTCCTTTTTGCTTTTGAACAGTATATGTTGGGGGCGGGAGTAACTTTCCATTGAAAATAATAAGCCTAGTTGTATCAAGGTGTTCCATAAAATAGTTTCCGGACAGTGTATAAAAAAATAGACAGTAGTGTATGCTTTTTTACACAATGCATACAAATTTATACCCTATGCGTTGGCATGATATTTGCAATAAAAAGAGTATCAACATATAGGGGAGAGATAGGAATGAAGGTTAGTAAAGTGTACACGACAATTGATGCTCACGTAGCTGGGGAACCACTTCGAATTATTACAGGCGGCGTGCCAGAAATAAAAGGAGAAACACAGTTAGAAAGACGCACATACTGCATGGAACATTTGGACCATCTTCGCGAAGTTCTTATGTATGAACCGCGAGGACATCACGGCATGTACGGTTGTATCATTACGCCGCCTGCGAGTGCTCACGCTGATTTTGGTGTATTATTTATGCACAATGAAGGATGGAGCACGATGTGTGGTCATGGCATTATCGCTGTTATTACAGTCGGAATTGAAACGGGTATGTTTGAAGTGACAGGTGAGAAACAAAAGTTTATTATCGACAGCCCTGCCGGTGAAGTCATTGCGTACGCGAAATATAACGGGAGCGAAGTAGAGTCCGTATCATTTGAAAATGTTCCTTCATTTGTATACAAAAAAGACGTCCCTATTAAAATAGGTGACTATGAATTTCAAGTAGATATCGCGTTTGGCGGAGCTTTTTATGCAGTAGTAGATAGTAAAGAATTTGGTTTGAAAGTCGATTTCAAAGACTTAGCTGCTATTCAAGCGTGGGGCGGTAAAATTAAGCACTACATTGAGAGTAACATGGAAGTAAAGCATCCACTTGAAGAAGGGTTAAAAGGAATATACGGCGTTATTTTCTCAGATGAACCGAAAGGGGAAGACGCAACTTTACGAAATGTAACGATTTTCGCTGATGGGCAAGTAGATCGTTCTCCTTGCGGCACAGGAACTTCCGCAAGAATCGCAACTCTTTTTGAAAGAGATACCCTACAAAAGGGAGAAATTTTCGTCCACGAATGCATTACTGACGGGAAATTCGAGGGAGAAGTATTGTCGGTAACCGCAGTAGATACATATGAAGCTGTCGTTCCAAAAGTAACGGGGCATGCCTTTATTACAGGATTTCATCAGTTCGTTGTAGACCCAAGAGATGATTTGAATCGAGGATTTTTGTTAGGATAGAAGGAGGAGGTGGAAAGATATGCTAGTCATAAGCGCGAACGAACAACGAAACTTAGTAAATATGAATGAAGTCATTGAATACGCGGCGCTTGCTTTAAAAGAATTTTCCGCAGAAAGAACGATCACGCCAATTCGCGGCTCATTACCATTTGCGAACGAGAAAAATACGGCATTAATTATGCCTTCAGTAGCGGAAGGACTTGAGGCACTTGGCTTAAAAGTCGTAACAGTAGTCCCTGAGAACAAAAAGATAGGAAAGAAAACGATAAACGGGATTGTGATGCTATCAGACTTTCAAACGGGAGAACCGCTCGCACTTTTAGAAGGATCCTACTTAACGATGATTCGAACAGGGGCTCTATCAGGAGTAGCGACAAAACATTTAGCTCGGCATAACGCAAAAACCTTATGTATTATCGGGACAGGCGAACAGGCGAAGGGAATTGCCGAAGCAGTGTTTGCGGTGAGAGATATTGAAAAAGTCATTTTATACAATCGAACAGAAGAAAAAGCGTATGCATTTGCGCAATATATACAAGAGAGATTCAATAAACCTGCTTATGTTCACACAAATGCAAATGAAGCAATAAGCGAAGCAGACATCATCGTCACAACTACGAACGCATCCACACCAGTCTTCTCAGAAAAACTACAAAAAGGCGTCCACATAAACGCCGTCGGCTCATTTAGGCCGAACATGCAAGAACTACCATCCCACGCCATCGCGGGAGCAAATAAAGTAGTAGTCGAATCAAAAGAAGCAGCACTAGAAGAAACAGGAGATCTTCAAGTTCCAATACAGGAAGGTTTATTCAAAGCTAGCGACATCCATGCCGAACTTGGACAAATCATAAGCGGGGAAAGGGCTGGTAGGGAGAACGATAAAGAGATTACTATTTTTAAATCGGTTGGTTTGGCGGTAGTGGATATTATTGTTGCGAAGTATTTGTATGAGAAAGCGGTGGAGAATGGGGTGGGGAATAGGATTGAGTTTTGAGGGAGACTGCCTTTTGGTGGTCTTTTTTTGTTGGGTGTTTGGTGCAGTTGTGGGGTTGGTTGATAGTTTGGGAGGTAGCTTTTGCAAAATTTGTCGGTAAGTCGATATGTTGTGTCGAAACGTCGATATATTCGGAGTTGTGATCGATATAATTGGATAATCGTTGATATATTTTTTGGGGGTGTGGTATTCATTGGCAGGATGAGCTTAATGATATGTTGGAACACGTGAATCCTGTACAGATATGAAATTATTAATTCAATTGGCGTATGAAAAAGTTGCCCCTCTAACAAGTAGAGGGGCAACTTTTTTTTACCATTCCCGCCATTCTTCTGTTATATCTTCTTCGGATTCTAAGCCAGCTATTCGTGCAGCCGCATCGATAAATTCATAGAGATCTTCTCTTTCCATTGTTTCGATAAAATGGTCATGTTCGATATTTAGTTCATTTAATTTAATAACTACCTCTTTAACAAATTGCATTACTTCGACTTCGGTTGGGTTCTTCCCTAATTGCTGCAAATTGTTAATGTAAGTGTCAAGAACCGTATTTGTTGCACTTATATTTTCTTCGGTGAAAAATTCCCCATCTTCATCATACTCAACCCATGAGGTTGTTGGTTTATTTTTTTTCAATTCATCAAATGTCATGATAACCTCCTAAATGTGTTTTTTGTCTTTAATTTCATTCTACATTTTTGATTATATATAACAATCATTTTAGAGGGATTTTTTGTAAGTTGATAGTTCTTTTATTCATTTTACGAGGCCATCTATTTGAGGTCTTTTTATTTTATCATCCTTATATAGATGATATTTATGACTATTTTTTTGATTATCTGTAAATGCGATGCAATCTGTTTTATTGAATGTTGTTTGTAATAGTAATAGAAAAGAATCTTTAGTCATACGAATTACTTTGCATAATAATCATTAGGAGCTTTTGCCTTTATAAAAGTAAAGGCTTCTAAACTTAAAATAACAATGAAAGAAGAAAATATAATTTTTTCACTACATTCACTCCTAGTCTATTGATGTACAAATGAAAAACTCAAGTCAAAATAACTTGAGTTTTCGTTTCTGTATAATAGCATTATTCATCATTTTTAAATCTAGGTTTACTAAAAAATAATGCTGCTACAAAAAATATTGAGGTACATACAATTCCTAACATAGCTTTACCAAGCACCGTGAATATTATTGCTGATAGGGCAGCTAAAAAGAAAAATAGTTTCATCAATGTTTTCATCCTCCCTAAATTACAAAATATTCAATTAATAGATGTTGTTATGAATCACATTCATCGAGACAACCAAGGACTGTATTTACTCCCACAATACCGGCAGAGTTTACACATGCATAGCAAGCTGTTCCTGCTGTTGCTGGTACACCAGCAGTACATGCTACTCCACAAGCTGCAAGTAATCCCGCAATTACTAGCATATTTACACCTTTAGACGCTACACAACTTTGAGTACATTTCCATCTTTTTGTCCATCCATATTGAACAGCCTTATCAGTTTTTGGTGCAAGTTCTGTAGTAAGTATATCTGTTCCTTTTTCATCGGCGGATGAATCATTAATCACAGTAGTTAAATCTAAATCGGCAGAACTTGTTAGTATATTATCGATCCACATCTTAGTAGTAGCTAGATTATCTTTGTTTCTATTAGACTTTAATTCATAAGTGTTTTTTAATTCAACCTTATCAGTAAAAACCATATTAAAGAGTTTAAGTGAATTCACAATTCCTTGATCATCTGTAGTAACGGATGAATCAAAAACAGAATACTCTACACCAAATGGTGTCTTAATCCCTCTTACTAAAAGGTTATCTACATCAACTTCTGTACCACCAATCGGTTTGACAGTTCCTGATGAAATTAATTCTTTAGCTTTCTCCAGTAATTGACCTTTTGTAACATCCTCTACTGTAACTTCATTTTCTTTCACTACTTTAGTAGTTTTGAAGAATTCTTTAGTAGCTAAAATAGACTCATCAATTGACAACTGATCATCATTAGTTTTAGCGTACGAAGAATTCATTGGAAAGGAAGCTAAAAGTACCATAGAAAAAATTAGTAAATAAGATAGTAGCTTCTTCATACATAAAACCCCTTTTATTACAATTTTTGATTGTGTTGGAACAACCACCCTAATAAAAGGGTAACATAGATAGTACACCATGTGAAATAATATCCGTCCAAAAAGCAGGGTGAAAAAACCTATAAATCCCTACATGACAGTCATAGGAAAAAATTAAAAAAATTTTAAAACCCACTAAAATACTATTAAATAAAACTAAAAATTAGTTCATATGTTTTTGTTAAAAAAGAACTAGAAACCATAACGAAAATGTGTATTAGGAGGAGGGGAAGTCTTAAAAATAATCTTGTTAATGATAGATTTGAAATAAGGATTTCCAAGTTTAAAAGATGGTTTTAATTTGTCAGCGGAGAGTTTTTTTGATGTTAGATTCTTTGAAAGAGTATACGAAGAGGCCACCTCTTTCAAGGTGACCTTCCGCACTTCATTATTTTGAACTAGTACCATTTTTCAAACTATCCCCATCACCAAGCTCCGCCTCAATCTGCGAAGTCTTCGATGACTCATCCATACGCCAATATGTGATAAAGCTGATAGCGATACATCCAGCTACGTAGAAGTAGAATAGTGATTCCATTCCGATACTCTTTAGCCATAAAGCGATGAACTCAGCTGTTCCACCGAATATCGCAACGGTTAGTGCATATGGTAAGCCTACGCCAAGTGCGCGAATTTCAGTTGGGAAGAGTTCTGCTTTTACAATTGCGTTAATGGAAGTGTAACCAGTAACGATAATGAGACCGACCATCATGAGTAAGAATGCTACCATTGGTTCTGTCGTTTTTTCCATGAAGAAGAAGATTGGTGCTGTTAGTAATGTTCCGAGAATACCGAATGCCATTAATAGTGGGCGGCGTCCAATTTTATCGGATAGTAGCCCCGCAATTGGTTGAAGTACGACGAAAATAAGTAGTGCGGCAAAGTTAATCCAGCTTACAACTTCTTTTGGAAGACCGACTGTGTTTACCATGAACTTTTGTAAATATGTTGTGTACGTATAGAATGCGACAGTACCTCCTAATGTTAGACCGACTACTGTTAATACTGCTTTCGGATGTTTCATAAGAGCGCGAACGGTTCCTGCGTTTTCGCGTTTTTGTGATTTTATGTTTGCGAATTGCTCCGATTCATCCATTGTGCGGCGAAGCCATAATACAGCTACTGCACCCATCGCTCCAATGATGAACGGAATGCGCCAGCCCCAAGCTTTCATATCTGGTTCGCTTAGCAATTGCTGAAGAACAATTTGAACGCCTAACGCAACCATTTGTCCAGCAACGAGCGTTACATATTGGAAGCTTGAATAAAAACCACGGCGACCACTACTAGCCATTTCAGATAAATATGTTGCGGAAGTTCCGTACTCTCCGCCGAGTGATAATCCTTGAAGTAAACGGGCAAGAACTAAAATAATGGGTGCCATAATACCGATGCTTTCGTAACTAGGTGTACAGGCGATAATTAAAGAACCACCGGCCATAACTGTAATCGAAAGCGTTAATGCTGCCCGGCGTCCGTGCCGATCCGCATAGCGACCCATTAATAAACTTCCGATAGGGCGCATTAAAAACCCAACTGCGAAAATAGCCGCTGTGTTTAGTAACTGACTCGTTGGATCGCCTTTAGGAAAGAACTCTGCTGAAAAGTAAACAGCGAAAGCAGAGTAAACGTACCAGTCATACCATTCAATTAAATTGCCGACAGAACCTTTGAAAATATTGCCGGCGACTCGGTTTGATTTTACTTGAGCCATACTAATTCCTCCTCTTGCTTATAAATAAAATGATAATTATGAAAGCGTGTTCATTGTAGTTGAATTGTACTGTCTAAAGGATAGAATCTCAATATTATGACAATTTTATTCTTTTTGTACTTTATGTACATGGGGAGTTTTAATAGTTGCTTCATTATTAGTTTTGTCATAATAATAGAAAAAGGAGATTGATAGTTTTGAATATTTTATCAAAGGATATGAAGTATGAAGAAATCACGCAAAGTGTCATTGCAAACGAAAATAGTGAGCTTAATTATCGCGTTAATTTTATTTGTCGTTCTCCTATTAGCGGGAATATTTGTGTACATTCAGTCCGTTGATACGAAGCGCCAAGTGGAGCAACTAGCCCTGCAAACAGCGAAGTCGCTTTCTTTTATGCCAGCTATAAAAGGTGCTTTTCAAAATAATGAGCATAAAAGTACGATTCAATCTATTGCGGAACAAGTTCGTGAGCAAGCTGGTGCAGATTATGTCATTATAGAAGATCGCTTTGGGGTGATGTATTCCCATTCTAATTCGGAGTTAATTGGCACAAAGAGTAACAATCCATATAACTATGAAGCACTTACTTTTGGTGGATACTATACGCTAGAAGGAAATGGTGAAAGTGGTCCTGCTTTAATGGCGAAGGCGCCCATTATTGTTCATAACGGAGACTACGATCAAGTTGTTGGTGTTGTGACAGTAGAGTTTTTAATAAAAGGTATCGAATCTAACATACTGAGCAGAACGAAAGAAATTATACTCTTTTCCTTAGCTGTATTACTAGCTGGAATTGTTGGTGGCATTCTTTTAGCACGTAGCATTCGTAAAGATACACTCGGTTTAGAGCCGAATGAAATTGCGGCGTTATACCGGGAACGAAGTGCGATACTACTATCTATAAAAGAAGGAATTATCGCCATTGATCAAAACGGTTTTATTACGATGATGAACACCTCGGCAGAAGAGATGCTACATGTAAATGATGATTATATGCAGCAGCACATTTCAAAAGTTTTACCGGAATTTAATATGGAGAGAGTGTTAGAAAGCGATCAAGAAATCGCGTTTCAAGATAAAGTGTTTATTTTAAACATGACACCGATACTTGAAAATAATAATACGGTAGGCGTTGTATGTAGTTTTAGAGATAAAACAGAACTGCAAAACTTAGTGAATACGATATCTGAGGTAAGAAAGTATTCCGAGGATTTACGTGCTCAAACGCATGAATTTACAAATAAGCTGTTCGTCTTATCAGGATTACTTCAGTTAGGACATTACAAAGAAGCGATTGAATTTATCCAGCAAGAATCTAATATTCATCAAAGTCAAAATCATATTTTATTCCATCAAATTCATGATGCAAAAGTACAAGCTATTTTATTAGGGAAAATCGGAACAGCGTCGGAGAAGAAAATTGATTTTCATATTGAAGGAGATAGTGCACTTCATCCATTACCAGACCATATAAAAGTTTCGCACCTTATTACGATCCTTGGAAACATAATCGACAATGCGTTTGATGCGGTGAGTGAACGAGAGGAAAAGAATGTTTCTTTCTTTGTTACGGATATTGGACATGATATTGTGTTTGAAGTAATAGATAGTGGAGCAGGAATACCAGCTGAAAAAATCACGACCATTTTTCAAAAAGGATTTTCAACGAAAGGAAATAATCGCGGTTACGGATTAGCAAATGTGAAAGAAATGGTAGATCTACTAGGGGGAACAATTGAAATTCAAAACGAGAAAAATGGGGGAGCTATTTTTACAATTTACCTTCCGAAAACATTGAGAGAAAGTACATGACTAACAGGGGGATGGGCATATGTTGAAGGTTGCAATTGCAGAAGATGATTTCCGCGTCGCGCAAATTCAGGAAGAGTTTTTATCAAAAATAAAGGATGTAAAAGTGATTGGAAAAGCATTGAACGCAAAAGAAACGATGGAATTACTACAAAGGGAAGAAATCGATTTGCTTCTATTAGATAACTATTTGCCAGATGGAATCGGAACAGACTTATTGCCGAAAATTCATGCAGACTTTCCAAACGTTGACGTCATTATGGTTACTGCGGCAAATGAAAACCATATGTTACAAAAAGCAATTCGAAACGGCGTAAGCAACTACCTTATAAAACCGGTCACGTTAGAAAAATTCGTTCGCACAATTGAAGACTATAAAAGAAAGAAGCAATTATTACATAGTAACAATGAAGTGAATCAAGCACTCATCGATAACTTCTTCGGTACTTCGCAAACGCAAGACATCAAAAACTTACCGACAGGTGTGGATCCGTTAACGCTGCAAAAAGTGAAAGGGATTATAAAAGGATTCGAAGAGGGCATTACAATAGAAGAAATGGGCGAACAAATGGGGGCCTCCAGAACAACCGCAAGAAGATATTTAGAATACTTAGTAGCGACAAACGAATGCACAGTAGAGTACACATACGGCATTATCGGACGACCAGAACGAAAATATCGAATAGGACGAGGACTATGAAAAAGCGATTATTACTATGTATATGGATCATGACAGGAGCAATAACAGGTTGTTCCTCGGAAAAACCTCAAACGAATACAGTAAACATCGACAAAGTAGAAATCGTTGCGCCAAACGTTCAAGGAGCAGGATGGGACTTAACAGCACGAGCGATGCAAAAAACACTGACAGAAGAAAAAATCTTCACAAAACCAATCACTGTCACAAACAAAGTAGGTGGCAGCGGTGACGTCGGATGGAAATATACGAAACAAAAAGGCGGTCACGTACTGGCGATTAACTCAAGTTTACTTATAACGAACAACCTACTAGGCCACAGTAAACTAACATATAAAGACTTCACACCGCTCGCAACATTAGCATCAGATTGGGAAGTCGTTGTCGTATCAAAAGAATCAAACATAGAAACTGCAAAACAACTAATGGAACAACTAAAACAAAACAAGGAAAACTTCAAAATCGGCGTTGCCCCAGGCCTAGGAAACGACGATCACCTATCATTTGTACAAGTAAGCAAAGCATTCGGCATAAACCCTGCCGAACTACAATTCTTCGTCTACGAAAACAAAGAAAAAATCATAAACGCCCTAACGAACAAACAAATCAGCGCCGCAACCATGACCCTATCCGAAGCCGAAAAACAATACAAAGCTGGCAAAATAAAAATACTAGCCGTATCCGCACCAAAACGACTAGACCGCCTACCAGAAATCCCAACATGGAAAGAACAAGGAATCAACGTCATCTTCCAGCACTGGAAAGGCATTATGGGTCCAAAAGATATGACGGAGGAAGAGGTTGCTTATTGGGATGGTGTGATTAAGAGGATGGTGGAGAGTGATAGTTGGAAGGGGATTTTGAGGGAGCGGGGTTGGGAGAGTTTTTATAAGGGGAGTGTGGAGAGTAGGATGTTGTTGGAGCAATGTGATTTTAGGTATGAGGAAATGTTGAAAAAAGAGGCGTAAGAGGGAAGTATTCAATCAGGCTTTATTTTTGTAGTTACTTCTATATAATATAAAAGAGATGAGAGTGTTAGGCTAATTGCATTAAAAGGGCTAGATAAGGATAGATAAAATCTAGCTTACTGATTAAAAATATATTAGTCGTTTAAAGATATAAAAGGCATTTTTCAGTCTATAAAGTGTGGAAACATAAAGTATAGAGTTTCTGTGAGATTTAAGGAGGATATAATGAAGAAAAATATTTATGTTGTTGGAGCAGTAATTGTTCAAGATGAGAAAATTTTATGTGCACAAAGAGGACCATCTAAATCGCTACCTCTTATGTGGGAATTTCCAGGTGGGAAAATAGAAGAGGGAGAAACACCTCAAGAGGCGTTAAAGCGTGAAATTGATGAAGAAATGCATTGTAGCGTGCAGATTGGTGAGCAAATTGATTATACAGCCTATGAGTATGATTTTGGTATTGTTCATTTGAAAACTTTCTATTGTAAACTTGTTGAAGGAAGTCCAGTTCTAACTGAGCACGTAGCAATTAAATGGTTATATCCGAATGAACTAGCAGCTTTAGAATGGGCACCTGCGGATATCCCAACTATTGAGAAATTATCAAAAGAATCGATTGTAAAGTAATTTGATTAAAAACTATTCGTTTTATGCGGATAGTTTTTTTATTGTAATAAATTTGCACTTTAAATCAGTGAGTAATACAATTAGTATAAAAATTTGTCATAAATGGTGATCATATGGAGAATTTCATTCAAAAGTTAGAAGGGTCTTTATATAAAGGATTTATTAATCAAAAACATAATCATCCTGGAATATATAAGCCTAAATTATTAGTAAACAATACGAAGAAAAATGAAAATGTTTTAAGCTCATTGTTGGAAGAGCTTGAAAATAGTACAGCCTTTATTTTCTCAGTAGCTTTTATTACGGAAAGTGGGCTGGCGACTTTAAAATCGCATTTCCTTGATCTTAAACAAAAAGGAGTTAAAGGACGTATATTAACATCTACATTCTTAAATTTTAATACACCAAAAGTGTTTAGAGAATTAATGAAACTTGAAAATGTAGAAGTAAGATTAACAAACTTATCTGGTTTTCATTCAAAGGGATACATATTTGATAATAAAACACATTGTTCATTAATAGTTGGTAGTTCAAATCTGACTGCACATGCTTTGAAGGTGAACTATGAATGGAACGTCAAGTTAACATCGCATGAAGATGGAGAGATTGTTCAACATTTTAAAAATCAATTTGAAGAAGTCTGGGAGCATTCTCAAGTATTAACTGAAGAGTTGATTGCAAATTACGAAACAATATATGAACAAGCTGCAGAAAATAAGTTGCTAGATCGAGTTATAGAATTACCTGGTCAATATCATAATGCAATTGAAGAAGCGTTGAAAATTACGCCAAATAAAATGCAACAAGCTGCGTTAAAAGAAATACAAGCTATTCGAGACGCTGGAAAAGCAAAAGGCTTAGTTATTTCCGCAACAGGAACGGGTAAGACATATCTTTCAGCATTTGATGTCAGAAATTTTGCACCTAAACGGATGCTATTTATTGTTCACCGAGAGCAAATATTAAATAAAGCAAAATCAGATTTTCAAAAGGTTCTTGGTGGAGCCGATGAGGACTTTGGCGTTTTATCAGGATCAAATAAGCAAATAAATGCTAAATATTTATTTGCGACAATCCAGACTATTGCAAAGGAAGAAAATTTACATCAATTTGATCCTGGGCTATTTGATTATATTTTAATAGATGAAGTTCATAAAGCTGGTGCTAGTTCTTATCATAGAGTTATTGATTATTTTAAACCGAAATTTTTAATGGGAATGACTGCTACACCTGAACGTACAGACAAATTTAATATTTATGAGCTATTTGATTACAATATTGCTTATGAAATTCGTTTGCAAGAAGCGCTTGAAGAAGATATGCTTTGTCCTTTCCATTATTTTGGAGTAACTGATTTTGAATATAATGGTGAAAAGATAGATGATACTACAGTTTTATCTAAACTTGTTACGGAAGAGCGAGTGGATCATGTAGTTGAAAAAGTAAAATACTATGGTTATTCTGGTGAGAAAGTAACAGGATTAATGTTTTGCAGCCGAAAAGATGAGGCAGAACAATTATCATATGCCTTAAATAATAGAGGTTTTCGCACATTTGCATTAACCGGCGATCATTCCCAAAAGGAAAGAGAACTGCGGGTGAATCAATTAGAAAATGGCGTACTGGATTATATTTTAACAGTAGATATTTTTAATGAAGGAATTGATATTCCAAGTGTGAACCAAGTTGTTATGTTGAGACAAACTCAATCAAGTATTATCTTTATACAGCAGCTAGGGCGTGGACTTCGAAAACACGATTCGAAAGATTTTGTTACGATTATTGATTTTATTGGAAACTATAAAAATAACTATTTAATTCCGATTGCCCTTTCAGGAGATAGATCACAAAATAAAGATAATATACGTAGATATACAAATGACACGAGTTATATTAAAGGTATTTCAACAGTTAACTTTGAAGAAATAGCGAAAAAGCAGATATTTAAAGCGATTAACAATAGTAATTTAACAGCAATGAAAGTATTGAAGGAAGCTTTTGCTGAGTTGAAAAATAGAATAGGAAGAACTCCATATCTATATGACTTTATAGTAAACCATTCTATTGATCCAGTTGTACTTGCAGAAGGATATTCGAACTATTATCAGTTCTTATTGAAAATGAAAGAAGATGTCCCTGCATTAACAGAGTACGAAAATAAAGTTTTAACGATGTTTTCATTGGAAATATTGAATGGAAAACGTAAAAACGAAATTGTTTTATTAGAATTATTACTAAAGCAAGAAAAAGTTGATAAAGATGAGTATATAAAGCAACTTGAAAAATTTAATTGTTTAACAGATGATGACACGATTACTTCTGTGCAACGAATTTTTAAATTGGACTTTTTCTTACAAAATAGCCAAAAGAAATATGGAGAAAAGCCGATTCTCTCTTTAAAAGACGATAAGACGTATATGTTTAATGATTCTATCCGAAAAAGCTTAGAACAAAATGAATACTTTAAGCGTATGGTTATGGACATTATTAAAAGTGCAAGGGAAAAGAGCAAAAACTATGAGTGTGATAGTAACCTTACTGCATATAAAAAATACTCAAGAAAAGATGTTTGTAAACTTTTAAATTGGCATAATGATGAGAGCTCAACTATGTATGGTTATAAGACAAAATACTATACTTGTCCAATATTTATCACATACCATAAAAATGATGAAGTAGAATCCAGTGTGGACTACGGTGATGAATTCCTTAATCAAGATGTTCTTAAATGGTATACAAGAAGTAATAGAACGTTAAAGTCAAAGGAAGTTCAGACAATTATTGACGCTAAAGAAAATAATATTGATGTTCATATTTTTGTGAAAAAAGATGATGATGAGGGAAGCGACTTTTACTATTTAGGAAAAGCGAAACCTGATAAAGCAAGTGTAGAACAAACCGAAATGCAAGATAAAAATGGAAAAGAACTACCGGTTGTTACGATGAATATGATTATGGAGAAATCGGTGGATAATAAGCTTTATGATTATTTAAAGGAAGGTAATGCTTTGTAGGTAGGTTTAATTTTTAATAACTATATGTTTCTAAAGTCATTAAGAGAATATAGATGAGGCTGTATCAGAATGACATCGGAGTATGCTTTTGATATGGCCTTATTTATTGGTGTTTAATGTGTGTTTTAGATTTATGGGTTCATTTCAGTGGTGTAAGTAGAATGTGGAGAGCGATTTTTTTATATGCTGCAGTATGTAAATAGAGGTTATCAGAGTAGGTGATGATAAGGTGCATATGATTAGTCAGTTTGCTAGTGATGGGTTGCGGGTAGTTTGTTCTCAGTTAAGGTGTTATTCAAGTGAAGCAAGATGGCTTATACATAACGCTAGGTGAAAATAGCGTTTAAACCTCCGGAGACAGATGAAGTAATAGAACTTTATTTCCAGAAAAGAAACGGTGGACACTAATAGTTATACAAAAACCAGATACGCGGATCGCTATTGAGAAACATGGAATGTTTATGGAGCATACGTACTATTCCTCGTGAAATTAAATATTCCTGTCAAATTCTGATGGGGATATTTTTTTATTAGGATTAGTTTGATGGCGATAGTATTAATGTTTTATATAACAAAAAGAATTTTTGGAAAAGAAAAATCAATGCTGATAATTTGAATTAGAAAAGATGAAGGATTATACCTTTATTAAACAAGCCAAATAATATTTATGGTAAAATAACAATAAGATTACAAGAAAAATTTTCCATGTTATTAAATTGGCAATATGCACTCACGAGCTAGAAAATAAACCTATATCTTGTTTAGTAATTAAGAGATAAGGAAACATTTTCTGGAAGGTATGAAAGGAAATGAATATGAGCGAATCAATGAAGCGAATTAATCAATTTAGAGATGAACGTAACTGGAGGCAATTTCATAATGAAAAAGATCTAGCCATTTCCATCTCTTTAGAAGCAAATGAATTATTAGAATTATTCCAATGGAAAACAGCAGAGGAAGCCAAGGCAAATCCCGAGCGACTCAAAGAAGAACTGGCCGATGTGCTGATTTACTCTTATATGATGGCCGATAACCTAGGCTTTGATATCGATGAAATCATCGCTGAAAAACTAATTAAGAATGACCAGAAATATCCAGTTACTAAAAGCTTTGGTCAAAAAAAGAAATATAATGAATTGGATGAGGTGGATTGAGCAATGGCTAAGTACAAATGTATAACATTGAAAGTGAAGAATGGAGAACTGGAAGGTTTCGATGAACTTCGCCAGCCTGAACAAAATATTCTTAGAAATGGCAATGTCGTTTATATCTACAAAGGAACGAAGTCAAAAAAGATTTACATTGGACAAACGAAACAATTTATTGAGCGAAATAAGCAGCACTACAATGGTCAAGAGGAAAAATTTAATATAGCAGACTTCGACCAAGTAATTATTCTTACTTCATCCTATTTTAACGGTTCAGCCTTAGATGATGTCGAAAGCCAGTTGATTACCTACTTTATGGCCGATAATCCAAAATCTAAAAAGCAGCTGGTTCAATATGATAATGATGAGGTTATTAATCGGAACAATGGTAACAGCGTGAATGACTACAGAGACCGAGAAAAGGTTGCTCTAGAAATCATTTTGCCTTTTTGGGAAGAAGTGTTATACCCTAAAGGATGGGTAAGTACACCAACTTTAGATGAGCTACGTAATGGAGCGCTGATCAAATATAGCCCAATCAAAGAATTAACAGATCAGCAAATAGAGTTTCTTAAGGAGATTGAATCTAATCCTGATAAAAGCTTTGTAATTAATGGAGATGCAGGGACTGGAAAAACAGTATTGCTGACTCATTTGGTTGCTAAGCTGTTGAAAGAAAAGCCTAATCATCGAATAGCGGTCGTTTTGCAGCCTAATTGGATTAAAACGGCAAAGGATATCTTCAGAGTATATGGAATGAACAACAGTAATTTGACAATTGCTACCTCGACGCAGCTCATTAATGCCAATGAAAATTATGATGTTGTAATTGTTGATGAATCTCATAAGCTTTCTAGAAAATTTTCCAAGCAAATGGCATCTTTTAATGAAGTATATAAAGGAAGATTTGCCCAGGACGAGAACCACTTAGAGGCTATAAAAAAATTAGGCTACCAAATTGTGTTAATGTATGACGTGTTGCAAGCTATTCGTCCTGCCAATATGACACGTGCGCAATTCAATGAAGCAACCAAAGACTTTGAACAGAAATACTTAACAACGCAATTTAGAATCCAAGCTCCAGCGGGAAAGAACTATACATCAGAAGATTTTGTAAATGGTATAAAATATCTTTTATATAAGGATACAGATCTATTAGGAAAAACGAATTTTAATCCGG
Source organism: Bacillus mobilis (assembly GCF_001884045.1). Taxonomy (GTDB): domain Bacteria; phylum Bacillota; class Bacilli; order Bacillales; family Bacillaceae_G; genus Bacillus_A; species Bacillus_A mobilis. The sequence goes on along the minus strand of NZ_MACF01000034.1, from coordinate 32,749 downwards.
GATTTGACAGATCTGTGTTCCGAGATAGTGATGTTGATGCTTATTTTGGATATTTCGAAACAGAACCTTTAAAGAATTTGATTGACTGGGTAGAAGAAGACAGAAACTTTAATCACGAACATATAAATCGCGTGCTAGGTGGATTAGTTGAACCTTGGAAACAGGCTGATGGCAAAGACCCATCAAGCACTCATTGGCATGAAGGAAATATCAAACGAAGATGGAATTCCACTCAAGAAAATTGGATTTATTCAGAGGATGCAGATGCTGAAGAGCAGATTGGCTCCGTCTTTGCAGTTCAGGGAATTGATTTGAATAAAGTCGGTGTATTAGTCGGAAATGATCTTCAAGTCGACGAAAAGGGCCGGTTATTCGGAAATCCAGAAAATTTCCATAATGTAAACGGCAAATTCTCTAAGGGCGATGAAAGTCCAGAAAATGCAAAAGAGTTTACCTTATTTGTATTGAATATTTACTATATTCTAATGACCAGAGGGATTGACGGGGTTCGATTGGGATTTTGGAAAAATGATGCATTTAAAAAGTATATGAAGGAAATATTGGAGATTAAATAACGGAAACTTTTACGATCTCAAATTTTTTACAACTTTCAGCTCGTATTTTCAGGGACTTATCATAATCTTTTGCAAACTTAATTGAATAAGGTATGAGGCTTTTGGCCACATAACAATTTGACTTCCCACCGAAAGCCTAACCAAATTAACTTAAATGGCTGAGAAACTTAAGAGTTTAAAGGGATTTTTTGTGCATATATGATTAAGTGGGAATAACGTTTATATACAAAGGGAGTTAGATTCTGGATAAGGTATCAAGTTTATTTTCACATGAGGTGAGTGAGTTTAGGTGAAGTGGAGAAATTTTTAAATATAATAGAAAAATAGTAGTTAGATAAAGTGTATTGTTAGTTATGGAAGAAGGGCGTATGAGGTATACGCCCTTCTTCTTATTTGTAAGTAAAGTACTTATAAAGCTTTAAATAATAACCTCCACCCTGTCAAGGTGGCGCTCTCCCTGCTAAGTTATGGGAAAAACGTTGATTTAAAGGCATTTTTATGGGTTTATATAAACCGAATTTTATTGAAAAAGCAATGGTTACTGTAAGTTTTATGACCATTTGTGACCACAAAATTATGTTCTTAACTGTCTGTATAATGGTAAAGAGAATGAGGTGACTCATTCTTTTTATATAGTGAGGGATACATAGCCCCCTAATTCACACGATATGATGTGAAAAATTTAGATACGAGGGGCAATTCCATTTATTAGTGAAATGCTCTTAAACTAAGAATTCACTATCCAATCTCGTTAGCTACTTTCAAAAATCTAGTAAGCGATTTATTACTTCCCGCTTGCTAACAATGTAGATGCATATACGAGTATATGTATATGATTTGAGAGCTTTAAAATTAAAGGGAGGGATTTTCATATGACGAATATTATTAATAGCAAAAATTAGTCATGAGACAGTAGAAAATATATTGACAACGAAAAACTTGAATAAGCTATATATTAGTTGAAATACATGAATTATTCCTCACAAAAAGCTCCGTAAAAAGTGTCGAAAAATTTTAAAGGTATCAAAAGTGACCTCTCCGATTTATGATTGTGTAAACCATGCTATAGTTAATTAAAGTTAACATAAGCTGCAAAGTTTGAATATATCCCAACTTAAATACTAGCAGAACTTAATGGAATGACAGTAAAAGAAATCTAGGAAGTACGTTAGCTATTGTTATTCGAATCTAAGAGATTTACCAGGAGAACAGAACGGATAGTATTAAGATCATGTGAAAAAACAATAATAATTTGAATTATATTTTTAGTGTTTACCTAAGAATAGACCTGTTTTCATAAGGGATGTAAAATGTAAAAAAATATTATTTGGAGGGGACTATGCCATACATCAATGTTTGCTACCATTGTAAAAGAGAATTTGAAGTACAACGTAAACCCCAACATGAACCTAAGAATGATAGGAAGTTTGTAAAGTATTGTTCGAAGGAATGCCGTTCTGTCGTACAATCCCAGAATACGACTCTCAGAAATAGACAAAGGGAAAAGAGACGGCCTCTAGCATATGTCAATGTTTGCCTTGTATGTAAAAGAGAATTTGAAGTATTTGACAAGCGGAAAAATAATCCTGAGAATAAATCCCATTTCAAAAAGTGTTGCTCAGATAAGTGCGTTTCTAAAATGCGTTCGGATACGGCTAAAAAGAATGCTGAGAAAGGTATATTTGAAAACAATGGAAATTTTCAAAAGGAGAGGTGGCTACAAATAGCGGAAGAAAGAGCTGGTATGACGATAAATGAAGCAGTTGATCTTTATGTTGTAAATCGAATGTCCATAAATGAAATTGCAGAAAAATATGGGTTTTCAAGAAGTAGAATGTCTATGGAGCTGGATAACAGAGGGATTGAAAAAGATAATCACTATAGGGAAATCCAAAACAGAATAGATTTGGCTGTAGCCGAGTATGTAAATAACCCAAATATCACCATCACTGAATTAGAAGACAAATATAAAGTTACCCGTCTAACAATATCAAAGCATTTAAAGAAAAATAAGATAGACATTAGAGATCCACTTCAAAAATATCAATATAATGGAGATTACTTTGAATTCATTGATACAGAAGAAAAAGCCTATTGGCTTGGGTTTCTAGGTGCGGATGGATGCATAAATGAATCGTCTACTTATAAATCTGTTGAATTGGGTTTAAAAGCTGAGGATAAAGAGCATATTGAAAAGTTTGTTGCAGCTATTGGTGGTGAACCAGATATGATCAAAGAAAGAACTACACGATTTGATAGTAAATATTTCCTTTCGAATAGAGTGACTGTTTCTTGTACAAAAATGGCTAATGATCTGATTGAAAAAGGTGTCACACCTAGAAAATCCTTTACACTTCAGTTTCCTACGTTTCTTTCATCTAATCTTTTAGGTCCTTATATGCGTGGGTATTTTGATGGTGATGGTAATGTCAATCTAAGAAAGAATGCCATTACCATTAGCATTGTTGGCAATGATATGTTCATTAAGGGATATATAAATAAATTAAATGAAATATTGGGAATCCAGTTACCGAAAATATATAAAAAGCAGAAGTCTGAATGTAGAACGGTGTATTACTATGGACAGAATGCAAGGAGGATACTGGACTTCTTTTATGGTGACGCAACAGTCTTTCTTACAAGAAAAAAGAAAAAGTATGTAAATGGTTTGAGGCAGGTTAAGGAAGATAAACAACAACAATTGGAGTTGTTCCCTCTATAGCAGGAGGCCTGATTTGTAAGAGATGTGAATGTTCATATCCTCAATATGTGGTTAGTAGAAAACACACCAACAAGAAGGTAAATCATTGGCAAAGCAGCGTAATGATTTTCGAGAAGGTAGACCTAGAAAGCATTTCAAGTAACAAGTACAACACGCATTAGAATTGCTTAAGTCTCATACATACAAAGAAGTTGCAGTAATGACGGTGTCCAAATCACGATTCTTTATTTGATAAGGGTTATATTAGCTTTGATGATGATGGAGTAATATTGATTTCAAAAAATTTAGATGATAATTCAAGATTATTCCTAAACGTCAATAATAAATTAAAATTTTAATGAATGAATCTCAGAAACGGTATATGAAGTGGCATCGGGAAAATCTACTTAGAATTTGATTAACTGCTAGAATTTGTTTATTTGTCTCATTTAATTTAACAAGTTGCCTGGAGGATTGCTTTTATATGAATAATTTAATAAAGGATATAGTGTACTCTTCTATTATAAATTTATTTCAAAATCAACCAGATATTTTTGAAAATACTTACCAGACGAATTTTACCGAATGGAATCTTAACTATCATTTGTCTAACGAAATTGCAAAGTATATTTTTTGGTTAAATGTTGATTTAGATGTTACAAAACGTAATTATCAGAATAGGAGACCAGACATTATTTTTCATAAGCGAAAGACAAATACTTTGAATTTTTTAGTAGTGGAACTGAAAAAATCGAGAAACGATAATCAGTCAGATATTAATAAGATAATAGAGGAATGGATGAGGAAGCCGTTAAGTTATAGATACGGAGTATATATTAATATATGGAAGGGAAATAAGTATCAAGCAATATTGTTAAAAGATGGGGAGAGGTTTGAAATAAATGAATTTTGCAATTATATTAGTGTGCCGAATATAAACAATCAATTATTAAACGAGTATAAAAAACTCACGGATGAGATTATTTCTAAAAATAATGAAAATGATTCAAGTAAAATTATTCAATTAATTGATAGCATGGTACTTAAGACTTATGAAAAAATGATTCTTTAAGGAACAATTAAGGATATCATCGTATTGATTATAAATAGATGTAGAAGAAGGGATTAAACTAGTAGTAGAGTTAAAAAGTTTTATAGATGTGTTAATAAATTGTGTCTTATTAACATAGGGACCAAGAATGGGTTATTTCTTTCTGGAAATAATACTAATTTATGGTATAATATGTTCGGTTGTTAAAAATCAAAATGAATTGAATTTTAGTAATGGGAGCATCTTTAGGTTAGCTAGGAGTGTATTTTATGACTGAACAACGGCAATTAACCGAAATACAAAGAATAGCAGCTTCTTGTATAGATAGATGGGGCGAAGACGTTAAGACTAGAAATTTTAGTAGTAAGTTAGGGAAATTTGTAAGTCAATTGGACTCTAACAAAACTTTAGGACAAGTCTTTTTGAATCTTGTAAGGCATTATAATTATTACTCAAGAGAACGTTTAGAGCAAATAATCGTCGACTTTTATAATATCATCGTAAATGAGTTGAAACTAGATGAAGAGTTTACTATATATTCAAGAATTGAAGATGACTCTAAGATTGACAGCTCAAATTTCTTTTTAGAAGAATTTAAGATTCTTAATAATATTTCTAACCATTTTAGTTATGATATTGAGAAGCTTGGTATTCGTAATTTTGAAAATATTCATAATGTAATTTTTATAGATGATATTATCGGATCGGGTAAAACAGTAGAAAGTTTCTTCGAGAAAAATAAAAGAAAACTTTTGAAAGTAAATTGCTTTATTTTTTGTGTTGAGATGCTTGAGGAAGGAAAAAGCCATCTAGAAGATTTTTTTAAGAAAAATAATTTTAATTGTGAAATAATTTGTCATAATTTACACAGAAAGGCTTTTAGTGAGAATCATATTTTTTGCGAGGATTGTAAAGAAAATGAAACGCTGTTAAGAGATTTTGAAAGAGGTCTATGGGGAAAAAAATCGAAAAATATACTTGGATTCGAAAATAGCCAAGCGATTCTTTCTTTTTTTAGAAATACTCCTAATAATACATTAAGTTCATTTTGGTTTGAAAATGAACAGTGGAAAGGATTATTTCCTCGAGATGATAGAAAACCAGCTTTCAAAAAATCAAGAAAGAATTCTGTTAAATATAATATGAAAAAAATGGAGAATTTAGTAGATGATTGAGTTTAAAGAACTTCTAATTTTAGTATATTTAAATGAATATCGAGATGCGTATTTGCTATCAGAAATTAAAGAAATGTGCAATTTTTCTACTAATCAAATGAAGAAGTCTTTAAGTGATTTGATGAGTAAGAACATGTTAAGCAATAATACTGGTAGATTGGTTTTGACTCACGAAGCTGAGTTGCTTCTAAAAGAAAAAGGTTTGTTAAATGTATCTATAACGGATTTATTCCAACAAGACACAGTTACACTGAGATTTATTGGAAACCAATTATCTTTTGATGACATTTATATACCCAAGGATTTTAAATTGTAAATATTTAATGTTTTCTAGAATTGAATAGCGAGTCGCTATTCGTGATATAAAGTTACTATGTAGCTGTTCAGTACTAATTTTGAAGAACGAAAATTAGTACTGAAACAACAAAGAAGAACACTTTGTTGTTTCACCACAATAAAATCCTCGGGGTCAAATATTTTATTATGGTGAATCAGTTAAATTAAATAATCCAGTAGAAAACATTTGGAGAAAATAATGAATATAGATAATCTCAAGAAAATGATGGAAGAAGAACAATTTGATGAGAAGTACATTGATTTATGTGTTACCTATGCAACTAGCCTTGATGAAAAGGGTCTACCAATAATTTTTGATGCAATCCATCTAGCGAAACTTATAGGTATAGGAACTAAAGAGTTATATTCATATTACGAATTAGCCCCGACACTATACAAAACTGCTGTTATTCCTAAGAAAACAGGTGGTAGTAGAAATTTAAATGCGCCATCAGAAAATTTGAAATATATCCAAAAATGGATTCTAGAAAATGTGCTATATAGAATAGATGCTTCTAAAGTAGCTACAGGTTTTGTACCTCAAAAATCAATTGTTGATAATGCAAAGCCTCACGTAGGAAAGCAATGTGTAATAAACTTAGACATTAAAAACTTTTTTCCAAGTATTAAATATATTTGGATTTACAAACTGTTTGAAAGTTTAGGGTATACTAGACACCTTTCTATGCTCTTTTCAGGATTATGTACACTTAATAATGAATTGCCTCAAGGAGCCCCGTCTAGTCCTTATTTATCTAATCTTATTTGTGAAAGGTTAGATTCAAGACTTTCAGATTTAGCGAATCATATTGGTGCACACTATACAAGGTATGCTGATGATTTAACCTTCTCCGGAAATAAAGAAATTGCTAAGTATATTAAATTAATTAAACGTGTAATTAAAGAAGAACAGTTTGAAGTTAACGAAAAAAAGGTTAGGGTACAATTTAGCTATCATCAACAGATGGTAACAGGATTAATTGTTAATAACAAATTGAGTGTGCCTCAAAAAACAAAAAAGTATCTGAGACAGCAAATTTATTATGCTAAAAAGTATGGTGTAAGTAGTAGTTTGGATAAACAAGGATTTACTAAATCTAATTATAGTGGACACTTATATGGTTTAGCTTACTTTATTAAAATGGTAGAACCTAAATGTGGAATTGAATTTATTAAGGAATTAGGACAAATAGATTGGGAAGCATAGGGTGTATAAGTATAAATAGTTCAAGTTACATTTGTTTAGTTGAAAAGAGTGTTAGAAGGAAAATAAATAAGAAGTTTAAACGCTTTGATTCAGAAAGTGGTTGTTCCGAAGATTCGCGTCCGTGATTTACGTCATACGCATGCAACATTACTATTAGGTAAAGGTGTGAACGTGAAGTTGATTTCTGGACGCTTAACACACAGTAACATCAAAATTACACTAGGCACCTATTCGCATGTATTACCAACGATGCAAGAAGATGCAGTTAACAAAATAGAAGAGATTTTGTAGGTAATGTGACCAATAGCTTTATAGAGTATAAAAGCAAACAAATAAAAATCGCATCAAAAGTTAAATTGACACGGTTTTTATCAGTATGATCCCGGGGAGGCTCAAATTCACGACCGCCACCCTATCAAGGTAAATATCTTTTCTCTACAATCCCCTTGCACCTCCCCCAACGTCACCCCCTAACCTAAAGAAGACAAATCAAAAAAGGGGGACAAAACCACTCATGAAAACCACCACAAAAGAAAAGAGAAACACCATCATCATGCTACTACTCTCAACCGCAATAGGAATTTTTTCGCCACTACTCATGTACATCACACTGGCACGTAAAAATGAGGTGTACAAATACCATTGCCGAAAGGCCTTCAATTTTCATTTGTTAATATTTCTTCTATTTAATATTAGTTCGCGTATTAGTGATGTTTTGTTTTGGATCGTATTTGTTTTTGAGGTAGTTCAAGTGATCATTGTTGCGTGGAAAGTAATACGAGATGAGCCATATCGTTATTTCATTCGAATTCCATTGTTTAAAGAAGATAAATATGCGATGGAAGGAGAATAGGTGATGAAACAAGAAGTGGAGATAAGGGGAAAGCGAATTTTTATTATGGTCGCAGTGTTGTTTATTGCGATTTATATTATTTTACGAAAAAGAAAGTATGAGTACTTTTATGATGGTATTAGTGAGTATGAACATCGTTATAGAGGTAATGTTCCTTTTGTATTACTTGTTGTAGGTTTATTTCAATATTGTAGGCAGAATGAGATGAGTTTTTCTCATATGTTTCAGTATGTGAAAGAGAAGTTAGCGGAGTAGGTGATGATATGGCGTGGATGATTAGTGAGTTTGCAAGTGTTGGGGATGTTACGGTGCGGACGCTTCGTTATTATGACAAGATTAATTTATTAAAGCCGAGCGATTATACGGAGGGCGGACATCGGTTATATACGAAAGATGATTTGTATGTGCTGCAGCAAATTCAATCGTTTAAGCATCTCGGTTTTTCGCTTGGGGAGATTCAAAATATTATATTGCAGCGTGATATAGAGACAGAAGCCTTCTTAAGACACATAGATTTTCAAAGAGAGATGCTTTTGGCGGAGCAAGAAAGAATTGCGAAGGTGCTTTCGCATATGGATGAGATGACGAAGAAGTTTCAAAAGGAAGAACGAGTGGATGTTGCTTTGTTTTCTTCTTTTTTGCAAACTTTCATATGGGAGAAAGAAAATAAGGAATGGTTAGAGGAACATTTTTCAAAAGAGAGTGTTCAAGATTTTTATAATAATAAGGAATTAAAAGAAGAGTTTGATCGGCGATTTATGGATGTGATAGGGAAGTTGAAAAAATATAAGGAAGAAGAGAAGGATCCGAGTCATCAAGATGTTCAAGTTACCTTGAATGAATTTTTCAATGTAATAGAAGAAGTAACGAACTATCTTGATATACCTCAAAGTGATATAGAGGATATAATCCAAAAAATAAATCTTCCACTGTCCGAATTCCCAGCCCTCTTCACAATCGAAGAAGAAAACTATATAAAAGAAGCAATGCAGCAGTTTAACACCTAGTTAAACTGCTTTTCCATTATAATAGAAGAAAAACCAAACGGAGGGAATTCCCGTGCCAACCTACAACAAACTAATTCGAAACAAAATTCCACAAATAATAAAATCCAACGGAAAAACACCCACAACAAGAATCCTACCTGAAGAAGAATACATAAAAGAAATCTGCAAGAAAACACAAGAAGAACTAACTGAATATCTAGAAGCAGACACAAAAGAACATAAACTCGAAGAACTATCCGATCTCCTAGAACTAATCAACGCCCTAGCCGAACACGAAGGTACAACACTAGAAGAAATCAACAACATCCGCAAAAAGAAAGCAGAAGAACGAGGCGGCTTCTCAGATCGAGTGTTTCTAATCGAAGTAACTGATAACTAGCCCCTCCTAAGCCCCTTACAAGCCCCTACCAAGTAAATAAATCACTAAGAAAAAACACAACAAAACAAAAACACCAACAAACACCGTAGTAGGAGTCGAAAAAAATTTTGAAATAACACGCCAAAAACCCGGCCCTCCTTCCTATATATAGTACAAAGAGGAAATTTTCATTTTTGAATTAGGACGGGAGGAATTGGGATGGCGGTGTATCGTACTGTGCAGGTGAATTTTTGGCAGGATGATTTTGTTTTGGATTTGACGCCGGAGGAGCGGTATTTTTATGTTTACTTATTAACTTGTTCGAAGACGACGCAGTGTGGGATTTTTCCTTTTCCGAAGCGGTTAGCTGAGATGGAGACGGGTTATAATCGGGAGACTGTTGATAAGCTTGTGCAGCGTTTCATTGATTACGGGAAGATTCTTTATGATGCGGAGACGCGGGAGTTATTCGTTTTGAATTGGCTTCGTTATAATCCGGTGACGAATACGAATGTGGAGAAGTGTGTGCTTCGTGAGCTGAAGGGTGTGAAGAATAAGGAGTTTGTACATATGTTTCTTCAGAAGTGCGTAGAGGAGGAGCTGAATGTTCCGATGCTTTTAGCGCATTTCGGTATGCCGAGTGATTTGGCTGTGGATGATGTTGAGCCAGTTTGTGAGGAGATAGAGGCGGAAGAAGAGGTTATAGAGGAAGAGACGGGGAGTCACGTGTTTTCTTTTTATGAGCAACATTTCGGTAGTTTGTCTCCGCATACTGTGGAGGAACTGAGTGCGTGGATGGAAGATTTGTCAGAGGAGCTTGTGCTGAAGGCTCTTCAAATTGCGTTTGAGAATAATAAGCGGACGGTTGCTTATGTGAAGGGGATTTTGAGAGGATGGCACGGGAAAGGTTTTACGAAAGTTTCTGAGGTTGAGGCGGATACGGCGAGCTTTCGGAAGAAGGATTCGTCTGTTAGTACGGGGGAGACGGAGGAGTTTTTGGCGAGGTGTGAGGAGTGGGAGAGGAATGCGCCGTCTGAGGAAGAGTTGCAGCGCTTTTTAGCGGAGCGCGGGTGGCGTCCATGAGTATTCAAAATGTGGAGGCGGAAAAGACGGTATTAGGTTCTCTGTTACTTGATGGAGAGCTTATTAAGGAGTGCCGTTTGACGGAGCAGTATTTTTCTCTGTCGGTGCATAAGTCTATATTTCAGTTAATGCGAAAAATGGAAGAAGAGGGGCAACCGATTGATCTTGTGACGTTCATTTCTAGGGTAGATCCGAAGTTTTTAGAGGGGATCGGGGGAATGGAGTATTTTATAGGGTTAATGGATGGTGTGCCTACAACTGCCAATTTCTCTTATTATGAGGGGCTTGTTCGAGGTGCCTGGAAAATGTATCAGGCGGGTGTTCTCGGCCACAAGATGGGAGAGCGTCTTATTGCGGAGAAGAGTGAGAAAATTATTGGTGAGACGATTACGGCACTTTGTGAGTTAGAGGAAAAGGACTGTGTATGTGAGTTTGATTTGAAGGATGCGCTAGTTGATTTATATGAAGAGCTTCATCAAGATGTGAAAGAGATTACTGGTATTGAGACTGGTTATACATCGCTCAATAAAATGACGTGTGGGTTGCAGGAAGGTGATTTTGTCGTCCTTGGTGCGCGTCCTTCTATGGGGAAGACTGCGTTTGCGCTAAATGTTGGACTGCATGCGGCGAAGTCTGGAGCGGCGGTTGGATTGTTTTCATTAGAGATGAGTAGTAAGCAATTGTTAAAAAGGATGGCGTCTTGCGTAGGTGAAGTGTCAGGAGGTAGGCTGAAAAATCCGAAGCATCGTTTTGCGATAGAGGACTGGGAAAAGGTGAGTAAGGCGTTTGCGGAGATTGGGGAATTACCATTTGAAATTTACGATAACGCAGGCATTTCGGTGCAAGATATTTGGATGCAAACGCGTAAGTTGAAGAGAAAGCACGGTGATAAAAAGGTTTTAGTTATTGTAGATTACTTGCAGCTTATTACGGGTGATCCGAAGCATAAGGGCAATCGATTTCAAGAGATTAGTGAAATTTCTCGTAAGCTTAAGGTATTAGCACGTGAACTAAATGTTTGTGTAGTAGCGTTGTCGCAATTATCTCGTTCCGTAGAAGCACGGCAAGATAAGCGTCCTCTTTTATCTGATTTAAGAGAGACGGGACAAATTGAGCAAGATGCAGATGTCATTATGCTTATGTATCGCGAAGATTATTATGATAAGGAAACGGTGCAGAAAGAGATGACGGAGATTCATGTGGCGAAGCATCGGAATGGGCCTGTGGGGAGTTTTAAATTGAGATTCTTGAAGGAGTATGGGCGGTTTGTGGAGAGTATGAATAGGGGATAGGACTTGTGGTAGTACGAAACAGGATATTATTAATTCATTTAGATGATGCGGATGTGGAATAAGAGATTCTTATTCCACATTCCTCCTAACTCCAACCCGCAACAATCCCTTAAAATCCACCTCAGCAATTAACACACTCACTAATATAAGTGTCGCCCCTAAGTATCCTTTTCCAGTAAGCGTTTCACCTGTGAAAACGAAAGCGAAGCCCGCGGAAAAGACAGGTTCTAATGAGAAGATAAGTCCTGTATGTGTAGGCGTCGTGTATTGCTGGGCGATAACTTGCACGATGAAAGCGACTGCGGTGCAGAATATGCTTAAGGCTAAGATGATGAGCCATGAGTTGGTTGTGCTAGGCAGTTTTGGCGTTTCGATAATGAATGAAAAAATAAGACTAAATAGGCCGACGAAGCCGAGTTGTATGACTCCAAGTGCAATGGAGTTTACATGTTTCGTTACGCTGCCAGTGATGATGACGTGGATTGCATAAAATAAGGCAGACAGTATGCAAAATATATCGCCATTACCGATCTTGAATTCGCTCGTTAATGTTAATAAGCCGATTCCTATTATCGTTAAAAAGATGCCTACTATAACTTTCTTTTCCGGAATGTGTTTTAAAAATATAGCTGATAATATCGGAATGAAAATGACTGTGAGACATAGTAAGAATCCAGCATTAGAAACACTTGTATACTTTGTGCCGAAAGTCGCGAAAATGTAAACGATAAATAAGACAGAAGCGAGTATAAATGCATATTTTACAGTTTTAAAATCGATTTTGAATAAATGTTTGTAAAATATTAAACCTGATAAAAGAAAGGCGATAATAAATCGTAATGCGATTAAGTTGTATTCTTCTATGCCTTCAAGTCCAACCTTCGTAAGTAAGATGGATGCACCCCAAAAGAATGTAACTAGTAGTAGTCCTAAATCCGCTTTTAATTGTAGTTTCATCTTTATTCCCTCGTTATGTATAAAATTTACAATCCCATACCCCTATCCCCATTTTTTATTTTAATATTAATTCTGAATATTTGTAACTTAAATTTATCGACGTTTTATTCCATCAAAAAAAAGGCTGTTTATAAAACAGCCTTTTTTGATGGGAAAGTTATTCCTCTCCAAACTGAAAAATATCCCGATTAATAAGTTGGTGGAGATACCTATCCATTTCAGCCGCAGAAACGCTTCTTTCATTTTTAAACCACCATGCGCTTAATGAGGTGATTGCCCCTGAATAAAATTCAATGATTAAATCATTTGGCATCGTATGGTTTTTGCAAAGTTGATTTAACGCTTCTATTTCTTGTTTTCTCGTTTCGTGACTTAAATACTGTGTCCGGTTAATAAATTGTTCATCAGACATTTGCGTTTCTAATATTTTACCGATTTCTTCATGATGTAGAAATTGTTCCATTACTTGAAATGGTTTACTTAATCGATCTGAAACCGGTATTTCACCAATCATCTTGCTGTATCGTTTAAATCCAAATGCTAATAAAGCATCTTTATCTTCAAAGTGTTTATAGAAGGTCGTTCGGTGTACCATTGCGCGGTCACATATTTGGTTAATCGTGATCGTACTATATTTCTGTTTTGATTGCGTCATTAATTCAAATAAGGAATCCCACAATAATTTATGTGTACGTCTAATACGTAAATCAATTTGTTTTTCATTATCATTCATCTACAATTCTCCTTTTTTGTAGATTAAATATACAGTGGCTGAAAATTGATTCTCCCTTTTTAATCTACATATGTATATTATATTACATGTGTTCCGGTGTATTTAAAGTTTTTTAAGTAAGAAACAGGAGGAGAATCTGTAAATGAATATGACAACTAAGAGCCCTGCAAGTGGCAAAGTTGATACTTCTAATATGAAACATACCCCCATTTTAATTGCATTACTTTTAGGGGCAATGGTTGCGTTATTAAACGAAACGTTACTTGGTAATGCGTTAACTGTATTAATGAAAGAATTTGGCGTAACAGCCTCAACAATTCAATGGCTTTCTACAGCTTACATGTTAGTGGTTGGGGTTTTAGTCCCAATTACAGCGTTACTTCAGCAATGGCTCACAACGAGACAAATGTTTTTGATCGCTATGGTAACGTTTTTAGCTGGTACATTAATTGCGGGATTCGCACCGACATTTTCCATTTTATTAGTCGGTCGTATCGTCCAAGCTGTAGCGACGGGATTAATTACACCGTTATTGATGAATACGATTTTAATCATTTGTCCGCCTGAAAAACGTGGTGCCACAATGGGATTAATCGCACTTGTGATGATGGCAGCTCCGGCAATTGGTCCTACATTATCTGGAGTAATTGTGGATTCATTAAATTGGCGCTGGTTATTCTACATTGTTATTCCGATCGTGATCATTTCAATTATGATTGGAATGAAGTACATTCAAAATGTTTCCGAGTTAACAAGGCCAAAGGTAGATTATCCATCTATCCTTTTATCGACATTAGGATTTGGCGGGCTTGTGTATAGCTTTAGTGCATCAGGTGACTTAGGATGGTCGGATGCGAAAGTGTATGGCACTTTACTTGTTGGGATTATCTCATTATGTATGTTTGTCGTTCGACAATTGAAAATTGAGAATCCAATTTTAGAATTACGCGCATTTAAAGTTCCGATGTTTACATTATCAGTAGGATTAATCGTGATTGTGATGATGTCGTTATTTTCAACGATGACTTTATTACCGATGTTCCTGCAAACAGTGTTACTCGTTACAGCTTTTAAATCAGGAATTATCATGCTTCCGGGAAGTGTTATTAGCGCCATCATGGGACCAATTGCAGGTAAACTATTTGATAAATTTAGTCCGAAAGTTATTATCGTTCCCGGCATTGTGTTAGTAGGGATTGCAATGTTCTTATTTAAAGGCATTACTCCTGACACATCGATGGTACAAATTATCGTTATGCATAGCGTATTAATGGTTGGACTCATGTTTGTCATGACAGCACAAACATACGGTTTAAATCAATTAACACCAGATTTATATCCGCACGGAACAGCACTGTTTAGTACGTTACAACAAGTAGCTGGCGCAATTGGTACAGCTATCTTTATTTCGAAAATGTCTTCAGGAACAACTAGCTATATGGAAAGCTCCGCAAATCCAATGGATCCAGTAGAGAAGTTAAACGGTTTAACTTCAGGATTCCAAGGTGCATTTACATTAGGGTTAGTCTTTATCATTGTTGCATTTATCGTATCGCTGTTTTTAAAAGAAGAGAAAAAGGGAGTAAAAGCAGCGAGGGTTTTACAGAACGAGAATTAAGGTTTATATAAAAAAGACATCTTTACTAGAAAAGGTGTCTTTTTACATGTCTTTTGTAACATCATACCGTAGCAACTGCCCCTGATCATAAAACCTTTCAAAAATAAGCCCCATTACATAAAAGAACACTAAACCAAAACTAACATGAATAAGTGTAAAGGTAGTGCCAAATGAAGAAAATTCATACACGAGAATTGGCAATTTCGCAGTTGTCCAAACGCCTAAGAAAAATACGATATATCGAATGCTTGCGCCTTTTTGTAAGAGTAGTGCTGCAATTGGGAAGGCAACGTAGAGAGGACCAGCTGCAATGCCACCTAATAATAGAGAGAATAAAATTCCGTATACGCCGGAATTTTTCCCCATATATTTCATGAGCGTTTCTTTTTTCACCCATTGATCGAGTAATCCTACAAATAGTAGGACAGGGGGAAGGAGAAACAACATATCTAAAATGCTATTTCCTGTTAATTGTAATGCGCTCCATCCTAAAGATTGATTTATAAAAGTTAATACAATGAGCCCCAGTAGTAAGATGAAAAAGAAACGGTATCTTTTTAGTTCTTTCATACCATCACCACCCAAATGATATAGGAGAATAGGAGAGACATGAGCAATGCAGACGCATTACGTGCGTAAGCAAAGCTTCGCCCGAATATCTTTTGTTCCATCGGTAAGGTTGTAATTCCTACTGACATGAGTGTAGACATAAGTGCCGCAACTTGAGGAAGGCCTGCGCCGTGTTGGACTAATGTATTGCCGAGTGGGAATACGACGAAGCTTGGAATAAGTGCAACGGATCCGAGTATCGCTGAATAAACAATGCCGAGAAATCCAGATTGCTCCCCAATAATAGAAGAGATGAAAGATGGCGTTAATATAGAAAGCGATAAGCCAACGAAGAGCATGATGGAAAGCATCGCAGGTAGAAGATTGCGAAACATTTTCCACGATTTCATTAGAGCTCTTTTCGTTTTATTGCGGTCCTTCATAAAAGAAATCCCCGTAAGAATAATGGCTAAAGTATAAAGAATCACACCGTTAATCATGGTCGGAATCCTTTAAGTTCTTATATTTGTCTATGAAAAAGGATAAGTTCTTCATTTTTTCTTCAATATCCATTTGGAAATCTGCCAATTGTTCCTTTCCAGCAGGCGTAATTTTGTACATCTTTCTCGGTTTGTCTTGATGATCTGTACTTACATAAGATTCAATTGCACCTTCGTTTTCTAATTTCTTTAGCGTACGATATAAAATGGCGCTATCGATTGGATTAACTGGAAGTTCTTCTTCGCACTTTTGCAATAATTGCCCGCCATAGTTATCTCCTTCAGCTAAAAATAACAAAAGAAATGCACCTGTATGTCTTCCTGTATGTTTCATGGATATACCTCCTTGAATGAATTAAGGTTTATACTGTTAATGACAGTATACTGTTGTTAACAGTATATGGTGCATGAAGTGCTATGTCAATTTTAAAATGTGCCAATTTCGAAGGGTTGTACATCTAAAAACATAAAAAAAGACACTCTCAAGAGTGCCTCTTATTAGCAGCCGAATCCGCCGCCCCAACAACTAGCTCCTACGATGATTAATAAAATAAATAGTACAACAAGTAAAGCGAATCCGCCGCCGAAACCGCAGCCACCGCCACAAGTACCGCCATAGCCCATATTAACTCCTCCTTCCATAAAGACCATTAATTAATGGATTTAATGTACTTTATGTTTTTACGGATAAACTTGAGCAGGTCCTTTTGAAAAATAAAAAGTGCTTAGATTTAATGAGAATTGACGACCTTATTTTTGTCACGGGTATTATGCTGATGACATATTGTATTTTATTCTGTGTATTGGGGGAAGGAGGATCTTTATGGCCAATTCTGAAATGATTTTACGATTACTTACGGATTTAAAGATTGAACAGCAAGCTTTAAAAGAGCAGTTGGAAAAAATGCAAACAGCTGTGACTATTCTTGAAGAAAAATCAGTGATTGTGGAAGAAAAACCAGCGACTATTGAAGAAAAACCAATGAATATTGAAGAAAAATCAGCTGCTGCAAAGCAAAGAGCTCATTCTGGACGCCCAACATCTTTTCGTGCTTGGAGAGCATCTTCGCAAAAAAATTCATAAAAGTATAAGAAAAGAAGACATCGATTACGATGTCTTCTTTTGCTTGTACAATCCAAATGAAGTTAAGAAGATATATCCATATTGCTTTAATAATAAGAAGAAAATAACGATTGTCGACTCCTTTTTTAGTATAGCATGTAATAGTAAATATTTTTATGTAATGTTGCATATATATAGATTATATGATGTTTATTGTATATATTTTAGTTGTCTGTTATTTGTTTTAATTCATTTACTTATATTATTTTTTGAGTGCCCCAGTGATGGGGCCTTTTTTTATAATTGTGTCAAAGTAGAAATCCCTCAAGCATAAGAGAGGGGTTACATAGCTAGGGAAATTGTTATTAGTGTTTAATGAGATGGAGTCCAGGATGTTGCTTCTGAATTTCTTCTAAATGAAGTACTATTTATTTTTAAACCGTTCCCCATAAATGATAAACCATACCGAAAACAAAAAAAGCTAGTCCTACAAACAAAACGATTAAAGCAAGCATTCCATTTTTATTATGTTCCATATAATTAGCTCCTTTTTCATTTATTTACATACAAAAAAGCCTTTAGTCGTAATTATGTCTAAAGGATCGGATTCTCATACTTTTTAGTTTACAAAGAAAAGACACCCATATAAGAGTGTCTTTTCCGATAGTTTGTTTAGTCTTAGCAGAAGCAAGAAGCTCCAACGATGATTAATAAAATGAATAACACAACTAATAATGCAAATCCTCCAGCAAAACCGCAGCCTCCGCCGCAACTACCACCAAATCCCATAATAGTTCCTCCTTTAATAAGAGGGGAAAAACAAAGGGTCACTCGTGTTTTTTTAACGGATTCCATTTACTTTATGTTTTGACGTATAAACGTGAGCAGGTCCTTTTGAAAATAAAAAAAGACACCTTAAGGTGCCTTTATATAATTAATATTCGCTAGCGTAAAACTCTTTTATTAGCTTTATTTCATTTGTATCTGGGTTGAATTTGAATATTTTAATTTGATTAGATTCGTCTTTATAAGCAAATGTATTATCGCCAACTTGGGTCATATTGCTAATATTTAAGCTAGGATCACTACCATGGTCAGTGATTTCCACAGTTTTCTCACGATCCCAAAATGCAATGACAATGATCAAGATGATCAGGCATATACGTATGTTACGTAGTTCTCTTGCTAGAGGATGCTCCATATGATAGTCTCCTTCTTTAGTTAATAAATTTTGTTTATAAAAGAGATACTTCCTATGAGAATATAAATAAAAAAGACACTGTAAAAAGTGTCTTTTTTATCTAATTTATGCGCATTGCTTAATAAGACGCTAGTTCCTCTGTATGAATATGAGTAACTATGTAGGGTGATTTCATTATAACATTTTAACCATTACTGGGTCTATATGGGATTTTATCGATAATTATGTTTAATTATTCAGAATGATACATGTAGTGAAAAATATATATTACCTATAGTAATTGTAAAATATAATGCTGTATATAACTAGTCTTGTAATGAACTTCTACTATATTTAAGATTGAAATAGAAATGAAAAAAGGTACAAAGAAGGAGCTGTAGCATATGGGCGCTTGGGGAACTGGATTATTTGATGATGACACGACTTGTGATGTGAAAGAGCAGTTTATTGAATATATAGAAGAAGATAATAGTGCGGAAGAAGCAACTAAGCTCATTTTAGAAGAGTATGTAGATGAGTTTGATATGGAGGAAGAGTTAGAGGTAATGTCTTTAGTATACATTGGTCTTGCGGCAATACAATTGGAGAAGGGTTGTCTTCAAGAGGAAGTTCGCAGTAATGCGATTGCATTAATTGAGCGAGGGGCTGACCTTGAGCTTTGGGAAGAAGCAGATGTGGAAGATTATGAAGAGAGAAAGAAAGTTTTAGATGAATTTAAGCAACAGTTGATAAATAGATAGTATTGTTCTTTGTAAAAAAATATTCAATAATTTATCATTGCAACCGCTTACTCTTTGTGTATAATAAAGGTAAGTTAATAAGTAAAAGGATTGTTACTGTTCGGCAGGCAAAACCTAAATTGATCTAGAGGCTACGGGTGTAGTGTGGCTTTTGGAATCAGTTTAGGTTTTTTTATTACCTTTTGTGACTTTAAGAAGAAGAAGAAGGCGGAACAATATGAGAATCCATAAAATCTTAAATAACAATGTTGTTTGTACGATGAAGGATACTGAGACAGAAGTTGTACTGATGGGCAGAGGTTTGGGATTTCAGAAAAAAGTAGGCGATACGATTGATGAATCTAAGGTAGAAAAGACCTTTGTGCTAGAAACAAAAGAATTATCAGAGAAACTTGCTAGGTTGCTAACTGAAATTCCTGTAGAAAATTTAGAGATTACAGAGAGAATTATTCAGTTTGCTAAGACAGCTTTGCCGGGGACTTTAAGTGATTATATATATCTTACATTAACGGATCACTTAAGTTTTGCCTTAACTCGGCATAAAGAAGGAATGGATCTTAAAAATACTTTGCTTTGGGAGATTAAGAGGTTCTATCAGAAAGAGTTTGAAATTGGTCTACAAGCTTTGAACATAATTGAAGAAGAGACTGGGCTTAGACTTTCTGAAGATGAAGCAGGGTCAATTGCACTACATTTCGTTAATGCGCAGCAAGGAGAGCCGGCGATGCAACAAACGGTAGCGATGACGAAAATCGTCCAAGATATTTTAAATGTTGTAAAGTACCACTATAAGATGAACTTAGATGAAAATTCATTTAATTATAGTCGGTTTGTAACGCATTTACGATATTTTGCGCAGCGTTTAATGCAGAAGGAATTGAACTCGGCCGATGATGATTTTTTATACGAGCAAGTGAAAAGTAAGTATGAAGAGGCATATTGTTGTACAGAAAAAATTGAAGCATACTTACGAAAAGCACATAATAGTCATCTTTCAAAAGATGAAAAGGTGTACTTGACGTTGCACATTCATCGTGTAACGAAACGCAATGAATTATGTAATTGAATAAACGGGATTGTTACTGTTTGGCAGGCAAAACCTAAATTGACTTGTAATGGAGTGATTCGTATGTATCACGCCGTTATGGTTAGTTTAGGTTTTTTCTTTTATAAAAATAATAAATGGGATGATTGTAGGGAGGGAAAGTTACTATGAAGTATGAAAAATTAGCAAAAGACATACTGAAGAATGTTGGTGGGAGAGAAAATATACATAGCGTTGTACATTGTATAACTCGTTTACGATTTCAGTTAAAAGATGAGGGGAAAGCAAATACAGAAGTACTGAAAAGTATGGAAGATATCGTGACTGTTATGAAAAGCGGCGGACAATATCAAGTTGTAATTGGTAACCATGTATCCGACGTATATAAAGCGGTTATTGCTGCTGGAGGGTTTCAGGAAGCTGAGGAAGAAAATACGAGTGAGAAGAAAAAGAGTAGTCTTATAGATATTCTTTCTAGCATTTTCACTCCTATTTTGGGAGTGTTAGCTGCAACAGGGATGATTAAAGGATTTAATGCTCTATTTGTAGCGTTAGGCTGGTTAAGTACACAGTCAGGAACGTATCAAATATTAAATGCAGTCGGCGATTCGTTATTTTATTTCTTCCCGATCTTCCTTGGATATACAGCAAGTAAGAAATTCGGGGGATCACCATTCATCGGTATGGCGATTGGAGGAGCGTTAGTCTATCCGGCTTTATCAGGTTTAAAAGCAAGCGAGCCATTATATACGTTATTTGCAGGAACGATGTTTGAATCACCAATTCATATTACGTTTTTAGGAATACCAGTTATTTTAATGAACTATGCATCATCTGTTATTCCAATTATTCTCGCTGCTTATTTTGGAGCAAAAGTAGAACAGTCGTTAAAGAAAGTGATTCCGGATGTTGTGAAAACATTTTTATTACCATTCTTCACATTATTAATTGTTGTACCAGTTACATTTCTCGTTATTGGCCCGATTGCGACGTGGGCAGGTCAGTTTTTAGGACAGGCGACGCTTTGGGTGTATCATGCAAGTCCATTAGTAGCAGGTGCTTTACTCGGTGCTTTCTGGCAAGTACTTGTCATATTTGGCCTTCATTGGGGCGTTGTTCCGATTGGCTATAACAATTTAGCAGTAAACGGTGTGGATCCGATACTAGCGCTTATATTTGCCGCTTCATTTGCTCAAATTGGTGCTGTGCTTGGCGTTTGGATGAAAACGAAAGACAAGAAATTAAAAACACTTAGCATTCCAGCTTTTATTTCAGGTATTTTCGGTGTTACAGAGCCTGCGATTTATGGTATTACACTTCCTCTTAAAAAGCCGTTTATCATGAGCTGTATTGCTGGAGGAATTGGCGGCGCAATACTTGGCGTATTTGGTACACAAGCTTATATGACAGGGGGACTTGGTATATTTACGCTTCCGACATTTATTAGTCCGAAAGATGGGATAACAGCTGGATTTTGGGGAGCAATTATTTCGATGGTTGTTTCTTTAATAGTAGGTTTTGTTCTAACTTACTTATTTGGTTTTACGAAAAAGCAAACATCTACAGAAACAGCTGAAACAATTAATAAAATCGCTGCATCAAACGATGATGAAGTAATCTTTAGTCCTTTCTATGGCGCCGTTATGCCGCTTCAAAATATTGACGATGCTGCATTCGCATCAGGTGCGCTAGGTGAAGGAGTTGCGATTGAGCCTTCAGAAGGAAAGTTGTTTTCACCGGTTTCAGGTACGATTTCTGCGCTGTTCCCGACGAACCATGCGGTAGGAATTACGGCGGATTCAGGTGCTGAAATTTTAATCCATATTGGAATGGATACTGTGAAATTAAATGGCGAATTTTTCTCTTCTCGTATTGAACAAGGAGCGAGAGTAGAAAAAGGGCAATTACTTATTGAGTTTAATATAGCTGAAATTCAAAAGGCGGGTTACATTGTGACAACACCAGTTGTTGTTACAAATTATGATAAATATAGCATCAAAAAAACGGAAATAGAAAAGATTCAAGCAGGAGATTCCTTACTAACGTTAGGAGTTAAATAGTAGTCACATTTCATACAGGTTCAAACGAAGAAAGGTATTCTTTAAAATTTACAATAGCTTTCCTCGTTCATTCTTATATAAAGGAGTTTTTCTATATGTCTAAAGTTAATTTTCCAAAAGGATTTTTATGGGGTGGAGCAACTGCAGCCAATCAAGTTGAAGGTGCATATGTAGAAGACGGAAAAGGATTAACGACGGTTGATCTATTACCAACTGGTGAGAACCGTTGGGATATCATGAAAGGAAATATTCATTCCTTTACACCTGTAGAAGGAGAGTTTTACCCGTCACACGAAGCGATTGATTTTTATCATCGTTATAAAGAAGATATTGCACTCTTTGCAGAAATGGGATTTAAAGCGTTACGTGTATCGATTGCGTGGACGCGTATTTTCCCAAGTGGTGAAGATGAAAAGCCAAATGAAGCAGGATTACAGTTTTATGATAATTTGTTTGATGAACTGTTAAAGCACGGTATTGAACCAGTTGTTACGATGGCTCACTTCGATGTACCTGTTCATTTAGTAGAAAAGTATGGAAGCTGGAGAAGTAGAAAGCTTGTAAACTTCTTCGAGACGTACGCAAAAACGATCTTTAATAGATATAAAGATACAGTGAAATATTGGATGACGTTTAATGAAATTAATATGCTTTTACATTTACCTTTCATGGGAGCAGGTTTAGCGTTTAAAGAAGGGGATAATAAAAAACAAATTCAGTATCAAGCAGCGCATCACCAACTTGTTGCAAGTGCGTTAGCTGTAAAAGCGTGTCATGAAATTATTCCAGATGCAAAAATTGGTTGTATGCTTGCTGCTGGTGCGACGTATCCGTACACATGTAATCCAGATGACGTACTTCGTGCAATGGAACAAGACCGTGAATCATTCTTCTTCATTGATGTACAAGCAAGAGGAGCATATCCTGGATACGCAAAACGCTTCTTTAAGGATAACAATTTAACAATTGAAATGGAAAAAGAAGACGAGGAAATTTTAAAAGAGCATACAGTTGATTATATTGGCTTTAGCTACTATTCAAGCCGAGCAACAAGTACAGATCCAGAAGTGTTAAAAAGCATAACGAGCGGAAATGTATTCGGTTCTGTTGAAAATCCATACCTTGAAAAATCAGAGTGGGGATGGACGATTGACCCGAAAGGCTTCCGTATTACAGCAAACCAACTGTACGATCGTTACCAAAAACCGTTATTTGTTGTTGAAAATGGTCTCGGTGCAATCGATCAATTAAATGGTGAAGAAGAAGTGAATGATGAATACCGTATTGATTACTTACAAAAACATATGATTGAAATGTCCGAAGCCATCCAAGATGGAGTAGATATTATCGGATATACGAGCTGGGGCCCAATTGACCTTGTAAGTGCTTCGACTGGAGAAATGAAAAAACGTTACGGATATATATACGTTGATAAAGATAATGAAGGAAAAGGTTCATTAAAAAGATCGAAGAAGAAAAGCTTCGATTGGTATAAGGAAGTAATTAAGACGAATGGTAAGAGTTTGGAGTCTTGAGTATGAAAGGGAGACATCTTAATTGATGTCTTCTTTTTTTCATTGTGAATAAAGTACGGAGCGATATTTCCCTTTACACGAACATAAAGGTATAATATAGTTTAGTTAAGTGAACTAAACTATTAAAACGAAATAACAGCATGGAGGAAGAACGCTATGACTAAATCATATAAAGAAGTAATTAATGAAATGAATCGAGCATACACGGAACTCTACATTTTACTATTTCAAGATTTAAAAGATGAGTTCGGTCTTACTGGGCAGCAAGAGAGCATGTTATTTCATATTAATTTAAATGAAAACACGACAGCAAATAACATTGCGAGTACTTTTAATGTAACGAAAAGTGCGGTGAGCCAAGTTTTATCGAAATTGGAAAAGCAACAGATGATTTCGAAACAAGTGAATCCTAACAACAAACGGGAGTATTTCCTTACGATCGGTCCAAACGGTAGTAAATATATCGAACGATTGTCTGAGCTAGATGATGTATTGATTGAGAAATATTTCTCGAAAATTGATATCGAAGCTTTGCAGCAAATGACTGATACGTTAACGAAAATAAATAAAGTGATATTGGAAGAAAAGCAGAAGGATCTTGAGTCTAATGAGTAAGAAGCAAGATGAAGCAATTAGTAGAAAGGAGGAGAAGCGTGTGATGAGTTACATACCAAATATGATTACGATAGCAAATTTTGTGTGTGGGCTGTTGGCTATTCACGCTGTTTTCGTTCACGATATGCATGGTGCAGTTATGTTCATTATTACAGGTATGGTATTTGATCTGTTTGATGGTATGGTCGCTCGGAAACTAGATGCTGTTTCGGAAATAGGCGGAGAGCTAGACTCATTTGCGGATTTAGTGACTTTCGGTGTGGCGCCATCTATTCTTGCATATAGTGTTGCTTTAAAAGATTTGCAGTTTATCGGGATGATATGTGCGCTTGCGTATAGTATTTGCGGAATGCTCCGGCTTGCGAGATTTAATACACAACAAAGTAAACTCCCAACATTTATCGGAATGCCCATTCCATTTGCGGCAATGTGTCTCCTCATGTTATGCCTCCTAAATAACCCAGTTTCCGTGGCATTTGGCACATGCGTACTCGCTTATTTAATGGTGAGCAAAATCAAATTCCCCCATTTTAAAAAAGATATATCGGAAAGCTTGAATTCCGAAAGATGGGATTAATAGGAAAGATAAGGAGAAAGAAATAGTAAACAAAAACATAGACAAAAGTAGGCATATATAATAAAAAGTACTTATGAAACAATATAAACCAAAAGAATTTTCAGAAATACTTAATGTTGCTGTTAAGACATTACAAAGGTGGGATAATCAAGGTGCTTTAACTGCGTACCGAAACCCAAAAGGAAGAAGATACTATACAGAAGAACTTGTTCAGGATTTAATATCTATCATTCATGTATTTAGCTGTAGAATATATGGGTTGAGAACATACAAAAAGAAAATGTCGGAGGATGAAGACTTATGAAAAGAGCATATTTAATAGAAATCAAACCGACAACTGAACAAATTAGTAAAATCCGTCAAACTATTGGGGTTTGTCGATATGTATATAACCTGTATATCTCTAAAAATAAAGAGGCATATGAGTCGGAGGGGAAATTTCTTAGTGGCTATGACTTTTCCAAATGGCTGAACAATATTCATACAAAAGAGTGTGACCAGTGGATTAAAGAAGTGTCGAGCAAAGCGGTAAAACAAGCGATTATGAATGGAGATAAAGCTTTTAAGCGATTTTTTAAAGGTTTATCTAAGTTTCCACGATATAAAAAAAAGAAGAAGCAAGATGTGAAGTGTTATTTCCCTAAAAACAATAAAACAGATTGGACAGTAGAAAGACATAGAGTAAAAATCCCCACAATTGGTTGGACAAGGTTAAAAGAATATGGGTATATCCCTAAAAATGCAAATGTAAAAAGTGGCACAGTATATCAAAGAGCAGGAAGATACTACGTGTCTATACTCTGTGAAGTGAAAGAGGTAAAACCAAATCCAACCCTTGATGCAGTAGGTCTAGGAATTGATTTGGGAATTAAAGACTTCGCTGTACGTAGCGATGGAAAAACTCATAAAAATATAAATAAAACAGTACAAGTAAAAAAGATAGAAAAACGGTTAAAACGTGAACAACGCTCTTTATCACGCAAATTTGAAAATATAAGAAAGAGAGGTGAACAACCTGTTACTAATAAAAGAGCGAATATAAGCAAAAATATTCTTAGGGTGCAAAAACTACATGCTAGGCTAGCAAATATTCGATTAGCGTATGTAAAGTCTATTGTAAATGATGTGGTGAAAACCAAGCCAACGTTTATTACAGTAGAAGATTTGAATGTGAAAGGTATGATGAAGAACAAACATCTATCTAAAGCTGTAGCACAACAATTTTTTTATGCTTTTAAAACATTGTTATCAACGAAATGTAGGGAATATGGAATTGAACTACGGCAAGTGGACAGATTCTATCCATCTTCTAAAACATGTTCATGTTGCGGTCAAAAAAAGTCGGATTTAAAGCTGTCTGACCGAGTATATACATGTGATTGCGGAAATGTAATAGACCGAGATTTAAATGCATCTATCAACCTTTTACAAGCAAAAAAATATACAATACTAACGTAAATAGATTGTATATATGTACGGTGGGCTACATCGGAATTTACGCCTGTGGAGTGTCACAGCAAACTGTAGTAGCAAGTAATTAGCGAGGCAGGGCACGTAGAAGCAGGAATACTCTAAGAATATACATTTGTCTATATTTTTAGTAGCAGCATAACATGATTCGTATGGCATTAAGATCATTTAACATACAAATATATTGTTTGCTAGGCGTGATGTTACTGGGATGGTTGCTGACACCTTTTCAAGCCCAGTTTGTAGGGATAAGCATCGGCCTGTTAGTGAGTATGTACTGCGCCTGGATTTTAGGGAGGCGTATCGAAAAGTTCGGAAATAGCATCATAAAAAAAGAAAAAGCACCAATGCTTGGCATGATGAATCGGTTTGCAGCCGCCATACTCGGCGCGATTATTATGTATGAAATTGAACACCGTGAGTACATGTGGACATTTGCAGCTGGAATTATGGGTGGGTATTTCTTGATTATTATTAATTTGGGGTATTACAGTATGAGGGATGCGAAGGAATAGAGTGAAAACTAAGTTTAAGCATACTGTTGCCTAACAATGAATAGCGGATTATTAAGAAGAGCAATAATAAAACCCAACATAAATTTTAAGAAAAATTTTATATTTACCCCACTTTTTATTTTAAAAGTTTCTCCTATCCTATAAACAACAAAGTCATAGATGAAATTGTAAAGTTAGGGGATTCTACATGCATACAGGAGTTTTAATGAGTTATTTGTATACTTATTTTTTTACAATTATGTTTTGTATTGTGTTTCAAATTGGATTTTATTTTAAAGCGAAAAACAATATATCTATTCGGCATTTTCTATGGGTATATGTTTTTATATTCTACCTTTCACTAGTATATGGAGTGACGCAGATCGCGACTGTATGGGATATAAGTAGATACGAAACGTGGATTCGTGTCAGTCAAATCAACTTGACTCTATTTGATACGGCAGGTAGTACGACGTATCTTTTGAACATTGTACTGTTTATGCCATTAGGTTTTTTATTACCGACTATTTGGCCGCAGTTTAGAAAGATGAAAAACACCGTATGTGCGGGATTCTTTTTTTCATTGGCAATTGAGTTAAATCAATTACTAAATAATAGAATTACAGATGTTGATGATTTATTTACGAATACCCTCGGGGCGATTGTTGGGTATGTATTATATAAAATATTATATACAGCATTATTTAAAATGATATTAAAAAGAGAGGGTAAAAAGCTTGATACGAACTCTTCTTTAGTCATAAAATACGAAGCTGTTTTTTGTTTAGTGTGTTCATTTGTAGGTGCGATGTTCATTTATTATCCTGGAGATCTGTAAGCTACGATCTCGATTATAAAAACAATGTGCTGAATAGATCATTAAAGAAGGCTTTTCTATTTTTCCCTAGAATGAACAGTAATGAATAATCTAATTCCTTAATGTAATGGGGAGGCAGTAAAATTTGAACAGGAAAATTTGGTTTGTAGTTACTTGTTTTGCTCTTTTAGTAGCTAGTTATATTGTTGTCCAATATTTTATTATGGATGGATTTCAAACAGGGCTTGTAAAAGTAAAGCTTATGTTTGGATCTAAATTAAGTGCGTTCTGGTATATGATGCTATTTATACATATTGCAACTAGTATAGTAGCATTAGTAATTGGCCCGTTTACATTATCCACTAAATTTAGAGAAAGGAATATCAACCGTCATCGAATAATTGGGAGAATCTATATGGTTGGTATATTATTAGGAGGCGTTTCTGGATTATACCTATCCTTTTATGCTACGGGTGGATTGGTAGCGAAGTTAGGTTTCGGTTTGTTATCCGTATTTTGGCTAACATCAGCATATCAAGCATTAAATAGAATTAAGAATAAAAAAATTAAAGACCATCGGAATTGGATGATTAGAAATTATTCTTTAACCTTTGGAGCAGTTACGTTAAGAATTTGGCTACCGTTGTTTATCGTTCTATTTGGAATAGAGCGGTTTGAACTTAGTTACGCTATTATTGCTTGGTTAGCGTGGGTACCCAATTTAATTGTTGCAGAATTATTCATAAGAAAAAGACTTAATAAAGGAAAATATCAAGGAAATGAGGATTTACATTTTTGATGTGAATTTGCTGTAATATTGAGGGCAGAATTCTTCAGTAATTGAATTTTTAAATAGCTGGATTTCGTTTGTAGATTCAAAAATTCGCTAATTTTATTGAATAAATAGAAAATACTTTCTTTTTGCGTCTATTTAATTTAATATCAATAAGGGCACCAAAAAAATAGATAGAGGTGCTAAAATGTACGGTATTATTAATTATGAAGTGTTTTTACTAACAGGAATTTTATTGAATTTAATTCCTGGTGCAGACACCATGTATATTGTGGGGAGAAGTATTTCACAAGGTAGAAAAGCAGGTGTGTATTCTGTTTTTGGTATTATTACTGGTTCTTTAGTTCATACGTTGTTGGTTGCTTTTGGTTTATCTATTATACTTACAAAATCTATTTTGCTATTTAACACTATTAAGGTTATAGGTGTTATCTATCTTGTATATTTAGGGATTAAAATGATACTTGATAAGACAAATGTAGCTTTCCAGGCCTCATCCAATAAATTGAACATTAGAAAGATATATGTACAAGGACTTTTAACAAGTCTGACGAATCCAAAAGTCTCTTTATTCTTTATTGCGTTTCTTCCGCAATTTATAGATACAAAGGCTTCAGGTCCTATGCCTTTTATCATTTTAGGACTTACTTTTACAGTAACCGGACTATTATGGTGTTTATTTGTTGCTTATTTCTCTTCATATGTTACAAAAAAATTAAGAGGAAACCAAAAAGTAGGAATGATTCTAAATAAGATAACAGGACTGATTTTTATTGGCATGGGGCTAAAGTTGCTTCAAACAAAAGCTCCTCAATAAACCTGAATAACATAAAAATGCCCCCTTTCAAGAGATGTAATCGTAGGTTTAGGCTAATTTCTACATACTAAAAAGTCCCTTTAACTTTGAAGGGACTTTTTGCTTGTTATTTTGAGTTATTTAAAAATTTATTTCAAGAAACAACCTATACTTTAATTGTATTACCAACTAGCAGTTTCCGTACTTTCTTTCAACCACTTCACCCAATCCAAATCTTCTACCTTAAGCAAACTGAGCGATACACCTTTCATATCTAAAGAAGTTAGAAGGGTACCAACTTTCACGAACTCCACATGTAAGCCTTCCAGCTCACATAAGCGTCGAATGTCATTTGCGAAAATGTATTGCTCCATTAGTGGAGTTGCGCCTAGTCCGTTAATGAGGATGGCGAAGTTGTCACCTTTTCTCCAGCGATAAATGCTTTTAAGTTTGTTCATTAGTTCGATTGCTAATATTTCAGAAGAGGATAATGCTTCTTTACGGTATCCTTTTTCTCCGTGAATGCCGACGCCGTAAAAGACTTCATCGTCGTTTAATGAAAATGAAGCTTTTCCTTTCACTGGATCGTTTGCAGGTGAAAGGGCGACTCCTAATGTGTGTAGGTTTTCGGTGATAGAACGGCCGAGTGCTGTTAGTTCTTCTAAAGAATGACCTGCAAGAGCGGCCGCACCAAGTATTTTTTGAACAAAAACAGTACCAGCGACGCCGCGTCTTCTTTTATTAAAAGAAGCATCATCTTCAATTGAAACGTCGTCATTTACGATGATGTGGTCAATTTTTTTACCTTCTTCTTTTGCGATTTGTTTTGCAGCTAAAAAGTTTGCTACGTCATCTTTAAAGTTTTTGATGATGAATAAAATACTTTTATCTTTTGGCATGAGGCGAGTTGCCGCGATAATTTGTTCCACTGTAGGCGGAGTGAAGATGCTTCCGTTTACGGCCGCCGTAAGCATACCTTTTCCTACATAACCAATATCAGCAGGTTCGTGTCCGCTACCACCACCGCTTATGATAACAACGTTTTGCTTCAGTTTTTCGATATCTTTTACATAAATGATGTTATTTGTTTCGTCGTAATTTACTTTGTCGTTATGTTCAAAATAAAAGCCATGCATCATATCTTGAACGATATGTTGTACATCATTCATAATCTTTTTCATTGCTTTTGCCACCCTTTAATTACTTTGCTGATTGCTCTAGTAATAGTAGTAATTGATTGTTTATCATATTTTTCATGAGAGAAGACATAATGGAAGGATCTACTTCGTATTTGCTTTCAATCCAATCTTTTATCGTTCCAACGAAGCCGTGACTATAAAAGGAGGCAATCGTATTTTTTGTCTCATCAGAAAGGCTGAATCCACAGCTCACAGATAGTTCATCAATAATCTTCATATATAAGTTTTTTGTATGCTCAAATAAATAGTGATTAAACGAATTTTGCTCAATGACTTTAAAAGCATTTCGGTAAAATTTTTGATTTTCATAAAAGTAATCAAATAATAAATCGAAAATGTTTTCCCACGTTTCATAGTCGAGAAAGTCGATAATGTTTTCTTTCGTTTCTTCTTTATAAATCCAACTTAATAGTTCAAATTTATCTTTAAAGTGATAATAAAAAGTTTGCCTACGCATTTGACAGTGTAACATAATATCGCTCACTGATATTTTATGAAAGGACTCTGTTTCCATTAAATACTTCAATGAATTCGCGATTATCTTTTTAGAAATTATAGAAGAGGTCATGTGAATCATCCCTAGAATGTTATTAATATGAAAATCCTACCGAGAAATGAGAGCGGTGTCTTTAGACAGATTGTCCATTTTGTCCGTTTACTATAAAACGCTTTCATTTTAACATGGATAGTAAGAAGAAGATTTCAAATATATCACAATATATTAAAGGAATTGAGGGAGAACTACAATGAAAAAGATTATAAACAAACCAGAAACATTAGTAATGGAAATGTGTAACGGAATGGTTATGGCGCATCCAGAGCTTGAGCTTTTGAAAAAATATAAAGTTATTAAGAAGAAAGAAATGAACGAAAATAAAGTAACGTTAATTAGTGGCGGCGGTAGTGGTCATGAGCCAGCACATGCAGGACTAGTCGGAAAAGGAATGTTAGATGCGGCAGTGTGCGGAGATGTGTTTGCTTCACCTTCACAAATTCAGGTATATCAAGCAATTAAAGAAACAGCGAGTAAAAAAGGTACGTTATTAATTATTAAAAATTATAGCGGCGATATTATGAATTTCAAAAACGGAGCGCATTTAGCGACGGAAGATGGAATTGAAGTCGACTACGTAAAAGTGGACGATGATATTGCGGTAGAAGATAGTTTGTATACAGTAGGACGCCGCGGCGTTGCGGGCGTTATTTTAGTTCATAAAATTGCCGGCGCAGCAGCGGAAGCAGGTATGGATTTAGGAGCGGTGAAAGCTGTCGCGGAAAAAGCAGCGGCTAACGTGCGCACAATCGGTTTAGCGTTAACGTCTTGTACAGTTCCAGCGAGCGGATCACCTACTTTCACACTTGCGGAAGATGAAATGGAATACGGCGTAGGTATTCACGGCGAACCAGGAATTAAACGTGAAAAAATGTTGTCAGCAGATGAACTAGCGAACCGTATGACAAATGATCTAATGAAAGATTTAGGAGTAAAAGACGGCGAAGAAATTGCGCTTCTAGTTAACGGTTTTGGTGGAACACCACTGCAAGAACTTTACTTATTTAACAACGCCGTGACGAGAGAATTAGCTGCAAGAAACATTACAATTAATAGAGTATTCGTCGGTAATTATATGACGAGTATCGATATGGCTGGTATGTCTTTAACGGTAATGAAGTTAGATGACGAGTTAAAAACATTACTATCAAAAGAATGTAATACACCAGCGTTTAAAGTAGATGGACCAGTTGAAAGTGTTGAGTACGTAAATGTGCTTGAAGAGACAGAAGAGAAGGAAGTTTCCTTTGAGATAGAAACGGCAGAAGAGCACGCTGTTATTAAAGATAATGTCATTACATTAAACAACATGATTTATCTCGTTGATAAAATGAGCGACGTTATTATTAAAAACGAAGTGCCATTCTGTGAATTAGACACGCATGCTGGTGACGGCGACTTCGGAATGAGTGTGGCAAAAGGATTTAAGCAACTAAAACGTGAGTGGCATTCTATCGTAGAACAAGAGAACGTAACGATCGGATCATTCCTTGACGGTTGTTCGATGATTATTATGGAACATTGCGGCGGCGCATCTGGTCCAATTTGGGGCGGAGCATTCCGCGCAGCTAGTAAAGCAGCAGGCGAAAAGCGTGAGCTAACAGTGAAAGAATTCGCTGAAGTGTTGCAAGCAGCACTGCAAGGCATACAATCTATCGGTGAAAGATCATTCGGTAGAGGAGCAGTAGTTGGTGATAAAACACTTGTTGACGCACTTGCTCCATGTGTAGACTCTTGGCTAGCTAGCGCTTCAAACGAAGAAGACATGAAAACTGCCTTCGAAAAAGGAGCCGAAG
>NZ_MACF01000033.1 GCF_001884045.1 Bacillus mobilis | reverse complement strand
CGGTTAAAGGAGCAGAGTACACGAAAGAAATCGTAGCTCGCATGGGCCGCGCCGGTACAGTTGGTGAAAGAAGCCTAGGCTATCCAGATGCAGGTGCACATGCACTTGGAGTTATCTTTACGGAGATTGCGGGTAGTTTGAAATAGGAATGAGAAGATCCCCTCTGCCTTGTGGTGGAGGGGACTTTTATATAGTTGGTAGAAGACTACTTCCGGGCTCTCTTTGTAAAATATGAGTTTGTTAATATTTTTGATAAAATCTTATTTCAAAACTCCAACTAATATTTCTCAACATTAATATATTGCAAATAGTTAGAATATTTAAGATAATCGTTTGTGAAGAAATAAATTATAAAAAAAGGGGGAATTTATTTTGTTACGTCGCTTATCTATTTGTACTTTATTAACAGCTTTTATTTTTACTTTGTTTACATTTAACGGCTCTGCTTTCGCGGCTACGAATACTACTGAAAATGAAACAGTAGTAGCAGCTTGTGCAAAGGGAGGTACGGTAGGTACATATGGTGCAAAGATGCGCAGTGGTTACACTGTGGGATCACCTGTCTTACATACATTTAATAGTGGTGAGAAAATTACTGGCACATGGGTAACAGGTGAGTATGTTCAAGGGCATTATAGTAATTCTAAACAGTGGTTAAAGGTTACTTATAAAGGGATGACAGGTTATGTATCCCATACAACATTATATAATGTTTGCTCATAAAACTATGTAATATAATAGCTTTTGAGATATTGAACTAATCCCTTCTAGGGATTAGTTCTTTTTATCTCCTTGAAAAATATCCATATTTGACTAAGTTAGTGTATAGATAACCATTTTTTCTAAGGATTTATTGGATTCATAGTTTTAATATCAGTTGTTAATTAGTATGGAGAAATTTATCATGCAAGAAGAGTGAGAAATCAAGAATTATAAAAAATTATAGTATCTTCGATTTATATGTTTATTTTTTATATAGAAACGAATAAGG
The DNA here is from genome assembly GCF_001884045.1 of Bacillus mobilis. Classification (GTDB taxonomy): domain Bacteria; phylum Bacillota; class Bacilli; order Bacillales; family Bacillaceae_G; genus Bacillus_A; species Bacillus_A mobilis. The sequence continues at coordinate 28,505 of NZ_MACF01000033.1, read as the reverse complement.
AACAGAAAAAGTTATAAGTTTAAAGAGTTGAAGTGTTGAAAATGTATTGAGAAATTTTTTGGAGTAATAATATTCTGAAAATTAAATGTTTTGTATGTTTATTTTTGTTATTATGTTAGTAATCTATAGACAAAGGAGAAGGGGCTATATGAGTGTACACGTAATAAAAAAGGAAGAAATCACTTTACTTTTACATGATTGGTATCGAGAAATTCGTTCACAGAATTTCGTTAAGGCAAAGGAATTAAAACAAAGTATTGATACAAAAATTAATAGTATGGAAGAAAATCAAAAGAATACAGAGTTTTATTCACTTTTAGATTTTAGATTTAAAATGTTAAGTGCGGAGTTTTATCCTCATCAATCTGACATATCTAAGAATGATCTAAGAAAAATGAAGTTAGATGAAGCGCCATCAGATGAATCTTTATTATATTATTACCATTTCTTTAAGGCTTCTCATGCTACGATAAACGGTGATTTTAAGGTGGCTGAAAAGCATTATGGAATAGCAGAAGCTTTGTTGGAAAATATTCAGGATCCAATCGAAAAAGCTGAATTTAACTTTAAGCTAGCCAGCTATTATTATCATGTTTGCCAGCCTATTTTAGTTATTCAATATGCAACTAGAGCAAGAAATATATTTGAAGGGCTGTACGGGTATAGTAGGAAGGTCGCAGCATGTGACAATGTTCTTGGGTTAGCATGTGTAAAGCTAAATGAATTTGAGCAAGCAGAAGTTTATTTTATGTCGTCTCTGGATATTTTGAAAAAGCAGAATGAAGAAGAGCTAATGTTACGAGTTCGACATAGCTTAGGGGTTATGTATGCAGAGCAAAACCTATCTGATTTAGCACTTCGTTATTTATCAGAAGTATCACAAAAAATCCCGAATCACTTTAGAGCGATTTTTTTGGAAGCTAGAGAGAATTCAAAGTTAGGAAAAACAAAGCTTGCAGCCTCTTTAATTGAAAAAGGATTAGTAATCTGTAATGAACTAGAACAAAAAGAATATGAACATCATTTTACCATTCTAAAGGGAATGAATGAGAATGTTTCTGCTGAAGAATTAGAGTTAGCTATTTCTAAAGGAATTTCTTTCTTTAATGAAGTAGGTTTATGGCAATATGTCCAGGAATATGCTGAAAAGTTAGCGGTTAAATATCATAAAGAAGGAAATTCAATAAAATCTAGTGAATACTTCTATTTAGGATATAAAGAAAAAGAAAAAGGTTTTCAGAAAGGGGCTTTAAAATGAAAAGAATCATAAGCAGTTCAATTGGATTAATAATTACGGTCATACTATTAAATGGAGTAAATGTTTCAACGGAACAATCAAAGGTTAGTACAACAAGCGTTATACAATATACGCATGGAGAGCCGTGGGGTTGACGTAATATTGAAGTATAAAGAGTTATTAGATCAAAGTGAAGAAAAAGTAATTATTAGGTATATAGATGAAACGCTCAAATGAGCGTTTTTTTTATTTTATAATCAGATGTTTTATGTTCATATGTACCGCAGTAAAAGCTTATTCCTGACCAAAAAAAGACACCCTATGGTGCCTCCACCGGAATGGTATTTGTATTAACTACAACCACATCTATCAAGAAAATTAGGTTTTTTTCCACATGAAGGACATCTCGATTCTAGTATTTTATTCTTCAAATATCTCCGGCTTCTCCACTCTAAATGATTTCACCTCACCGCACTCTAAACAAAATGTAGTTAATAGTTTGGAACGTTTTCCCACTGAAAAGAGCCTACTAGAATCATCTTCACAAACATATGCATGATAAGCAAATCCAACTCTTCCTTCTTTAAATGTAGTAGAACCACAATTCTCGCATCGTTTATCCCGCGTTAACGGACAGTAAAACTCCCACCTCAAAATTCAGTTGGAGAAAAGAAGTTAGGTGGGAGATCAACTGTCCGTAAACGTCCGATTGGTGAAGGCTAATAATCAGTGGGGATGAACAAAACCCCCACTGATTAAAGTTTCACTTTATTTTTCATGCTACTAACACCTCTTTTGCTGTATTTTTAAAATAGAAGTAAAGCAACTTGGTTATACATGATGCTTTCGACATGATACAACATACCCCTTTATATATTCGCAAGTAAAACAACATAATACCCTATAAACCTCTATAACAATATGATTTTTCATATATCATTTAATGTATATCGGAAAAATAAGTATTAAAAGATTGATTTTTATTATTCTGATGATTATAATAAATGAAAATCAAACAATTCTTATGTTGAGAAGTGGAGGGACGGGCCCTATGAAACTTCGGCAACCTCGTTTTAGACGAAAGGTGCCAAATCCTGCAGGTGTAAAAACACCTGAAAGATAAGAGCGGTTCACTTAGTTAAGAAGGCTACTCTTATTTCGATAAGAGTAGCCTTTTTTATGGCTAAAAGCATAAAGGGGCAATAGGTAGTGGAGTATGGTTTTTGGTTACCGATTTTTGGGGGATGGCTTCGAAATGTAGATGATGAATCTATGCCGCCTACGTTTGAGTATGCAAAACAAACAGCGCAAGCGGCAGAACAATTAGTTTTTTCAACAACACTGATTGCAGAATTAAATTTAAATGATATAAAAGGTGTTTCAGCACCAAGTTTAGAGGCGTGGACAACTGCGGCAGCACTTGCAGCAGTGACAGATAAATTAGAGATTATGACAGCTGTAAGACCTGGCTTCCACAATCCAGCAGTCACAGCGAAAATGGCAGCGAATATCGATCAATTAAGTAATGGTCGTTTTACATTGAATGTAGTTTCAGCATGGTGGGAAGAAGAAGCGAGACAGTACGGCGGAGTATTTACCGCACATGATGAAAGATATGATCGCACAGAGGAATTTGTAACAATTTTGAAGGGGCTTTGGAAAGAAGAAGAGTTTTCTTATAAAGGGAACTTTTATGAGCTTCATGATACACATTTAAGTCCAAAACCTGTGCAGAAACAAGGCATTAAGCTTTATGCAGGTGGTGAGAGTGAGCGAGGAAAAGAGGTCATTGTAAATCACGCAGATGCATATGTAATGCACGGGGGAACAGTGGAAGAAGTAGCTGTGAAAATAGAAGATATGAAGAATCGTAGAAAGAAAGTTACAGAGGAGCCATTGCAGTCATTCGGGCTTGCGGCTTACGTCATTTGTCGTGATACAGAAGAAGAGGCAGTAGAAGAATGGAAACGCATAACGGATGTGAAAGATGATGCATTAGGTTACGCGGGTTACCAAGATTTTGTGAGTAAATCGCAGTTGGAACAGCAAGTGAAGCTCAATGATTATTCCGTATCGAATCGCGGGTTACGTCCTAATTTAATCGGAACACCAGAACAAATTGCAGAAAGAATACTTGCTTTTGAAAAAGTAGGTGTTACGTTATTACTTTTACAATTTTCACCACAGCTTGAAGAGATGAAACGATTTTCTGAAAAAGTGATGCCATTAGTTGAAGCAAAAAGAAAGGAATTGATTACAAATGAGTAAAATTTACATATTACATGAGAATAAGGAATGGACGGATCATTTAGTGAAAAGGTTGGAAGAACTGGAGTTACCGTATGAGGAATGGCTTTTAAATGAAGGAACACTTTCATTAGAACAAGAACCTCCCAAAGGTGTATTTTATAGCCGTATGAGTGCTTCTTCACATACAAGAGGTCATCGATATGCACCTGAGTTGACTGAAGGGGTTCTTGCTTGGCTAGAGGGATACGGGCGCACAGTATTTAATGGATCTCGTGCGTTACGCCTTGAAGTAAGTAAATTGAAACAATATGCAGCATTAAGAAAATTTGGGATACAAGTGCCGAAAACAATTGGTGCTGTTGGCCGTGATCATATAGTAAAAGCAGCAAAGGAATTAGGGGAAGTACCGTTCATTACAAAGCATAACCGTGCAGGTAAAGGCCTTGGTGTGCAACTGTTTCATTCCATTGATGCTTTAGAACAATATTTGGATGGTCCAGCGTTTGAAGAGCCCATTGATGGAATTACTTTAATTCAGCAATATATTGAAGCACCAGAGCCATATATTACACGTTGTGAGTTTGTAGGCGGCCAGTTTGTATATGCGGTTAAAGTAGATACATCAGAAGGATTTGAACTTTGTCCAGCAGATGCGTGCTCGATTCAAGATGCTTTCTGCCCAGTAGGAGAAGAGAGTAAGACAGAAGCGCCAACAAAATTTGAAATTATATCAGACTTCCACGAGCCAATTATTGAACAATACAAAGAGTTTTTGAAAGAAAATGAGATTACCGTTGCTGGTATTGAATTTATTCGCAGTGCGGATGGAACAATCTATACGTATGATATTAATACAAATACAAACTATAATTCTGACGCAGAGTCTGTAGCGAATCAATTTGGTATGCTTGAGCTTGCTACATTCCTTGGAAGAGAATTAGAAAAACAAGTAGAGTCAGTTAAATAGTGTATAAGTTTCTAGTAAAGTAGCACTGCAAGGAATATGGTCTATCGGCGAAAGAAGTTTAGGATATCCAGATGCAGGTGCACATGTACTTGGAGTTATCTTTACGGAGATTGCGGGTAGTTTGGAATAAGAATGAAAAGATCCCCTCTCCCTTATGGTGGAGGGGATTTTCTGTAGTTGATTGATATGTAATTTCGCTAGATGTTCTCTCCGGAAAGATATGTGTGTTTATAAATAATGAGATAAGGATTTTTAAAAGAAGTTCGTAGATTTTAAGCTGATTTCCCGTGATTCTCCTCGTCTTCAATTGTACTTTATTTATGTATAAGTATGTATAAACTAGTAAGGGAAATAGAGGGATAGAGGTTTATTTTGAAAGAAAATATTTTCTCAATAACTTTCAGATAATTTAAGTGTGATTAGAATACACAAACAAGGAACCCGATTGGATTCCTTTAGTCATATATGATTCAAGTTAAACCTTTAATACTTAAGCTATTTTCCTAATCTCCTAATGGAAATAGCTCAAGCAAATCCATTCATAATTTGTTTCATTATTACGTTCTTTTTCTAGCTGTTTATTCCTTTGATGAAGCTATGCATAGCTTCATCAAAGGAATAAACAGCTAGTGGGCAAAGGTAACATACCCTGTTGGGGATTGGGATCGATGTATGTTGCGTTCGATTAGTGTGCATGTTTCTCGTGGTGTTATCGCTTTTCTCACCACTCATAGCTAATTCAAACCTAGTTCTAAACAGAGTTTGGCTAGAACCTTTCCCGTGTTGATTTTCCTTTACTAATCTTAATTTGAAATCTGGACATCAGAAAATTGAATATTTAAATTCTTTAAATGTGTTTTTATTTTTCGGTAGCTGTTTCATTGGAATTTTGTTGAAAATAATTTTATTCATTTTCCATATCTCGTTTCTATCGTGGGTTCCATATAAATGGATAAGTTTCTGTACTTATCTAAAGATGTCATCTTTTAACTTGCTATCAAACTAATAGCATTTTGTACAATTTTGAATTGGGAATCATTTTGACTTATATCTGTTATTATACTAAGTCTCTCCTTGGAAGTTAAATCATGTTAAACTTATTGTAAAATCATCTTCAAATTTTTTGTTATAAAGGAGTAATAATATGGCTATTCTTGGCGAAAATATTAAAGCATTACGAAAACAAAAAAATCTTACACAAACAGAACTAGCTGGTACTGAGTTAACGAAAAGTATGCTGAGCCAAATTGAAAACGGGAAAGCAACACCTTCTATGAAGACATTAAAATATCTTGCTAGTAAGCTTCAATGTGAGACAAGTTTTTTACTGAAAGAAGATAGTGAAGAGGTGGCAGAACTGCTTCCTAAGATGGAACAAGCTATAAAATACAAAAAATTTGAAGAAGTATATTATACACTGTTACCTATTATTCAAAAGGAGCTGCCACCTACTTTAAGCACAGCTCGTTTATATAAACAATTTATAAGAGCTGCCTTGGACATAAAAGATTACAAAGTACATTTTTATATCGAGAAAGCTGGAGAAATTTTCCGGAAATATGCTTTGTATCGTGAAAGTACTCAAATAAGTGTAATGCTTTGTAATGTATTATTTACAAGAAAAAAATATGAAGAATGTCTAGAACTTCTTGTATCTATTCGCAAAGACTACGAAATAAAACAATTAGAAATGGAACTTATTATACAAGTTGAACTTTTCTTATGCGAAGCAATCATTTTGCTTGCACACGGTAATTATAAAGATTGTGAAAAAATAAGTCTACAAGCATTAGAATTTTCAAAAAAGCATCAAGTATATTATAAAACGGGTGAATTATATCAAATTCTTTCTTATCAAAAGGTATTAGAAGCTGATAAATCTGGATATTTACGATATATAAATAAGTGGGAGCAATTTGCTATTTTTACAGAAGATACGATAGCTTTGGCAAATATAGATATATTAAAAGCTTACTACTATAACTCAATAATGAATGAATACACTTTAGCCTTAGAATATGTAAAGCAATTTAGACAAAAACTCCAGAACGAACCAACATTTATAGAGAACGGACTTTATTATATAGAAAAAGGAAAAGCTTTGTATGGCCTTAAACAGTATAAAGAGGCATTAGAAGCCTTAAAACAAGCGACAATTCCAGATTATATGCTTCATCCGCTAGATCAAGCATGGGTTATAACAGGGGGAGCTTATCGTGCGCTTTGTTATATGGAGTTCAAAGATAAGCAAAGCGCACTTCAAGTAGCTACAGAAACTTTTCATATGATACAAGAATTTCCTGATTCGGTATTTACCGCGTTTATTAAAGAAACGTTAAAAATGGTACAAAAACTCTAAATGCGTCTCAATTCGGTACACTAGTATTTTTTTCAATAAAATAATAAAGATTGGAGGAACGAATGTATAATGTGTAGAGAAACTTTTTGGCTTATCATAAGAAATATATGTTAGTTTTCAAGGTGTGCCAGATATGATTGAGGATGTTGATGAAGACAATGAGGGGCTGTGAAAAGAAGAATTAGTAGTCAAATAGTATTTGAAAGTAGTTAAAGATGAGAATTATGGTACATATACAATGTAAGAAACGAATAAAGAATATGGGAGAAGGATAGCAGAAAAACATTCGAGTAATCAAGTTTATTGGATTTTTTGTAATGGACTATTCATATAAATGAGGATGTAATAAAAGAATCATTTATTGGTAGTACCTGTATATGATAATGTGAAAAACTCCCGCCGGTTTGAAGTCGTACATAATAACAATTCAGCACGACGGTGAGTTTGCATTATTTATATTAATGAAAAAAGTTTCTTAAAATTATATGGTCTTTGAGCTATTGCTTTGTAATAGTATAGTTAATTAATAGGCACCTTTATGTACTTTGCTGTTTGTGACAAGAACTCCAATCAGCCAAAGTATTACAGTCCAAATAAATAAATAGATAAGCTGACCTTTGAACTCGAATATACTTTGCCCAATTTCTACCCCATGAATTAATGTTATAAACGCCTTTTGCGGTAGAATATTACAGAAGGTATCAAAGATTGTATTGTTGCTTGTAAAAGCAATAAAACAACCACCAAGTAAACAGGTAACTATACTAATTCCACTTGTCACTAAACTAATGTTTTGCTCCATTATTGAGGCCATAAATATGGAGAATCCTGTTGCTAGTAATGTGAGAATTCCTAATAATATAGCTAACATCCCGAAACTATAGCCAATATCTACACCAGTGACTAAACTTGTAAGGACAATTGCCAGATAAGAGGGAATATACAAACATATAAATGTAAAGATAGATTGGACGAACATATATTTTTTAACATTTACAGGTGAAGTTAAAATTCGCCTAAAAGTTTTAAGCATACGATCCTCTGGATAAAGCGTAGTTAAGGCAACGCCTTGCATTAAAATTAACATAGAGATAAATCCTAGAATATTTGTTCCAGGTCCTCGTTTGGCATGGACTTGATCTTCTCCTTGATAACTTTTTGGGAGACGCCCAGTGTTAACAAATTGTTCAATGTTTTTTTTATCAGATTCAGTTTTCAATGTGATAACTTCATAATTATTTCCCTTTTTTTCGACCAAATAGTTGTAATGTCCTAATACAAGTGAGGAGAGAGGAGGAGTCTCATCTACTTGCACAATGTTTATTCTTGAATCGCTAGGTATATTCTGTGGATCATCGGTTACAAATGCAATCGTATCTTTTAAAAGAGTTTGACCAGAAAAGTAGATAGATATACCTATCATAAGTGGTATTATTACAACTGCAACGAGAATTACTGCTTTTTTTGTCAGCATTCGTTCCAGTCGATTTCTAAATAAATTTATCATACATATCCCCCCGGTTTAAAAACAATGTGGCAAATAGCGATACAGAAAAACGAGGCCAATAGCAAGCCTAATGTAACTGGTAGAAAAATGCTAAAATCATTATCATAGATAATCCGAAAAGCACATTCCGAAACCCAATAAACTGGCGAGAATTTAGAAATTAAATTGACTGTTTCTCCAAGTCGGTGAACCCCAAAAAATACTCCGCCAAAAAAGATAAAGAAAGCTACTGGAATTTGCATGAAACCGTTTGCTTCTTCTTCACTCTTGAATATACAGCAGAACATAGTGCCGAAGCAGCAACCAAACAACAACAGAGCATTGATTAATAACATAATGTATGGAAGATTTTGTCCACCAAGGTTTAGCTGAAAAAGAGTTTGGGATACAATTAAGATGGTGCTGAAACAAATTGTACCGAAGAGATAGGTGGACAGCAATTTTGAAAGATAAATTGAAGTTCTGGAAACGGGTGCATATATAATGCGTATGTTTCCTTTTTTTACTTTTTCTTCCATGAATGTGTTGGAAGCTGTCATTGCGATTAGCATTGTTGAAAAAATAATCATATTGACTCCGTAATAATCATAGGAACTAACTGTACTTTCACCAAAACTGCTTTTTGTTACGTATCCCATAATTGCAATTAAGATGAATGGGAAGATTGTATTTGAAAATAATAAGGTTGGATTCCTAATGATATTCGTAATATCAAATCGTGTAATTTTAATAAAATTCATATAACCACTCCTAATCTCTTAGAGATCTACCTGTTAACTCTAGGAATACCGTTTCTAAAGATGCTTTTTTACTGTTCATATTTTGAATTTGACAGCCCTCATTCGTGAGCACTGTGATAATCTCACCCAGGTTATCTTTTGATTGTTCAACAGTTACTTCAAGAAGATCTTCGGTTAGACGAATTTTTGTTATCCCTTCAATTTGTTGAAGTAAATCGTAGTTTAAATCACCAAATAGATTTAATTGGAAGGCATATGTAATTTCATCATTTGTTTTTTGATTTAACTCTTCTTTTGTTCCTTGGGCAATGATTTTACCTTCATTCATGATAATGATTCGATCAGATATAGCTTCAACTTCCTCCATGTAATGAGTGGAGTAAATAACAGTTGCTCCATTGTCCTTTAGAGCTTTAATGGATTCTAAAATATGATTTCGAGATTGAGGATCTATCCCTACAGTAGGTTCATCCATAATAATGAGCTGTGGACAATGGACTATTCCACAAGCAATATTTAACCTTCTTTTCATGCCTCCTGAGAAGGTTTTGGGTTTATCATCTTTTCGATCATATAGTCGGACTAATTCCAGTGCATTTTTCACCTTTGTTTCTAGTTCGTCCCCTTTAAGGTTGTAAAGTCCAGCAAAGAATCGCACATTTTTCTCTGCTGAGATTTCCTCATAGATGGCAAGGTCTTGGGGAACGATTCCTATACTTTGTTTTATTTTTTTAACATCTTTTTTTAAATCATAATCCAAAATTGTTACTTTTCCGCTACTTGGGGATAAGACAGTGGCTAAAATATTAATCATTGTACTTTTTCCAGCCCCATTTGGGCCTAACAAGCCAAGAATCTCTCCCTTTTTCACTTCAAAGCTAATATCGTCTATTGCAGATTTTTCGTTATAATGTTTCTTTAAATTTTTCACTTCGACAATGTTATTCACTTGGCATCTCCTTTTGTATTCTTCGTTTTGCAAATTCTTGTAAAGCTCTGGTTTGTAATTCTCCACGATCTTGTTCTGTTTCAAAATCAGGAGCTGTTTCTTCAAAACCATCCTGTTCTTCTCCGTCAAATCGATAAATTTTCTTTAATAAACTCCATAGTGTTTCTAAATCTTCAGTTGTGAATTCTTTGAAAATCTCTGCCATAAAATACATTGATTTTTCACCGCATTCTTCCATAGCCCGCATTCCTGATTTGGTAATTTTCACGTTAATTGCACGTCTATCCCGTTTGCTAGGCTGTGTGATCAGGTATCCTTTTTTTTCAATACTGTTGACTAGTCGATTTACATTTTGCTTTGAAGTACCTAATTTTTTTGCAATGTTATTTAGTGTGGTTTCATCCTCCGGAAGATGAAGGATGGCCACGATGGTCATAAACTGTCTTGAAGTTAAACTTTCAAAATATTCATCCCCACGAATTTGGATCTTGTTTAGGACCGAGAACAGTGTAGCGTAAGATTGTTGCATAAAGAATAAATCTCTAATTTCTTTTGAAAAATTTTCTTTTGAAAAATCCATTTTTCCTCCTTTTAGACAACATGTTGTCTTCATTAGTATATTTCTTTTGGATGTTTTGTCAATATGTTCCTGTACCAAAAACTTTATTCATGAAATTAAAATTTTGGTATGGGTAGATTGTGGCTGAGAGAAGTACAGCATTCATGCAGAATGTTTATCGTTATGTAATTAGCTGGGGGGATTTGTTTTAAAATCTCTTATTTAATTAAGAAGAGATGAAGAGCTCAATACATAGAGATAATACTAACTGATATAGAATTTTCCAAACTGATATTGACTCTCAAAAACAGCTACCTTGGAAATTTAACATATAAATCCATCATTTCAGTGCATATTGTAACATAGAATGATGGCCGATTTCAGAAAACATGATGGATGCATGTCTTATGAAATCAATGATGGGGCCCCTGAATCAAAATAAAATAGTAAAGATAAGTTGATAATTTTGATATTAAACTATATTTTTTATTTTGCTGATATATTATATATATTTTTCAACTATTCAAAATGATTAATGTGTTGACATGAAAATTAGACAAGGATTAAAATGATTTCTTTATTTTTGTCAACATGTTGACAAAAATAAAGAAGAGGATTAAAATCATCAAGGGAATTGCCTTTTAATGGTTATTGAACAGCAATTTAACAGAAAAAATATTAACGTTAGTTTAACTATGAATAAATTCTTAATTTAGATTTGAATTTGAAAGTAGTATGCAGAAAATATTATTCTATTAAGTTTATTGGAATAAAAAGTAGGCGACCGAATTATATAAGTGTAACGTTAGATGCATATTAATGTTTTTAATTTTTATCTTAAGCGGTGAAACTAAAAAAATAACAAAAAGGAATGATTTAGTTGACGACAAATATCCAGCTTTTCTGTTTGCCACATGCAGGTGGTTCATCTATTATGTTTCAGCGATGGAAATCACAATTAATTCCTGAGATAAATTTGTATCCCATTGAACTTAAAGGGAGGGGCGTACGAAGTAGTGAGCTGTTTTACGAGAATTTTGAAGAAGCTGTTGATGATATTTATAACACTATAACTTCTTCGATCAAAGGCCCCTATGCAATATTAGGGCACAGTATGGGGAGTTGGTTAGCCTTAGAGGTTTACTACAAACTTCTTCAAGAGGGGATTAGTTTACCAATTCACATGGTGTTTTCTGGTAATTGTGCGCCGCATAGTGAAAAGGAAGAGACAATTTATCACACGCTATCGCATGAAGATTTTAGACTAGCTATCCAGAAAATCGGAGGAGCGGCGAACGAAGTTTTTGAAAACAGAGAGATATTTGAAATATTCGAACCGCTCTTGAGATCAGACTTTAAAATGATTGAAAATTATTGCTATAAAGAAAAAAATAATAGGATTCATTGTAATATGACAATTATGACTGGTAGAGATGATAAGAAAGTTAAATCAAGTGATCTAATAGGTTGGAAGAAACATGCAGGTGCGAATTGTGACATTTTTAAATTGGACGGAGGACATTTTTTTATACAAGAAAACATTAACGATGTAACAAAGGTTATTAATCAAATATTTTCTTCGTATCTTGTTTAACATAAAAGTGACGCAGCAGGGTATGAAATTCAATAAATGTAAAGTTATTCACCAGTATGAATCAAGCTTGCATCAACAGAATTGAGGAGAGTTCTTTTCCTATGGAAGAGTTTGCTGTTAATTCAAAGACTAAAATTAATTACATTTAATTATTAATTTTATCTCATGCGTAATTAAAAGCTTAAATCATGTTTATAATCGTTCATTCTAGTCTTGAATGGGTTCTTAAATATAATGATAAGAGGATTTTTAAAACAAACAAAAAGGGGAGGGTGTTCCATGAAAACATCAAATACAATTGGTATAGCAATGGAGGAACAAGGAGAAGAACGAGTGGGAATTGAAAATTCACAGGAATTAATTGATATCAATTTAGCACCTGATATTGAGAATAGATACGGTATATTCCCGCTTACAGAGATTCAAACAGCGTATTTAGCAGGACGAAGTAAAGGGTACGAGCTGGGAGGGATATCTACACAAGTATATATTGAGTTGAAAACAAAGTTAGATATTCAAAGGATAAATAGGGCATTGAACAAAGTGATAAAAAAGCATGCGATGCTGAGATCAATTTTTGGGGAAGATCATCAGAGAATTCTAGAGCATGTTCCAGAATATATAATTGAAATAGAAGATCTATGCGAGCTAGACGAGGAAGAATTTCAAGAGAAATTGCTTACTGAAAGAGAACGAATTTCAACTCAAACTTTAAATCCTAGCATATGGCCCCTATTTGAGTACAAAGCTTTAAAAAGAAATGAAGATACACATTATTTACTTATTGGTTTGGATATGTTGGTTATGGATGGTGGTAGCCTAGATTTAGTAGCTTCGGAAATCATGAAATATTACTTAGATGAGACCCTTGAGGTAGAAGGAAGTCTATTTTCTTTCCGCGATTATCAATTGGCTTATAATAAATTAAGAAAGTCAGATAAATATATAAGGGATAAGGAATATTGGGCTGATAAGCTAGTAGATTTTCCTCCTGCCCCAAATCTACCATTGCGAAAGAAAATTTCAGAAGTTGATACACCTAAGTTTCAACGTATTGAAAAGTTAATACCAAAAGAAACTTGGGAGGAAATTAAGAAAACAGCTAAATATTATGATGTAACACCAACTTCAGTTCTGTGTACGATTTATTTACTTGTATTATCTTCATGGAGTAATCAAGCTAAATTGTCAATTAACCTAACGGTTTCAAATAGAATCTCTTTTCAGAAGGCTTTTAATAAAGATGTTAATCATTTGGTCGGTGATTTTACGTCTACAATTCAAATAGATTCGGATTTCAATCAAAATGATTCGTTTTGGATTCAGGTGAAAAGTGTTCAGGACACAATTAAGAATGGAGCAAAACATAGTTTATACAATGGTACAGAGTTTATAAGAGAGTTATCAAAAGTGAATAATTATGGTAGCAAAACCGTTGTTCCAGTTGTATTTACAAGTGCACTAACAACTGAAATGTGGGGTAAATGGAATGAACTAGGAGATTTAAATTATATTATTACGAGAACTCCACAGGTATATTTAGACTATCAAGTATCTGAAATGGATGGTGGATTACTTGTTACTTGGGACTATGTTCCAGAGTTATTGGAAGAAAAGATGGTAACAGATATCTTTAGTCAGTATGTTGATATATTGCTTTCGATTTGTGATAGTTCTGAGGTAATGCGCCCAGATATTTCAGAATATGAAAGAAAAGTAATTACACAGTACAATAATACGAATCAGGAGATTGTAGTTAAACCTTTACATGAATTGTTTGAATTACAAGCAAGACAAAACCCAAAGAATGTTGCCATTATTGACGGGGACTATGAGATGTCTTACCAAGAGTTAAATGAAAGAGCAAATCAGGTAGCACGTAAGCTTCAACAGTTAGGGTTGAAAAATCATGAGCTAGTTGGTGTTTTATCTGAAAGATGTAAAGAATCCATAGTGAATGTTCTCGGAGTTTTGAAAGCTGGTGGAGGATATGTACCAATTGATCCAAAACATCCCGAAGAGCGAAAGAGCTATGTATTACAGCATAGTGAATGTAAATTTATGCTGATACCGGATTTTGAGGTGATTGAAAAAGTTCATACGCTTTCAACAGAAAATTTGTCAAGCAAGGTGACAACAGAAAATATTGCATATGTGATTTATACGTCAGGAAGTACAGGGAAACCCAAAGGGGTTGTTACTACACATGGTGCTGCAGCTAATACAATCTTAGATATTAACGGTAAATTCCAAGTGGATGAAAAAGATCGAATATTGGCCTTATCATCAATGTGTTTCGATTTATCTGTATATGATGTTTTTGGGGCTCTAGCAGCTGGTGCTGCGGTCGTATTAGTAAAAGATCAACGGGATATGGGGCATGTGTATGAGATGCTTGAAAAGCACCAGATTACAATATGGAATTCAGTTCCTGCCATTATGGATATGATGGTGAAACATTTACAAGATATGGAAACGTTATCAGTGAATGATCAATTGCAAGAAAATGTTGAAATTAGAATTGATGATAATGTGAAGAAATATTATTGGTCACCTGCTATTAAATGGGATGAAGAACAATATACTCATATTGATCCTGAAATACGTTATTTAATGCCTAAATTTTATTTTTATATGCAAAAGGGCAGAACAATAGAGGAGATTAAGTATTATTTTTCGGAGATTTCTCAATATAAGTTGGAAGCATTCCTTAAGGAAGCAATTCAAGACGGGCTCCTTGTATCTTCAATTCTTAGTCCGCAGGATGTATTTAAATCACAAGATAAATTATTTTATAATCCTTACGGTGAAGATATAAAGTATAATCCGACAGCCTATGAAAGTTTTAAATCCAAACAGCTAAATAGACAGATGAATCCAATGGGCGAGAAAATGTATTTAAAGAAAAGTAAACAATTTCCAAGTTTTGTTGAAACGAGAAATTCGCATAGAAAATTTAACATTCGAGAACAGTTACCACTTTCGGAACTCTCGCAACTATTGTCTGTATTAATGCAAAGAAGAAATCAAACCAATATTAAATACTATTATCCGAGTGCAGGTGGATTGTACCCAATTGATATCTACATCTATATTAAAGAAAATAGGGTGGAAAACTTAAAGCAAGGTATTTATTATTACAGTCCGATTGAAAATAGTCTCACTATGGTCAATGAGTTTTGTACAATCACGGATGAGATCCAGCATTATACAAATAAGTCAATATTCAATTCATCGGCTTTGACTGTTTACATGATATATAATGCAGATGCAACGATGCCTAAATACGGTAGTGATGGTTATTTTTATGCGTGTATTGATACTGGAATTATTGTAAATACGCTGGATTATGTTGCTAGCATGCTTAATATAGGAACTTGTTCCATTGGGGAAATTCATTTTGATTCAATAAAAGACTTCTTTAAACTTAATGATAATCAAGTTCTAATCCATTCAATGGAGATTGGTTTAATTGAACATAAAAATATTAACTCTAATGAATTTTTAAATGTTCAATTGAATGAATCAGAAATAGGGATTAAAAGAGCAGAGAGAGAGCAGAAGCACGTTAATAGTAGCTTGCGTGTGGTAATGCTAAGTGGCGATTGGATTCCACTATCTCTCCCGAATATAATAAAAAATCGCTTTGAACATGCAAATGTGTATAGCTTAGGGGGAGCCACGGAAGCGGCTATTTGGTCAATTTATTATCCAGTTATTCAAGAGGAAAATGATTGGGTAAGTATTCCGTACGGTACGCCATTGGCAAATCAAAAATTTTATGTGTTGGACTATAAAGGAGATTTTTGTCATATAGGGGTTCCTGGTGAGTTATATATTGGCGGGAGCGGATTGGCAAAAGGGTATATGAATGATCCAGAAAAAACAAAAAATGCTTTTATTAAACATCCAACATTAGGAATGCTTTATAAGACAGGTGATTATGGTAGGTTGTTAGAAACTGGATATATTGAGTTTTTAGGTAGGAAGGATAATCAGGTAAAAATTAGAGGATATCGTATAGAGCTTGGGGAAATTGAAAATTGTTTAATAAAGCAAGCGGATATTAAAAATGTTGCGGTGATAGATCAAGCTAATAAAAACGGGAAAAAGTATTTATCGGCATTTATTGTTTCAAATTCTAAAATCAATATAAAAGAGTTAAAAGAAAAATTATTGAAAGAATTACCTGACTATATGGTGCCAGCCTATTTTAATCAGGTTAATGAGATTCCTTTGACTGCTAATGGTAAGGTAGATAAAAATTCGTTGTCGCAACTTGAAATGTGTGAATTGGAACAAAAAGAATTAGTTAATCCAAAAACAGATATGGAAAAAATGTTATTAGAGATATGGAAGGAAGTTTTGGGAAGAGAGGATATTGGGATTCACGAAAACTTCTTTGATGTTGGAGGGGATTCACTGCTTGTTCAAAGTGTAAAAATGAAAATTGAATTAATTCATCCAAAATTAATTCAAGTGACAGATTTATTCACAAATACATCCATTTCTGAATTGGCTGAATTTATGAACAAGAAGCTCTCAAAAACTAAGAGTTTTGTTGAAGTACAGGCAATGAAGCTACCGAAAGAATATTTTGTGCAAAAAGGAAATAGAACGAAACATCGCATGTTTTCATTTACGTTTGATGAGGCTTTTTCAAGTATGTTGAAAGAAGCGGCAAGTGATTCGAATACTGAAATTTTTGACTTCATGGCAGCTTTTTATATGTATTTGTTTAATCAAGTTTCTGGAGAAAAAATGGTTAGTGCCCAATTAATGAATGGAACCAAAGAAATGTACGCAGCAAAAGTAGATTTTGAAAAATTGGGGGATTTCGGTCATCTATTTATGAAATTAAAAGATAAAAATTCATTTCATAAATACTTGATTGACGATGTGAAATCGGTTGTTATGCAAAAAAGTGAGTTTTCAATTGTTCCAGCATTTATCAAAAAATCTACAAAAGCATCCAATATTAATTTAGTAGAATTCTATGATTATATCATTGTGATAGATGATTATGGGGATAAATTGGAATTTGTATGTGAATTTAATGAAGCAATATTGAAAATTGAGAAGGCAAAAGAATTGGTTCGCGGCTATATAAATCTATTGAAGGGAGTAGAAAAGAATTGGAAAAAGTAGCATTTATGTTTCCAGGCCAAGGTTCGCAATATCCACGAATGGGTAAAGAACACTATGATAGATATGCGGTAGTTCGTCAAATTTATGAAGAAGCTAGCGATTTAACTGGTATTGATATGAGGAAATTATGTTTTGAATCGGATAATAACGAACTTAAAAAGACAAAAAATGCACAACCAGCGATTTTTACTGTATCTTTTGCAGCATTTAAAGTTTTTATGAAAGAAGGCTTAGAGCCTTCTTTCATGGTAGGACATAGCTTGGGAGAAATCACAGCTTTAGCATGTTCAGAAGCAATAGATTTTAGAGATGCAATCCGATTAGTACGGGCCAGAGGGGAAATTATGCAGGAAGTGGCGGAAAGAACTGAAGGAGGGATGGCCGCCATCAAAGGATTTCCTCTTGCGGAACTTCAGAAACTATGCGACGAATATTCTGTAAAGGGGAAGGCTGTATGCATTTCCAACTATAATTCTAACGATCAAATTGTGATCTCCGGTACTCTAGAAGCGTTATCACAAGTAGAAGAAGTTTTGAGTAATAAGACAGGGGTTAAATTTACAAAGTTGAAAGTTAATGCTCCTTTTCATAGTCCCTTAATGAATAGTGCCTTAGCCGGATTCACTAAAGAACTAGAAAAATATACATATAATGATATGAAGTATCCAGTGGTATCTGATCTCACATCGCAGGTTTATAAGAACTGCGACGAGATTATGACACTTTCTCAACATCTGATCAATCCCGTCATGTGGAAAAAAACTGTGGATTTCTTATGTAGGAATGAGGTTAAGTATGCCATTGAGCTAGGCCCAAATTACGTATTACGAAATTTAGTAAGAAATTGCACAAATGATATTAAAGCTTACTCTTATGATTATCCCAAAGACAGTTCTTCAATGACGAATCTAGTTGAGGATCTTACAGGTAAAACAGCAATTCGACTGGAGAAAGAAAATAGATTGAAAACTATCATGCAGGACTGTATCAAACAAGCTGTGGAAATAAACCAAAAAAATCCTTGTTTTTGCGAAGGGGATATTGAAGGAACTCCGACAGCGGTAACTTTGAGCTTGGCCAGTGCTGTCTCAACACCAAATAAAAATTTCAACCAGCAATCGTATAAAACTGGTGTTGTTGAACCTTACAAGAAAATTCGTAAAATGCAGGCATTACTAGAGAGAGAAAAACGAACACCGAATAACCAGGAAATTGCTGAATCTCTTCAATTATTGTATCAAATATTTAAAACGAAAAAACTGTCTTATGATGAACAAGAACTACGTTTTAAGATGATAATTGAACGCTTAAGTTAAGGGGTAATAAAAGGTTTATAAGTAGAATGTTAAAAGGAGGTTTCCACGTTGAGTATGGAATTTTTTAATCTTTCAGGGATAAGTAATAGCGATGGGGCAGATATAGAATTACATGAGATAGATTCTAAAGATATCGCCATCATTGGCATATCCGCTCAAATGCCCTTAGCCGATGATACAGATGAGTACTGGGAAAATATATTAAATGGATTGGAATGTGTAAGGGAGTTTCCAATTGAAAGAAAAAGTAATGCCGATAAATATTTGAGGTTTACTGGAACAGAAGCGGAACAAATTCCTTATAATAAAGCAGCTTACTTAGAGAATATTTCTGCATTTGACCCTAAAAAGTTTAATCTTTCACCCAAAGAAGCAAAAATGATGGATCCTAGGCAAAGACTTTTTTTACAGCAAACATCGGCTGCTATTGAAGATGCAGGATATCATATTCAGGAGTTAAGGGGTAAAAGGATTGGTGTATATTCGGGATTCAGTGATCTTGGTGGAACAAAGTATTTTGATATTTTAACAAATGTGAATCCAGATTTTTATGAAACGGGACTTACAGGAAATCTTCAAGCTATTATTCCGAGCAGGGTGTCTTACTTGTTAGATTTAAAAGGACCTAGTGTAGTTGTGGATACGGCTTGTTCTTCATCCCTTGTAGCAGTACATCTTGCTTGTCAAGCTATAAGGAATGGGGAGTGTGAATCAGCTATTGTGGGTAGTGTGCGAATCCATTTGCTTCCTGTAGTAGATGAAAGAAAAATTGGTATTGAAACAAGAGATGGAAGTACAAGAGCTTTTGATAATGGTGCGACTGGGACTGGATTAGGGGAAGGAGCAATTTCCATCTTTTTAAAACCATTGTATAAAGCGAAAGAGGATGGAGATCATGTATATGCAGTAATTAAAGGTACTGCTATTAACCAAGATGGTAATTCAATAGGTATTAGTGCACCTAATGCAGATGCGCAAGCAGACGTGATAGAAAGAGCGTGGAAAGATGCAGGCGTTTCAGCTGAAGATATATCATATATTGAAGCACATGGAACAGGAACAATTTTAGGAGATCCTATTGAAATTGATGGAATTAGTAAAGCTTTCTCAAAATATACGATGAAAAAGCAATTATGTGCGATTAGTTCGGTGAAAAACAATATTGGTCACTTATACGATGCTTCAGGGCTTGCTTCAGTGATTAAATGTTTATATGCATTAAATGAAAGAATGCTGCCTCCAACTATTAACTACAATATTCCTAATAAAGCTATAAATTTCTCGGAATCACCAGTATACGTAAATATGCTCCCGAGAAAATGGGAATCAAAGACAAAGAAAAGAATCTGCGGGATTAATTCGTTTGGATTCAGTGGAACTAATTGTCATATTGTCTTGGAGGAAGCAGAGGCAGATGATGAAAAGCAGTATGAGGAACACAGCGGTAGTTATATCCTGACACTATCGGGTGAAACCGAAGAAGTTTTAAGAAAATTAGTTCAACGCTATGTTTATAAAATTGGTCAAGTTAGAAAATATAATCCGAAAGATGTATGTTTTACAGCGAGTGTCGGAAGAAACCATTATAAACAAAGATTAGCGGTAATTTTCTCTGATTATGATCAATTGGAAAAATTGTTAACCGAATTTATGGAAACAACCTTGGAAGGGGTTAATAATCCGAATATTTATTGCAATTTAAATAGGGATGCCGAAGAGGAAAATTCCGCTGTCGACATGCAACTCTTAAATAAGTTTAACTTGAATGAGCGGAATATAGGGCAGGATTTGAAGTTAATAGCTAATGCTTATGTAAATAATCAAAAAATACAATGGGCTGAATTGTATGCTTCTACGAAAAGAAATAGAGTAAGGTTACCTTCTGCGGTTTTTCAAGAGCAACAGTATTGGGTCGACATTCCTGAAAATCCAATAAAATTTAAGGAAGGCGAGTCATTAGCATTTTTTACGAATAATCAGGATGATATTAAGCTTACAGGTCGTTCGGATGGAGCTTATACAGATACAGAGAAAAAGCTTGGAGAAATTATTAAAAGCGCATTAGAGTTCGAAGAGTTGAACGTTTATGAAAACTTTTACGATTTTGGTGGCGATTCAATCCTGGTTATTGACATGTTTTCAAAGATTAATGAATGTTTTCAGATTAATCTATCAGCCGCTGATATATTTTCATATCCAAGCATTTTCCGTTTGGCGCAATATGTTGATGGATTAATAGTGAAAGAGCAGGAAAGTAAACAAACCGTTTCTAATGGCTATGAATACGGAGAAGTTAGTGATGAGATTGCTATTATTGGAATGGCTGGGAAGTTTCCTTTCTCGAATGATTTAGAACAGTATTGGAACAATATTAGCTCTCAGAAAAATTGTGTTGGACAGATTCCTGAACAACGTAAAGATGATCTTGCAAGATATATTAGACAGATAGGATTAGATATAGAACAGGTACAATATGAAAAAGCTGGATATCTTTCAGAAATCGATAAATTTGATTATGAGTTTTTCAATGTATCTTTTGAAGAAGCAACCTTGATGGATCCAGTGCAACGGAATTTTTTAGAGATTGTTCATGAAGCAATTGAAGAGGCAGGTTATGGAGGAGAGAGGTTGTCTGGCAGCGATACGGGCGTCTTCGTAGGTTATGCGGAAGATTATACATATAGTTATAGAAGATTTATTAATGATTCCGATCCTTCCTTAACTAAATTGGCGTTAGCTGGTAATTTAGCTTCATTAATGGCTGGACGAGTCTCCTATATATATGATTTGAAAGGGCCGAGTTTAGTTATAGATACAGCATGTTCTTCTTCGCTGGTCGCTCTAAATGCAGCGATAAAAAGTATAAGGAATGGTGAGTGTAAAAGTGCTATCGTCGGTGGTGCAAAAATTAAATTAATACCGGTTTACAAGCCAGAAAGTGAGGTAGGGGTTACTTCACGAAGTTTTAAGATTTGCGCGTTTGATGATAACGCTAATGGCATTGTCGAAGGAGAAGCGGTTTGCGCGATTTTAATTAAACCATTAAAACAAGCTGTAAAAGATGGAGATCATATTCATGCTGTTATCAAGGGAAGTGCAACAAACCAAGATGGTACGGGAATGGGAGTAATGGCCCCAAGAGCAGATACGCAAACAAATGTTCTTGTGAAGGCATGGGAAGATGCTAAGATTGATCCTTCAACCATTACGTATATTGAGGCGCATGGAACAGGGACAAAATTAGGAGATCTTGTTGAATATGAAGCGTTAAAGAATGCTTTTGAATTATATACGGATAGAAGTCAATTTTGCGCCATAAGTTCAGTAAAAACAAACTTAGGGCATACATATCAAGCCTCTGGTATTACGAGTGTTATCAAAGCGGCTCTTTCTTTAAAACATGAGAAAATTGTCCCGACTATAAATTTCAATAGACCAAATCGATTAATGAATTTAGAGGAATCTGCATTATATGTAAATGATACTCTAAGAGATTGGGAAACAGAAGAAGAGATACCTAGAAGATGTGGCATTAGCTCATTTGGTTTGAGTGGTACAAATTGCCACGTTGTATTAGAAGAATATAAAGATAATAGTGAGGGAATTATCCCAATTGAAAAGAAATATATCGTGACGATTTCAGGAAGAGATGAAGAGGATTTACACAACTTAGTTGTAAAATATCATTATTTTATAAAAACTAACGATAATGTAGATATGAAAAAATTCAGTTATACAACTAATGTGGGAAGAGGGCATTATAATGAGAGATTGGCGATTATTGTAAGTAATCAGGATGAACTTATCGCTAAATTAGAACAATTACTAGCGAAAGATTGGAAAAGTAAGCATTTGAAAAATGTATTTTATGGAAAACTGGATCAAAGGTTGACAATTCCTGTGAAATTGCAAAATTATGAAGAATTTGCTGGTTTTGATGCTAGTCAGCCTATGGAAGAATTGAGCTTGAACAGAGCTGGTGCTTTGTATGTCATAGGAAAGGATGTTGAATGGGAAAAGTTTTATGGAGATCATTTCAATCAGGTCATGTCTATTCCTACATATCCGTTTAAAAGGAACAGATGTTGGTTCCAACCTAAAGGTGGCTATATTAGCAAGGTATTTGCAGGTGATGAAATTACGGAAAATACTATTGAAGTCATTGGAAAGAGTACAAATTTTGAGGTAAGAGATAAATTCAGATATTACAATAATGACATTGAAAGAAGTGTTTTAGAAGCAGTTGAAAATGTTATAGGAACGAGTGCGGTAAGTCTAGATGATAACTTTTTTGAATTAGGTGGCGACTCATTTAAAGCAACTTTATTGGTGTCCGAAATATATGAACTATTAGAAGTTCTTATTACTCTAACTGATATTTTAAGGTTTCCTACCATTGGAAAACTTGCTGAGTATTTAAATGAACAGGTAGAGGATAATGTGATAGAGAATAACCAAATCATTCCTGTACTACCACCTCAAGTAATGTATGACTTATCTTATAAACAATTGGATCTTTGGCTGTCGACACAGGTATATAAAGGTGCAAGTGCCTTAAATATTACTTGGGCATGTAATTTATACAACTTTGATATTGAATTGTTCTATAAATCATTGGAGGCTGTAATTAATCGTCATTCTATCATGAAGACAAAATTAGTTGTGGAAGATGGAATTCCTAAACAAATGATTGAGGAAAGTATGAATCTGGCTGATTTTTATAGCTATATAGATTTGAGTAATGAAGAAGACGTTGATACAGCAATCAAGCAAGTTATTCAGTCAGAGGTTGGTCAGCAGATTCCTCTAGAAAATGGGCCATTGGTTCGTATCACGGTTGCCAAAAGAGACAATAATTCGCATGCACTTGTATTTGTCATCAATCATATGATTTCAGATTGGTGGTCAATGGATGTTATTATAAACGATTTGAAAAATTGTTATCGAGCGGCGCGTATGAAGTTAGAACCCGAGTGGAAGCCTTTGTCCATCAAATATACGGATTATTCGGATTGGCAACGTAAAAAGATAGAGGATAATTCAACTTTGAAACGCTATTGGGACAATATTTTAACAGGTCCATTGCCAGTACTAAATATGAAAACTGATTTTGAGCGTCCGCTAGTAAAGGGACAAGTTGGTAACAAGTTGATTTTTAAACTAGATCAGAAGTATACGGACAAATTAAAGGACATTTCTGAGGTCAATCAAGGTACGATGTTTATGTCCTTACTTACAAGTGTGTATACACTATTGCATTTGTACTCCGGACAACATGATATTATTGTTGGCACTAATACAGCTGGTAGGGAACACCCTCAATTGCAAAATCAAGTTGGATATTTTGTTAATGTAGTACCTTTACGTTTACACATTGATAGCGATGACACATATACACAATTGTTTGAAAAAGTACAGAAAATTACGTTAGGAGCAATTGAACATCAAGATTATCCGTTTATTTTAATGCTTGAAAATGAATCGGTTGTGCGTGAGAGCAGTAGGTCACCTATATTTGATGTTTTGGTTCAGTATCTAAATGATCCAAATAGTGACGGAATTGTAGTGGATGAAGCAAGAATTGAAGAAATTCCATATGACTCTTTAGAAAGTAAATATGATTTGGTGTTTAATTTCATTGAAAAACATAATCAAATTGTTTTGGAATTGGAGTATAGTAACAGCCTGTTTAAAGCCGAGACGATGCATAGAATGATAGCAAGATTAAATGAAATATTAAAGGGATTTTCCGAAAATCAACAAACGCCTATTGGAAAAGTAGAAATTGTAAACATGCAAGAACAAGAAATGAAAATTGTAAAAAGAAAAAGGAGATGATTCCATGTTATTCAAAGGATCCTCTTTTCAGGAAAAAATGTGGCTTGATGATGAAGTGGAAAGAGGCAGTCTCTATCCAGAAGGTCCAACTTACTACAACATTCCGTTGCTCTTTCAAATTGAGGGAGAATTAAGTATTCCACTCTTAACTAAAACACTGAATGTATTGGGTGAGAAGCATGAAGTGCTAAGAACCATGCTTTCGAAAAAAGATGGAGAAGTAATGCAGTGTATTCAGGATGAGATAAATTTTAATGTAAGGCAAGAAGATTGGTCCAACTATTGCAGAACTTCTGAGGAGGCTATCACTTTTCTGAAAGAAGAGAATAATAGGGCTTTTGCGGAAAAGCTTAGTGAAAGTTTGTTGTGTCAAGGGATTTATTTGAAGTTGAATGAATCTTGCTCTTTCTTTTTGCTTACAATTCATAATTCACTATGCGATGAAGTTTCTAAAAAGATTCTCAGTAATGATATTATTCAAATTTATAATTGTTATGAAAAAGGGGAGAATTTAAATTATATTGAACCACCCTTGCAATATGTAGATTTTTCTGAATGGCAAAATGAATTGTCTGATGAATTGATAGAAGACGAGGTATTGTATTGGAAGAGAAAATTACAAGGTGAATTTCAACCTTTATCATTGCCTACTGACCGTGATAGAGAGAAAAACAATAAGTATATATCTGGGGAATATAGCGTAACTCTAGAAAAAGGCTTAGTGGAAAGTATGAATAAAATCCATTTACAGTATGGTTATGAGCTGCGAGATATTTTTATAGCAGCTCTGGAAATATTGTTTAGTGCATATTCAAGGGAAACCGAGCTAATATTGGGGACGTGTATTTCTGAAAGAATGGACAACTTAGGAGATACGGTAGGGCCAATAGCCAATGTTGTGGCATTGAAAAATCAGCTAACAGAAGATTCTGTGTTTCTTGAAGTGATAGAGCAAGTAAAAAACACTTATTTGGAGGCAGAAGCGCATAGCAGGATTCCTATGGATCGGCTGATTACTGAACTTCAATGGGATGATAAGATTGATAGATATGATTTATGCCGTGTTCTATTTAATTATATTTGTTCTAAACAATCCAATCATGCAACGAAATTTAGGGAAATT
This sequence comes from Bacillus mobilis, assembly GCF_001884045.1. Classification (GTDB taxonomy): domain Bacteria; phylum Bacillota; class Bacilli; order Bacillales; family Bacillaceae_G; genus Bacillus_A; species Bacillus_A mobilis. The sequence continues at coordinate 2,918 of NZ_MACF01000033.1, read as the reverse complement.
AAATTAAATCTAGGATGGGGAAAATATGACTACAATTGGATGATTGAAGAGACAGACTCGAATATTGATTTATACCTAACGTATAATGCTTATATTTACAATGCATCTATGGTCGAGCAATTAGTTCAGAGTTTTATAACAATATGTGAGAAATTGTTAGCATCACCGGAACAACAGATTAAGGAAATAGATCTAATTAGCAATCTAGAGAAAGAGAAAATTCTTGGTGAATTTAACGATACGACCATTGTATATCCTGAAGATATGAACGTAGTAAAACAGTTCGAAGAACAGGCGATGAGGTTACCTGATAAAATCGCTGTACGCACGGAAAGCGGAGAAATCACTTACCGAGAACTGAATGAAAAAGCGAATCAGCTGGCGGTTAGATTACGTGAGATGGGGATTGGACGTGAGGATTACGTCGCGATTATGGCCGAGCGCAGCTTAGAAACAATTATAGGGATTTGCGGGATTATTAAAGCTGGTGGAGTATACGTACCGATTGACCCAGCTTATCCGCGGGAACGAATTACTTACATGTTGGAAGATTGTAAGCCTAAAGCGATTCTGGTGAGCGGTTCTTCATGTTCATACGAAGCGCATATTCCAATCGTTGATTTGAGCGAAGCGGCGCAGTGGATTGGCAAGGTGGATAATCCAATGAACGTGACTACATCGAGTGATCTAATCTATTTGATTTATACCTCTGGTACAACAGGGAAACCGAAAGGGGTCATGACTGAGCATAAGGGTGTAACTCGTTTAGTGAGGCAAACAAACTACGTAGAATTAAATGAACGTACTGTGATTTTGCAGACGGGATCACTAAGCTTTGATGCCGCAACCTTTGAAATCTGGGGCGCTTTGCTAAATGGGGGAGAGCTACAGATTGGTAGTCCAGACGTGATCATGGATGCGATCGCGTTAAAGAACGTGATTGCTGAACAAAAGGTTACGATGATGTGGTTAACGGTAACGTTGTTTAACCAATTGATTAATGAAGATGCCACTGTATTTGACCAATTGGAAAAGTTGCTCATTGGTGGTGAGAAGGTATCAGAAGAACATATTAGAAAGCTGCAGGAGAAGAATAAAAAGATTCAGTTGATTAATGGATATGGCCCAACAGAAACAACGACATTTGCGGCAACATACTGTCTCTCTTCGGAAGACATGAGAGAAAGAACGCCCGTTGGTAAACCGATTACGAACACGAAAATATATATTATTAGCGAAGATAAGTTGTGTGGAATTGGAATGATAGGAGAGTTATGTATTACGGGAGACGGGGTAGCGAGAGGTTACTTAAATAACCCAGAGCTGACGGCAGCGAAGTTCATTCCAAACCCATATGGAGAAGGGATGATGTATCGATCTGGTGACTTGGCTAGATGGTTACCAGATGGGAATGTTGAGTATTTAGGTAGGATGGATGAACAGATTAAGCTACGAGGATTCCGTATTGAGCTAGGAGAAATTGAAAGTGCCATTAAACAGATAGAGGGCTTAAAAGACGCCGCTGTAATAGTAAATGAAAAAGATGGTGAAAAAAGCATCTGTGCTTACTTGGTAGCGGAAGAAGTGATAGATATCGAGTGGATTCGTGAGGAGTTAGCGCAAAAACTACCTACCTACATGATCCCTTCTCATATGATGCAAATTGAGCGGGTTCCGGTAACTAGAAATGGAAAATTGGATAAGAGAGCTTTACCAACAATTGAAGTAAATGGCGGCGATGAATACATAGCGCCGAGGAATCAAATGGAAGAGAAGATTGTCAGTGCTTTTGAAAGAGTATTAGGAATTGAGAAAATCGGAATTAAAGATAATTTCTTTAGAATCGGTGGTCATTCACTGAAGGCTACTTGGGTTATCAATCAAATTGAAGAAGCTACTGGGGTTAGAATATCGCTTAGTGAAATGTTTAGTAACCCTACAGTTGAAGGCTTAGCCCAAAAGATAAAAAGTGATGAGTGTAAATATACTCCAATTCCGCAAGCACAATCTGAAGAAATGTACCCGATGTCATCTGTACAAAAAAGGATTTTTGTCATCTGTAGTGGTACTAACACAGTCTCCTATAACATCAATTGGGGAATTGAAACGAACAGAAAGTTGGATTTGGATAAGGTAAATGAGGTATTCAATCAACTCTTGACCCAACATGATATGTTGAGAACGCAGTTCTTGATGAAGGACGGAGAGGCATATCAAAAGATCATAACAGATATACAAGTTAAAGCTGAATATGATGAAGTGGAAGAAGCAAATGAAGAGGATAAAAAGCGATTACTGATGGAGTTTATTCGTCCTTTTGATTTAGAAACTGCCCCACTTTTGAGAATAAAGGTAATCAAGGTTAATCAAGGAACAGATTTATTGTTTTTTGATATACATCATATAATTTCGGACGGCTTATCTACAAATATTATTATAGAAGATTTTAAAAAATTGTATGCAAGTAAGATGTTAGCTCCGTTACAGGTGCAATACAAAGATTATAGCGAGTGGATGAGAGCGAGAGATCTCACAGATCAAAGAGAATATTGGCGAAACGAATTTCAACATATTCCGTCGTCCCTTGAGTTAGCATTGGATTATTCTAGGCCACAAATTCCAAGCTTCCGTGGTCATAATGTAGTTCGTTTGATTAAACCAGAGATTAAAGAAAGTATTGCTACATTATGCAAACAAACGGGAACAACGGAATATATGGTATTGCTTTCGGCATTCATGATTTTGTTAAGTAAATATAGTAAGCAAGAAGACATTGTCGTTGGAAGTCCTTTTTCAGGTAGAGTGCATCCAGATACTGAGAAGATTCTTGGTATGTTCGTAAATACATTGGTTATGAGAGGAGCGCCTCAGGGAGATAAGAGTTTCAATACATTTTTACAAGAGATGAAAGAAAAATG
>NZ_MACF01000032.1 GCF_001884045.1 Bacillus mobilis | reverse complement strand
GGTGTTTCCGGTTTTTCTTCTTTTATTTCCTCTATTGTTTCTTCTTCAACTTGCTCTTCTTCTGGTTTCACATGAATTTCCGGTTTCTCCGTAACTTCTGGCTTCTCTAGCTCTTTTGGCTCTTCTGTCACCTTTGGCTCTTCCGGTTTAACTGGATCTTCTAGCTCTTTTATTGTTTCTTCTTTATTTTGTTCTTCTTCTGGTGTTACTAAAATTTCCGGCTTCTCTTTTACCTCTGGTTTCTCTAACACGTTCGGTTCTTCTGTCA
>NZ_MACF01000031.1 GCF_001884045.1 Bacillus mobilis | reverse complement strand
AAGGATGATCAATAAAGCGTATAAATTTCGTATCTATCCAAATAAAGCACAAGCGATTCTGATCAATAAAACGATTGGTTGTTCTCGTTTTGTATTCAATCACTTCCTATCTCTATGGGATAATGCATACAAAGAAACAGGAAAAGGTTTGACATATGGTACATGCTCTGCCAAACTTCCTGCCATGAAGAAAGAGTTTGTTTGGCTAAAAGAAGTGGATAGTATTGCTATTCAATCGTCTGTTCGCAACCTTGTGGATGCTTATACCCGCTTTTTTAAAAAACAAAACAGTGCCCCGCGTTTCAAATCTAAAAAGAACAACGTACAATCTTATACCACAAAACAAACAAATGAAAACATTGCTGTTGTGGGAAACAAAATGAAATTGCCGAAACTAGGTCTTGTTCGATTTGCCAAAAGTCGTGAAGTAAAGGGACGTATTTTAAATGCTACGGTTAGACGGAACCCTTCTGGCAGATACTTTGTGTCATTGTTAGTTGAAACAGAAGTGCAAGAACTTCCGAAAACACATTCTTATATTGGAATGGATGTAGGATTAAAAGATTTCGCCATTTTGTCAGATGGAACAACCTATAAAAACCCTAAATTTTTTCGCTCATTGGAAGAGAAGTTGGCAAAAGCACAGCGTGTTCTTTCTAGAAGAATGAAAGGATCTTCTCGCTGGAA
>NZ_MACF01000030.1 GCF_001884045.1 Bacillus mobilis | reverse complement strand
TTGGAAGAGAAGTTGGCAAAAGCACAGCGTGTTCTTTCTAGAAGAATGAAAGGATCTTCTCGCTGGAATAAACAACGAGTAAGGATAGCTAGAATTCATGAATACATAGCTAATGCTAGAAAAGATTACTTGGACAAAATCTCAACTGAAATCATCAAAAACCACGATGTTATCGGTATAGAAGATTTGCAAGTATCGAATATG
>NZ_MACF01000029.1 GCF_001884045.1 Bacillus mobilis | reverse complement strand
TTAAAGACATATGAATAATAAGAGTAAAGATAGTAAGGATTGATTATCCCTACTATCTTTTTTTATCTAAACGGATAAATTTAAAATACATAGTAATAATAGATACTTTATGTTATTATCTGAATATTATATATATTATTTTTATGGAGGAAGACGTAGCCTCTGTGCGAGGACCTTGAATTTAAGTAAAGGAGTTAGTAGCTAAATGACAATATCTCGTAAGGAAAAAACAATAAAGGATAAATGGCATGAGATTGTATCTGTTAGAGAAGCACAAACAGGTAATGGGACAATGTACTATCTTATGGATGAAAACTTAGATTTTATACTATTAGTAAAAGAATATCTCGATATGATACAAGCAAGAGCAATACGAGAAGTATCTCCTAATACGATAAAAACATATTGCTACAACTTATGGTATTTCATTGTGTATTTGAAAATAAAGGGTTTGGGTATTTTGGACCTAGATGGAAAACCTGATATTCTTACTAACTTCAAATTATGGCTCAAGAACCCGTATAGATTTTATGAAAATGTAGAGATGCTAGATTATGAATACGTTGAAGACGACCTTAAAGTTTCTACTGTCAATGCCATCGTAGATAGGGTAAGTTCTTTATTCCTTTGGCTTAAAGCTAGTGGGAGGATTAAAGACAATCCTGTTGTGTATCGTAATGTCATGGTTACAAATGAGATGAGAGATAAAGATATGTTATCCCACACTCGGAAAAGCAGGACTGTTCAGAAGAACACTTTAAAATCAAAAGTTCCTCATATTATTCCTAAGACCATTGATCAAAAGGATTTTCAGACGTACCTGAAGGCAGTCAATCTCTTACGAGATAAAATCATTCTCTTAACTCTTAAAGAAGGAGGGGTAAGGTCTGGTGAGCTTCTTGGAGTAAAGCTTGAGGACATTGATTATGGCGAGCAAGGCATACATATTCGTTTCAGACCAGACAACGAAAATGGATCAAGGGCTAAGGCTGGGTATGGCAGGGACAGGTTTGTTCATCTCCCACCTGACCTTATGATTTTGATAGATAGATATATTAGTAGCTATTGGGTGAACAGTGACCCTGTTACTGATTTCCTGTTTGTTGTGGTTAATAGTAATAATCCTATGGATAATGGAAAGCCGATGAAGAAATCGACACTTACCTCCACCCTTAATCATTACAACAGGAAAACAGGGATTAAACTGAACACCCATAAACTAAGACACACGCACGTTACTGAATTAGCAAGAGAGTACATCAGTAAAGGTGAGCCTATCAACTGGAAGTATATCCAAGAAAGGGTTGGTCACAAAGATGTTGCAACCACGATGCAAATATATGCCCATTTAAATGCAGAAGACCATAAAAAAGAATACCAACGAATGAGTGAGTATAGAGAAGAGAAACGGAAGGAGCGAGAAAATGGCAAAAAATGAAGCAGCAAATTCATCAAAAGCAAATAACTCGAAGAGTTTGGGAACAAAGGCAACCTTTTCTCCTTTTCCTATTACAGCTATCGATACCTCTTGGATGACGAAGACACAGAAGAAGTTCTTCGAAGTCTTACAGCAATCTGAAAACCAAGATAAAAAGTATGACGTATTATCTAAATTAGCAGGATTTAAAAGCTCTGGTCCTTGGTATACAGCCATCAAAGATGAAAAGTTCGCTGAACTTTTAGAAAACATGGGTGTTCAGGTAAAACACTACGAAGATGACTACCCTCCCCATCACGAAGTTGAGTACATTAAAAACCCAAAAGAGCGAGAAGAATATCTCAAAGAAGATGTGTGGGATGTAAGAAGGTTATTTAAGAATTATCCAAAACATCTTTCTCCTGTTCAATTTATCGTTAAATTGACTAAATTGGAAAATATTCATTTACGCCCAACGGTAAAAAGGTATTTTGTAAATATGCTTGGAACTTGGGAAGCTAAAACGTTTAAAGAAAACATCCTATGCTTGAGTGATTTTTTTAGTATACTGCATGATAAATTTCCGAATATCAAATCTTTTAAGGAGCTAAATAGGCAGGAACATATCGAAAAAATTCTTCCTGACATATATTCACTTTCTAACTGCAAATCTATCAGAGCGATAATAACTACCCGTTCTATGTTCCGATACATGTACGAAAATAAATGGTCCGATGGACCAAAAACAGACGCTTTATTGATTAGTTATGATACGCCTAAAACGGTAGAAACCCTACCAAGACCCATTCCACCACATATTAAAATAAAATTGGATGATTACTTGGAAAATATAGTAATCCCCCTATTGGAAGATAGTGAGGAAACTCCCATTGTATCCCCGACTTATTGGGATTTAATTATCATTTTAAGATATACAGGAAGACGTTTTGAGGACATAGCTCACTTAATTGCAGATGGAAGTGATATTGATTGTTTGAAATATGATTTGGATGGAGATCCACAACTTTTCCTTGACCATCGTATTGCAAAAATCAAAAAAGATTTGGTCGTTCCATTAGCACATTTAAAAGACTCCAAAGGAAGAAATATAGTGGAACGGGCAATTTTACGCCAAAAGGAACGGGTAAAAGATTTACCTCCTACTTCTGATAAGCAAAAGTATTTATTTAGGGAAGTTATTACTTTCGTTCAAGAAAAAACTCTGATAACGGAGTCTGTTAGTTATGCCACTATTTATCATCATGTACTGTCTAAAATATGTAATCAAATCCCATTATCAGATATTGGTGCACAGTCTGGAGATATTTATAAAATAGCTTCACACCAGTTTAGGCATACAGTAGCCACCGAAATGATTGATGCAGGAGTCGATATATACGCTGTTAAAAACTTTTTAGGGCATTCATCAGTTAACATGACAGAAAAGTATATTAAGGTCTACCAACAACGTTTAAAAAAGGAGTTTAAAGATAAGCTTCTTAAATCTGATGCCACAGCAATTAAAGACAATCTCCCAGAGCAAGAAGAAACTTTCGGTGATAACAAATGGGTCAAAAACAAAATTATCGCTATTTTTGACCAAGGTGACGGATGTTGTGAGCATCCTTATAAGATGCCCTCCTGTCCTCATCAGGTGGCTTGTAAAACGTGCATTAAGAAAAAGATATTGCCGAGACATAAAAACGCAGTTATAGATACAATAGATGCCTTTACAACGCATTTAAACCAAGCGAAACAAATTGGACTAAATGAAAAAATTGAGGAATTTGACAAGGTAGTTCAGTTCTATCAAACCGCATTGGAAATCATTGAAAAGGGTGAAACATTCGATGCCTCAAAACATTTCTATACAGGAGGTGTCCATTAATGGCTAATATGAGTCCAAATACCTCTAAAATGGTTGAATCAAAGAAAATGGAAAGCAGGTTAAAGAAGCAAACTGTTTTAGCTGTTCTAAAGGAGCTAACGCTCCTTGATGATCCAATAAGTAACCCTATATCAAAAGCTGAAATTTGCCGTAAAGCAGGAGTAAGTAAAACGTTTTTGTACTCGTATCCAGAAGAACTTATAAAGCCAATTGATGAAGCAATAATAAAACAAAATCAGAAATTAAAGGTTATCACAAAAAAACAGACATTTAGTGAAAGTTCCAAGGACAAACTTATTGATTCCCTAAAAAGAAGAATAGGTAATTTAGAAGAAGAAAACAAAAAACTAAAAAGAGACAATTCTATTCTACTTGGAAAAATAGCGAATAAGTAAAAAAAGCCTGTATCGAAAATTACCAGGTAATCGTCGATACAAGCTTTATATTTTAATGTTTAATAATGGTTATATATATTTAA
>NZ_MACF01000028.1 GCF_001884045.1 Bacillus mobilis | reverse complement strand
TGAATGGCATCACCATTTTCCAAAGCCAATTGATGTAGGTGCTTAAATGTCATTCTATATTCTTTCAGGCTTAATCACAGGGTTACTGCTCTAGTCCGTCAGATATATTACAATAAAAGGAAAATGGTTTAGCTTTGCTGCTTTTCTTAGTTATCTTGATGGTCTCTATGTTTGAAATTATACTATTAAAAAAACATGTAGATCAGAGGGAGAACCAGTGAAGAAAAATTGGAATGAAGAAGAGCTTTTAGCAAACTTTATGTTAATGCCAAATGAACTACATCTATCTATGGGGAATAAAACAGAAACGAACCGTTTGGGCTTTGCCGTGTTACTAAAGTATTTCCAACAGAAAGCTAGATTCCCTAGCCAAAAGCAAGACATCCCAAAAGTAGTGATCGAGTACATAGCGAAACAGCTTGATGTTTCGCATGATCAATTTGATGAATATAGTTGGGGTGGAAAAGAAAAGACTTATACCCGACATCGAAAAAATATAAGGGATTTTTTTGGATTTCAGGAGCTTACACGTACAGATAATGATCGTTTGGGACAATGGTTAGAAGAACAAGTTCAGTCTACACATGATACAGACTATTTAAAAAACCAAGCATACAGTCTCTTTCGTAAATGGAAAGTTGAACCTCCTTCTATTGGGAGCTTAAAGCGTATGATTGACTCTGCCATTGATACTTTTGAAAAGAGCTTATATAAAATGACATATCAGCAATTATCTGCTAAGACGTGCACTCGGTTAGATGCTTTACTTGAGTCCCATGCTGATGAGGATTCTGATGGAGAGGAAACCGACATTTTAACTTTTCGTCAACTATTATCTTCTCCTCGTAAACCAAGTGTAAATGCGATGGAGATGGAGGTTAAAAAACTGTTAGCTATACGACATCTCCAAATTCCTAATGGTTTGTTTCATCATATGACTCCAAAATTACTAAAGAAATATCGACTTCGTGCAGCTACTGAGACTGTAACGGAATTGCGAGCACATCCAGCACCCATTCGCTACACCTTACTTGCCATCTTATTTTGGCATCGTCATGCTGAAGTTATCGACTATTTAGCTGATCTGTTGGATGAAATCACTCTCAAGTTCGGAAATAAGGCCAAGAATACTACCCGTAAAGAAGCAGTAGAAGAGTTGGAAAGGGTTCAAGGGAAAAATAAACATATTATCAACTTATTAAAAGCGACGGTTAATCATCCAGATGGAATTATTCAAGATACTCTATATCCGATTGTAGGCGCTTCAACAATTCGGGATATTATTAAAGACATGACAAGAAATCACCGAGAATACAAAGAAAAAATCTATATAAAGATGCATTCTTCCTATCGGGGGCATTATCGGATTGCTTTCTGTAATATCTTAAAAAATCTTACGTTCAGATCTAATAATCAATCTCATCAACCTGTCATTGAAGCTCTTCAACTAATTCGAGAATATGGTGATAGTGGTCAACGTTTTTTTGCAGCTAATGACGAAGTTCCTATTGAAGGAGTGATCCAGCCCAAATGGAAGGATATCATTATTGAGACGGATAGTAAGGGAATGGAGAGGGTTAACCGAATCAATTATGAGATTGCTGTTTTACAAACACTTCGAACGCGCCTCCGGTGTTTTACCGTTAATATCAATAACATGTGTTGTATTATCGATTTTACGAGTACTGATGTTAGAATTTACTTTATCAAAAGATAATGTAGAACTGCCCCACATTTCATTAAATTCAACCTCATATATACCAGCTAGTTCTGGCCAATTGATTTCTACAACATGTTGTTGGTTACCATCTAAAATTCCTTGTTCCATATTCGTTTCAGAACCATAGGTCCTAAAATTACTCTCAATCCTTACTTCTTTATTAAAACAAGTATAAAATGATTCCTACTTCAAATACTAAAAAAAAACTATTGAAGGATATGATTCAAATGACACTCCATCTAAATAAAAATAACTGCCCTAATTATGAAAAAATTAAATACATCCTCAACGAATCACCAGACTTAATGTGTAGAACACTTGAAGTTGGTGGAGATTGTCTCGAAGTTATTTTCATGAAAAATTTAATTAAACAAGAGTTTCTAAATGAGTATGTAATTAAATACATTCAACAACTTCCGATAGAATACATAACTTACTCTTATTTATTGAAAAACATACCAATGAACGAAGTAAAGAAAAACCTTAAGGAACAAGAGATTATCTCTTCCCTCTTAAATGGATTCGCTTATATTTACTTATCAGACGAAAGTAAAGCATTTATGGTAAATTGCGCCAACCCTATTGAAAGATCTATTGAGAAAGCAGAAACAGAATCATTGGTATACGGTCCTAAAATATCGTTTACAGAATCATTATCTTCTAACATTAAAATTATAAGACGAAATCTAAATGATTCTAATTTGTGTACAGATGAATTAAAAATAGGAGAACGTGTTAAGAAGCAAGTAAGAATTATATATCTTAAAGATATAGCGGATGATGACACACTTAAAACACTTAAGGAGAAGTTTGAAAATATAAAAACTGATAATATAAGTGACAGTTCAGTATTGGCACAATGTCTTGAAGATAATCATTACTCATTTTTTCCACAGTTTATATTAACAGAGTTGCCCGATAGATTCCTCTACTCTATTTTAAACGGACGGATTGGTGTTCTTATAGATGAAAGTCCAATTGCTATTATTGGACCTGCTAATTTTTTTTCGTTTTTTGAATCAACAGAAGACATATATTTGAGATGGTCCTTAAGTACTTTTATAAGATTTATACGATTATTTGCTATGGCAGGGTCACTATTTCTTACAGCATTTTATGTTGCAACCATGACATTTCACTCTGAACTAATTCCATCTAAATTGTTACTTATAATTGGGCAATCACGTTCACAAGTTCCTTTTCCACCTTTGCTAGAAGCACTTTTACTCGAATTATTAATTGAATTACTTAGAGAGGCTGGGGCACGCCTTCCGTCAAAAGTAGGGCAAACAATGGGGATTGTTGGAGGTATTGTTATTGGCCAAGCAACTGTTGAGGCAGGTTTAACTAGCAACATTTTAATTATTATTGTGGCATTTAGTGCATTAGGGGCATTTACGGCTCCTATTTATGAAATGGGCACTGCTATAAGAATTGCTAGATTTCCTTTCATTATTCTAGCAGGTGTTTGGGGATTAAATGGGATTATTATCGGTGTCTGTGTAATGATGGTCCACTTGTTAAAATTGACATCATTAAACAAACCTTATCTTGCACCTCTATACCCTTTTAGGATTAAGGATATAAAATACTTCTTAATACGTCTACCCCACCATTTTTATATGAGACGTCCTGTTGTCAATCGCCCAAAAGATTCATTCCGCACAAGGTGGAGATTTAAAAAAACAGAAAAAGATTTAGATGAATTTTGAGGTGGATAATGAAATCAAATATTAGTTTTGTAAATGCCTATATGGCTTTCTTTATCATACACACTTCGCAAATTGGTATGGGCATACTTGGAGTCCCGAAAATTATTTATCTTGAATCTAAGAAAGATGCTTGGATCTCAGTTTTACTATCCGGTCTATTCATTAGTATTATCACTTGGATTATTATTAGCATACTTAAAAAACATGGAAACTGTAATCTTTATGAAATACACGAAAATTTATTTGGTCGCTTTATAGGAAGTATCATCAATACCTTAATTGTCATTTACTTTATTGCTGTACATTACTCTATCATCATCAGTTATGTTGAATTGTCCCTAACATGGGGATATGAAGGAGTTTATGAATGGGTAGGCACTTTAGCACTATTATTAATAACAATTTATGCAGTATCAGGTGGATTCAGAGTAGTTGCAGGGATATGCTTCTTATCCTTTTTAATGACTATATGGCTGCTATTTGTGATGTATCAACCACTTGATTCCATAAACTTAACTAGAATTTTACCCATCATGTCGACAACTCCGTCAGAAATGATGAAAGGAGTTTTTAAAAGCAGTTATACAATGTTGGGTTTTGAGACTTTATTTTTTATTTTTCCTTTTATAAAGGAGAAAAAAAACTACTTCTATTCAGTCAATTAGCAATCTGGTTTACCACACTTCTTGTTTTAATTGCAACTGTTATTTCCATATTATTTTATAGCCCTAAAGAATTAGAAAAACAGATCTGGCCTATTGTCAGTATGATAAGCGCTGTCCATTTTCCATTTATTGAGCGCTTTGAATCTATAGCAGTTTCATTATGGATATTAGTTATTTTTCCAAATTTATGTATAATCCTATTCATTTCTTCCAAAGGAGTTAAACAAATATTTCATTTAAAACTAAAACATGGAATATGGGTAATCTCAATAATCATTTTTATCACGAGTTTTTTTATCACAAAAAGAGTCGACAATAACCTTTTGATTGATAAAGTTGGTCAAGTAGGCTTTTACCTATGGTTTATCTATCCAATATTCTTATATTTCATTTCAATCATTAAATCTAAAATCTTTTCACGTTCAAAACGGAGTTGAAAAAATGAAAATACGGCTTATTCTACTTTGTGTCTTTCTCTGTACGGCATGTATGCCACCTGAAAAAATATTAGAAAGGCAAGGAATTTCAACTATTATTGGTTTTGACTTACTTGATGAGAATACATACAAAGGCACTATTAGCTTGTTACAATTCGACCGTAAAGAAGAAAAGACGAGTGTAACCATTTCTGCCGTCGGAACTACAAGCAAACAAATAAGACAAAATTTAGAACAACAGACAAGCCACCACCTTACTTCTGGTCAATTAAGGACCATACTGTTTAATAAAAATATGGCAGAAACAGTAGGAATTTCTTCTTTTCTGGATACTATGCAACGAGATAGCAGTATCAGTTCTTTAATCTTTTTGGCCATTACTGATAATGCTGAGGAGACGATTAAAAATAAAAACTATGAAGAATATCCCGAAATGGGATCCTATATCTATCAACTATTGGATAAACACGAAAAGAAAGAAATGTTAGTCAACTCCAACTTGCATGATTTTATTTCCACACTATATGAAATTGGTATCGATCCTACCTTACCTATTCTATCGAATGAGAATGGTGTAGCACCCTATTTAGATGGGGTTGCATTATTTAGGGATGATAAAATAGTTGGTTCTATTTCCATGAAAAAAAACCTGTATATAAAATTATTCACCAATCATAATGCTTTTTTGGGGGATATAACTTTAAATATTCCTGCAGAGGTATTAGAAGAAAAGGGAATAAAACTAGTCGAAAAGCAAAAAGGAGATAAATTTAATATTACAATTCACCCAATAAAGTACCGCGGAAATGTTGAATTATCTCAGGAAGAGTCGGTTAATTTAAATGCATCTATTTTAGTTTCAACTATAGAATTACAGCCTTCTGTTACTCTTAAAAATAAGGAATCAATAAAAAAAATGGAGCTAATAATTGAAGAAGAACTAAACAAAGAATTCGGGGATATTCTTGAGGAGTTTAGAAAATTAAATACTGATCCAATTGGCATTGGAAGAAAAATAAAAAGTATAAGAAAATATTCCAATTTAAATGAAAAAGATTTGAGAGGAAAGTATTCCACATTAAATTTAAAACCAAATATTAAGGTAGAAATAAAACGAACTGGGGCAGTTGATTAGTTCACGAATTACTTGTGAAGAACCTCATTTACTTATGAAGAGCTCACCGAGGTTGATATTAAACTTATCTTCCAATAGTTCAATAATTGTATGTAAAACCATAATTAACTACAATCCTTATTCAACAATCTGGCCCTATTGCGGAACAAAAATAAAAGAGCTCTCTTCAGTCATACTGCGGCTGGTTAGTTTAATAAAATTAGCCCCATAAACGGACATTTATGGGGCTGGTCCTTATTGGAGCAAAACACACTCTATTTACCCTGATCTTTGGTACCAAAACTCATTCCCAAAATCAAAGTAACATTTTTAATAACAAACACCGTTTTTGGTGCTAATATATTCATATAAATAGTTTTTAGTAGGTGATTAATTATGATTTTTGGTTACGCGCGAGTGAGTACGGAGGAACAAAACCTAGATATGCAAGTTGATGCATTAACACAATTCGGGGTTGAGAAGATTTATAAAGAAAAATTAACTGGCACACGAAGAGATAGGCCTCAATTAGAAGACCTTTTAAAAATTTTACGAAGTGGCGATAAAATTGTTGTATATAAACTTGACCGTATTTCACGTTCCACAAAACATTTGATAGAACTGAGCGAATTATTTAACGATATGGGTGTACATTTTGTATCAATTACTGACAGTATTGACACTTCAACCGCAATGGGAAAGTTTTTCTTTCGTACAATGGCAAGCATCGCTGAACTAGAAAGAGATATTATTAGTGAACGAACAAAGTCTGGTCTTCAAGCAGCAAGATCAAGAGGAAAGAAAGGTGGGAGACCTACTAAGAAAGAAGATAAAGTGGAAATGGCTGTTAAGATGTATAAGAGTAAAGACTATACAATTAAGCAAATTACAGTGGCGACTGGTATCAGTAAGACCACGCTGTATAGGTATTTAGACAAGGCGCTATAGGGTTGCCTCAGTAATTTAGTTATTAACGATTTGTAAAGATCTTATCGATTAAACCGTATTCTAAAGCTTTTTCTGCTGTCATGAAGTTGTCGCGGTCTGTGTCGCGTTGTAGCACTTCAAGTGGTTGACCAGTGCGGTCAGCAAGAATTTGGTTTAGTTTTTCACGTAAGAATAGGATACGTTTAGCAGCGATTTCGATTTCAGTCGCTTGACCTTGTGCCCCGCCAAGTGGTTGGTGAATCATTACTTCACTGTTTGGAAGTGCATAACGTTTTCCTTTTTCACCTGCTGCAAGTAAGAATGCACCCATAGATGCAGCCATACCGATACAGATTGTTGATAC
>NZ_MACF01000027.1 GCF_001884045.1 Bacillus mobilis | reverse complement strand
TAAAATTAATGATGTTACACAAGAAGAGTTACGTTTACTAGGTGAAGAATTTAAAAGTAAATTTTCGATTCACCACTTACAACTACTAGCAGTTAAAACTGGAATGATTCGACGAAAACGAAAGTGTAGAGCACAAGACCTCGTTTCATTATGCGTGTTTCTCAGCCAAGCAATTGGGACAGAATCCCTAGTTAGTTTATGTGCGAAACTAACTAGAGCTACGGGAATCCAATTATCTAGTCAAGGTCTGAACGAACGATTTAATGCACAGACTGTACAATTCTTAAAGGAATTGTTTTTACAAGTATTTCGAAAGAAGTTTTCTCCAATGACTCCTTTATCTAACCGTTTTACACGTATCCGTATACTAGATTCAACAGCCTTTCAGCTTCCAGCTCAATATGCATCTTCTTACAAAGGGGTAGGCGGAGGTGGTTCAGAAGCTGGTGTGAAAATTCAATTAGAGTATGAACTGATTTCTGGAGAATTTTTAGAAACAGCTGTAAGAGATGGAACAAGTAGCGATTGCCGTTATGGACAGGAACGTACGCAAACATTAGAGCCAGGGGAACTTTCTCTTCGTGATCTTGGTTATTTTTCTATTTATGATTTAGAAAAAATTGCGGATCGAAAAGCATTTTATGTGTCACGTATTCGCTGGAATACACAAGTCTATCAAAAAGAGAAAGGTGGAAAATGGACTCTTCTCGATTTAGAAAAATTGACGAAAGATCTATCTGAAGGACAAATACTAGAATTACCGGAAATCTATATAGGACTTCACCAAAAACATAAAACACGCCTTGTCATATATCGTCTAACACAAACTGAGTGGACGAAACGTTTGGAACATCACAAGAAAGCGAAAAAGAAGATGCCGAAATATGCAAGCCGTATCAACCTTCTTATTACGAACGTATCTAGTAAACACCTTCCGCACAATGAAGTATATGAACTGTATTCTTTACGGTGGCAAATTGAAATTATATTTAAAACATGGAAGTCTATTTTTAAAATTCATGAAGTGAAACCTGTGAAACTGGAACGATTTCAATGTCATTTATATGGGCAATTAATTGGTTTGTGTTTGGTAGCTAGCATTACATATCGAATGAGAAGACTTATATGGGAGAAAAAACAAAAAGAGGTGAGTGAGTATAAGTGTACATATATCGTCAAAATTTACTTCTCTAGTATACACGACGTGCTTTTCACAACCTTTCAACATCCTGTATCAGTGCTAACCAGGCTCTTTCAGGATCTTGTCAAAAACGGAAGAAAAGCATGAAGGTATAAGTGTCGTACACCGTTCGATATCCTTAGTATCACTCAAGAATGTACGAAAAGACTTCACAAAGCCGTATAAAAAATACGAAATTCAGAGAGTCTTATTTGAGTATGTCCAAAACCGCACTCTTCTACTCTCAAGTTTTAAAAAATAAGTCCGATGCCAAAAGGCATCGGACTTATTTTTTAAACTTGATGGCTATGGCCCATATAGGCAGCTTA
>NZ_MACF01000026.1 GCF_001884045.1 Bacillus mobilis | reverse complement strand
TGCGGATCGAAAAGCATTTTATGTGTCACGTATTCGCTGGAATACACAAGTCTATCAAAAAGAGAAAGATGGAAAATGGACTCTTCTCGATTTAGAAAAATTGACGAAAGATCTAGCTGAAGGACAAATATTAGAATTACCAGAAATCTATATAGGACTTCGCCAAAAACATAAAACACGCCTTGTCATATATCGTCTAACACAAACTGAGTGGGCGAAACGTTTGGAACATCACAAGAAAGCGAAAAAGAGGATGCCGAAATATGCAAGTCGGATCAACCTTCTTATTACGAACGTATCTAGTAAACACCTTCCGCACAATGAAGTGAAACCTGTGAAACTGGAACGATTTCAATGTCATTTATATGGGCAATTAATTGGTTTGTGTTTGGTAGCTAGCATTACATATCGAATGAGAAGACTTATATGGGAGAAAAAACAAAAAGAGGTGAGTGAGTATAAGTGTACATATATCGTCAAAATTTACTTCTCTAGTATACACGACGTGCTTTTCACAACCTTTCAACATCCTGTATCAGTGCTAACCAGGCTCTTTCAGGATCTTGTCAAAAACGGAAGAAAAGCATGAAGGTATAAGTGTCGTACACCGTTCGATATCCTTAGTATCACTCAAGAATGTACGAAAAGACTTCACAAAGCCGTATAAAAAATACGAAATCCGGAGAGTCTTATTTGAGTATGTCCAAAACCGTACTCTTCTACTCCCTATTGTAAAAAAATGAGTCCGATGCCAAAAGGCATCGGACTCATTTTTTTAACTTGATGGCTATGGTCCATATGGGCAGCTTATTTTATTTTTTCGTTTAGCAAAAGGTTAGCGGTTCTCTCGTTACCATCAAGTTGAAAAATGTATATGAATTCAACTTCTGTAATATATATCCTGAAAATCGGTTTATAGATTTGAAGGGGTATTTCTTTTTAACCACATTAATTATTTACTAGAATATCTTTTTTAAATCAAAATAAAATTTTTCGGTAAAGAAATATATAAGTATTTTTAAAATAAGTAACTTAGATAAACAATATTTTACTGTGTTTTTTGCTGATCAATTCCGTTTTAAGTGATAGGGACAAGGGTTTTGTACTAACTGTAAAATATTATCCATGTAAAATTATATCCAATTAATATTTCTGAAAATATAAAAATATTAATTTTATAAATATACACGTTATAATGAGGGCGTCGAGAGAAATTTTATTATCTCTGGAGAAAATATAAAAAATGCGATTACTAGTAAGAAAGGTGTGTGGTTAGAGGCGAAATGTATGTAAAGTGCTTCAGTGGCTTGTGTAATCAATACCATAAATGCTGCCGAAGCTATTAAAGTGATGTATAGAATTGAGAAAGAAATGCCTCACAAATGATGAGAGGCTGGTTTAGCTAAAATTACTGTTAAAAGTAAAAAAGAGAAACCATTAAAGTAATACACTGTTATTAAAAATGTTGCAACGTATTATATGAAGTCTATTCTATATTGTTCTCTTAAGCGGTCTTTATATAAAGAGCGGATATTACGAGTAAACAATTTTGTGAACGCTAACAATTATATTAGGACGCTAACTAGCGAGTGTTTCAATTTGGATTCATTTTGATGAAGGACATACAATGTAGGGCAACTTGTAAGGAATTCATTTTCTAAAATAGGAAATGTTCGTTAGCGATAAAGAGAGACGCGAGAATAGAATACAAGGGGGAGCTATTATATGAACGGGAATACTGCAAAGAAAATAGAAGTTCAAGCTGAAAATACCGCACTAAAAAATGAGCAATATGCAGATCCGAAAAAGTGGCATAAGCAGGATACTACATGGGCATTGAGCTTATTTGGAACTGCAATTGGAGCAGGGGTGCTCTTTTTACCGATTAATGCAGGTTCAGGTGGATTATTATCATTACTACTAATTACATTGCTTGCATATCCAGTTATGTATTACTCACATAGGGCACTTGCTAAAATGATATACGCTTCTAATTCTGCTGATGAGGGGATCACAGGTACAATTAGAGAGTATTTCGGAAATAAAGCAAGTATCATTTTTAACATCGTATATTTCGGTTCAATTTATACAATCGTACTAATGTATTCGGTTGCACTTACAAATACTGCAAGTAGTTTTATCGTGCATCAATTGCACATGCCAGAGCCTCCAAGAGCTATTTTATCACTTGTATTAGTTCTTGGTCTTATCGCTATATTGAATTTTGGTCAAGATATTACTGTAAAGATCATGAGTATGCTAGTGTATCCTTTCATAGCTTCTCTACTGTTTATCGCAATATCTTTAATTCCACAGTGGAATACGTCAATGCTTAGCTTCTCAGCTGTTTCTACTGCTTCAACAGGAACAGGATATTTTGGAACGATATTGTTGATTCTACCAATCATCGTATTCTCATTTAATCATTCACCTATGATTTCATCATTTGTTGTGAAGCAGAGAGCTACGTATGGCATAGATGCTACTGATGCTAAATGTGCGCAAATACAAAAAGTTTGTTATATCATGACATTCGCTGTAGTTATGTTCTTCGTTTGGAGTAGTACATTAAGCTTGACTCCAGAGGATTTAAAAATGGCAAAAGAGCAAAACTTATCAATTCTTTCATATCTTGCTAATGAGCTTAATTCACCTGTAATCACGATTGCAGCTCCAATCATTGCTTTTGTGGCTATTACAAAGTCTTTCCTTGGCCATTATATTGGAGCGTTTGAAGTAATGCGTGACATGATTATTAAGTTCGGTAAATCACGTGGGAAAGTAATTGAAGAAAAAACAATTAAGACAATCGTTCTTACTTTTGTTGTATTATCATGCTGGTTTGTTGCTTATACAAATCCAAGTATCCTTGGACTTATTGATTCTCTAAGTGGTCCATTAGTTGCTGCTATCTTATGTCTATTACCGATGTATGCAATCAATAAAGTACCAGTACTAGCTAAATACAAAGGGAAAATGAGTAACGTATTTGTTATTATTGTAGGTGTACTTACTGTTTTAGCAAGTATTAAATCATTATTCTAATTCACGATTGTTAGTTCTAATGCAAAATAAAATAGAACGATTTTGGGACAGGCTTCTTCGTTCGGAGAGTCTGTCCCTTTTTTAATGCGTAACAATTTTACCTTATTGATTTTATGTGAGGTTTCCGCATAATTGTAGCTAAGGGAGATGATTCTAGGTTGAGTAAACTGAATATTAGTACAACCGTTTCGGGTGATATAATTGTTACCCGTCTTATCGGCAAGATTAAAACAGATGATGTGTATGAATGGTTTAATTGCTTCGAGCAGGTTTGTCAGCAATTCATTTCCAAGGGACGGAAATACAAATTGTTGGTGGATAGAAAAGGATATACGCCAGATCATTTTTCTGTTCAAAAAGCATGGAAAGAGAAGTTTTTCAATGAAACGATTTTGAAACACAGTAAGGCAATTGCTTTTCTTCTTGAAGAAGGGGAAATACTGAATTATTTACAACAGTCCAATACAAAAGAATCTGTAAAATTTTTTGATGATTATGAACAAGCATTCCTTTGGTTGAATGAATATCCCATATAAAATTGTTAGCGAACCAGTTGTTTAAGTAACTGGTTTTTTTATACTTGTAAGTAGTAGCAGGAAGAAAACTGCTATACGAAATGTTTAGCACTAGAGGACATACATTTTTAATGAGTTAAATATAATTCATAATAGCACCAAGAAGAGAAGAGTACGTTTTACGGTATTAGTTATATGGAAAGGTCGTACGATAGAGTCGCATAAAGTGAGTAAGGGGGATAAACATATGAGCGCTTCAAATTTGAATGAAATCAGTAAACAAATTTTAATAGAGGAGGAAACACTTCAATTTTCCTCTTTTACAAATGAAGATGCTTTGCAAATAGGTTTATTTATCGTTGAAACGGCGAGGCAAGAAGGGAAATTGATTGCTGTTGATATAGCGAAAAATGGTGTGCAACTATTTCATTTCAAGATGACAGGGACAACTGCGGAAAATACGCAATGGATTGAGCGTAAAAAACGAGTTGTTTCTTTGCATAATCATAGCTCGTATTATATGCAGATACAAAGTGAAATAACGGGCGTTCCATATAATGAAAAGTATCTTTTAGATAGGTCGGATTATGCTGCGTTTGGTGGATGTTTTCCGGTCCAAATAAAAGATGTAGGGGTTATTGGAATGATAACAGTTTCAGGATTACCACCAGAAGAGGATCATGAATTAGTTATAAGAGCGGTTAAAAATCATTTGAAGCAATAGTAAAAAGGCAAAATCGAACAAGAATATGTTCGGTCTTGCCTTTTTATTATTCAGTTCAACATATTTCTAATAAGATGTTACGGGATTAATATCTTTAATTCGAGACAGTTTTCTTGACGATAATAATCTATGTAGTTAATATGTAATACATAACGTAATTAAATTACTAAAAGTTATTAAGTTATTTTATATAAGTTAAGGCAGGTAAGTAGTATGTGGTAAAAATGCTTTGAATTGCCACTATTAATATTGGGGACAATTAGAAAGCGGCAAATATAAAAAATTAAAAGTTAAGAAGCAAGAGTGAATCAACAATAATGGTAGCTTCTGTACAATGCATTTTTACTATAGTAACAATGACTATACATCACGAGGGGGACTGAAATTGGAATCAATGACCTTTGTTTTATTTGGAGCAACAGGGGATTTAGCTAAAAGAAAAATTTACCCCGCGCTATATAATTTATATAGAGATCAAAAGCTTCCAAAGCAAATATCCGTTATTGGGCTTGGAAGACGTGAAGTATCTCATTTAGATTTTCAAAAAAGAGTAAAAGAATCCATAGAAACTTTTTCTCGTCGCAGGGAAGAAGGTACTCCGGAAGTAGAAGATTTTTTAGAGTATTTTCGTTATTGTCCGTTAGATGTGAATAAGCCGGAAGACTATAAAAGGTTATTACAAGTAGTTCGTGAAAGGGAAGAAGAACAAAATATACAAGGGAATAGAATGTTCTACCTTTCAGTTACTCCTGACTTCTTTGAGACCATTGCTTTAAATATTAAGGGAAGTGGACTCGATGAAACGGATGGCTGGAAGCGCCTAATGATTGAGAAACCGTTTGGTCATGATCTTCCATCTGCTCGAGAGCTGAATGATAAGCTTAGCCGAACGTTTGAAGAAGACGAAATATATCGTATTGATCATTATTTAGGTAAGCCAATGGTTCAAAATATTGAAGCACTTGAATTTGCAAACCCTGTTCTCCAATCGATTTGGAATAAAGAACATATTGCGAATGTACAAATAACAGCGAGTGAAACAGTTGGGGTAGAAGAAAGAGCAGCATATTATGATCATGCAGGGGCCATTCGTGATATGGTTCAAAATCATATGTTGCAAATATTAATGATGACTGCAATGAATTTGCCGGAAAAGATAAATGCATGTGAAATTCGTGAGGAAAAACGAAAGGTAATGGAGACTCTTCGTAAAGTGAAAAAAGAAGACGTTCAGAACCATATCATTCGCGGACAATATGCTTCAGGGGAGATAAAGGGCCAACAAGTTGCAGCGTATAGAGAGGAGCCAGGAGTAAATCCTTCTTCTCAAACAGACACATTTGTTGCGGCTCGCCTATGGATCGATAACTCATTTTGGACGGGCGTTCCGTTTTATATACGAACAGGAAAAAGAATGAAAGAAAAATCTACTCGTATTGTAATTGAATTTAAAAATACATTAAAACAGCAATATCAAGATAGTAATCCAAATGCGGAGCCTAATTTGTTAATCATTGAAATTAGCCCAAATGAAAATGTTTCACTCCAATTAAATAGTAAAAATCCATTGAACAATGGCGAGCTTGAACCGATCCGTATTCATTTTACTTGTGAGCAAACAGGAATGGGAATACCTGAAGCTTATGAAAGACTTATCTATGATGCTGTATGTGGAGATTCTACATTCTTTGCACACTGGAGAGAAGTTGAATTGTCATGGGAATGGGTACAACCAATCCTTGAAGCATTCGAGGAAAACTTGTTACCACTTCATGAATATAAGTCGGGTTCGTATGGTCCAGATGCTGCGAATGCTCTGTTACAAGAAAGTGAGTTTAAATGGTGGTTAGATGAGGGATTGAAAAAATAAGTACATCCTTATAAGTAACGCAATATGACAAAAAGATATTCATCATTGTATTGATAGGTATTTATGATGAAAGGTAATTCAAGGAGGAATTATATTATGAGAGTAGGATTAATTGGTTTAGGTAAAATGGGATTAAATTTAGGGAAGAATTTAATGGATCATAAACATGAAGTAGCAGCATTTGATTTAAATACGAGTGCAGTGGAAGAAATGAAAGAGTACGGTGCTACAGGTACATCTAGTTTAAGCGAACTTGTTCAATCATTGGAATCACCAAGAATTCTTTGGGTAATGGTTCCGCACGCTGTCGTTGATTCTGTTATTAATGAGATTACACTGCTGTTATCAAAAGGAGATATTTTAATTGAAGCTGGTAATTCACATTATAAAGAGTCTATTCGCCGATATGAGCAATTAAAGAAAGACGGAATTCACTTTATGGATGCAGGAACTTCGGGCGGAATGGAAGGCGCTCGTAATGGTGCTTGTTACATGATCGGAGGAGATCAAGAAGCTTGGGATATCGTTGAACCTATTTTCCGTGATACAGCTGTAGAAAATGGATTCTTATATGCTGGAAAAGCTGGTAGTGGTCACTTTTTAAAAATGATTCACAACGGAATTGAATACGGAATGATGGCCGCTATTGGTGAAGGATTTGAGGTTTTAGAGAAAAGTGAATTTGACTACGATTATGAAAAAGTATCAAGAGTATGGAACAACGGTTCAGTTATTCGCTCATGGTTAATGGAGTTGACTGAAAATGCATTTTCTAAAGATGCGAAACTGGATGAAATTAAGGGAGTTATGCATTCTTCTGGTGAAGGGAAATGGACAGTAGAAACAGCATTAGATCTTCAAACTGCAACTCCTGTTATCGCAATGTCTTTATTAATGCGCTACCGTTCATTAGACAATGATACATTCACAGGAAAAGTTGTAGCAGCACTGCGCAATGAGTTTGGTGGACATGCAGTCGAAAAGAAATAATATAACTCGTTAACGTTTAAAAAATGGAGGGAATAAAACATGAAGTTTTTTATTGATACTGCAAATCTTGAGGACATAAAAAAGGCATATAAACTAGGTGTTTTAGCTGGCGTTACAACGAATCCGTCTTTAGTAGCGAAAGAAGGCATTAAGTTTGAAGACCGTATTGCAGAAATTTGTCAGGCAGTACCTAACGTTGAATCTGTTTCGGCAGAGGTAACGCCAGATGCTGTTACAGCCGAAGAGATGATCGCTCAAGCAGAAGAACTGATTAAAATTAACGGTGGCGATGAAAAAGTTACGATAAAACTTCCGATGACGCTAGCAGGATTAGAAGCTTGTCGTTACCTTGCTGAAAAAGGTGTGAAAACGAACGTTACACTTATTTTCACTGTGAACCAGGCTCTTTTAGCTGCTCGAGCAGGTGCAACGTACGTTTCTCCATTTTTAGGCCGTTTAGATGATATTTCTGAAGATGGCGTATTATTAGTTGCTAAAATTGCGGAATTATTCGATGTTCATCTATTAGATACACAAATTATTGCGGCTTCTGTTAGACACCCAGATCATGTGACGCGTGTAGCGATGGCAGGTGCTCACATTGCAACAATTCCTTATAAAGTAATTGAACAACTTGCTATGCATCCATTAACAGATCAAGGTATTGAAAAGTTTGCTGCGGATTGGGCGAAAGCGCCTAAGTTATAAGGAAGTAAAGTTTTCACAAATTGCTATTTCATGAGAGGACCAATCTCTATGTAACTTCATCCTGTAAAATAAATCCCGAGTTTGGTACCTTATTACATGAAAGCAGCAATATGAAAAGACACCATGCAGTTTCAAAACAGCACAATGGTTATAAAAAGGCCCCATTATGAGAGTGAAGTTTATGAAAACGTAGCTCTCATAATGGAGTGTCTTTTTTGTTATCGGAATAATTTGAAAGGGGTTACATAGTGGGTTCGAAATATATGATTGGTGTAGATATTGGAACAACTAGTACAAAAGCAGTTTTGTTTTCGGTTGATGGATCTGTTATTGCAAGTCATGGAATTGAATATCCTTTATATTCTCCTACGCCAGAAACAGCAGAACAAGATCCAGAAGAGATTTTTCAAGCGGTCATACATACGATTAAAGAAACTATACAATCAAGTAATGTGCAGCCAGGTGATATTCTTTGTGTTTCTTTTAGTTCGGCCATGCATAGTGTCATTACTGTAGACGAAGCAGGGAAGCCGTTAACGAGATGTATCACTTGGGCAGATAATAGAAGCGCGAGCTGGGCAGAAAAAATAAAGAATGATATGAATGGGCATGAAATTTACCTTCGTACTGGAACACCAATCCATCCTATGTCACCACTTTCGAAATTAGTTTGGCTTAAGAATGAACATGTAGAGTTATTTGCAAAGAGCTATAAATTCATCTCTATTAAAGAGTATGTTTTCTATAAGTTATTTCAGAAATATGTAATTGATTATTCTATTGCATCAGCAACAGGAATGTTCAATTTGAAATCTTTAAAATGGGATGAAGAGGCCTTGCGTGTTGCAGGAATTACAGTGGAAAAGCTATCTACCGTTGTTCCAACGACGCACAGTTTAATCGGAATAAATGAAGAACTTGCAAGGGAGATGAATGTACTTGTTACTACTCCTTTTATAGTCGGCGCGAGTGATGGGGTACTATCGAATTTAGGTGTAAATGCAATAGAACCTGGAGTAGTTGCTATTACAATTGGTACGAGCGGTGCAGTGCGAGTTGTAACAAATCAGCCTGTAACAGATCCGAAGGGGAGGACTTTTTGTTACGCGTTAACTGAGGACCTTTGGGTAATTGGTGGACCGGTTAATAATGGTGGTATGATTTTTAGGTGGGTTCGCGACCAATTATGTACGTTAGAAGTTGAGCATGGGAAGCGCTTAGGAAAAGATCCATATGAAGTGCTTACGGAAATAGCAGCAAAAGTGAATCCTGGTTCTGACGGTTTATTATTTCATCCATATTTAGCAGGAGAAAGAGCGCCTTTATGGAATGCGAATGCGCGGGGATCTTTCTTTGGGCTTGGACTACATCATAAGAAAGAGCACCTTATCCGTGCTGTTTTAGAAGGAATCATTTATAACTTGTATACAGTTCTTCTTTCGTTAAAAGAATTAATTGGCGAACCGAAAAAAATTCAAGCGACAGGTGGTTTTGCAAGGTCAGAACTTTGGAGACAGATGATGGCGGATATTTTTCATCAAGACGTATATGTTCCGGAAAGTTTCGAAAGCTCTTGCCTAGGAGCGGCAATCCTCGGTTTATATAGTTTAGGTGAAGTAGATTCATTACACGTAGTTTCTGAAATGGTAGGTGCCAACTTTTATCACGAGCCAAACATGGAAAGTGTGGAGAAATATAAAGAATTAACACCGATCTATATTCGTTTGGCCCGTCATCTGGAAGAAGAATATGAAAGTATAGCAGCTTTTCAGAAAAAGTGGGTTTAAAGGCTATTTAGAAGGAAAATGTGGTAACGTATAAAGAGGTACTCCGATTTTTTAGGATACTCTTTCAACATAAAATATTTTAAGTAGTATGGTGAACGAAAAATATAGGGAGAGAGGGTTATGAAAATGAAGGATAACAAAGAGTTTATTGGATATGTTGGAACGTACACGAAAGAAAATAGTGAAGGGATATATAAGTTTACGTTAGACACGGCAGCGCAAAAAATTAGTAATGTAACACTTGCGGCTAAGCTGGATAACCCTACATATGTAACGATCAGCAAAAATACTGAATATCTCTATTCTGTTGTTAAAGAAGGAGAAGCTGGTGGTGTAGCTGCTTATTCGATTCATAGTCATACTGGAGAGCTAATAGAACAAAACAGACAAGTAGTAGAAGGCGCTTCTCCTTGTCATATTAGTGTGGATAGTGGAAATCGTACGGTAGTTACAGCGAATTACCATAAAGGAACGATTGAGTCTTTTGTAGTAAATGAGGAAAATGGAACTGTAAATGCTGCTTCATCTATTATTACACATGAAGGTTCAGGTCCGAATAAAGAAAGACAAGAAAAACCACATGCACATTACGCGGGATATACTCCTGATGAAAAATATGTGGTAGGTGTTGATTTAGGGATTGATAAAATACTTACGTATGAAATAAAAGATAGTAAGTTAAAAGAAGTGAATAGCTTGTCTGTGAACCCGGGAAGTGGTCCGAGACATATTACTTTTCATCCGAACGGAAAGCACGCTTATGTGATGACTGAACTTAGCTCGGAAGTTATTGCATTATCATATAATCCGGAAGAGGGATCCTTTACAGAGTTGCAGTATATTTCTACTGTTCCGAAAGAATTTGATGACAATAGTCAAGGAAGTGCGATTCATATTTCTTCTGACGGCCGTTTTGTATATGCAGCGAACCGCGGTCATAATAGTATTGCTGTTTTTAGTGTGGATCAAAATTCAGGTGAGCTTACATTTGTTGCGCATACATCTACAGAAGGAAATTGGCCGAGGGACTTTGTAATAGATCCGACTGAAAAGTTTCTTATTGCTACAAATGAAAAGTCACATAATCTTGTGCTATTTTCAAGAAATGAAACGACAGGGAAGTTAACACTGCTGCAATCTGATGTTGTTGTACCAGAGCCTGTTTGTGTGAAGTTTTTGAATGTTTAATTGGAGTTTCAATGCATAAAGTAGTGTCGTTATTTGTCGGTAAGTCGATATTCTTTGTCGAAACGTCGATATATTTAAAAAATCGTTGATATATTTGAAGTTGTGTTCGATATATTTGAAAAATCGTTGATATAATTTCAAATCCTCAAAAACAATAAAAAGCAAAGCGATATCGCTTTGCTTTTTATTGTTTCTTTTTCGGTCTACGTACTAATTCGCCGCCGCAGTTTGGGCAAACGTTTTGTCTTTCTTCTGTACAGGGTGCACAAAATGTACATTCATACACGCAAATGTAAGCTTCGGAATTTGATTCGAGAGATTGATCGCAAATTTGACAGTTTGTTTTCATTTCGAGTGCCATAGTAAGTCTCCTTTTAATTTGAATATTTGTAATTTAATTATAATTCATTTAATAGAAACTGTCTTTTTCAATTGAAAGGAAATTGGATGATAAAGTTATGAATTGAAATGAAAGGTGCTCTTTTATATTAAAATTGATTATTTTATGCAGTTAGAATATTATGGAATAGTCAAAAGACAACAGGGGGTATATATTTTGACTAATCATAACGATCATTTAAAAGCAGATTGCGAAAAATGCTTCGGTCTATGTTGCGTGGCGTTACCATTCGCAGCATCGATAGATTTTGCGGTGAATAAAGATGGCGGGAAACCATGTTCTAACTTACAATCAGATTATAAATGTAGCATACATAAAAATCTTAGAGGAAAAGGTTATAAAGGTTGTACAGTGTTTGAGTGTTTCGGTGCTGGGCAGAAGATTTCGCAAGTTACGTTTAAAGGGATTGATTGGCGGAAAGATGCTAAGCATGCGAGAAAAATGTACGATGCTTTTCCAGTTATGCATCAGCTTCATGAAATGCTTTGGTATTTGAATGAGGCGATTCTTTTACAGGCGACACAATCGATTCATAAAGAACTAAGTAAAGCGATTGAAGAGACGGAGCGCCTTTCAAATTTAAATGCGGACGAGTTAATGAAAGTAAATATTCCGTTACACCGTGCGGAAGTAAATGTGTTACTTTTAGAAACGAGTGAGCTAGTTTGGAAGGAAATGAATGCAACGCGTAAGAAACGAGTGAGTCATCGCGGAGCAGATCTTATGGGAGCAAATTTGAAGAAGAAAGATTTGCAAGGAGCGAATTTAAGAGGAGCATACTTAATTGCGGCTAACTTAAATGGAGCAAATTTACGTGGAGCAGATCTCATCGGAGCGGATTTGCGAGATGCAGATATTCGCGGGGCCGATTTTACAAATAGTATTTTTCTGACGCAAGTTCAAATTAACGCGGCGAAAGGGGACACACATACGAAATTACCGAAAATGTTGTCCCGTCCATCGCATTGGAGTGCGTAAATAATGTGGAGTGAAATAGTTTGGATATGTTTCAGTATTTAGAAGAAATGCAAGAAGATATATTTTCGTTATCAGTAGAGAGAATAGAATTGAAGTATTTTGAAATTTGTAGCATGTTAGCATCTGCAAAATATGCAGAAAGAATTAAAGCAATTGATTTAGAGTTATATAAGGAAAGTATTCGATTAGGTTTGGATGCAGCTGTAGAAATGGCTACTAATGAAGAAGCAAAAGCAATTTATTTTGAGTATGATCTTGATAACGAGTGGAATAGCCAGTTTTATATTTGTGAGGAGTATGCTCCACTTGAAGAAGAGGATGATGATTGGGCTTCTGAATGGACATATGATGTTGAGGGACCGAAGTCTATACAATTAGCAGATGTGTATGTTGAAAATGGTTTTGATACAAATGAAAAGGCAATTGGGATCACTTTATATTTAATTGCCAGAACGGTATGTAATTTTATAAGTGCATGTAGTAATGTACAAAGTAATATACCAGTTTGTATTGGTTTTCATGATCAAGACCCAATTATACGAACAGGCAGAGATTAAAAATCTCTGCCTGTTTTTTCATTTCTTTTCAAAAGTAGTAATGAAAACACTACATACAATAAGAATACCACCAATAAAAAAGTTACTATTTAATGTCTCATTTAAGAGCAGCCAACCAAGCAATGATCCGACGATAGGTTGGAAGAAGAAAAATAATGATCCGATGCTTGCGTCCATTAATTCCAATCCTTTATTCCAAAGGAAAAAGGCACCTGCTGTTGAGACGACTCCTAAGTAAACTACGCCTAATATTACGTACGTATTTACTGTTTCGATAGAGGCTGATTGTAGTTCCCATATCATAAAAGGTGTAATAAAAAAGAGTGAAAAGAATATGGCATACGTTGTAATAACTAAAGATGAAAATTGAGCGGAAGCAATTTTCACATAAATGGATAGTAAAGCCCACGTAATAGCTGCTCCAACTAATATGATTGTACCGATAAAATAGGAGCCAATTTCAATATCCCATCCAATGACAATAATGACACCGATTGTCGCGATGATAGTAGATAGCAGTCTGCGAGCGGTTAGTTTCTCTTTTAAAATAATCGCCGCAAATATAACCATAAATGCAGGTGTAGCAGATGTTACTAACGAGCCTGTATGAGCGTCAGATAATTTTGTTCCGATAAATTGACATGTAATCGAAATGAAATATCCGATAAATCCAATCCAAGCGAATAATAGCCAATCTTTTTTGCGAATGGTTACTTTCTTCTTTTGCTTTTTCTCAGCTATTTTCAAAATTGCATATAAAACAACAAAAGCAATGATAAAGCGTAGCCAAACGAGTGTCAGTGGTGGGATAAAGTCGAGTACGTATTTACTAACAACATACATACCGCCCCATATACTAGCTGCTAGTGATAAACATATAGCGCCTAAAATTGTTTGTTTCATGTAAAGTACCTCCGTCTATTTTTAGGGTATTATGAGTTCCCTAAGACGAGGCATAGTGTACGTGTTATAGGAATGCCCGCCCTAGTTTATAGACGGCCTACAGGTTGATCGTTTTCGAATGAAGTGTTGTAGTACATGAGTGCATTCCTCCTTCATATTTTATAATGATATTATAACTTAATTTTCAGTTTATTGGGATGTTTCTTTAGAAAATGAAAATGGTGGTTGTCTAAGAAAGCATAGTATATGGTAGAAAAACATATTTTTAAAATAAAAGAAACCAATTACATAACTGATAAGTATAGTAACAGTAGGATGAAAAAGTAGATTAATAGAGAACGAGGAGGAGATTGTTATAACTACAACCGTTATTTCTCATTTTTATAACGAAGAGTATTTATTACCGTGGTGGCTTGCTCATCATACGAAACTGTTTGATCATGGCATTTTAATTAATAAAGGTTCAACAGATCGTTCGGTTGAAATTTGTAAAAAATTCGCACCACACTGGGAAGTGCGAGATGCTGCAAATCCGGAATTTGATGCACTAGCGACAGATCATGAAGTGATGATGGTAGAACAAGAAGTAAAGGGATGGAAAATGATTTTAAATACGACTGAGTTTCTTTGTGTACAAGATAAAAATCAGTTTTGGAAATCACTGAATGAATTGGGAGGGAGGATGTATTGGCTGGAAGGGCTTATTATGGTCGATGATCTTAACTATAATTATCCGGACCTTAACTTTGGGATACCTTTAATGAAACAGCGATTTCACGGCTATTTACCAGAAGATTGGGCGTTATGGAGAAGAGGTAGATTTATTCATAATCATGAACACGGAAGTTATACGGTTGGAAGACATTTATCTGCACATGAATCTATGATTTATCCGCCACTTGCTTGTATATTATGGTTTGGATTTAGTCCGTGGAATGATGCGATGAGAAAGCGGAAATTACAAATTGGTCCGACGCTTTCTGAAGCTAGTAAGCATGGGGGAATGGGAACGCATCATATTATAACACCTGAAAAATTAGAAGAATGGTATAAGGATTTAGCGAGAGGAGCGAAGGATTTACGTTTTAGTGAGGCGTATCGTTATGCTTTTTTATAAATGATTCCCACCATAAAATTGTTTCTTCGATTCCTGTATTTAGATTGTATGTTGGCTTCCAGTTTACTTCATTTTTTAAACGCTCTACATTAACGCCGACGAATAAAGGTTCATCTTTAGAGAAAGGGATCGCACCTAGTTTAATTAAATGTTCTTTTCCTATCTTTTTAGCAATGATAGAAGCTAATTCTTTAATTTGTACAGATTGACCAGAAGCGATATTGATTGTGCCTGTAACGCCATGTTCTAATACAGTTACGAGAGCATCAGCGACGTCACCCACATGGAGGAAATCTCTTGATTGTTTTCCATGTGTACATAGTGCTTCCTCGTTTTTTAATAAGGAAGTGATAATGTTAGAAACGAGCCGATTCCCTTGTTCGTGAGGGCCGTACATATGGAAAATGCGGCCCCAACACATGCTGAGGCCTGTTTGCTCAGCGTATGATTGTAGCCAGGAATGTAGTGCGTTTTTACATAATGAATACGGGGTTTTATAGGAAAGAAGCGGTGAATCTTCAAATAGTACGCCGTTAAACCATTCATACTCTGCGCCAGTACCTGCAACAACGACTCGCTCTCCGCCGCATGTTGTGAAGTGTTGAATTAATGAGATGCTAGATGTAAGCCAATAGTAATTATGAATAGACACATAACACGCTGGCGGCACTGCTTCCCAAGCTAAATGAATGAGATGACTAGGTTTCATGTCGTAAATGAGTTTTTTTACTTCTTCATCGCAAAGTAAGTTTACTTTATGCCAATGGCAAGAAAGGTGAGAAGGTTTATTTGTATTGTAAGTGGCGTGCACTTCATAGCCCTTTTGTATAAGAGAATTTACAACATATTTACCAATCCATCCACTACCGCCTGTTATAAGGATTTTTTTCATGGCTCAATTACCTTAACTTCTGGTATCGTTACTAAAAATTTGCCGCCCCATTCACGAATAAAAGAGCATTCTTTCATAATTTCATCTTTCAAATTCCAAGGAAGTATGAGAATGTAATCTGGTTTTGTACGTTTAATTTCTTCTGGAGATTGTATTGGAATGCGGGTACCTGGTAGAAGGAGATTTTGTTTGTGAGGGTTTTTATCTACTGTATAAGCTAGAAATTCTTTTCCAATCCCGCAATAATTTAAAAGGGTGTTTCCTTTAGCAGGAGCACCATAACCTATAATTTGTTTGTTTAAAGCTTTTGCTTCGATAAAAAATTTTAAAATATTTATTTTCAATTGTTCGATGTGTTTAGAGAAAAGGAGATAGCAATCTAATGTATCTAGTCCGTGATCTACTTCTTTTTGGATTAAGTTTGTAACATTGGAATGGATAGTGGATGAGTCATTATGATGGTTTATAAAAATACGCAATGACCCACCGTGCGTTGAAAGTTCTTCTACATCAACAATTTGTAAATGATGGTGAGCTAAAACCTTTTGAAGACTTATAAGTGAGAAATAGGAGAAATGCTCATGGTAGATAGTATCAAACTGTTTACATGATATGAGATTTAATAAGTGCGGGAATTCAATTGTTATCGTGCCATCTTGTTTTAATAACGTTTTTAAACCGGCGACAAAATCGTGTAAGTTCGGAACGTGTGCTAATACGTTATTTGCGACGATTAAATCTGCTTGCGGTAACTTTTTTGCTAAATCATTGCTGAAAAAATTTACTTCAGTAGGAATACCTTTTTGGATAGCGATTTCTGCTACATTTTTTGCTGGCTCAATTCCTAGCGTCTGGATATTTTCTTTTTGAAAGTATTGTAATAAGTATCCATCGTTACTCGCGATTTCAATTACTTTCGAATGGTTTGTTAAATTAAAACGCTTAATCGCCATTTCTACATATTGCTTAGCGTGTAGTAGCCAACTTGATGAGTAAGAACTGAAGTATAAATAGTCATGAAAAATATTGTGCGGAGATTCAAATTCATCTAATTGTACAAGCAAACAAGAGTTACAAACAAATGTGTGCAGCGGATAAAATGGCTCCATTTTATATGAGTTTTCAGGAGCGACAAATGAGTTGGCGAGGGGGGAAACTCCTAAATCTAAAAAAGTATTTGTTAGTAATGAGTGGCAAAAACGGCATTTTTTCTGTTCCATTTTATAGCCCCCTTATAAATTTTTGAATGCATCGATTTGTTGTCGTGTGAAAGATTCCATATTTTCACCAGATGCATATTTTTTGTACCAATCAACAGTCCAAGCGATAGAATGGTCTGTTGATAACTTAGGTGTCCAACCGAGTTTATTTACTGCTTTTGTACTGTCGAGTGTTAAAATAGGTGATTCATAAGGAGTGTCTGTATGAGGAGTAAGGATTGTTAGTGGTTGATTCCATAATTTCATTATAGATTGAATGACATCATGAACGGTTCTGTTAGGTTCATTCATCGGACCGAAATTCCACGCTTCTGCATATTCGGCGTCTTGCCCAAGTTTTTCGGCTAGAAGGGTATAGCCATGTAAAGGGTCTAATACGTGTTGCCACGGGCGAATAGCGTGTTTGTTTCTAATATTTAATGTAGCGTCTTGTAAATATGCACGAATGACATCTGGGAATAATCGGTCTTCTGCCCAATCACCACCGCCGATGACGTTACCCGCTCTTACTGAGGCAAGTTTTTGCGTATGAGTGCGGAAAAATGATTTTTGATAGGAAGTTGCAACTAGTTCAGCACACGCTTTACTAGCGCTATAAGGGTCGAAACCTCCTAGCCGGTCACTTTCCACGAATGCCTGGTTACCGCTCCCGTCATTTTCATAGCATTTATCACTTGTAACATTAATGATACTCCGTATACTTTCTATATGTTTTGCTGCTTCTAATACGTGAACAGTACCTAAAACATTCGTTTTAAATGTTTCGATAGGATTTTTGTATGAAATGGTGACAATTGGCTGGGCTGCTAAATGAAATAGTATGTCCGGGTTATGTTGCTGTAGGGCACGGAATAAAGAATCGTAATCTGTAATGTCGCCATTAATTGATGTGCACTCTTTTGCTACGTTACCTTGTTCAAAAAGGTTAGGAGTTGATGGAGGATGAGAAGAGTAGCCGATTACTTCTGCACCTAATGAAGTTAAAAAAAGGGTGAGCCATGAGCCTTTAAAGCCGATATGTCCTGTAATAAATACTTTTTTCTTATTCCAAAAAGATGATGAAGCCATATTACCAAACCTTCCACGGAGCGTTATTATTTTCCCATAGCTCGACTAATTTATTTTTATCGCGCAATGTATCCATCGGATGCCAAAAACCAGTATGCTGAAATGCGGCTAATTCGTTTTTGTTTACTAGCTGAACTAAAGTGTCTGTTTCAAAAACTGACTTCTCTCCACTGATGTAATTGAAAACATCAGGATTTAAAATGAAAAATCCACCGTTAACCCATCCACCATCACCTAAAGGTTTCTCTTGAAAAGATGTGACAGACTGTTTATCTAAGACGAGAGAACCGAATCTCCCAGCAGGTTGTACGGCTGTAACAGTAGCTATTTTTCCGTGTTTTTTATGAAATGCAATAAGATCTTGTATATTTACATTGCTTAATCCATCACCATAAGTAAGGCAAAAAGGTTCATCCCCGACGTAATTTTGTATTTTTTTAACCCGTCCACCCGTTTCAGTATTTAGACCGGTATCGATCAGTGTAACTTTCCACGGTTCAATACGATGAGAATGGCTAGTAATTGTATTGTCGCTTAAATGGATTGTGAAATCTGACATGTGTAAGTTGTAATTTAGAAAGAATTCTTTAATTGCATATCCTTTATAGCCTAAGCAAATAATAAACTCAGTAATGCCGTAATGACTATACAAGCTCATAATGTGCCATAGAATAGGCTTTGTTCCAATTTCAATCATAGGTTTTGGTTTTAAATGTGTTTCTTCTCCAATCCGAGTTCCGTATCCACCTGCAAGAATAACAGCTTTCATTTTTTCCTCCTACTTATAAAAAGAATTTGATATCGATGTTGTTATGATATGTACTTAAAATTAGAAAGGAACGGGAAATATCATGGTTACATTCTGTTCGTTTTAGTTTATTGAATTTCGGTATTTTATTATATAGTTAATTTAATAGAATAGATCGTATAAGGTGAGACGATACATTTTGTATAAATTGTGAAAAAGAAACCGTCACGTTTGACTGTACAGTTTATGTATTGTATGATGGTAGTAATATAAATAAGGGGGGAAGATCGTTGGGAAGGTGTATCGAATCGGACAGTTGGCTCTCATGGCTCACGTGTCGAAACGAACGATTGATTATTATACGAATCTAGGAATCTTAAAAGCGGAGCGATCTCAATCTAATTATCGCTATTACGATGAAACAGCATTTGAGACATTACAATTTATTGAGAAGTGCAAAGAAATGCATATGCCGCTTTGTGAGATTAAAGAGAAAATCGAGGAGAAGAAGAAGCTGCTCGGTATCAATGAACACGTTTCGAAACAAGTGAATGAAGTGACAGACCATATTCATCGATTAGAAGCAGAGTTAACGGAGTTAAAGCCGCTTTTAGATGGATTGACTGATTCACAACGTGAAAAAATATCGAAATCTTTATCTGGTCAAACGACAGCTTTAATACAGACACTTGCTCTATTATTATAGAAAAAAGTGAAATCCGACCTCTTTAATTTTTGTATCGGGCTATGTTTTCTAATGAACAAATAAGAAAACATTATAGTATACAGGAGGTGGACACCTTAGTTTTTTAAACTAGGGGGATTCATTGGAAATATTTAATTTAGTCATGGTTGCGATTTTAATCGCATTTACTGGATTTTTCGTAGCAGCAGAGTTTGCGATTGTAAAGGTACGTTCAAGTCGTATCGATCAGCTTGTTGCGGAAGGAAAACGCGGTGCTTTAGCAGCGAAAAAAGTAACAACAAATTTAGATGAATATTTATCTGCTTGTCAATTAGGTATTACAGTTACAGCTATGGGATTAGGTTGGTTAGGTGAACCGACAATTGAAAAGTTACTACACCCGTTATTTGAGAAATGGAACTTAAATCCTTCTGTTTCATCAGTATTAACATTTGGTCTTGCTTTTATGTTAATGACGTATTTACACGTTGTAGTAGGGGAATTAGCTCCGAAAACGATGGCAATTCAAAAGGCTGAAAAAGTAACGTTGTTATTGGCAACACCGTTAATGATGTTCTATAAGATCATGTATCCATTTATTTGGGTATTAAACGGTTCAGCTCGTGTTGTAACTGGCTTGTTCGGTTTAAAACCAGCTTCAGAACATGAAGTAGCTCATACAGAAGAAGAATTACGTCTTATCCTTTCAGAGAGTTATGAAAGTGGCGAAATTAATCAGGCTGAATACAAGTATGTAAATAACATTTTTGAATTTGATAATCGTATTGCAAAAGAGATTATGGTACCGCGAACAGAAATCGTTGGTTTCTACCTGGAAGATTCAGTAGAAGAACACATGAAAGTAATCCAAAATGAGCGATACACACGTTATCCGATTTTTGGAGAAGATAAAGATGATATTATCGGTATGGTCAATGTAAAAGATTTCTTTATTCGATATATGACCGAAGATCAAAAAGATTTATCATCCATTCGCTCGTATATGCGTCCGATTATTGAAGTGATGGAAACGACTCCAATTCACGATTTATTACTTCAAATGCAGAAGAAGCGAATTCCGATGGCTGTTTTATATGATGAGTACGGAGGAACAGCAGGGATTGTAACGCTTGAAGACATCTTGGAGGAAATCGTCGGCGAAATTCGTGACGAATATGATGAAGATGAAGCACCACCAATTCAGCATGTGAATGAGCACCATAAAATCGTTGATGGAAAAGTGCTTATTTCAGAAGTAAAAGATTTGTTTGGATTACACATTGAAGAAGACGATGTGGATACAATCGGTGGCTGGATTATGATGCAAAATCATGAAATTGAAGAAGGACAACATGTTGAGGCGGAAGGTTATGCATTTAAAGTGTTAGAAAAAGACGCTTACCAAATTAAACGTGTTGAAATTCGTAAGATGGAACAAGAGCAAGAAGAAGAGAAAGCAGCAACTGTGTAAGTTGCTGCTTTTCTTCTAAAGTATAAAAAATGCGAAATTAGGAGCGGATATTTTGATTCAAGCAGCCTTACGTGTATATCGATTACAATTGTATGTGATCTTTAGTGGTTTACTACTTATGTGGACGATTACTCCGTTTGGAAAACAAGTAACAGGGTTTGGTATCGGATTAGCTGTAAGTGCATATTGCCTTTGGTTATTAGCTCGCAGAGTAGAGAAACTCGGAAAAAGTATCGTAATGAAAGAAAAGGCTCCTGGATTAGGAATGTTAAACCGATTTGCAGCAGCCATTTTAGGGGCTATTATCATGTATGAAATTGAGCATGAAATGGAAATGTGGGCATTTGGTACAGGCATTTTAGGTGGTCACTTTTTAATGATTGCGAATTTAGCTTATGCAAATATGCAGTTAGTGAAAGAAGAAGAGAAGCAAAGGGAACATGCTTCGAAAAACATAGAGCTATGATGAAAGGGACCTAATGGGGTTCCTTTTTGTGTTTAAGCACGTTAATGAAGGTAATCAAAATTACGACAAATATAATACGCTTCTTTTTTACGTTTTTCAATAGTATGAAAAATATTGTAAAAAAATTTAAAAACCCATCGATTTCTAAAGGTTATGTATGTTATTATGACAAAAGACTTTTTGAAAGAGGTGGATACCAATGTTACAAGCGTTACTTATTTTTGTGCTTCAAATTATTTACGTTCCAACTTTAACAATCCGTACGATTTTGCTTGTAAAGAATCAAACAAGATCCGCTGCTGGTGTTGGATTGTTAGAAGGAGCTATTTACATTGTCAGTTTAGGTATTGTGTTTCAAGATTTATCAAATTGGATGAACATCATTGCCTATGTCATTGGCTTTAGTGCGGGACTATTATTAGGCGGTTATATAGAGAATAAATTAGCAATTGGTTATATTACGTATCAAGTTAGTTTACTAGACCGTTGTAATGAATTAGTAGATGAATTACGTCACTCTGGATTTGGCGTTACCGTATTTGAGGGCGAAGGTATTAATTCAATCCGTTATCGTTTAGATATCGTTGCAAAGCGTTCTAGAGAAAAAGAACTGTTAGAAATTATTAATGAAATTGCACCGAAAGCGTTTATGTCTTCTTATGAAATTCGTTCATTTAAAGGCGGATATTTAACGAAGGCGATGAAGAAAAGAGCGTTAATGAAAAAGAAAGATGAACATGCATCGTAAAGAAAAGGAAGTCGTGCTGCATTAAAAGTGCAGTATAAGCCTATATGTAAAAGAGAGGAACCTAATTGATGTAGATTCCTCTCTTTTTTATGAAAAAAATGTATCTGTTAATTGAAAAACTAAATCGTATAATTATTTTTTTTACTCATCCTCAAATTAATAATTAGCCATATAACTTGAATAAATACCGGTATAATAAACGCGATTAATATAACGATAAGTGATATTGATTTAATTTCAGGTGTTTGGATAACACCAGCACCATCAACCTCTCGTAACCAAATAATAGCGGCCCATATTCCAAAAACGATAATCCAAAATATGTTACCGATCCACCAAGAAATCCATCGTTTCTTCATGTTAACACTCCTTACATTTTTTCTCTGTTAAAAGTATATTTTTGTTCGTTACATTTATAATGAAATACCTATTAAATTAATTCTTTTTAACTGTATATCTAACTTGTTTAAACGTTAACATTTCGCCATCTTTATCATCATCTTCATTCTGTAAAAGTTGAACTCGTGGTTTGTAGTCTGTTCTATGAGCATCCTTGATACCTGTAATATCAAGCTTGTAGGATTCACCATTCTTTATTTTTTGTTCGAATACTTTTGTATTGGCAACATAAATAAAAGTTACTTTATTTTCATCAATGCCTTCAGTTTTAATTTCTAATTCGTTATCTTTTGTTGTAATCGTTGGTGTTAATAATTCAATACTTCCGTTTCCGGTTTCTAAAGAATGTTCTACTATAGTTGAATATCCGGATAATATGATTACAGTGAATAGAAATATAGCTAATTTCTGTTTCATAAAGTCCCCCCAATTTCAATTGGTTTTTGATTTTGGCATTGCTAGACTTGTAGTGTTTTATGTAAATGTTTAGCTAGCACTTTTTTTAATTGTACCATAATATGTAAAGTGAAACAGGTATATATCCAATTTGTGGATAATAGGAAGCTTACTTATGAACTGAGAATCAGTATTTTTACAGTAAGTATATATTTTCTTTAGAAAGCGGTGTTGCTAAAGGCATTATGAATTGGATATCTGAATATAGGATGAAATATAGATAGGAGAAATAACTTATTTTTTATAGAAATTACAATTTTTACATATTAAAATAAGGATATAGAATAAATGAATTCATTCACTTTGGAGGTAGTTATTTGAACATTAACGAAAAGGCAATTGAAATGTTTGAACAAAATAAATATGTGGAAGCAATGGAACTGTTTCAACAAGCAGTACATGAATCTAGAGGTGTACAATCTCTCAATAATCTTGCTTGGATGTACTTTTATGAGGAAGAAAATGACGATAAAGCTCTGGAATTAATAAAAGAAGTTGTGAAGCTGAATCCTTCCTCATACTTTCCTTATAACATATTAGGGGACATTTACATAAAACAAAAAAAGTGGGCAGAAGCAAAAGAAGCATTACAAAAATCTATTTTGATTCAACCATCGGATGAAGCATTTCACAATGTAGCTGTAGCACATTATAACCTTGGAGAGTTTGAAAAAGCTTCAGAATTTTTCTTGCGAGTTGCAGGGGATTCGGACTATATCATGTATATCTATGTAAAATGTTTAATCGATTTAGGACGAACGACAGAAGCGAAAGAGAAGTTAGATGCTTTTAACAGGAAATCTGATGATTTTGTAGGAGAAATTAATGTAGCAGATTTATACGTTGAGTTGAAGTGCTATAAAGAAGCCATTCAATGCTTCGAAAAGGGATACAAAGAAGTTTGGAAAAGCCCCGATTGGATTGGTAGATTTGTTTATGCTCTATATAAAGCTAATAATTTCACGCGTATAAATGAAGTGATACGGGAATCTATCGAAGCGAAAACAGCAGAAATAGAAGATGTTAAAAATGAAGAAGTAGAAGAAAACTGGACAGAAGAAGATAAGAAAGAGTTAATTGAGGAATATACAGAAGAAAATAATTGTTATAAAGCAATGATAGCACGTATCAAATCTGGATATGTTCCAGAGTTAGAATTTGAAACTTATCATTTAGGCGGTTGCTATTTATTTGGTTGTAAAAGACATAATCATCTTGAATATGGAGAGTGAAAAGATTCGACTGTCAA
Source organism: Bacillus mobilis (assembly GCF_001884045.1). GTDB lineage: Bacteria > Bacillota > Bacilli > Bacillales > Bacillaceae_G > Bacillus_A > Bacillus_A mobilis. Next base: position 6,315 of record NZ_MACF01000026.1, on the reverse strand, counting down.
ATATGATGGTCGAATCTTTTTATTATAGGTCACTTGTCTAAAGGTACCATCTCGACTGAAATTTGTTAAAGGTGTTTCGTATCATTACATAGGTATATATCTTCTTTAGGAAATCCTTTTTTTATATTTAAAATATGTAGTGAAATAAAACCAATAAGTCCTATTCCACCGAAAATAAGCCATGGTGTATATATCCCGCTTAAATTGGATGTAAAAGATGTACCAGTATAATTACCGATGATAAAACCAAATGCGAGTGATAGTTGATAGAATCCAAAGTAAGTAGCTGTATAGGATTCGTTACTGTAATTTGCAATAGCAATATCAGCGTTAGGTAATACGAGCGTTTCACCGATAGTAAATACAATTACACAAATAAATAGCCAATACGGGTGTTGAAATAAAGGAATTAGTAAAAAGGAAATACTCATTAATAAAACACCGTATTTAATAATAGAAAGTGTGTTGTATTTATGAAATAGTTTTCGGAATAACACCATAAATATGACGCCTGTTATTGCATTTATCGTAATAACGAGTGTAGCAAGCTGATTGCTATTACTAATGTTTTTCATATGAAGTGGAAGTGCGACAGTAAGTTGAGTAAACATAATATAGAAGAAAATCATGATAAATGAAAACAGAAGGAAAGACTTGTTTTGCAAGATAGCCAGTAGCCCTAATGTAATAGACGTGTTTTCAGTAGTGACTTGGAAGTGATTTTTAAGTAAGTAAAAGATAAAAGCGAATAACAGCATAAGTAGTCCTGTTAGAGAGAAGGCATAGATTGGATCAAGTAAGAGTAAGAACCCTCCCGCAATTGGTCCAATTATTGCACCGCAATTAAAACTAAGGTTTAAATATGTAAATAAATTTTTTCTTAAATGAGCTGGTTGTGAGCCGAATATGGCGCGCGCAGCAGGTTCATAAAATGCAGTGCCGAAGCCGATAAGTGCCGAAGAAATAGAAATTGTATAGAAATCAGAGCATATTCCTAAAGCGATAAATCCGATGCCTCTTAAAAATAATCCGGCTATCATCATAATGATATAGCCTATTTTGTCAGCAATTAATCCTGAGAATAAAGGGATAACTCGTGATGTGATTGTCATAACCGTCAATACTGTTCCTACTTGAACAGCTGAAAAATGAAGAAAGGTTAATAGATAAATAGCTAAAAATGCGTATACCGCAAAATACCCAAAAGACATAAAAAATGACGAAATAAGCATGAAACGTATCGGTATTGAGAAACTTTTCATAGAACTCCTCCTAATAATGTAACCAGTAAAATGATTTGATGGTTAACTATTTTATATTATAATTATACATAAAGTCAGAAAAAAGTAAATTTTAAGAAGAAGGTGGATGGAATTGAATCAAAATGCACCAAATGAATTAGAATATATTCGGGAATTTTTAAATACATGGAAAATACCAAACGATACGAGAGAGCCAATGGACTTGCTACAAACAGAAGAGGATATAATAAACTTTATGAAAGAACATTTTCATGAAGAGGTTCTATTTCATACGATAGAGGAATTAAAAAGTTTTCGAGAAGATATTCGGGTGGCAATTGAAGGCGGAGAATCATTGCAAAAGTGGTTAGAGAAATATCCATTTCATGTACATGTAATGGAAGATATGAAAGGTATTACGTATAAACCAATACACGAAGAAAATATATATACAAAAGTATTAAGCATTGTTTTAATGGCAGTTCAAGAAAATTTGTGGGGGAGGTTAAAAGCATGTCCAGATTGCTGCTGGGTATTTTATGACAATTCGCGAAATGGAAGTAAAAGATGGTGCGGTATGTATGCTGGAGAAGAAGGAGGAAGAGCGTGCGGTACGATTGCGAAAGTGAAAAATTACCGGGCGAAGAGAAAAGGAAGATCAGGTTATAATGTGTAATTTATAGTAGGGGAAGAAAATGGGATGGGAGAATGTAGAATATGAAAGGGACACAAATGTTAGCGTTAAATAAAAAGTGCTGGGATACAGTGGCACCATATTTCTTTCAAGTAGATTGTTTACCGAAATACGGCCCGTATACAGCGTCTGAAGATGAGATTCATTTGTTCGATTCAATTAGAAATAAAAAGGTTCTTGATATTGGATGTGGAAGTGGGCATTCGTTGCAATATATGGCAGAACATGGGGCGGAAGAGTTATGGGGTCTTGATCTTTCGAGTGAACAAATTAAAACAGCGAATGAAACGTTAAAGAGTTGGAAGCCAAAGTTAGTATGCGGAGCAATGGAAGAGGAATCGAATATTCCGAAAGGATATTTTGATATTGTGTACTCCATTTATGCATTAGGTTGGACTTCAGATTTAGGGAAGACGTTAGAGCTGATTTATTCATATGTAAAGCCAGGAGGAAGTTTTATTTTTAGCTGGGAGCACCCAGTATATTCAAATTTACAGTATGGTACAGAAGAAGTTGTTTTTAAGTCTTCTTATCATAAGGAGACTCCTATTACGTTTGAAACATTTAAAGGAGAAAATGTACAAGCGACATTATATAAGAGAAAAATAAGTACATACATAAATGAGTTAAATAGAGCGGGGTTTACAATTGAGAGAATGGAAGAATCTGAACCATCTAGCGCGTTTGATGAAGAATTAGCTGCGCCGTCTACGAAATATTATTCGTTATATAAAGCTAGAATGGTGCCGACTACCTTTATTATTAAGGCGAGAAAGTAAAGTGTTTTTACATAAAGAAGCCTATCGTTTCAAACACATGAAATGATAGGCTTCTTTATTTTTAAAAAAATGAGGTCAGGTGTGTACTTTTCTTATAAAAATGCATTTCATATAAAAGGTGTAATTATTTTTAGGAAGGGGGATTGTTGTGCGTCGTCATAGAAAGTGCAAAAAATTTGGAGTGGCACTGCCTCTTCCACTTATAGGAGCAACTGGTCCAACTGGTAATAGTGGTCCAATCGGTCCAACTGGAGGGCATGAAGGTCCTGTTGGGCCTCCGGGAATTACTGGTCCTACAGGAGCAACTGGTCCACAAGGTCCTCAAGGTATCGAGGGAATACAAGGTCCACGAGGGACAACAGGTGCTCAAGGAATACAAGGTGCCATTGGTGATACCGGAGAGCAAGGAATTACTGGTTCGATTGGCTTACAAGGTCTTCAAGGATTAATTGGAGAGCAAGGTCCAGTTGGTGATATTGGATTACAAGGAGTAGAAGGTCTACAAGGAATTACAGGCCCTGCTGGTAGTCAAGGTCTACAAGGTCCCCCGGGGATAGAAGGGGAAATTGGAGAACAAGGGCAAACGGGCGCACAAGGAATGCAGGGAGAAATAGGTGTAACCGGGATATCAGGTGTAACGGGCCCACAAGGTCTTCAAGGAGCGCAAGGAATACAAGGAGAGGACGGAACGACAGGTCTACAAGGAGAAGAAGGTCCACAAGGCATACAAGGAATTACTGGAGAGCAAGGACACCAAGGTGATCAAGGAATACAAGGTGTAATTGGCCCAACTGGTTCTACTGGAATACAAGGACCTCAAGGGATAAGCGGAATAAAGGGGATAACAGGTGTAATAGGTCCTCAAGGCCCACAAGGTGGTCAAGGAATACAAGGGATAAATGGATCCACAGGTTTTCAAGGAGCAAAAGGAGCACGTGGTATAACAGGAGCAACTGGAAGTGTTGGTATGCAAGGACCAGAAGGCCCTCCGGGTGCTCCGACGGGAACAACCGGTCCAATTGGTCCATCTAGTGGAGTAACTGGTCCATCTGGCCCACCCGGTCCACCTGGGGGTCCAACAGGTCCAACAGGTGAAACCGGTGCACATGGTGTAACAGGCGGAACTGGTGCAATCGGAGTACAAGGGTTACAAGGTATAACTGGTCCCACTGGCCCTCAAGGTGTAAGGGGAGCACAAGGTTCTCAAGGGGTAATTGGTGTAGCTGGAATGCAAGGTGCACAAGGTTCTCAAGGTAACCAAGGAGTAACAGGAGCAACAGGTGCAGAAGGTCCCCAAGGAACTCAAGGTCCACAGGGAGAAATTGGTCCAACAGGTGCAGAAGGTCCTAAAGGTGTGCAAGGAATACAAGGGATAACGGGTCAGGCAGGAGCACAAGGAATACAAGGGTTACAAGGGATAATCGGTCCCACAGGCACAATAGGAGCGGCAGGAGCCCAAGGTCCACAAGGAATACGAGGGGAAACAGGAGCAGCTGGAGCACAAGGGATACAAGGGCCCCAAGGAATACAAGGAGAAACAGGAGCAGCTGGATTGCAAGGGATACAAGGACCTCAAGGAATACAAGGGGTAATTGGATTAACTGGTGCGCAAGGTGCACAAGGTCTTCAAGGAGTCCAAGGAATAATCGGTCCAACTGGTGTGATTGGTTTGCAAGGACCTCAAGGAACACAAGGTATAGTAGGCCCAACAGGAGCGCAAGGTTCTCAAGGTATGCAAGGGATACAAGGAATAACAGGTCCGACAGGTGCACAAGGAATTAGAGGGCCTCAAGGGAATCTAGGAGAAAACGGGATAACGGGATCACAAGGAGTGCAAGGTGCGCAAGGTAATCAGGGACCTGAAGGACCACAAGGAAATGTTGGGATTACGGGGGAAACTGGAGAAACAGGAGCGACAGGAGAAACAGGGGTGACCGGTGCACAAGGTATACAAGGTGCTCAAGGGATTATGGGAATACAAGGAAATACAGGAGTGACAGGACCTACCGGTGCAACAGGAGTAACCGGAATACAAGGTGTGCAAGGTATTCAAGGAATACAAGGTCCAACTGGAGTAAGGGGAATAACAGGGGTTAACGGTAGTATAGGTCCAGCTGGAGCGCAAGGTAGTCAAGGGCCGATTGGAGCTGTAGGACCTACTGGAGTAACTGGTAGTCAAGGGCCTATAGGTTTTTTAGGAATTGTAGGTGCAACAGGAGCGACTGGCTTACCTAGCGGTGGCGGTTATTTCTTTTCTACCTCAACAAGCGCAATTGCAGCGAATGCATTAGTACCAATTAATTCCGGATCTACAGTTTTTGGTTCTGATGTGAGTTTAACAAATGCAACAACTGTAACGTTAAGTACGCCGGGAATATATTTAGTAAGCTATTATTTTCAAGGTGATCCAAATGGGGGGAATGAAACGATTTCCGTGAGGCTTACGTTAAATGGAACGCAAGTCGCAGGAAGTTTTATTTTTTATGTTACAGGAGGGACTTTTGTATTAGAACCAGCGATTTCTAATACGATGGTCATTAATGTTGCTTCTTCAAATGCTACTTTATCTTTACAAAATGGCCCATTAGCTATTGGGCATGTAACGACATTATCTGGCGTGATAACAGCTAGTTTAAATATATTAAAAATAGTTTGATACGTTATAACGGGGGGAGATGCTTGTGAAGGATCAAGATAAGTGTAGTAAGTTTCAAGCACCTATTCCTTTTCTGCCTTCAGGTATCACAGGACCAACAGGACCAACGGGTCCTACAGGTTCTTTAGGTGGACCGACTGGCCCGCAAGGAATACAAGGCGTACAAGGGCCAATTGGTCCAACGGGTCCGACAGGAATTCAAGGAGTGCAAGGGGTGCAGGGAGAGATTGGTCCGATTGGTCCAACTGGTTTAACAGGACCACGGGGTCCTCAAGGTAGTCAAGGGCCGATGGGGGAACAAGGTCCACAGGGAATACAAGGAGTCCAAGGTATACAAGGTGAAATTGGTCCGACTGGCCCAACCGGAATACAAGGTATACAAGGAATACCAGGGCCAATGGGAGAAACAGGTTCAACCGGAATACAAGGTATACAAGGTATGCAAGGTGAAATTGGGCAGGCGGGTCCAACCGGAATACAAGGTATACAAGGAGTGCAAGGTGAAATTGGTCCGACTGGTCCAACGGGAAATACGGGTATACAAGGTGTTCAAGGGAATTTAGGAGGTAGTGGATTACAAGGTGTAACAGGTATACAAGGTATTCAAGGTCCGATGGGGCCGACCGGTCCAACAGGTTTACAAGGAATACAAGGAGAACAAGGGCTGATGGGACCAACAGGTGCAACTGGTGTTCAAGGTTTACAAGGTCCACAAGGTGATATGGGCCTAACCGGCCCAACTGGTTCTCAGGGGATACAAGGAGTGCAAGGTGTAATAGGACCAACAGGTGCGACTGGCTTGCAAGGTGATCCAGGTCCAACAGGATCGACAGGTCAGGCGGGAGTAACTGGTCCAACAGGATCTGCAACGGGTCCAACCGGAGCAACAGGTCCAACCGGTCCGCCAGGAGGTCCGACCGGTCCAACGGGTCCAGCCGGATCGCC
>NZ_MACF01000025.1 GCF_001884045.1 Bacillus mobilis | reverse complement strand
GTGCTTTATTTGGATAGATACGAAATTTATACGCTTTATTGATCATCCTTCGTTTCACCTCCATTTCGGTATATGTCTATTATCAATTGAACATACATTCGATTGATAATAAAGTGATTATGACAAATTGTCCGGTAACACTTTTCATATGTCGAACAATTAAGATGACTTCCTGTCATCTCTTGTTCGAAGCCAATTCATCTCCCACCTACTCGCTGGGCTACGTCCTTCACGCTCCTTGAGGAAAGAGTCTTCTTGGTTAAATTGATAAAGTGGGGGGGTTGTTCATCCCCCACTGATTATTAGTTGAACCAATCGGACGTTTACGGACAGTTGACCTCCCACCTAACTTCCTTGCTCCAACTGAATTTTGAGGTGGGAGTTTTACTGTCCGTTAACGCGGGATAAAAAAAGGTTCTCGCCAATGAGAACCTTTTTTATTTCGCTATTTACAGGCAGGAAGACGCCCTGATTAAAGTTTCACTTTATTTCTTCCCTATCGTGCGAACCTCTTCAATTTTCCAGCCATCCTCTTCTTTTCCAAGTGCATACTGTACTTTCTTCTGAAGGGTAATCTCGCCCTCTATTTCTTTTTCCTTTGTCTCAACAACAACATACCCTGCTTTACTAGCTTTCATGTCTATATGTTCCAATTCAATTTTCTTATTTCCCTTTTGAAAAGCTGCTTCTTTTTGTGTTTTTAAGTCTTCAGCACTAGGCATCTTCTTTGAAAATAACTCCATATGTTCAGCAAGATTTTTTTCATTTGTCGTCCGTACAAATTTCTCCATCACATCTTGAATCAATTTCTCTTCTTCTTTCGTTATTTGTACCTTTTCCTCAGTTTTTATAGTAGTAGATTGTTGTTCCTCATGATTCTCCTTGGATTGACATCCAACTAGCAATAATATACCTATTAGAAGGGACCCCACCCCTCCGAAAAAAGCCCTCATTATTCCATCTCCTAAAAAGAAAAGTGAGGCATTTCGCCTCACTTTCATTTATAATTAGCGTCTTCCTTTATTCGGATCACCACCGCCAACAATATCAAAGACACGTTTAGCGATATTTGTATTCTCTTGAACGCCAGAGAACAAGTATTTACCTGGACCAAATGCATATACGTTTACATCTTCCCCTGTATGTCCACCTGTCGTCCATCCTGTAACCGAACGCTTATTGAAAATATCCTCAATCGCGTTATCAATCTTTGTTACATCTTTTGAAGGAGCAATATCATTTACCGCTTTAATTTCTTCTGGTGTTAATTGTAAATCAATATATTTTTTCAATGTTTCCTCTACATTTGCACCTTTTGCAATCTCGTTTGCCATGAAGTCTGGTGTGCGTTTTGCAGCTTTAATTGGATCTACTTTAAAGTTATACTCACCATTCGCACCTAAAGATAATCCACCAGTAGCGTGGTCTGCCGTTGCAACGACTAATGTATTTTTATCTTTTTTCGCAAATTCAATCGCTGCTTTAAATGCTTTTTCAAAGTCTTCCATTTCACTCATTGCACCCACGATATCATTATCGTGTCCAGCCCAGTCGATTTGACTTCCTTCAACCATTAAGAAGAAACCATTTTTATTTTTGTTCAAACGCTCAATTGCTGCATTTGTCATTTCTTCTAATGAAGGTGTTTTATCAGTACGGTCAATCATTTTATCTAAACCACCTGGTGCAAATAAACCTAGAATTTGATCATTTTTATCATTTAACAATTGATTACGATCTGTTACATAGCTATAACCAGATTTCTTAAATTCTTCTGTAAGATTGCGATCTTTTCTAACAAAGTTATTTACTCCGCCGCCAAGCATAACGTCTACTTTATGCTTCCCTTTAATTTTTTCATCAAAATAATCATTTGCAATTGCGTCCATATTTTTACGACTAATGTCATGCGCACCGAAAGCAGCTGGTGTTGCATGTGTAATTTCAGAAGTAGCAACGAGTCCCGTTGATTTCCCTTTTTCTTTCGCTTGTTCAAGAACAGTTTTCACTTCTGCTTTATCATTATCAACTGCAATTGCCGCATTATATGTTTTAATTCCTGCTGACATAGCTGTTGCTGCTGATGCAGAGTCTGTGATATTTTCATGTTCATCTTCCGGATATGTCTTTTGTGTTCCTACAAGATGCTTATCAAACTCTGTAGATTCCATCTCGAATGTTTTTGGATTATCTTTCATATAACGATGAGCCGTCATGTATGAAGGACCCATACCATCTCCAATTAACACAATAACATTTTTAATCTTTGCATTGCTTCCGCTCTCATCTGCATTTACTTCACTAGAACGTGTAAAATTCCATGTTGCCACCGAAGTAACTGCTAACGACGCCACAACTGCAAATGGCCATGCTTTTTTCACAAACTTTTTCACTGTCTTGTCCCCCTAATTAGGTTATTCATTTCCCACTATCAAATTTAATAGAATACTGTTAAGAGAAAATTAGTTATATGTAAATTTTTTGTTAACTTATGTAAATATCAGTTATAATTTGTATAACTTTGTCTTTTCATATCAACCATCTTCCCCTTTACAATCAAAATATAAACAAGTTGGATTTCATGTAACATAAATCTCTTATTTAACATTTTCAATCTACTTTCATGAAAATTAATAGAAACGTGGTGAACATTTATGAAAACAATACAGCTAGATAAATCTTTTATTTTTGATCTACTCGACCTTTGTAAAGCTGTTGGATGGTTACAAGATAAAACATTTATGAAAAAACAATTCGAAATGTACCTTTCTCTTGGCACACTTATCGGTTATATGCATGAAAATAAACTGATTGCAACTGGAGGAGTATTTCCTTTTAAAGATAGTTTTTCTACTATTGGTATGTTAATCGTCCATCCTGATTTTCAAGGCCAGGGCATCGGGCGTATGTTGCTTAATCGCTGCTTAGAACGCACCTACCCAAAACAACCAATTGCACTTATTGCAACAAAGGCTGGCGAGCCTCTTTATACATCGTGCGGATTTCAAACTGTCACGACGATTCATCGTTTCGAAAAACAAACTACTAAGACACATATTGCTCATACACAACAAGTGAAAGAACAAGATCTTGTCTCACTTATTTCTCTCGATCAAATTACAACTGGTGCTAATCGTTCCTTACTTTACTCATCGCTATTACCAAGAACGAGCCACTCTTTTAAAATTGAGAGAAATAACTGTATAGAAGCTTTTTCCTTATGTGTACAAAAAGGTAATATATTATGCGTCAATCCACTTATCGCAAAGCAAGAGAAGGATGCTATTCAATTATTCAAGAGAATCTGTGAAAGCTGGAGTGGCACAGTAAGGATTGATGTCCCACATTCACAATTTTCATTTCGTCAATTTCTTCAAACAGAAAATTTCCAAGAAACGCTCCTTTCACCTCTTATGATAAAAAATGGTAGCCAACTTCCTGGAAATCGTAATATGCTATTTGCTATGATAGATACAGCGTTATGTTAGAAAGGGGACACCTCATTGAAGCGATTTAGCTATTTTATGGTAGGTTGTCTTACTCTTACACTATTAGTAGGATGTAGTGCAGCAGAAAAGCCAGTAGAACAAGTAAAACAAGTTAAAAATACACTTACAGCGAAACTAGCTACCGAGGAAAAGATGGTGGAAATAGATGGTCAAACCATTTATTTTAAAAAGATCGGTAATGAAAAACCACCTTTACTTCTGATTCATGGATTTGGAGGATCTTCGGATGGTTTTCAAAAAATTTATTCAGACTTAGCGAAAGATCATACAATTATTTCTGTAGATGCTTTAGGGTTCGGGCGCTCATCTAAGCCGATGGATTTTTATTATTCTTTCCCAGCCCATGCAAATTTGTATTATAAATTAATGAAAAAATTAGGTTATGATTCGTTTGCAATACTAGGACACTCAATGGGCGGAGAAATTTCTCTTAATTTAACATATTTATACCCCGAAGCCGTTACTCACCTTATTTTAACTGATGCTACAGGCGGTCCGCATACACTCGTTAATAAACAAGGTTCACCAAAACCACAGTTGTCCACTGATTTAAATACCGTCTCTGCTATTGCAGATTATGATGAAAGTAAAGTGAAATTTAAACGTAATGATGAAGAGCATTACAATAAAATGAAATTATGGCCTAGACGTCTTCAAATCAATGCAAATGAAATGAAACAACCAACCTTAATTATATGGGGAAGAAATGATAGTAGCGTTTCTTGGAAAGAAGGAGAAACGTATCATCAATTCTTAAAAAATAGTACTTTCCATATTATCGAAAAAGGTTATCATGCACCATTTCGTCAAGAGCCACAAGAATTTGTAGGTTATGTAAAAGAATTCTTTAAGAACAATCCAATCAAAGTTGAAAAATAACATAAGCGGGTATCTCATTTTGAGATACCCGCTTTCATATATTAAGCAGCTTGCTTTTGGCGTTTTTGAGTTTTTGATCCTAGTACTTTCGGAATAACGAAACCATCTATTCCAAATTTACCAGCATTCATACTAGAGACCAGAACGAACATTGATAGGATAACCATTTCAGGGTTTACACCAATTGACCCACTAAGCATATAGGAAAAGTTCATTACAAGGCCGAAAAAGACCGCTGTTTTTGTTAAACAGCCTACAATTAAACCAATTCCAACTAAAATTTCTCCCCACGTTACAAGTGAATTAAATAGATCAACGTTTGGAATTGCGAAATCTTGTAAAAATGATGCCCACCAAGATTGAACAGCCGGTTGTGCTCCTTTAGATTTTTCAATTGCACCTTGTAAATAACCAGTTGCATCGAATCCTTTTCCTTGTAATTTACCGATTCCAGCCATTAACCATGTGTAACCAAGATATACTCGAATTATTGCTAACACAAAAGAAACTGCTTTGTTTTCTCTTAAAAATTGAATAACCATATCTTCCTCCTAAAGTTGTAATTAAGTTAGTTACAGATAATATAATAACATTAGTTACTTATTTTTAAAATGTTAATTACGAATAATTTGTGACATGTGTATGAAACATTAAAAACTAACGTTTATATAGTAACTTTTTTTACCTGTAAAAACTTGAACATATCATACCATAGGTGATAATCATTTTCATTGAAGAAATTGTAAAAAAAATGTGAGTTAAATGTGAAACGCCTTTATTCGAATATAAAATAAAGGCGTTTTTTCTATTTATAGAATTGAAATGTACGTGTCTCCTCATCGATTAATATCGCCTCTTGAAAAGCATCTTCTATCGTTTTTTCATGGTTAATAAGCCCATAAAATAAGCGTATTGTAAACATAAGTGCCGCATTCCCATCTACATAATCTATCGATCCAATATACGATTTCGCTCCACTACGTAAAAAAGATTCTGCTAGTTTTCGATCCCCTAACGTACACCCGCTATTTACAATATGTGTATTATGCAATTTTGCATATTTATAAATTTCTGCAGCACCAAAGTATCCCCTCGGTTCATCTTGTTCATATATATCTTCACCCAACTCTTCCATAACAAACTTTCCTTCCTCACCATGAAAGCAAAAGACAACATAATTGATATCATTATATAAACCTTTTCCAGAAAGAATATCGATGAACTCTTTCGGTCTACCAATCCAGTATGTTATAACTTTTGCCCCAAAATATTCAAGTGATGCCCGGATTGATTGCGCCTCTAAATCAGAGTTAAAGCCAACTACTAGTGCAACATTCAACATATACCCTCCATCCTATCATTAAATCTCATCAATCAAACTTTTAAGGGATACCTCCATTTCATATATACCCGTTTCTTGCAAAAAGTCTGATCTAGTTAAAACGACCTTATGTAAATATTGCCTATATGCTGTAATCGTCCCGTCGTGAGATACAATACAAATTCTTTCAGCACCTAGCTCATAACACCAAAGAAGAAATTCATCTACTATTTGCTGAAAGCTACTCTCTGAAATAATATTTATACCCTCCGTCCATAACCGCTTATTTGTGCTTTTCTCTATCAAAAAATGTGGAAATAAATTTGCTATCATTTCCTGATCTACTATGTGATCACATGGTAATGTTTTCGCTCCTTCTCGATAAGGAAAAATACGTGGGGATACATATGGATGAACAATTGTTTGACAAGATACCTTCTCACTCCATATTGTCGCCGTTTGTAAAGTTCTAAGTGTAGGACTCGTAATTAATATATCCGTTTCTTGCAATGGTACATTGCATTGAAGTAATTTAGCTTGATTCCTTCCTTCATCCGTTAATGAGGGATGCAACACTTGTAAACTTAACGGCAAGTCCTTTGTATGTTCACCTTCTCCATGCCGAACAAAGACGAGTTTCATACCCATCCTCCTCTCTCTATGAAATCCTTCAACATAATTCCTTCCCTATCTCATCCATTATTCCTGCTATAAGAAAAAACGATATGTAAAAAAGATTTGACACAAATAATTAGGAAATATTACAATTATATATGTAAAATACTTTTTACAATAGAGAGGGGAATCACAAATATGAAATGGATAACTATCTTAATTGGAATGATTATATGGGGATATATAAACGGATTTTTTAGTAGTGATAAAACTGCTAATCCTTGGATTACAGATGATGAACGTGAAACAAAAATTAAACAGAAGGCAATTATTGCAAGCTGGTCTGGTGTTTTTATGTTTTGTACCATTAACCTCTTAAACAAATGGTTAGGTATAGGAACGAGCGATACATCCCCTTACTTACCATCTTCTATCTCAACTATTTTAAAAGAAAATGTAGAGTTACAAATTTTATTTATGCTATTTATTACGTATGGCATATTTTATATATATTATCGGAGAAAACTAAGTGCTTAATTTTTATCTCATGATTATCCTCCTAAATGGTTATAGTAATTAGGACGAAATGAAAGGAGCGATATAAAAATGAGTAACTCGAATGATTTTTTAGATACACTGCATGAAAAACAAGCAAAAGATGAGCAAAACAGAAAGCGTCAGGGAAACGGGAACCCCGCGAAGAAAAAGCCGAATAAAACTCATAAATAACAATAAAAAACGTGCCTAAAATCATTTTTTAGGCACGTTTTTTATTCTTCTTTCACCGAGATAACATTTTCCCAGCTCCATTTCTCATAATACCATTCTGGCACGTCTATATTTTCAATCCACTTCTTTTCCTGTTTTCCATCACTATTGGCAAGCCATACATTGGCTTTCTTACGGTCTGAACGTATCCATATTAATTGATTGCTCTTCTTCATAAAAATCGGATGATAATCACCTTGCTTATGAGGTGGCTTTGTGATTTGCTGTTGTTTATCGCTTGTACGATCGATCTCATATAAAGATGGCAGTGGCCTTTTTTCCTGCGGAGTTTCTATCCCTGCCTCTTTTGCCCGTGAAACGATAATTACTTTATCATTCTTCCATACAAAATCCCAATCGACATATCCTTTCGGCGTAAATGTGTTCTGCTGAAGTGCCGGCAGTTCTTTTACTTTTAAATGTTTATTCTCTAACGCAACTCTCCCGCTCCCTTCAATATAAGCTAATATATTCTGGGATGGTGCCCATTTGAACCATTGTGTGTTTAATAACATTTGATCTACTTTTTCAAACCGACTGCCATCTGCTCGAACTAAGCAAAGCGTATTGCTATCAGCTGACCATGAAGCTGTCGGTACCGCTAAAAATGAAATCCACTTTCGATCTGGTGACCACTCAAACCCGCTTGCAACTAGCGCTAGAAAATCATCATGTTCATTTGGTAATGCATATAAATGTTTCATTTTATGAGGATTCATATGTGCATCTTGTTGCACTTCATATAGCTGGGCTCCTGTCCATCCTGTTGGAAGTAAGTGTGCTTCAGAAGATACAAGAAACTTCTTTCCATTAGGGTACCATGCATAATCACCTACACCAGCTGATACATTTTCAAAATCTGCATTCTTTTTTTGGACATCAAACGTATTTAATGTATTCGCAAATACAAATGCAATTATATTCTCTTTCGGTGACCATTGATAATTTGATACTTCAGATTGCAATGGCCTAACTTTTTTTCCATCTTCCATTCGGTACAATTCCAAGGTGTTTTGCTTCTTTCCTTTAGCATAGGCAAGCCATTCTCCATCATGGGACCATTTCGGCCCTGTTATGTACTCGCCTTTTGTTATTTGTTTTTCTTTCCCATCAATTTTAATCCAAAGGTCATGATGACGAATAAAAGCAACTTTCATCTCATTATGTTCCGCTCTAGTACTAAAAACTGAAGATAGAAAAATAAACAAAACCACACTACTACTCACGATAATTTTTTTCATACGTCCCTCCATTTTTCTTATAGCATTCCTCATATTCCGCTTACTATATGCGAATTTCACTCCAGATTCATTGCACAATTGTTGTCGATTTATGCCCAGTAAGGGTGGGCCTCCCCACACTGAATATTATCCATTCGACATAATACCAAAAAATTTCCCAAGAAATTTTTAATTCAAAGAGGATTGGTATGAATTATGTCGAAAGTATAGTTTAGCCAACATTCAATTTTATATTTCATAACAAAAATGTAAGATAACTTTTCTGAATATTGGCACTTTTTATTAGGGGGAGTTTCAATGAAAAAAACTACATCTGCACTATTAAGTATGGCGCTTGTCTTTTCTAGTTTTGGAGCTTTAAGCGCGCATGCTGAATCGCTGCAAAAAGAGAAGCAATTTAGTCCACAGTTAAAGGCAAATATTGAGCAATGGGGAGAAAACAAAATCGCGCAAAATGTTGAAACAAAAACATCAAAAGAAATTTCAGTCATTGTAGAATTACAACATGCTCCGCTCGCTTCACAAAGTAACATTCAGCATGCTCCAGATTTAAAAAATGGAAATGTGCAATCATACCATGCTCAACTAAAAAAGGCACAAGAGGATACTACAAAGAAAATTAAAGAAAAAGCACCAAAAGCAAAAATAAAAGAAACGTATAGTACGTTATTTTCTGGATTCTCTATTTCTGTCCCAGGAGATCAAGTTGCTGCCCTAGCTTCTTTGCCTGAAGTAAAAGCTGTTTATCCGAACTTAACATATAAATTGCATGAAACAGCAAAAAGCGCTACTAAAGAAGAAGCGCCAAATATCGGCGGACCGACAATCGGTGCTCCTGAAGCATGGAATTTAAAAGATCCATCTGGCAAACCGCTTGATGGAAAAGGTATGAAAGTCGCTATTATTGATTCTGGCGTAGACTATACACATCCTGACTTACAAGCAAATTATATCGGTGGCTATGATGCAGTCGATGAAGATAATGATCCGATGGATGGGAACGTACATGGTACTCATGTAGCTGGCATTATTGCTGGTAACGGAAAAATTAAAGGCGTTGCTCCAAATGCGTCTATTCTAGCCTATCGTGTAATGAATGATAGCGGTACTGGTACGACCGAAGATATTCTTCAAGGTATTGAGCGCGCGATTCAAGATGGCGCTGACGTTTTTAATTTATCTCTCGGTCAAGATTTAAATGTCCCTGATCAACCTGTAACAATGACATTAGAACGTGCAGCAAAACTTGGTGTTACTGCAGTCGTTTCAAATGGAAATGATGGACCAAAGCCTTGGTCTGTTGATGCTCCTGGTAACGCGAGTAGCGTCATCTCTGTTGGTGCATCTACTGTTTCTATTCCATTCCCAACATTCCAAGTAGCTGGTTCTAATAAATCTTATCAAGGATTACCATTATCAAAAGCAGACTTCCAAGTAGGAAACGATGCTCAGCTTGTCTATGTTGGCTACGGTAATTCTAGCGATTACGCTAAACAAGATGTGAAAGGTAAGTTCGCCCTTGTTTTACAAGGAACTTCGAGCACGTTAGTAAAGGCAGAACAAGCAAAACAAGCTGGTGCTCTCGGCGTGCTATTAATTTCTAATGAAAAAGAAATTAATATTATGCCCGAATATTTTGGACGTGAAGATATAGCTCTTCCAGTTATGCAACTATCCAATACAAATGGCGAAGAGTTGAAAAATTTAATTACAAAAAGAAAGAAAAATATAAAGATTGGACAACCAAATAAAACCGAACTGATTGGTAACTTCAGTTCAAGAGGACCATCACAAGGAAGTTGGCTCATAAAACCTGATGTTGTTGCACCTGGCGTACAAATTACTAGTACAGTACCAAGAGGCGGCTATGAATCTCACAACGGAACAAGTATGGCTGCGCCACAAGTAGCGGGAGCCGTTGCCTTACTACGTCAAATGCATCCTGATTGGACGACAGAACAATTAAAATCTGCTCTTGCCAACACTGCAAAAACATTAAAGGATGTCAATGAAAATACATATCCTATCATGGCACAAGGATCAGGTTTAATTAACATTCCAAAAGCAGCTCAAACGGATGCGTTAGTGAAACCGAACAACGTAAGTTTCGGTCTTATTAAACCAAATAGCGGCAAACTGAAACTAACACAAAATATTACATTAGAAAATCTTTCTAACAAAAAGAAAAACTTTTCAACTCGTATTGAATTATTAGATACAAAAACAAAAATCCAGACTTCTTTCCCTTCTTCAATTAGTTTGAAACCGAATAGTAATATTGAAAAACCTTTTACTATTACTGTAGATAGCTCCTTACCACAAGGCGTATATACAGGGAATCTGTATGTAAAAGAGCAAGGGAAAACTGAAGAAATGCGTATTCCATTTACATTTAGCATCGATCCGAAAGAATACAAGCGTATTGATGGCCTTGAAATCGTTAATTCTACTTTCAGTCCAAATAATGACAACATACTAGATGACAACCTAATCAATTACTATTTAGTTACACCAGTTGAAGATATAGCGTTTCATGCCAATTTAATTACGAAAGACCGTGTGATATATCAAGGCACGGTATATCAAGGTAAAAACGAAACACCAGGTTATAAATCTTTCAAATGGAATGGTACAAGAACTGACGGATCACCGTTGCCTGATGGCTTATACCAAATCGAAGCTGTTGCTTCTAACTCTGGTGGAGAAACAAAGCAAACAGGAGCTGTGTTTGTTGACCGAACAGCACCTAAGTTAACGCACGAAGTTGATCAAGAAAATCTTGTTATTAGAGGAAAAGTTGACGATATTCTACTAGATTGGATGACAGAATCTGGTTGGGTTGCACCTGGCATTCCAGTTAGAATGCAATATGAAATTAACGGAAATGGTGTGTGGGAAAGTGCGTTCCTGAATTCTTGGGAGAAAAGTTATGACATTTATTTCGATCGTAATCAATTACAACAAGGAAAGAATACAATTCATATTGTTGCAACAGATGCAGCTGGAAATACAACTAATTTAAATGTTGATTTAGAAGTGAAATAAAGTGAAACTTTAATCAGTGGAGATTTCATTCATCCCCACTGATTATTAGCCTTCACCAATCGGGGTTCACGAGTAGTTAGTCTCCCATCTAACTTCTTTACTCCCACCGAATTTTGAGGTAGGAGTTTTACCGCTCATTAACATGGGATAAAAAATTTTTATTGACAATTTTTTTAATATAGTTTTATAATACAAAACATAGTTTAGTTGAACGAATTATATATCGGCTTTGAAGGAATACTAGTAGCGACTTATATCACTGTCTCAGAGAACTGATGGTTGGTGCGAATCAGTACATATACAAGCGTGAATTACAATTCTGGAGCTTCTTTCCCGTAATGCTTTTTATGCATGAAGAGAAAGACGGATCTTTCCGTTATCGTAAAGTGAGTGGTAAACAATTAGTTGTTTACAAATAGGGTGGTACCGCGATTTTTATCGTCCCTATCGGATTTTCCGATAGGGACTTTTTTGCGTCCAACCTCTTACACAATTTCATATATACGCGTTGAAAGAATCGCAGTAGTATCTTATATCCCTGTTACAGAGAGCTAATGGTCGGTGGAAATTAGCACATATATAAGTATGAATTACAATTCTGGAGCTTCTTTTTCGTAGTGCTTTTATGCATGAAGGAAAAGACGGAATTTTTCCGTTATCATTAATTGAGATGTAAGTATATTTTCACTTACAAATAGGGTGGTACCGCGATTCTTTCGCCCCTATCGGATTTTCCGATAGGGGCTTTTTCTATTTCTCACAGAAACATATGTTAAATAATTCCGAATCTTATGATAAAATTTTATAAGCGCTTACAAAAAATGAAAGGAGGTGATACAAGCTATACGAAATCGATATTCAATTTTATTGAAAAAAAGGAGGATGTCTAAATGACAAAGAAAACAGAAATTCCATCGCATTTAAAACCATTCGTATCCACACAACATTATGATCAATACACACCGGTGAATCACGCTGTGTGGCGTTATATTATGAGACAAAATCATAGCTTCTTAAAAGACGTTGCTCATCCAGCCTACGTGAACGGACTACAATCATCTGGTATTAATATAGATGCAATTCCAAAAGTAGAAGAAATGAATGAGTGTTTAGCACCAAGTGGCTGGGGCGCTGTAACGATTGACGGACTTATTCCCGGCGTAGCATTCTTCGATTTTCAAGGACACGGATTACTACCGATCGCAACAGATATTCGGAAAGTAGAAAATATCGAGTACACACCAGCTCCAGATATCGTACACGAAGCAGCAGGACACGCACCGATTTTACTTGATCCTACATATGCAAAATATGTGAAACGTTTTGGGCAAATTGGTGCAAAAGCTTTCTCTACAAAAGAAGAACATGATGCATTTGAAGCTGTTCGTACATTAACGATAGTAAAAGAAAGCCCTACTTCTACTCCTGATGAAGTTAAGGCTGCTGAAAATGCTGTAATTGAAAAACAAAACTTAGTTTCTGGTTTATCAGAAGCTGAACAAATTTCACGTCTTTTCTGGTGGACAGTAGAATATGGATTAATTGGAAATATAGATGATCCAAAAATATATGGTGCTGGCCTCCTTTCTTCTGTTGGCGAAAGCAAACATTGCTTAACTGACGCTGTAGAAAAGGTTCCATTTTCTATCGAAGCATGTACAGGGACAACTTATGACGTAACAAAAATGCAACCACAACTATTTGTTTGTAAATCCTTTGAAGAATTAACAGATGCGCTTGAAACATTTTCTAAAACGATGGCCTTTAAAACAGGTGGAAAAGAAGGTTTAGAAAAAGCAATTCGCTCCGAGAACTATGCAACAGCTGAGCTAAATAGCGGATTACAAATTACTGGTACATTTAGCGAGACAATTGAAAACGATGCAGGTGAATTAATTTACATGCGAACAAATTCGCCAACGGCATTAGCGCTTCATAATAAACAGTTAGCGAATCATTCTACTTCTGTACACAGTGATGGATTTGGAACACCGATTGGATTACTCACTGAAAATATTGCATTAGAAACTTGTACAGACGAACAACTACAATCATTAGGAATTACAATTGGAACTATCGCTGAGTTTACTTTTACAAGTGGTATTCATGTAAAAGGAACAGTAACAGATATTGTAAAAAACAATAAGAAAATTGCTCTTATTTCCTTTATCGATTGCACAGTTACTTATAACGCCCGCGTTTTATTTGATGCTTCATGGGGCGCATTTGATATGGCTGTTGGCTCACAAATCACTTCAGTATTCCCAGGTGCCGCAGATGCAGCAGCATTTTTCCCAATGGATGAAGAAGTTCAAGAAATTCCTGCTCCACTTGTACTGAATGAACTTGAACGTATGTATCAAACAGTTCGAGATATTCGAAGTGAGGGGATCTTACACGACGCGCATATCGATCAATTAGTAGCAATTCAAGAGGTATTAAATAAATTTTATGCGAAAGAATGGTTGCTGCGCCTTGAAGTATTAGAGTTACTTTTAGAGCATAACAAAGGGCATGAAACATCGGCAACATTACTACATCAACTTTCTACTTTCACAACTGACGAAGCTGTAACACGCCTTATTAACAATGGTCTTGCGTTACTTCCAATAAAGGATGTGAAAAATGATGCTACGATTAACTGAGGAAGAAGTTCAAGAGGAATTATTGAAGGTAGATAAATGGATGGTAAAAGATGAGAAATGGATTGAACGAAAATATATGTTTTCCGACTACTTAAAAGGAGTCGAATTTGTCTCTGAAGCCGCCAAACTATCAGAAGAACATAATCACCACCCATTTATCCTTATCCAGTATAAAGCAGTCATTATTACTTTGTCATCTTGGAATGCAAAAGGTTTAACGAAACTAGATTTTGAGCTTGCAAAGCAATTTGATGAACTATTTTTACAAAACGAAAAAGCAATTATAAGAAAGTAAAAAAGAGAAGCCTTTTTAGGCTTCTCCTTTTACTTTGAATTGGATACAATGTCCAAATGGATCCTCGACTTGCAATATTCCATCTTTGTACGTAGCAATCTTGCCAATATTTTTTAAACTTTCACATACTTGCTCTTTTTGTTTTTCATCCGCTAGTACAATTGTGAAATATTTCAAGCCAACGGAATTTGGCATTTGCGGTGGTATTCCTTCACCTTGCCACGTATTTAAACCAATATGGTGATGATAGCCACCTGCCGATACGAACAACGCGCCATTACGAGCTGGGATTGTTACTTCAAAACCAAGACCATCCACATAGAAACGTTTTGCTTCTTCTAAATCAGCTACATGGAAATGAACATGCCCCATCACAGTACCCGCTGGAAAACCATTCCACGCACTTCCTTGTTGTAATAACTCTTCACCAGCTAACGGATTGCTAACAAATGGTAGTTCTCCATTCTCATCACGCCAAACTTCTTTTTGGCGATCATGATAAATTTCAATCCCGTTTCCATCTGGATCAGCTAAATAAAGGGCTTCACTAAAGTAATGGTCGGCTCCGCCGTGCAGTGGATATACCATTTCTACAAGATGACGAAGAATATTCGCTAAATCCTGTCTACTTGGTAATAAAATTGCGTAATGATATAACCCCGTTCTCCCTCTTTGCTTTGGTATGGCTTCTTTCTTTTCTTCAATGATAAGGAGTGGTTCGTTATTTTCATTCCCAAATGTAACAACCATTTCATCTTCTTTTAGTACTTTCATACTTAGTACTTCTGTATAAAACTCTAGTGATTTCTTTATATTTGATACATATAAATGAACAACATCAAGTGTTGTGTCGGGATGAAGTTGAAAACTCATCTTGTTAGCCCCCATTTCATTTAGTTCTTCTTTAACATTTTCTCTTTTAAGAAATTATCTACAAAACCGTCTGCTTTCGCAACAAATAAGTACGCACCCATTGCTAACAATGCAAGCTCTAATTCGAAGCCAGGATTTTTTCCATCTCCTAATAAACCAGCTGACCATTTTACTTTCACAATTGCTCCAACCATAACAAGTGCAAATAATAATCCAATATATCTTACTCCTAGACCTAGTATTAACAATATACCACCAACTACTTCCGCTGTTGCTACGCCGTATGCAAGTCCTCCTGGTAAACCAATGCTTGTGAACCACCCTGCAATATTGTCAATCCCCGATTGGAATTTTGTTAAACCGTGCATAAAGAACGTTACCCCTAACACGATACGAATAATTAAGTTACCGATATGTTGATTCATTTCATTCTCTCCTTTATAGTTTTCTTATACAAAACTTTTATTTACATTACAAAACATACACTACTTTTTTTTATTCGTCAATTCATTTTCACTGGGAAAAAATATATTTTTTTTGCTATGATACAAATAGTTGTTTACAAAAAGGAGCTTGATTTTATGAATATTGGTTCTGCAATACGTGAAATTCGTCAACGTAGAGGCATAACAATCGCACAAATTTGTGAGGGAACAGGTCTTTCTAAAGGATTTATGAGTCAGGTTGAAAATAATAAAACTTCACCATCTATCTCAACTTTAGAAACGATCTCCAATTTTTTAAACGTTCCTCTTCCTTATTTATTGTTAGAACAAAAAGATCGGTTGAAAGTTGTCAAAAAGGTAGAGCGTAAATACAGTGTATACGGAAAAGATGAACAAAGAATTGAACATGTTGCGGAGCAAGGTGGCCTCCGACTCAATCTCGTAGAAATTCCTGCTGGGTTTCCGAAAGAAAACTCACCAAATGCCCATGAGGGGGAAGAGTGTCACCTTGTATTACGCGGAAAACTAGAAGTTCAACACGGAGAAGATATTGCAATTGTAGAAGAAGGTGATTCTTTCTCTTGGAATGCATGTGTTCCTCATATCGTTCGTAATATAGGAGACGAAACGGCATTATTACTCATCTCTAGTCATGCAGAAAATCGAAAACGTGTTTATTAAATAAAAAAGAAGCCTGTAAATTAGGCTTCTTTTTTTATCCCCTTATAACTCCATAGCTTGTACCAACTAGTACAGTCTTTTCGTGTTGATTGCGATAAACTGACTCGATTGAAACCTTTTTGTATCCTTCCATCTGTTCAACATTTGTTAAAGTCAATTCACAAGTGACCGTATCCCCTGTAAAAACCGGTCTAATAAACTCACTTACTAATTCTCTTGCTATGTAATGTAATTCTTCGCCTACTTTCGTTCCAATACTAGCAGTCAATAAACCATGAACCATTAAACGTCCATTTTCATCATATTCCATATGATGCCTGCCTTTATCTCCTGTAATATTTGCAAATTCAAAAACCTCTTCCTCAGTAAATCTTCTTTCATATTTAAATACATCCCCAACTTTTACATTCATTTTTATCCCCCTAACAATAAACAGAATTTTCTTTCATTTTATCATAAAATGAGTCTCAGTTCAGTTTATATTATTAAAATAGTGATCCTTTTTCTACACTACCTTACTTTTATCGGTGCCCATCTTTTTTTGCCGCTTGATACCCGTAGTACGCACATGTTCCATTTCTAGATAACTCCCTCACCTCAAAGCCACAACTTCTATAAAAATCAAAATTACTAGCCGATGTATGCGCAAACCAATCGCCATGTGGCAGCTTTTGCAGACAAAGAGCGACAAGTTTCTTACCTAATCCCTTCCCTCTATATTCACATTTCACAACTAAATTTACTATGTTCGCGACCATAATTCCATCAGAAATGACTCTAACCATCGCAATCATCTCTTCTTCATCCCAAATTGTGAACGCCCATGTTGAATTTTCAAATGCTATCGTGAATTTTTCAATTTGCCAGGAAGGGATATCATCATTGCTCCAACCGGCATCTTCGAATAAAGTTTTAATTGCATATGCAGGTACACCATTCGTTCCCTCACGAATAATAAGTCCATTATGATAAATATACATGTAATCCCCCCTTTATTTTTATATACCATTCTTCAAAAGATGCAATTTACCCTTTTTCATCCAACGCGCTTAATGGAATAAACGAGAACATCCATACCATGAAATGAAGTTGTTTTCTCATAACTAAGTCCTGTTTTTCTAGCAACAAAGATGGAGGCCGGGTGGTCCGGATTAATAAGAGAAATTAGTTTATTCATTCGTAACGCTTGGAAGCCATAGTCTCGAAACGCTGCCGCTGCTTCTTTCGCATACCCTTTTCCCCAATACTGAGGCAGTAACCAATACCCAATTTCAATTTCCTCTTTTCCATCTATCTGCTGCTTTACTAATCCTGCATGACCAATTCGTATTCCTGTTTCCTTTTCAATCAATACAAATAAACCAAGGCCGTTTTTATAGCTAGGAATCACCCACTCCTCCAAACTTTTTTTACATTGCATATATGTTTTTAACGTCCCATTTCCAATATAGCGCATTACCTTCTCATTTCCCCATAGTGAAGCGTAGAACTGTAAATCATCCATTGTATATTTACGAATTTGTAAACGATCTGTATGAAACATCTCTGCACTCCTTCCCACTCATTTGTGCTTAACTACACGACCATGTTTTGAATATATACTAAATGTTACTGTCTATTATAAAGGAACTAGCAACAAAATACAGAATATTCAATCTCAAAGGAATTAAAAAAAGGCAGTAGACAAATATTGTCTACTGCATCCATATCATAACTAGCATAAAGAAAACTACAATTGAGGGGGGTGTAGGATTTTCAAATATACTAGATACTTATCCCGTTCTAACGGGCGGTAAACTTTTCAATTATATGAAAGTGAAAAGTTTACCGCACATAAGAACCTTTGCGGTCATTAAGAGAGTACCGTTAAGTACTCAAACACACGCTGCGCTTTTTCTCCACCCATTCGTGCATGTTGAAGAAGGGAAATACCATGTGGACCCGATGCACGCAATGCCTCTGGTTGTGCCACTAAAATAGCTTGTACGACTTCTAATTCTCCAAGCATCGCGGCTGCGAAAATATCCATTCGAGCACCCTTTTCTAGTAAATAGAGAGCAATATCCTTACGACCTACATGTGCCGCTGCTCCTAACGCACTTTCCCAATCTGATCCGCCCCAATTGTAAGAGGCATGAAGTAAGCTTGGTGATTCAGCCAACAGTTCTTGTACTTTTTCTAAATCTCCGTGAGCTGCCATAACAAATTCTCTTACTAACTCAATGGTAATACGTTCTTCTGTTCGCATCGCGATTCTCTCCTTTTAGAAATTCTTTTCGGTGTAAAAAATGGCTTATCGCTTCCTTGAAAAATATCTACCTCGATGCCGAACACACGTTGAAACATTTCATGACATAACACTTCTTCTGGTATACCGTCATACTGAAGCTGCCCTCGCTTTAATACAAGTAAACGATCACTATATTGAGCCGCTTGGTTAATATCATGTAAAACCATTACAATTGTCATGCCAAACTCCTCATTTAACCGTTTCACAAGTTCCATTACTTCCAATTGGTGAACGATATCCAAAAAGGTTGTTGGCTCATCTAATAATAAGACATTTGTACGTTGTGCTAGCGTCATTGCAATCCAGGCACGTTGTCTTTCTCCTCCTGATAAAGATTGTAAAAGACGATATTCATACCCTCCAAGATTTGTAACTGACAATGCCCAATCAACAATTTCTTCATCTTCTTTATTTAAGCGACTGCTCCATGATTTATGAGGGCCTCTTCCAAATTCGATTAATTCTTTCACTGTTAAATCTAATTGATGATCATGCATTTGTGGTAACATCGCTAATTGCTTCGCTACATCGGCACTTTTCATCGTATGAATATTTTTTCCATCTAGAATGATATCCCCTTCGCTTTGTTTAAGTAGTCTTGCCACTAAACGAAGCAAAGTAGATTTCCCAGATCCATTCGGCCCAATTAAACTTACGACCTCTCCAGCTTTAATATGTACATTCATATTTTGCATTTGAAATCTTTCAGAGTGTGCGTAAAACACTTTGTTAACGGAAATCACTTCGTTTTCCTCCTCTATGAATTAAATATAAGAAGAACGGACCGCCTAAGAAGGATAATAAAATACCAACAGGCAATTCAATTGGATCGAACCAACTTCGAGCTATCGCATCCGCGAAAACAAGTAATATCCCTCCGCCAAGACATGATAATGGCAATAAATATTTATAATCATTTCCAACTAATAAACGTAACATATGTGGTACGACAAGACCGACAAATCCAATAAGACCAGAAACACTAACCGCAATTCCAGCTAATAATGTACTTACGACTATTAAATAAAACCGGCTTCTCTCCACGTTATGACCTAATAATTTCGCCATTTCATCTCCAAGCATTAATACTCGAATATGTTTAATACCAAAGAAGGCTAATATAATAGCGAATATTGCATAATAAATAATCATGTTTAAATGTGCCCAACTTACACCACCAATGCCACCTGCTAACCATGGCAACACGGATTGTACTTTATCACTATGTAACAACATTAACGCTGACGTGGCTGCACCAATTAATGCATTGATTGACACACCTACTAAGACAATCCTTGAAGGTGGTGCCCCCTTTTGCCATGATAAAGCATAAATGACCATCGCCGTTATGAAAGCTCCTAAAAATGCTCCGAGCGGTAAAAAAGCCATATGCTGAGGGAATAAAATCATAATTACAATTGCTACAAGCCCTGCTCCAGATGAAACCCCGATTATACCAGGATCTGCAAGAGGGTTTCTCATAACCCCTTGTAGCAGGGCACCAGATGCTGCTAAACATGTTCCTACTATAAATCCAACGAGCACTCTCGGTATACGAAGATCCCATACAATTCGATGAACTGTCGAATCTTCATCTTGTATCCCTATCAGAATATCTCGTAATGAAAAGGATAAACTTCCTGCGAAAAGACCGTAAAAAAGACCTAAAATCGTTAATACTACTAAAGTAACTGCTACTATCCATCTTTTTTTCGCAAAAGGATGTTCCTTTTCCCTTACTACTTCACTACTTTCCATACGTATCATTTCCTTACATCTTGTATACTTTTATACATAAAGTCCATCGCTTCTGTAACTTTTGTTCCCGGATTTGATCCAAATAAGTCGGGGGGCAAAATCACTACACGATTTTGTTTTACTGCATCTAAATTTTTCCACGCTTCATTTTTCATCATTTCGCCTTCAAATGCTTTTTTAACGCTACTTGGATCTCCATGTGTAATTAAATAAATCACATCTGGATTTGCCTCAATAATACGTTCTACACTTAACTGCGCATATTGCGGATATTCCTTCATTTCCGGAAATTCAGCTGCAATATTTTTCCCGCCTGTTTTTTCTAAAATATCACCTGATAAAGATGTTGGTAATGCCGCTAAATAAGTACCTGGTGCTCCATACACTAGCAATGCTTTCACATCGCTTTTTTTCTCATATGTCTTCATTTGATCATTAATCTTTTGGTTAAGTTCTTTTGCTTTATCCTCTTTCTTCATAATTGTTCCGTATAATTCAATATTCTTTTGAATATCTTGTACAGAATTTGCAGAAGAAATCATTACTTTCGTTCCTTGTCCTTCAACCGTTGGAACATTCTTTTGGAACCCATTATTAGCAATAAGTACATCCGGTTTTAAGCTAGCAATTTGCTCAAAATTCGGCTGATGTGCATTCCCGATTACTTGTACTTTCTTTATATCCTCTGGAAGCGTTATTTTTGCATCCGGACGACCTACTATTTTCCCACCTAATGCGTGAATAATATTCATGTCTCCCATACTTAATGTTGCAAAACTCTCTGGCACTTTATCGAATGTTACCTTTCTTCCTGACAGGTCGGTAACTTCGATTTTCTCTTTTCCTTTTTCTGTTTTTGTTGCAGATGCTTTTTCGTTTTCCTTTGCATTGCAACCTATTAACAAGAAAAAAATAGATAAAATCGCTGTGAATAGCGTAATAGATTTTTTCATTCTTTCACCTCTAACTGATAATGATAATCATTAACTACTATTCTACTTTAATTGATAAGGATTATCATTGTCAATATAAAACGCATACATTTTCTAGAAAAAACAAAAAGCGTTACAAAAAAGATTCCTTCTTTTTGTAACGCTTTATTTATTAATATTATTCACATTCATTTCCCTCTAACTCGTCTCGCATCACTTTCACACGCTGAAAGAAAAAGAAGGATAAACTTAAAAATATAACGATGCTCCCCATCATAACAAAAGATTGTATTGCTTCTTTTGCTCCATTCGGTATCAACAAGCCAACCATTAACAATGTACTTACAGCGAGCAGGATTTGTCCGAACCGAGTATAATCTGCTATTTTTTCTTGTAATTCTTTCATCATATTTTCACTCCTTCATTTCACTGTATCATATTCTATTACACTTAAAGACAAGTAAATACCGACATTCTGGGAGATGTTTTCCAAAAGAAAAAGAGCCGCTTTATTGCGACTCTTTCACAAGCATTACTCCCCTTTATATGCTTCCATATAAATTTCTTTCAGCTCTGAAATGAGAGGTAATTTGGGATTAGCTGTTGTACATTGATCTTCAAAAGCTCTTTCTGCTAATAATCCAACAACCTCTTCAAATTGGTCTTTAGCAACTCCTTGTCCTGCAATACTCATATTTATATTTAAGCTTTTTCCAAGCTCAATAATTGCTTGGACGAGTGATTCCACACCTTCTGCTGTTGAACCTGCTGGAAGCCCGAGCATTCTCGCAATATGTGCATAGCGCTCATCAGCTACAAAGTACTCATATTTTGGGAACAATGCGTGTTTTCTTGGCTTAATAGCATTATAGCGAACTACGTGCGGCATAAGAATTGCATTCGCACGCCCATGCGGAATATGAAATTCTGGTCCAATTTTATGTGCTAAGCTGTGATTAATACCTAGGAAAGCATTTGCAAATGCCATCCCTGCGATTGCAGAAGCATTATGCATTTTTTCCCGTGCTTCTTCGTCATTTCCATCTTTAAATGCTCTTGGTAAATATTTAAATACGAGATCAATGGCCTTTAATGCTAATCCATCTGTATAGTCATTTGCTAGAACAGATACATACGCCTCGATTGCATGCGTTAATACATCCATACCAGTGTCTGCTGTTACATGTGGTGGTACTGTCATTACAAACTGTGGATCAACAATTGCTACATCTGGTGTTAATTCATAATCTGCGAGTGGATACTTTATATTATTTTTCTTATCTGTAATAACCGCGAATGGTGTCACTTCTGATCCTGTTCCTGATGTTGTTGGAATAGCAACAAACTGTGCCTTACTCCCTAATTCCGGATATTTACATGTACGTTTTCTTATATCTAAAAACTTCTGTTTAATTCCATAGAATGTTGTTTCTGGGTGCTCATAGAAAAGCCACATCCCTTTCGCTGCATCCATCGCTGAACCACCACCAAGTGCAATAATTACATCTGGCTTAAAACTTCTCATCATTTCCGCCCCTTTAAAGACAGTTTCATCTGATGGATCTGGCTCGACCTCAAAGAAAACTTCAACTTTTACATCATTTGCATGTTTACGTAAATAATGCGTAACCGTATCTACATATCCGTGCTCAACCATTCCTGGATCCGTTACAATAAATGCACGTGAAATGTTAGGCATATTTGCTAAATATGCTGTCGCATGTTTTTCAAAATAAATTTTTGGTGGCAATTTGAACCACTGCATATTCTTTTTTCTATTTGCCAACCTTTTTATATTTAATAAATGCGTCGCTGTTACGTTTTGAGAAACTGAGTTTTTCCCATACGAACCGCAACCAAGCGTAAGTGATGGAATAAATCCATTATATATGTCACCGATTCCACCTTGTGATGAAGGGGCGTTTACAATAAGACGGCAAGCTTTCATACGTAATCCAAATTGCTTTTGTACTTCTTTACTTGTAGAATGAATGACTGCTGAATGTCCTAGGCCACCAAGGTCTAACATGTCTTCGCAATATATAAATCCCTCTTCTAGTGAATTTGCTTTTACACAAGCTAATACTGGACTCAGTTTCTCACGAGATAGTGGATATGCTGCTCCGATACCTTGTATTTCAGCTACAAGCATTTTTGTATTTTCAGGCACAGTAATTCCAACTAATGCGGCAATGTACTGTGCGGATTTCCCTACAATATCACTATTTACTGCACATGTATTTTCATTAATAACAAGCTTTTCTAATTTTCTTCTCTCTTCTTCTGTTACAAAGTAGCAATTGTTTGCAATCATTTCTGTTTTCACATCATCATAAATTTCCTTGTCTACAATGATTGCTTGTTCTGATGCACAAATCATACCGTTATCAAATGTTTTTGATAAAATTAAATCATTAACAGCTCGTTTTATGTGCGCTGATTTCTCTATATAGCATGGTACATTACCAGGACCTACGCCTAGCGCTGGTTTTCCAGTAGAATAAGCTGATTTCACCATACCTGCTCCTCCAGTTGCCAAAACAAGCGCAACACCTTCATGGTTCATTAATTGTTTCGTTGCTTCGACAGAAGGTTTTTCAATCCACTGAATACAATGTTTTGGTGCACCGGCCTTCACCGCTGCATCGTATACTGTTTTCGCCGCTGCAATGGAACAGTTTTGTGCTGAAGGGTGAAATGCGAAAATAATTGGATTTCTCGTTTTTATCGCGATTAATGCTTTAAACATTGTTGTCGATGTGGGATTCGTTACTGGCGTTACCCCAGCTACTACACCGACAGGTTCCGCAATTTCTATTATTTCTTCATGAGGATCTTCATGAATAATCCCTACTGTTCTATCTTTTTTTATGCTATGCCAAATATATTCGGTAGCAAAAATATTTTTAATACATTTATCTTCATATACACCACGACCCGTTTCTTCAACAGCCAACTTCGCAAGCGGCATATGTTGATCAACACCTGCTAATGCCATTTCATGAACAATGTTGTCAATTTGCTCTTGTGTAAAACTTTCTAATGCTTGTAAGGCCTTTTGACCGTTATTCACTAACGTATCAATCATCTCTTTTACTTCCTGCATTTCATTTACAACTTTCTCTTTGACTACCATGTAAATTCCTCCTATTCTGCTACCGTGGACTAAATAAGACCCTGTAGGTCATAATAAGTCCCGATTAGCGCAAAAAAATAGAGTTGCTTTCCTACATGAACCTCATTGTTTGTGAAATATTTCACAAGTTTGTTCGTGAGTAACACTTCATGAACTTAATATACATGAAACTATTTCATTTGTGTATGTCTATTTTGTGAATTTTTTCACAAAATAACATAATAAAAATGCACTGCCTATATAAGCAGTGCATTTTTATTATGCTAACGCTTGTGCTAAATCTTCAATTAAATCTTCACCGTCTTCAATACCGACAGAAATACGAATTAATGTATCTGTAATTCCTAATTCTTTGCGGCGATCTGCTGGGATTGATGCATGTGTCATTTGAGATGGGATAGAAATCAAACTTTCTACTGCTCCTAAACTTTCAGCAAGTGTAAAGTATTGTAATTTCTCTAGTACTTTATTTAATGTTTCTTCACTATCTACATCAAATGAGATAATAGCACCAAATCCATTTGCTTGTTCTGTTGCTAATTCATGGTTTTGATGTGATGCAAGACCTGGATAATATACTTTATTTACTTTTGGATGGTTATTTAAAAACTCAGCAATTGCACGTGAATTCGTTTCATGCTCTTCCATTCGAATTCCTAATGTTTTTAAACCACGAAGTAGTAAGAAGCTATCTTGCGGGCCAAGAATGCCTCCTGTTGAGTTTTGTACAAAGTGAAGGTCTTCTGCTAATTGCGGGCTATTTACAACTACTAGGCCTGCAACTACGTCACTATGACCTCCTAAATATTTCGTTGCACTATGAAGTACAATGTCTGCTCCTAAAGAAATCGGCGACTGCCAATATGGCGTCATGAATGTATTATCGATAATTGTTAATAAATCTTTCTCTTTAGCAAGAGTAGATATTTTCTTAATATCAGTAATTTTCAGTAATGGGTTCGTTGGTGTTTCCACATAAATCGCTTTCGTGTTTGGACGAATTGCTTCTACAACTTCCTCTAGATTTGTTGTATCTACAAATGTATGCTCAATACCGAAGCGGTTTAATACTTTTGTGATAACGCGGTACGTTCCACCATACACATCATCTGTTAAAATAACGTGGTCACCTTTTGAGAACAACATAATTGTAGCTGTAATAGCAGCCATTCCTGAACCAAATGCAAAACCAGCATGACCGTTTTCTAATACAGCAATCATTTCTTCTAAAGCTGCACGTGTTGGGTTTCCTGTACGTGAATATTCATATCCTTGATGCTTACCAACTGCTTCTTGTTTGTACGTACTTGTTTGATAAATCGGTACATTTACAGATCCAGTTGAAGGTTCTCCTATGCGAATACCATGAATTAACTTTGTCTTTGCTCTCATTTTTTATTCCCATCCTTTGTATATGTCTTTACTTAAATAGCGCTCACTACTATCAGGAAAAATCGTTACAATGTTTGTACCTGGCGCCGCTTTCTCTGCTTCAAGTAAACTTGCATGAAATGCTGCTCCTGACGAGCTCCCAACAAGCAGTCCTTCTTTTTGGGCTAATTCCTTCACTCGTAAAAATGCATTTCGATCAGAAATTGTATGAATTTCATCAAAATAAGATGTTTTCAAAAATGGTGGGATGAATTCAAGGCCAATCCCTTCTGTTTCATGCGAACCAGCTTTACCACCATTTAAAATGGACCCTTCTGGTTCCACAATAACCGTTTTTATATCTACATTTTTTTCTTTCAAATAAGATGCAGTCCCCATGAATGTACCACCAGTTCCTGCTCCAGCAACAAATATGTTAATCTCTCCGTTCAGTGCCAACCAAAGTTCAGGACCTAGTGTTTTGAAATAAGCACGCGGGTTTGCTTCATTCGCAAACTGACTTGGAGAGTACGAATTCGGTATTTCATTTACTAATTCTTTTGCTTTCGCAATTGCACCGGTCATTCCTTGCTCAGTTGGTGTATGCACAACCGTTGCGCCTAGTGCTTTCATTAATTCTTGTTTTTCAATACTAAATTTCTCTGGTACACAAACAATAACGCGTAAATCATGTTGTAACGCTGCAAGTGCCAGTCCAATACCAGTATTTCCAGCAGTCGGTTCAATAATTGTTCCACCCTGGGTAACAAGCCCTTTTTCTAGTGCATCTTCGATTAATTCTCTTCCTAAACGGTCCTTAACGCTTCCACCTGGGTTATAAAATTCAAGCTTTGCAAATAAACGGACCCCTTCTGGAAGTGAAAAACGAGTAATTTCTACAATTGGTGTATGACCAATCAACTCATGAACTCCACGATATACATTCATCGTGTTCTCCCCCTTATTTGCCAATAAAGAAAAGGCAACTGTATGTATTTTCTTTATATGAGACAGTTGCCTTTTTGTTACATTACTTTAACTCTTCTAGTACTTTTACGATAAAGTTTGTAGAATGAAGAGCTGCTTGATCTAAAAATTGATCAAATGAAACATTTGATTCTTTACCAGCAATATCAGAAAGTGCACGAATAATAACAAACGGAACTTCATATTGGTGGCATACTTGTGCAACAGCTGCTGCTTCCATTTCTACTGCATAAAGATCTTCAAATTTATCACGAATTGCTGCAACACGGTTCGGATCACTCATAAATGAATCACCTGTTGCAATCATACCTTTTACAACTTGAATATTTTCTTCTGCCTGCATACATTTCTCAGCTAATGCAACTAATGCTTCATCAGCTTTGAATCCAGGCGGCATTCCTGGTACTTGACCATACTCATAGTTAAATACGGTTACATCTACGTCATGATGACGAACTTCTGTTGAAATAACTACATCTCCAACATTTAGAGAATGATGGAAGCCACCAGCTGAACCAGTATTAATTACTTTTTCAGGCTTATATCTTTCTAATAAAATTGTCGTTGACATCGCTGCATTTACTTTACCAATACCAGACTTTAACAAGATTACTTCATGTCCTGCTAATTGTCCTTTCGTAAATTCACAACCCGCAACCGTTTCTGTTTCTGCTTGTTCTAATTTGTCACGTAAAATACGTACTTCTTCTTCCATTGCTCCAATTACAGCAATTCTCAATCTAATCCCTCTTTCTATTGCTTAGTTGCCTCCATTACCCAAACGAAATGATTTAATCTCGTAAAGGTTACATGGAAGCCATTGTTTTCAAAAATAGACTGCATGACCGGAATACGTGTATAGTATTCCGTTTGCAAATCGTTTGCTAACTGATGGAAACCTCTTTGTTTTGCTGTTTCAACAGTTTTATCATATGCATCTTGATCTGCAAATATCGTATCAGCAAACACTATTTTACCACCTTTGTTTAGCAATTGACTATACTTCGCAATCGCTACATTTTTTTCATCATCTGTTAAATGATGAAATGCATAGGTGCTTACTATGGTATCAATTGAATTTGGGACTTCAAACGAAAGAAAATCACCTTCTGTAATGGAAAACTCTTGCGGTAATTTCTCTTTTGCAATCATACGCATTTCACGTGACGGTTCTATACCGTAAACTGTGCGGCCAGCAAGTAATAATTTATTTGTTAAATTACCTGTACCAACACCAAATTCTAATACATTACCAAATGACTTGTTAACTACATCCTCTAGAATGTCCTCATAACGGGCGAAAACTTCTTTATATTGTATATCTTCGCCTTGTACAAATGAGTCGTACGTATGAGCCCACTCATCAAATAAACCATTAAATTCTGTACCCATAAAAATTCCCCTTTTTCTTATCGGTTTTATCAGTATAATATGCCCTCTTTCCAAAAATGTCAATTGAAATGTACATGGTATTTCCTTCTTTTCTTTGTTACACTATAGTTGATTACATAGGAGAGGGGTCGTCTTCGTGTCATTTACCTTTGAAATGTTAGAAGATAAAGTAGAGTTTTTCGAAGCAGGAGACTTAGCTTCTTTGGAACGAAAAATTAGTGAACAAATCGATAATAATAAAGCACTTATGCTTGAAGTTCATCACATCTCGCATCAAATGGTTATGGATCCCGAAAGCAAAAGACCATATTATAGCGCGGTTGTTCATTTTAAATTAAAGAAATTACGCTAACTAAAAAAGAGAAGCCCCTAAGGAGCTTCTCTTTTTTAGTTTAGAGTTTGAACAAGTACTGGTTTCCAGCCCTCATTGTCTACCCAATCAATATTCACATAATATTTTTTGCCTGATTGTTTATCTTGTACGTTACCGTAAGCTTTATTCTTACCGTTATTTCCAATTCTATGGATAATTAATTGCTCTACTGGAACGTCAATTGCAGCTGAAATAGCTTGATTCATCTCATTCCAATCTGCTGTACCTTTTTTAAACGTCATCGCAGGTGTTGCACCTTGCTCTGTACCTACTGGCTTCCAAGAAGGTTTCGTATAAGCGTCAGTTGCCTTTGGCTGTGTTTTTTCAGCTGATACTTTCTCGTTAGCTTTCGCTTCTTCTTCAGCTTTTTTCTGTTCTTCTTCAGCCTTTTGCTTCTCTTCTTCCTGCTTCTTAGCATCTGCCTTATCTTGCTCGTTCTTCTTCGTCTCTTCTTTGCCTTTAGCTTTCTCAGCCTTATTCTCTTTCGTTGTTTGCTGAGCTACTTTTTTATCACTAGAAGACGCTTGTTCTTTTCTTTCAGGAACAAACAATTGATATGATACAATAGCTACTAATATTAATACAATTGCAATTGCAATATTTAAAACACCGTTTTGACGACGTTTTTGTTGTTTCTGTTGGAATCTAGATCCTCCTGCCATTCTTCAAACCTCCATGCAGTTTTTCATACTTGCTATTGTAACATTAAATCTAGAAAGGTTGAACATTTACAATAATATTTTCACGAAATGAAAACATTTCACTATGAATTGCAAGATTACTTTTCATTCTCTAATCGATAGATTGATTCTACGATAGCTTTGAAAATAGGTGTAACTTTATTTTCACTGCTATTCGTTTCTATATCCACGACAACTAAAGCATATCTTGGATTTTCATATGGAAAATAACCTGCAAACCAACGATTCACTTTCGCCCCTTTTCCTGTTTGCGCTGTCCCAGATTTTCCGGCGACACTTAGTGGCAACGACCTGAATGCGGCTCCTGTTCCTTTCTCTGTTGTTACAACGCCCCTTAATAACTCTTGTAATGTTTTCACCGCTTCATACGAAAGCTGTTTTCCACCTAATGTATGGTCTTCAAATGTATAAAAGTCCGTTCCATTTTTATATATTATTTTTTCTACAGCTTTCACTTCCATCTTTTCTCCATCCCTAGCAATCGTCGCCATCATATTTGCAATCGCTAGAGGTGATATACGTACATCTTTCTGTCCAATTGCTGTTTGCGCTACCGCCTTTTTACTATTCTTATTTCCTTCACTTCCCCAAATCGTAACCTTCTTCTCCTCTGGCATTTGCTCAAAATGAGTTGTATGAAATACAGAACCTTTCCATCCAACCTTACCAGCGGCTCCTAACGCTGCTATGTAAGTTTCTAACACCATCTTATCCTTTTGTATTAGCTCATTACCTAACTCTGAAAATGTCCTGTTACAGCTTCTAGCAAAGCTCTCTTTAAAACTAAGTGTACCCATCATAACTTGCGGGTGGTCTTCACCATATAAATCTTGATTACAATTAAATGTACGATTCAACACATTTTCATTTTGATCAATCACTGCTGCTGCCACTATTGTTTTAAAAACAGAACCGGGAAAATGTGGTGTTAACATTTGATTTTCAAGTGTAGTTGTATATAAACGCTCATCCTTCACCTGTACAGACGGTTTACTGACCATCGCTAAAATTTCATTTTTCTTTACATCAAGTAATACTAGTCCTCCCTTCTTTATTTCGCTTGCTTCAACCACTTCTTCTGCTTTTTGCTGTAATCCGTTATGTAAAGTAGTTTGAATCGTCACCGGATAAAATGGATTTCCAGGCGCAGTATATTTCGCTTGTTTTCCAAAAATCGGTTCTCCTTGTCGGTCCACTTGATACAATACTTTTGCCTCTCCATCGGTCAAAAGAAATTCATCAAATGATTGCTGCAATCCTGAAATGCCAATTGGCGTTTGCCTTGAAATATTTCTTACTTCTCCGTATCGTTTTTCAAATTCTCGTTCATTCTCCCCCACATCGCCAATTAAATGATTCACCCTGTCAGTTTGCCGTAAACGAACTTCAGCTGCTACAATACCTAATACATTTAATTGATTCACCTTCTCCATCTGCTCTCGTGCCAAGTGAAATGGACCATTTCCCCTTTGCATGATAAATGCACTTTTCTTGTCTTTCATTTGACTTTCAATCTCTTGTCTCGACACACCAATGATATGCGCAATTTTCTCTAACATGTCATTTTTTATTTGTAGAAATGGAAAAACAATTAAAACAGGATACTTTTTCTCACCTATTTCCTTACCGTTCCGATCTATAAAATGGCCTCGTCCATCATCTACCGTAATGGACTGCGTCCGTTGTGTAACACTTTTTTCAATTAAATTTATCTTACGGTCTGTAAATGATTCTGTATCTATAATTTGTATTTGAATTAAACGACAAAGTAAAATAAACATGACACCTATAAAACAAATTAAAACAATTGTAATTCTCCGTTTTATTTTCATAAAAAAACACCTCGTCTATTATAGTTTGGACGGAGTGTTTCATCTTTTATACAAATAAAAAAATCACTCGCTTTTACACGAGTGATTTTTTATTATTTTACAGAGATAATCTCTACTTGCATTTCTCCACCTGGAGTTTGGATTGCTACCTTCTCACCAATTTGCTTACCTAATAAGCTTTTTGCAATTGGAGAATCGTTAGAAATTCTTCCTTCAAACGGATCTGCTTCTGCGCTACCTACGATTGTGTAAGATTCTTCATCTCCACCTGGTAACTCTTTAAATGTTACTGTTTTACCTAATGTAACAACTGTAGACTCTTCGCCATTATCTGTGATGATAACTGCGTTACGAATCATGTTTTCTAATTGTGTAATACGTCCTTCTACGAACGCTTGCTCATCTTTCGCTGCATCGTACTCAGAGTTCTCAGAAAGATCTCCGAAGCTACGTGCAATCTTAATGCGCTCTACAACCTCTTTACGTTTTACCGTTTTTAAATCTTCAAGTTCGTTCTCTAGCTTTTGCTTACCCTCTTGCGTCATAGGGTATGTTTTTTCTGTTGCCATATTTTCCACTCCTTTTATATACCAATCCCCCGAAAAAAAGAGGAGTTCCATATGAAAACTCCCCCACTTATATGTATAGCGGAGGTTTCTAGCACGCCTGTACTAGCGGAGTTGTCACATACAACCCCGTATTCCCAATTCTTCTTTATATAAAGAAGATATGTATGGAAAGTTGATATAAATATGCCCTCACCTATATATAGATGAGGTTGCATGTTTCATTGTATTCGATAGGAAGGGAAAAAATCCCTTCCTATCGTATATCTTTTACTATGCTATTACAAATTTACTTTTTGTTCAAGAATTGTTGCAATTTTTGTCACCATAATATCAATTGCAACATGGTTTTGTCCACCTTCAGGGATAATAATATCCGCAAATTTCTTAGAAGGCTCAATAAATTGATTGTGCATTGGACGTACAACACTTACGTATTGATCAATAACTGAATCCATCGTACGACCGCGCTCTTTAATATCACGCTGCATGCGGCGTAAAATACGAAGATCTGCATCTGTATCAACGAATAGCTTAATGTCCATTAACTCACAAAGACGTGGGTCTTCTAAAATAAGAATTCCTTCTAAAATGATTACATCTTTCGGCTCAACTGGAATAACTTCTTCTGAACGCGTATGCAATGTATAGTCATATACAGGCTTATCAATTTGCTCATATGCAAGCAACTGCTGTAAATGTTCAATTAACAGATCATTATCAAACGCAAGCGGATGATCATAATTTGTTTTTAAACGCTCTTCCATTGGTAAATGGCTTTGATCTTTGTAATAATAATCTTGCTCTAAGATTAAAATAGAATGACCTTTAAAATGGTCAAAAATCGCTTTCGTTACACTCGTTTTACCTGATCCCGAACCACCAGCAATTCCAATTACAACAGGCTTATTCGTCCCCATTCGACTATCACTCTTTCTTATTGAAGTATGTTTTTGCGCATCATATTATTCACATACACTGGTTGATCCACTTTGAATTTCACGATTTGCAACGGATGTCTCGCTGCATCTAATTCGTTTCCATCCTCATCCCAAATTTTCTCCACCGTCTGCGTAAAGTTTTCTATTTCTGGTCCAAAGAACTCCACTTCATGTCCTGGTTTGAAATGATTACGTTGCTCAATCGTTACGATGCCCGTTTCTTCATTATAATCTAACACTAAACCAGCGAAATCATACGTTGTTTTCTTACTATGATTTCCAAACATTTGCTCTTGATGTCCTGGAACCCCTTCAAAGAATGCGGGAGCTGTATCACGATTTGCACATTTATCAAGCTCATCTAACCATTCTTGTTTAAACTCAAAATTATCCGGATCAGCACAATACGCATCAATTACTTTACGGTATACTGTTGCTACAGTCGCTACGTAATGGATTGATTTCATACGTCCTTCAACTTTTAAGCTATCAATTCCAATTTCAATCATTTTCGGAATTGATAAAATTAAATTTAAGTCTTTTGGACTCATTGCAAAGTGAGCATCTTCTTCTTGGAATAGAGGCAACTCTTTTGCATCTTTATGTTGTGATACTGTTTGAACTAAGTCATAGTCCCAACGGCAAGATTGACAACAACCACCACGGTTAGAGTCACGTGCTGTCATATGGTTACTTAACGTACATCTGCCTGAATATGCGATACACATTGCACCATGGACGAATGCTTCAATTTCAATATCCACTTTTTCTTTAATTTCTTTCATTTCTTCATAGCTTGCTTCACGAGCTAATACAAGACGATGTAAACCTTCTTCTTTCCAATACTGTGCTGCTTTCCAGTTGGATAGTGATTGTTGTGTACTTAAATGCACTTCAACAGAAGGCGCTACACGTTTACAAGTCTCAATAATAAGCGGATCAGCAACGATAATTCCCGTCACGCCAGCTTTTTCAATCCCTTTTAAATATTCCTCTAGCCCGTCCATATTTTCATTATGTGCAAAGATATTTGTTGTTACATATATTTTTGCTCCATATTTCTTTGCAAATTCAACACCTTCTGCCATATCCTCCAGTGTAAAGTTACCTGCATTCGAACGAAGACCAAATTCTTGTCCACCTAAATATACAGCATCTGCCCCGTAATGGATAGCTACTTTTAATTTTTCTAAGTTACCCGCAGGGATTAACAGTTCAGGTTTCTTCACAATAACGCGTTTGCCATCGACTACTCGTGAAATTTCTTGTACAGTCATTTCCTACACCCTCCTCGTTTAGTAAACCGTCTCTTTAAAGAAGAATCCCGTGTCTAACGGACGATTCACTGGTTGCATTTCTTCTATCTCTTTATATAAATCGTCTTTCACGTCATAATACGCATCACGATCTTCTACACATAAATCAATTGCTTTACGATATTTCTTCGTTACCTCAATAATGTATGCAGAGCTTTTTAGTACACCATCAATTTTTAAGCTAGCGACTTCAGCATCAATTAGCTCTTCTAACTCATCGATGAAACAAATATCGTTTGGACTCATAATGTGAGTGCCATTTTCATCTTCATAAATTGGATATTTATTGTTACGCTCTGGGTCATATAGGAACATATTCTCTTCATATTTTTTCTTTTCAATGTCAAGATTACGTCCTTGGTACTCAAAGTAGTTTCCTACTAATGAACGCTTCGATTGGAACATACAAGTCATACCGTGAATTTGTACTTCAAGTTCCACTTCAGCATTTTCTTTTAATTCAACAATTTCATCTAAGCTAAGCTCACGAGCTAATACAGCACGTTTTGCTCCCCTTTGTCCCCAGTAGTTACAAGTAAACCAGTTAGTTGCTGTTGTTTCTGTATTCCAGTGCAATTGCATATTTGGCGCTACTTCTCGGACCGCCATTAATACTGCTGGATCTCCGAAAACAATTGCATCTACACTTACTTCGTTTAAAAATGCAACATAATCTGTTAATTCATCTACTTTATCATTGTGAAACATGGCGTTCATTGCTACGTATACTTTCACACCATTTTCATGTGCAATCTTCACAGCTTGTTTCACATCTTCACGTGAAAATTCCCCTGCTAAACGTAAACCGAACTTTTGCTCACCGATCATTACCGCATCAGCTCCTGCTTTCGCAAGAGGTTCAATATCCGCCACTGCTTTTGGCGTTACTAACAATTCAGGTTTCTTCATACCTTGGTCACCCTCTCTTTTTACTAACAGCTACTCCATCACCAATTGGGAAAATCGTTGTATCATATCCTTCATGATTCATAAGCCATTCATTGTACGTCTTAATACGACGGATTAAACCACGTGTACGTCTGTTTTCAATTTTCTCTTTTGTCGTTACAAGCCCATGATACATAACATTATCTGAAATAATTACGCCACCAGGATTTAATAACGGTTCATATAAGTCAAAAAAGCGACGATATTGTCCTTTTGCTGCATCAATAAAAATAACGTCAAATGTTCCATGTTCTTCTACTTGCTCGCCCGTTTCTAACGCATCACCGTAAATAACGGAAATACGTTCTTTAACTGGTGAACGTTCTATATATTCAAGTGCTTTTTCATATCGCTCGCGATTGCGTTCAACTGTCACAATACGAGAATTTGGAATAGCTTGCATCATACGAATACTAGAATAACCAATTGCTGTACCAAGCTCTAAAATACTTTTTGGTCCAATTAAACGTAAAAATTGCAACATAAATTCCATTCCAAGTCGATCCATAATCGGCACATGATTTTCTTTCGCATAGTCTTCCATTTCAAGAATTAATTTATCTTTCGGATCAATAAATGATAATAGGTACTCGTTAACTGCATCCTCCATAATGGTCCTCCTTATTTACATGGAGAAGTGCCTCTATGACGTCTTTTCACACATAGAATGCAATAAAAATACAAGCCATTTTCACCCTTAGCTTGTACGTCCCGTTTTGATATTAAAAACGATTCTTCTGCCAGTTTTTAACCCGATATATTTTACCATAAAAAAGAGGGATGTGCGACCTTTTTCGCTATCCCTCCCCATTTCACTGTTTTTTCGTAATATATTTTTGCTTTAATGCATTATGCTCGTCTAATGTTTTCGCATAGTACACTTCACCAGTTGGTGCAGCTAAGAAATAATAATAATCTGTTTGCGCAGGTTCTAACGCCGCCTCCACTGAATGTTTACCCGAGTTTGCGATTGGACCAACTGGCAATCCTTTCACAACATACGTATTGTATGGTGAGTTTATCTTTAAATCTTCGTATAATACACGTTGTTTATGCTTTCCAAGTGCATATAATACCGTTGGATCAGTTTGCAGTGGCATACCTTTCGCTAAACGATTGTAAAAGACACTAGAGATCTTTTGACGATCTGTAAAGCCTGTTGCCTCTTCTTCAATAAGTGAAGACAATGTTAAAAGCTGATGAACATCCCAGTTTTTCGCTTTCATTTTTGCCTCGTTTTGAACAATGATTGCATTCGTTTTCTCAAGCATTGGAATTACGATTTCTTCTAACGTCGTATCTTTTTTATAGAAAGAATACGTCGCAGGATATAAATAACCTTCTAATGGATATTTAATATTGCTATCAAAGATTTTATCCGTTAATAACTTCGGATACTTTTGCTGCATTTTTTGAATAAATGCTTTATCGTTTAATTGACGTACAACATCATCTTTATTCCACTTTAATTCGTTTGCAACCGTTTCTGCAATTTCAGTTACTTGCGCACCTTCTTTTATCGTCACTTTATAAAGAGCTGGACGATGAACGTTACCAGATGACATTTGTTCAATCACATCTGAGGCACTCATTGAAGGATTTAATAAATATGTACCCGCTTGTAAATTTTTCGATTTAGCCTTTGTATAAAAACTAAAAACTGTACCGTTTTTCACAGCACCTTTTTCTTCTAAAATCTCACCAATTTTACTAGTAGATGACCCCTTGGGAATTTCTACTTCAATCTCTTTTTTATTCCCGCTATCAACTGGTCCTAATGCGGATGAAATATACGCATAGACTGAACCACAAACTAAAAGCAGTGCAATAATCGAAAATAAAAAAAGACGTCTACGCTTCTTTTTCACTTGATTCTCTATCAACACTCTTCCTCCTTAATTAAATTGTAGACCGCATGTATATCTTTCTATACAACACGACATAAAAACACAATAAATTTATTTATCTTTTTTAGATAGACATTTTATTTTTCTACAATCCGTCTCATTATACTACAAAGGATTGCAAGGTTTCGACAAAAAATCTTTCATTTTACATATAAAAAAAGATGGACTATATGTCGTCCATCTTTTCAGTACTTATTATTCAGCTTCTTCCTCATCAGCTAGAGTGTTGAACATTTCTTGTACCATTTCCCACTCTTCTTCAGATTCGATTGGAAGTAAACTTCCGCCCTC
The DNA here is from genome assembly GCF_001884045.1 of Bacillus mobilis. Classification (GTDB taxonomy): domain Bacteria; phylum Bacillota; class Bacilli; order Bacillales; family Bacillaceae_G; genus Bacillus_A; species Bacillus_A mobilis. Next base: position 231,647 of record NZ_MACF01000025.1, on the reverse strand, counting down.
TTCTTCATTTTGCTCATAAGCCATTGCGTCATAAATTGGGTCTCCATCTTCGTCTACTTCACCGATTGGAGAGAAGACTACGTATGATTTTTTGCCAAATTTTTCAGCATCAAAAGTGAAAATAATTTCACATAAATGTTCGTTACCTTTTTCGTCTACAATTGTAATTTGATTTTCTTCCATTTTGGTCACCTCTTATTTACTATCTAAAAATCCTTGTAAGATTACGACTGCAGCCATCTTATCGATTACTTGCTTTCGCTTCTTACGGCTTACATCAGCTGAAATGAGCAGACGTTCCGCTGCCATCGTCGACAAACGCTCGTCCCACATTACAACGTCTAATTGTAACAGCTCTCGTAGGTTTTCTGCAAATTGTTGGCACGCTTCACCACGTGGGCCAATTGTACCATTCATATTTTTAGGTAAACCTACTACTATTTTGTCCACATTGTACTGCTTTACTAACTCAGAAATACGGTCAAAACCAAAGTTGCCTCGTTCTTCGTTAATCCTGATTGTTTCCAGTCCTTGCGCTGTCCAGCCCATTTCGTCGCTCATTGCAACTCCGACTGTTTTTGTACCTACATCTAAACCTAATATCCGCATAAACTACTCCTCACGATGATGTTTCAAGTAAGACTTCACAAGCTCTTCAATTAACTCATCACGTTCAAGCTTGCGAATGATGCTGCGTGCATCTTTATGGCGAGGTATGTATGCTGGGTCTCCACTTAATAAATAACCGACGATTTGGTTAATCGGATTATAACCTTTTTCTTGAAGTGCATCATACACAGTTAAAAGTACATCATTAACATGGACACTCTGTTTTTCATCTTGAATGCTAAACTTCATTGTTTTATCAAAACCGTCCATTTCAAGCACCTCACTTATATAGTAAGTATAGGGAGAAGAACTTCTCCTCTCCCTACCATTGTACACTACTATCTCTTTATTTTGAAACAGATTTAACGTACTCTTGTACAAATGCTAAAGCTTCCTCAACTTGCGCTGGGTTTTTACCGCCCGCTTGTGCCATATCAGGACGGCCACCACCGCCACCGCCACAGCGAGAAGCTACTTCTTTCACAAGTTTACCAGCATGGTATCCTTGGCTAATTAAATCTTTCGTTACGCCAGCTAAGATGTTTACTTTATCATCATTTACAGACGCTAATACGACAACTGCAGATTCTAATTTATTTTTTAGGTCATCCATCATCGTACGTAAGTTGTTCATATCTGCAACATTTACTTTTGCTGCTAATACGTTCACACCATCAACTGTCATTACTGAATCAGTTAAGTTTCCAGCTTCAATATTGCTTAATTTTGCTGCAAGAGATTCGTTTTCTTTTTGAAGTTGTTTTACTTCAGCAAATAAACCATCCACTCTTGTTAAAATATCTTTCGGATTTGTTTTCATTTTTCCTGCTGCTTCTTTTAATAAACCTACTTGATCGTTCATTAATTCGTATGCAGACTTACCAGTTACCGCCTCAATACGACGAGTTCCTGCACCGATACCAGACTCAGCAACGATTTTGAAAATACCGATAGAAGCTGTGTTATCAACGTGACAGCCACCGCAAAGCTCTAAGCTGTAATCGCCAACTTGTACAACGCGTACAACATCACCGTATTTTTCACCGAATAATGCCATTGCGCCCATTTCTTTCGCTTCTTCAATTGCTTTTTGAGAAATCTCAACATCAATACTTTCCCAAATTTTCTCGTTTACGATACGCTCAATTTTTTCTAATTCGTCAGCTTGTACTTGACCGAAGTGAGAGAAGTCAAAGCGTAAACGTTCAGAAGTTACAAGAGAACCCGCTTGGTTTACGTGCGTTCCAAGTACGTCTTTTAACGCTTGGTGTAGTAAGTGAGTTGCTGTATGGTTTTTCACAACGCTACTACGGTTCTTTGTATCAATGATTGCTTTCACAGCAGCATCTTTCGTTAATGTACCTTCTTCAACAACAACTTTGTGCAAGTTTTGGCCGTTTGGTGCTTTTTGTACGTCTTTTACAAGAACTTTCACGCCGTCAGCAAGAAGGTAACCACGGTCTGCAATTTGTCCACCGCTCTCAGCATAGAATGGTGTTACATCAAGCATTAATTGTCCTTCTTCGCCAGCTTGTAAGCTGTCTGTGTATTCGCCGTTTTTCACAAGTGCAACAACGTTACTTTCTGTTGCAACTGTACCGTAACCAACGAACTCACTCGCTACTTTCACTTCTCCAAGGACACCGCCTTGAACTTGCATAGAGTCAACGTCTTGACGAGCAGCACGTGCGCGCTCACGTTGTTTTTCCATTTCATTTTCAAAGCCTTCTTGATCAACTGTCATACCAGCTTCTTCTGCATATTCTTCTGTTAATTCAATAGGGAAACCGTATGTGTCATATAGACGGAACGCATCTACTCCAGAAATAACAGTTGTTTTTTCTTCTTTTGCTTTTGCGATAACTTCAGCTAAAATTGCTTCACCATCATGAAGTGTTTCGTGGAAACGCTCTTCTTCGTTTTTCACAACTTTTGCGATGAAATCTTTCTTCTCAAGTACTTCTGGGTAGAAGTCTTTCATTACTTCTCCAACAACCGGCACTAATTCAAACATGAATGGACGGTTGATATTTAATTTCTTCGAATAACGAACAGCGCGGCGTAATAAACGACGTAATACATAACCACGGCCTTCGTTAGATGGAAGAGCACCGTCACCAACAGCAAATGTTACTGTACGGATATGGTCAGCAATTACTTTAAACGCCATATCTTTTTCTAAGTCACCATTACGATACTTCTCACCAGAGATTGATTCTGTTGCACCAATCATCGGCATGAATAAGTCTGTGTCAAAGTTTGTAGGTACATCTTGAACGATAGATGTCATACGCTCTAGACCCATCCCTGTATCGATGTTCTTCTTAGGGAGTGGTGTATATGAACCATCTGGATTATGGTTAAATTGAGAGAATACAAGGTTCCATACTTCTAAGTAACGCTCATTTTCTCCGCCTGGATATAATTCTGGGTCACTAAAGTCATTACCGTAAGCTTCTCCGCGGTCATAGAAAATCTCTGTATTCGGTCCACTTGGTCCTTCACCGATATCCCAGAAGTTTTCTTCTAAACGGATGATGCGCTCTTTTGGAACACCCATTTTCTCATTCCAAATTGTGAATGCTTCTTCATCTTCTGGATGGATTGTAACTGAAAGTAATTCTTTATCGAATCCGATCCATTTGTCGCTCGTTAAGAACTCCCAAGCCCAAGTAATTGCTTCTTCTTTAAAGTAATCACCGATTGAGAAGTTCCCTAACATTTCAAAGAATGTATGGTGACGAGCTGTTTTCCCTACGTTTTCAATATCGTTTGTACGAATTGATTTTTGAGCATTTGTAATACGTGGATTTTGCGGGATTACACGTCCATCAAAATATTTTTTTAACGTTGCTACACCACTGTTAATCCATAAAAGAGATGGATCCTCATGTGGAACTAGTGATGCACTAGGTTCTACTGCATGTCCTTTTTCTTGGAAAAAGTCTAAAAACATTTGACGAATTTGTGCGCCTGTTAGTTGTTTCATTGTATTTTCCTCCTTAAATATAAAAAACTCCCGCCCCTATAAAAGGGACGAGAGTTAACTCGCGATACCACCCTAATTATGAATTGATTACTATAACAATCAACTCATCACCTCATGGTGCCGTAACGTGGCAAAACGGCAGTGATTAGCTGCTCTCAGGATTAGCTTTCTGTTACCCTTCATTTAAAGCTTCTTTCAGCCATATGGAAGCTTCTCTCTATAAATGGACTGTAACGTACTTGTTCCGTCATTGATTTAATGTATTATATGACTAAATATAATAGAATTCTCTTAAGTTTGTCAATGTAGATAATCATTTATATTATATCAATTGCTTATTAATCATAGCTATTCTACTAGTCATTCTTAACAGCCTTTTCATATATTATGCATGTATTAACAAATTGTACTACCTCTACAAATTTTTCTGAATATTATATTTTTGTTATAATTAAATTATCAACAATAAAGGAGCGATTACAATGACAACCTTATTAAGCAAAGCCAAAACTATATTAATGACTGACGAAACAATATTATTTTACGTAGCATGTTCATTAGATATATTTATTTATCGCTCCGTCACAAGGCCAGGGCTGTTAATTTTAACGAACAAACGGCTCTTCTTTTATGGACCAGATGTAAGTAAGAATCCATTATTTGAGGAGTACTCTTTCGAAAAAATTTCTGACCTAAAAGAACAAAAGCGCCTTTTCAGCAATCAAATTATCTTTATGTATGATCATGAATGGAAAAAAATAAAACATATTCAAACAAATGATGTAAGCTCTCTCGTTCAACAAATACACGAGCAACTCTCAAAATAATGAAAGCCCTCTACCTTTATAGGTAGAGGGCTTTCTTATTACACATTTTCTTTTTTCCAAAGAGGTCTTACATGAACGATCACTGTACGAATGACTGCTAAAATTGGAACTGATATGAGTAATCCTACAATTCCTGCCACTTCTCCTCCAACTAGTAATGCCAGCATAATAATAACAGGATGCATACGAAGCGACTTACCAACGATGTAAGGGGACAAAATGTTACTTTCCAAAAATTGCAAAATAGCAATTGTAATTCCCGCCTTAATAAGTAAACTCGTTGATACCGTTGCCGCAATCATTAATGTCGGGATTGCTCCTAAAATCGGACCGAAGTACGGGATTATATCCGTTACCCCAATAATAATGCCGAGTAATAATGGATATTTCATACCGATAAACCAAAAGGAAAGAACAGATACGCCCCCTAATACTAAGCAAACAAATAACTGTCCTCGAATATAACTTCCGAGTGACTTATCAATTTCTTTCGCTAGCATTTGTCCAGTACTCCGCCACTTACTCGGGACTAGTTTCCAAAAGATATGATAAAACTCACCGTAATCTTTTAATATGTAAAATACAATGAACGGTATTAAGAAAATAATGAGTAACGAATCGAGTACACCACGAGCTGTGCTCATCACTTTATTCAAAAGTGACTGTATCTTCGTTTCTACCCCACCAAAAATTTGTTTCACCTTTTCATGAATAAATGACGGAAAATTCGCTGTTTGTTCCGTAACGCCATCCATCCAAGAATCATACATTTTTGTAAAATGCGGGAATTGTTCATTGATTTCTTGTAATTGCTTAATCACAACTGGCGTTCCTTTATAAATTCCATAACCAATTCCACCAAAGAAAAGGATGTAAATGAGCAAAATAGCGAGTGTGCGTGGCATCCCTTCCTTATGAATTTTTTCAATTAAAGGATGCAATAAATACGCAATAAAACACGCAATAAGAAACGGTGTAATGGCCACTTTAAATACAAAAATAATCGGTGCCCATAGCGGCTTAATTTTTAAAAAGACGAGCAAGCAAAGAAATACGAGTAACAATAACCCTAAACGATATATCCAAATAATTTTAAGATTCTTCACACGAAAAACCTCCTCCACCTTTATTTTGAAAATAAATAGGGTAGGTTATGTGCAAAAGTTTTAAAATCTTTTTATCCAGACCATACTGTTTTGTAAAGACGTACATATACATAACATAAAAAGGACAACCACCCCTGAGAATGCATCATGAAACAATATAATCAGGAGGGTTCATAATGGTTTTATTTATGCTCGTATTATCAGCACTTTTTATGATTCTTGAATGGGTTTGTATCGGGTTTGGTATTTGGAAAGGTTTCTTTATTCGTTCCTCACGAAAAGAAAGAGCGAAGCAATTATTTCATTACGGAATGCTTGGCGTTGGATGTTACGGCCTATCCTATCTCTTCTCTGAAATTGGACTTTTATATTTGCATACAAGTGCATAAAAAAACTCCCTTATGATGAAGGGAGTTTTTTGCGCTTATAGATAAGATTTAATCATCTTACGTGCTTTTTTCATATTGCGTTTCGAAAATACATCTTGCTTGCGAGCATATTGGTATGCTGCCGCTCCAACACCTAATGCGATTAATGAATTGCGTAGATTCAAAGTAAATCCCCCTTTTCGTTATCCGATCGTTCTTTCGTTCTCATCAAATAAATCATCAAGTGAGCTTAATGAACCATCTTCTTCTACTTGATGCGTATGGATTTTCCCCTTTGAAACCGATAATTCGATATAACAATTCCAGCAATAAAATTGGTTGACACCTATTTTTCCAATGTCTTTCCCTTTGCAATTTGGACAAATGAACATATGGCTTTCATCTCCTTACAGTCTCCCAGATTCTATTCGCCATTATGTCCAAACCGCATTCATTTATACATTGCTGGAGCCTTTCAACGTTATACGTTTGAAAGTTTCACTATATAATTTCACCTTGTTACATGAAATCATACGGTGAAATGTTTTCCACGTCCATTTCTTCACCATTAACTGTTACCATCTGTACTTCTCCTTGTGATTCTTGCAAGCGACTCGCTAAAGTCGTTTGACGCATTGCATCATCAAGGCGATTTACACCAGACTGGAATGCGGCTTCCTCCCCGCAAATAATAAGGAACTTCTTACTTCTTGTAATACCAGTATAAATTAAATTACGACGTAACATACGATTGTAACTTTTTACTATCGGCATGATTACGATTGGGAACTCACTACCTTGCGACTTATGAATCGAACAGCAATAGGCATGTGTAATTTGATTTAAGTCTGGCTTTGTATACGTTACTTCAATTCCATCAAATGAAACGATAATCATATCTTGTTGCTCAACGTTTTCTTTCGCATAAAACACCGAAACAATTTCTCCAATATCACCATTAAACACTTGGCTCTCCGGCTGATTAACGAGCTGCAATACTTTATCGCCTCTTCGGTATACAACATCACCGTAAGCAATTTCTTTACTCTTTTCCCTTTTCGGATTAAACACTTCTTGCAACGCTTCGTTTAGTACATTAATACCAGCAGGCCCACGGTACATCGGCGCCAATACTTGTACATCTCTTGCGCTAAACCCTTTTGTCTTAGCATTGTCACAAACCTTCTTAACAACCTCAACAATTTGAGCTCCTGTACACCCGATAAATGAACGATCTTTTTGATTTTGCGCTAAATCTGGCGGGAGCGTTCCATTTTTTATCGCATGGGCAAGTTGAATAACAGATGAGCCTTCCGCTTGACGATAAATTTCAGTAAGCTTTACTGTCGGAACTGCACCTGCATTCAATAAGTCTTTCAACACCTGTCCAGGGCCTACGGATGGTAATTGATCTTCATCGCCTACAACGATAACTTGAATATTAGTGGGCAATGACTTAAACAGCTGATTTGCAAGCCAAATATCAACCATTGAAAATTCATCAATAATGAGTAATTTCCCTTGTACCGGATCCGTTTCATTACGCTGGAAAGACCCTTCTGGCGTCCAACCAAGTAAACGGTGAATTGTACAAGCTGGAAGCCCTGTTGATTCACTCATTCGCTTCGCTGCTCTTCCTGTTGGAGCCGTTAATAATATCGGAAATGGATTATCATCACTGTATTCATTCGGATTTAACGATAGCCCGTGAAGTGATGCATACATTTCAACAATTCCTTTAATAACTGTTGTCTTCCCTGTTCCCGGTCCACCTGTCAATAACATCATCGGTTTATGAAGTGCCGTTTGAATTGCTTCTTGCTGAAATGGTGCATACTGCACATTCAGTTGTTCTTCAATTTGACCTAACGTCTTTAACACTTCTGCTTCAGGAAATGAAGGTGTTTCCTCTTGATTCATGAGCCTGCGGATAGACTTTACAACACCTTTTTCAGAGTAGAATAACGAAGCTAAATACACTCGTTCTTCTTCTATGATAACTTTCCCTTCACTTTGCATCATTTCAACGCAACCTACAATATCTTCCTCTGTCACTCTTCCTTCTTGATTATTTAAAAGTGACATCGTTTCTCTTACGAGTTGATCTTTCCCCATATAAACGTGACCAAGTTGTAATGATACATTTTCTAACGTATAAAAACATCCCGCACGTACACGATCATCATGATTACCGGATATCCCTAACGCACGTCCTATATCATCCGCTCTTCCAAATCCAATACCATCCACTTCTTCAATAAGCTGATATGGATTCTTACGGATCACTTCTAATGTCATCTCTTTATATTGTTGGTAAATCTTAATAGAAAGCTTCGTTCCAAAACCGTAGCCATTTAAAAAGCTCATTACTTTCTCTAGCCCTTGATGTTCAACAATCGTCTCATATATTTCCTGAGCTTTTTGTTTGTTGACAACACCATTTAGCGCATCAGGATCATCCATAATTTTAGAAATGGCATGTTCCCCGAGATGGTCCACAATTTTTTCAGCTGTACGCTTTCCGATCCCTTTAAATAAATCACTCGCTAAATATTGCACCATACCAGCTTTTGTTTGCGGTAATTCTTTCTTAAACGTTTCAACCAAATATTGTTTCCCATACTTCGGATGGTCTTTAAAATGCCCTGTCAATGTAAACACTTCATCTTCATGCATGCGGGGAAAATGACCGTTTATCATCACTTTTTTTTCGTCGTACGTTTCATTCGTTTCAATGACTTTCATACTGACAACGGAATAGAGGTTTTCTTCGTTGTGGAAAATGGTATGAAGAACTTGCGCTTTTATAAACTTTTTCTCTTCCTCAAACAAATCCATTGCATGTTGATTTCCCATTCTTCCTCTCCTTTCCGGTTTCATTTCACTTTAATGAGCAGTACATCCCCCACCTTTTTAGATGAGGGATAACTACCCATTAAACTATATTTTCATCTTATTCAGCTTCTTGCTCTAATAAACGAACACCATTACCCGCTAAAAAGTGATCTGGTTGAATTTCAGTTGCTTTCTTAAATAAAGCAAGAGCCTTTTCGTTATTTTCTTCAAATACGTACGCAACACCTAAATTATAATACGCATCTGCATGCTCTTCATCCATTTCTAATACCTTTTCAAAATAAGGTTTCGCCTCTTGAATATGTTCTAAACGTGCAAAGCAAAGTCCGCACTGGAACACAGCTTCTACATCGTTTTCATCTAATTCTGTTGCTCTTTGTAAAAATGGCAGCGCAAGACGATCATTTCCAAGTTGCACATGTGTAATACCTAGCATAAATGTTACATCAGCTGATTGTAATCCAGCTTGCATCGCCTGTTCAAATACAGCTTTAGCCTCTGCAAATTGCTCTTGACCGTAATATACGTTTCCTAATCCATAATAAGCAGCAGCAGATTTATCATCTAACTCTAATGCACGTTTATAAAACAAAATTGCTCTTTCACTATCACCTAGTACATCTAATAAGTTCGCAAAATTAATGTATCCAAGCGCATCTTTCGGATTTTCTTCGATTGCTTCTGTGAAATTTTTAGCAGCTTCTTCCCAGTTTCCTTCTTGCATATATTGAATACCTGTTTCAAGTTTGTTTGACATGTCCTTCACCTCTACAACAAATTATAACAAAGAATGTATTTTCCAAGCGAACGAAAATTCGCTTTATGTAAAAGAAACCTCTAACCGCGAATCGGCAGAGGCTTCTCGTTTTATCCTAAATAATCCAATTTCTTACCGCTACGGTACACTTCATCAATTGTAGCACCGCCTAAGCACTCATCTCCATCATAGAAAACAACTGCTTGTCCTGGTGTAATTGCACGAATTGGCTCGTCACAAAGAATGCGAACTGTATTTTCATCAACGATTTGAACCGTTACTTTATTGTCTTCTTGACGATAACGGAATTTCGCTGTACATTTAAATTCTTTTTCTTTCGCTTCATTACTTACCCAACCGATATTCGTAGCAATAACTTCATCACCATATAGCAGTTCGTTATGGAATCCTTGGTCAACATATAAAATGTTTTCTTTCAAGTTTTTCCCAACAGCAAACCACGGATCACCGTTACCACCAATACCAAGGCCATGACGTTGTCCAATTGTATAGTACATTAAACCGTCATGCTTTCCTTTCACTTCACCAGATAATGTTTGCATCACACCTGGTTGTGCTGGTAAATAATTACTTAAGAAATCTTTAAAGTTACGCTCACCAATGAAGCAAATACCAGTACTATCTTTTTTCGCCGCTGTCGCTAAACCAGCTTCTTTCGCCATTTCACGAATTTGCGGTTTCTTCAGTTCACCGAGCGGGAACATTGTTTTTGATAATTGCTCTTGGCTTAATTGATTTAAGAAGTACGTTTGGTCTTTATTGTCATCAACACCGCGAAGCATTTTATATTCGCCGTCCATATAAGCAACGCGTGCATAATGACCTGTCGCTACATAATCAGCACCAAGCGCAATTGCATGCTCTAAAAATGCTTTAAATTTAATTTCTTTATTACACATTACATCTGGGTTTGGTGTACGACCAGCTCGGTACTCATCTAAGAAGTACGTAAATACTTTATCCCAGTATTGTTTTTCAAAGTTTACTGCATAATACGGAATGCCAATTTGGTTACACACTTCAATTACATCATTGTAATCTTCTGTTGCTGTGCAGACACCATTCTCATCTGTATCATCCCAGTTTTTCATAAAAATTCCGATTACATCATAACCTTGCTCTTTTAATAAAAGAGCTGCTACAGATGAATCTACGCCACCGGACATCCCGATGACAACGCGTGTTTCTTGAGGTAGTTTGTTCATCATGTCACCTCCCATGCTAATTTTGTGTTAATCGCTTCACGATTTTCACTGTTTCGTACGCCGCTTTCTCAATTTGCTCTTTCGTATTTCCAAGTCCGAAACTAAAGCGTACGGATGAACGTATTTGATCGGAGTCTTTGCCGAACATCGCTACTAATACATGTGATGGATCAATCGAACCAGCTGTACAAGCAGAACCACTTGACACTGCAATGCCAGCTAAGTCTAAGTTCACAAGGAACGGTTCAATGTTCATTCCTGTAAAACTAATATTAAGCACATGCGGTAAGCGATATTCTAAGTTTCCGTTTACCTCGAAAGTAATGTCTTCATTTTTGAAGACAGATACCATTATATCTTTAAACTCTTCATATTGGGCATTTTTTTGCTCACGAGTTTTTTCAGCTAGCAAAATTGCTTGCTGCAAACCAACGATACTCGGTACATTTTCAGTACCAGCACGGCGTTTTCTTTCTTGCTCCCCGCCTATTAATAACGGTTCAAATTTCACATTTGCACCAGCGAATAGGAACCCTACACCTTTTGGCCCGTTAATTTTATGAGCTGAAATCGATAATAAATCAATGCCGAACTCTTTCACATCTATTTCTACTAATCCGTAAGCTTGTACCGCATCTGTATGGAAATAAGCTTGATGCTCTTTTAGCAACTTCCCTATTTCCACGATTGGTTGCATCGTCCCAACTTCATTATTCCCAAACATAACGGATACGAGAATTGTCTCTTCTGTTAATGCCTTTTGTATGTCAGAAACTTGAACGCGTCCTGTTTCATCAACAGGTAAATATGTGACTTCAAACCCTTCACGCTCTAACAATTCACACGTATGCAAAATTGCGTGATGTTCAATTTGCGTCGTTATAATATGGTTACCTTTATGACGATTCGCACGTGCTACACCGATAAGTGCTAAATTATCAGCTTCTGTACCACCACTCGTAAATATAATTTCATTCGGATTCGCATGAATGCTACGTGCACACACACGTCTCGCCTCATCTACTGCATGGCGCGTTTGACGTCCATAAAAGTGAATACTAGACGGGTTCCCGAATATCTCTGTCATATATGGAATCATCTTTTCGACCACTTCTGGGTGAGTCGGAGATGTCGCAGCATGATCTAAGTAAATGCGTTCCATTAAATCTCCTTCTTTCCAAATCGTTTCACAAGGAATTAAATGTAAAACATATAGCCCCCGTGATTTTCTTCCTCATAACGTACTAAATCTTCTAACGTTGTACTATCTAACACTTCTTGCACCGCATCACGAACACGCATCCATAATTGGCGTTGTGCTGGTTCTTCTTCTTCTATCATTTCTACAACACTAATTGGACCCTCTAGTACACGGATTACATCCCCAGCTGTAATGTTAGCTGGCTGATCTGACAATACATATCCGCCATATGCCCCGCGCGTACTCTTTACTAGACGAGCGTTACGAAGTGGTGAAATTAATTGCTCTAAGTAATGTTCCGATAAGTCATGTGCCTGCGCAATTGATTTTAAGGAAATCGGACCTTCACCAAACTTTTTTGCAAGATCGATCATAATTGTTAAGCCGTAGCGGCCTTTCGTTGAAATCTTCATCTATTTTGCACCTCTTTTCAAATTTTCACTTCTATTGGTTATATCTTATTTATAAAAGAACACAATTTAAAATCCTATGAAATTATAGCATAATATAGTATTATAAGAAATTTCAACTTGTGTATCAAAATGATAACATAAAATCACATTGAAAAACTCGGAAATTATTACAATTGAAAGAAAAATGAAAATATTCATATTCATTTTTCTCACAAAACGGCACCCTATTTCAAATTCCACTAAAAAAAATGATACGATAGAAAGAGATTATACATTAAGGGAGACGGTAAAAATGAAACAACCACTCGCACATCGAATGCGCCCTACAAATATTCAAGAAATTATCGGACAACAACATTTAGTTGGTGAAGGAAAAATTTTATGGCGAATGGTCCAAGCAAATCATTTTCAATCTATGATTTTATACGGCCCTCCAGGCACTGGAAAAACATCCATTGCGAGCGCAATTGCAGGAAGTACCGGAACCCCTTTTCGCCTATTAAACGCTGTTACTCATAATAAAAAAGATATGGAAGTTGTCGTACAAGAGGCAAAGATGCATCGACACCTCGTTTTAATTTTAGATGAAGTACACCGTCTAGATAAAGCAAAACAGGATTTTCTATTACCTCATTTAGAAAGTGGACTCCTTACCTTAATTGGTGCAACGACGAGTAATCCGTTCCATGCTATTAATTCTGCTATTCGAAGTCGTTGTCAAATCTTCGAATTACACGCATTAACAGAAGATGATCTTTTAATTGGCTTAAAACGAGCACTTGAAGATAAAGAAAAAGGTCTTGGAGAATATGATGTAACTGTTATGCCTGAAGCATTACATCACTTTGCAAATGCATCAGGCGGAGATATGCGTTCCGCTTATAATGCACTTGAACTAGCTGTTTTATCTAGCTTTACAACAGATGACAAAGCTGCGGAAATTACGCTAGAAGTCGCAGAAGAATGCTTACAAAAAAAGAGCTTCGTTCACGACAAAGGTGGAGATGCTCATTATGACGTATTATCGGCATTTCAAAAATCGGTGCGCGGAAGTGATGTAAATGCAGCACTTCATTATTTAGCACGCCTTATTGAAGCTGGTGATTTACAGAGCATTGGTAGACGGCTTCTTATTATGGCATATGAAGATATCGGACTTGCTAGCCCACAAGCCGGACCGCGTACACTAGCAGCCATAGAATCGGCTGAACGAGTTGGGTTCCCAGAGGCACGCATACCACTTGCAAATGCTGTTATCGAGCTTTGCCTATCACCAAAATCAAACTCAGCTTATAAAGCACTTGATGCTGCACTACACGATTTACGTAACGGTCAAACAGGCGACATCCCAAGTCATTTAAAAGATAGTCATTACAAAGGCGCAGAATCACTTGGCAGAGGCATTGGATACTTATATCCACACGACAATCCAAATGGCTGGGTACAACAACAATACTTACCTGATAAAATTAAAAACAAACAATATTATAAACCGAAAACGACAGGGAAATTTGAGCAAGCACTTTCTACTGTATATGAAAGATTACAAAGTTCGAATAAAACGAAAAATAAAGGGTAACATAAGCGAAAACGTCACCATTATGGAGGCTTCGCTTATGAAAACACGTCAAGATGCATGGACAAAAGAAGACGATCTCCTTTTAGCAGAAACTGTTTTACGACATATTCGTAGCGGCAGTACACAAATAAAAGCATTCGATGAAGTCGGCGATACATTGAACCGCACTTCAGCAGCTTGCGGCTTTAGATGGAATGCTGAAGTACGACCGAATTACGAAGATGCGGTGCAACTTGCAAAAAAACAACGTAAAGAATTAAAACGCTCTGAAGCTAAAATAGAAAAAGAGCATTTCACGCAAACGAAACAACTCGTAATCGATGCCGAGTTTTCAGAAGATATTACGCCAAATAAACAAGAACTTACAATGCAAAGTGTCATTTCATTTTTGCAAAACTTAGAGCACAATAACCCTTCACTCGCAAAGTTACAAACTGAAAATGACGTATTACAAGCTCAGCTCACGACTTTGAAAAAGACGAATCATGAACTGGAAGCAAAATTAGCGGTACTCTCAAAAAAACAACAAGCAATCGAAGAAGATTATGCAATGCTTGTTAGAATTATGGACCGTGCTCGAAAACTCGTTTCAGTTGAAGAACAAGAAGAACAGATTGCTCCCATTTTCAAGACAGATCAAAATGGAAATTTAGATATTATATATTCTGCTGAGAATTAGAAAAGGGATGTCACTTTTTTGACTGAGTGACATCCCTTTTTGTTTTTTTGGTGGAGAGTATATATGTATGTGTGTCGGTAAATGAAATTATATCAACGATTTTTTTAATATATCGACGATTCGACAAAGAATATCGACTTACCGACAAAAGTTGACAATAAAAACCCTTAAGTTCACACAAGGAAACACCAGGAAATAATTGGATATTTTCCACTTAAATGTTATTATAAACATATACTTTTAAAGGGAGCTGGTTACTATTTCTTTAATAGTTTTCAAAATAACACTCGGTGTTCTCGTCCTAACTTTGGCTCTTTTCACCATTAACAGTTTAAAAAAGACGTCCGCCTATACATCAGATAAATATGATCATTACTTACTAGCCTTACTTACATTTGAACTAGTAATAATGCAAATATCCCTATTTCTTTAATACATACAAAAAAAAGCATATATCCGAAATGGATATATGCTTTTACTTTATTCTTGCCCTACACGTTTCACTTCTACGTTTTTAATGCGTTCACGTACAACGTGACTTGCCATAATTAAGCCTGCCACAGATGGTACGAATGCATTTGATGAAGGTGGTAATTTCGCTTTACGAATTTTTGCATTTTCGTCTGGTACGATTTCTTTACGTACTTCTTCACGAATTACGATTGGGTTTTCGTCAGAGAAGACAACTTTTACACCTTTTTTAATACCCTCTTTACGAAGTTTCGTACGAATTACTTTCGCAATTGGATCTGTATGTGTTTTAGAGATGTCTGCAATACGGAAACGAGTTGGGTCCATTTTATTTGCTGCACCCATACATGAGATAATTTTAATTTTACGACGTAAACATTGTTTAATTAAATGAATTTTGAACGTGATCGTGTCCGATGCATCCACTACGAAGTCTAAACCGTGTTTAAAGAACTCTTCATATGTTTCATCAGTATAAAACATTTCTAGTCCAATTACTTCGCACTCTGGGTTAATGTCTGCGATACGCTCTTTCATTAACTCTACTTTTGAACGTCCTACAGTAGATACTAAAGCGTGAATTTGACGGTTTACGTTTGTAATATCTACAACGTCTTTATCAACTAATACAAGACGTCCTACGCCAGAACGCGCTAACGCTTCAGCCGAAAAAGAACCTACGCCGCCAATTCCTAAAATACCGACTGTACTATTTTTTAATATTTCAAGTCCTTCTTTACCGAAGGCTAATTCATTACGTGAAAATTGATGTAACATTCAGCTCTACACTCCTATTACAAAAATGGTCTACCATGTATTCTAGCGTTTTTCCGACTATTTGTATAGAAAAAGTTATAGAATTCCTAAAAATACATATTTCAAGCATAAAAACATAGTATAAACCGGATTTTATTCCTTCCTAAATACACGTTTTAAAAAGAGAATCCAGAGAACTGAGCAGATCGAGGTAGAAGTACTACTCGAGCACCGGACTGGCGAAGCAACGACGAGATGCGACTGCCATCTAAACCGGACTTTTTAAACAACCTCTCAAAAAAAGTCTAGATGGCTATAGTATAACCATCTAGACTTTATTCTTACTTCTCTTCTTTTAAGCTTAATTTTAAGTTCAACTCTTCAAGCTGTGCTTCTGCAACTGGGCTTGGAGCTTCTGTTAATAAGCAGCTTGCGCTTGCTGTTTTCGGGAATGCAATTGTATCACGAAGGTTCGTACGGCCTGCAAGTAACATAACAAGACGGTCTAAACCTAATGCGATACCGCCGTGTGGTGGCGTACCGTATTCAAATGCTTCTAATAAGAATCCGAATTGCTCTTGTGCTTCTTCTTGTGAGAATCCAAGTGCTTTGAACATTTTTTCTTGTACGTCACGCTCGTAAATACGAAGTGATCCACCACCAAGCTCATAACCGTTTAATACAAGGTCATATGCTTGTGCACGTGCTTTTTCTGGTGCTGTTTCTAATAGCTCAACATCTTCACGGAATGGCATTGTGAATGGGTGGTGAGCTGCGAAGTAACGATCTGCATCTTCATCGTACTCAAGAAGTGGCCAATCAGTTACCCATAGGAAGTTAAATTTACTTTCGTCAATTAACTCAAGCTCTTTACCTAGACGTAAACGAAGTGCACCTAAGCTATCTGCAACAACGCTTTTCTTATCTGCTACAAATAGTAATAAATCGCCAGCAGTAGCTTCTAATGTAGCCATTAACGCGTTTGCTTCTTCTTCACCGAAGAATTTCGCAATCGGTCCTTTTAAGCCGTCTTCTTCAACTTTAAGCCAAGCTAGACCTTTTGCACCGTATACTTTTACGAATTCAGTTAATGCATCAATATCTTTACGAGAGTATTTGCTCGCAGCACCTTTTGCATTAATTGCTTTTACTTGTCCGCCGCTTTCTACAGCACTTGTAAATACTTTAAAGCCACAACCTGCTGCAAATTCAGATAGGTCTGTTAGTTCCATCTCAAAGCGTGTATCTGGCTTATCAGAACCGTAACGAGCCATTGCATCAGCGTATTTCATACGAGGGAATGGTGCACTCACTTCTACACCTTTTGCATCCTTCATAACTTTCGTCATCATGCGCTCCATCATATCTAAAATTTCATCTTGTGTTAAGAATGAAGCTTCGATATCGATTTGCGTGAATTCTGGTTGACGGTCTGCACGTAAATCTTCGTCACGGAAACAACGTGCTACTTGATAGTAACGCTCAAATCCGCCGACCATAAGAAGCTGTTTAAATAATTGCGGAGACTGTGGTAATGCATAGAATTCACCATCATGTACACGACTTGGTACTAAATAGTCACGAGCTCCTTCTGGTGTGCTCTTCGTTAAAATTGGTGTTTCCACTTCTAAGAAATCTTCTGTGTCTAAGAAGTTACGAATTGTTTTCGTTACGTCGTGACGCATTTTGAATGTGTTAAACATTACAGGACGACGTAAGTCTAAATAACGATATTTTAAACGCACATCTTCTGATGCATCTGTATCATCAGCAATAATGATTGGCGTTGTTTTCGCTGCATTTAATACGTTTACTTTCGTTGCTTGTACTTCAATACGACCAGTTGCCATATTGTCATTAATTGCGCCTTCACCACGCTCAACAACTGTACCTTCTACGTGTAATACGTACTCGCTACGAATTGTTTCTGCTACTTCTAGCGCTTCTTTTGATGTTTCTGGGTTAAATACGACTTGTACGATACCTGTACGGTCACGTAAGTCGATAAAGATTAATCCACCTAAATCACGGCGTTTTTGTACCCAACCTTTTAATTGAACTGTTTGTCCAACTGCTTCTACTGTTACTTTTCCACATGCATGTGTTCTTTCAGCCACTGTAAGTTCCCCCTATATTAATTTCTCTGCTACATATGAAGCAAATACATCTAATGCTACTTCTTCTTGTTCGCCTGTTGCCATATCTTTTAAGTTAATGATGCCTTTATCTAGCTCATCTTCCCCTAATACAGCTACAAATTTCGCTTTTAGACGATCTGCTGATTTAAATTGTGCTTTCATTTTGCGATCTAAATAATCTTTTTCAACTGATAATCCAGCTTTACGAAGATCAAACGCAACTTTCGCAGCATGGTCTTTTGCTTTTTCACCAAGAGCTACAACGTAACAATCGATACTATGTTCAATTGGTAATTCGATGTTTTCAGCTTTTAGTGCCATAATTAAACGTTCAATACTCATTGCAAAACCGATACCTGGCATTTCTGGTCCACCGATTTCTTGTACAAGTCCGTTATAACGTCCACCACCGCTTAATGTAGTGATAGCACCGAATCCTTCTGCTTCACTCATAATTTCAAAAACAGTATGTTGGTAGTAGTCTAAACCACGTACTAAGTTCGGATCTTTTTCAAATGGAACATCCATCATCGTTAATAGTTCTTGAACTTTGTCGTAGTACACTGCTGAATCTTCGTTTAAGTATTCTGTAATAGATGGTGCTGTTCCCATTAATTCATGGTTACGGTCCTTCTTACAATCTAAAATACGAAGAGGGTTCTTTTCTAAACGAGATTGACAGTCAGAACAGAACTCGCCGATACGTGGCTCGAAGTGTGCGATTAACGCATCACGGTGTGCTTGACGGCTCGCCGCATCACCTAAGCTGTTTAATACAACTTTAATATTTTTTAAGCCCATGCCGCGGTAAAACTCTACAGCAAGTGCAATTACTTCTGCATCAATTGCAGGATCGTTACTACCGATTGCTTCAATACCGAATTGTACGAATTGACGATAGCGACCTGCTTGTGGTCTTTCGTAACGGAACATTTGGCCGATATAGTATAATTTCGTTGGTTGTGTTGCGTCACCGAACATTTTGTTTTCAACGTAAGAACGTACAACAGGTGCAGTACCTTCTGGACGTAATGTTAAACTACGCTCTCCACGATCTTGGAATGAGTACATTTCTTTTTGTACGATATCTGTCGTATCACCAACACCACGTAAAAATAGCTCAGTGTGTTCAAAAATTGGTGTACGAATTTCTTTATAATTGTAACGACGGCAAATTTCGCGTGCTTGCCCTTCGATATACTGCCATAACTCAACAGTGCCTGGAAGAATATCTTGCGTTCCGCGTGGGATTTGAATAGACATATTCAGTTCCTCCTCAAATTGTTTTAATCTTAATAAAAATAAAAAAACTCCCGCCTCTACTGTTTGAACAGTAGGGACGAGAGTATTATACCCGTGGTGCCACCCTAATTGAAGCACGTATGCTTCCACTTTTTTAATAACGCTTAAATGTGCGTTCATCTCTACTAAGCATATACGCCGTTCAAGTTGAAACCTCTAGAGTGTCATTCAATCAGTCATCATGTAGAAATGTTTTCAGCCTAAGACATTTCTTCTCTTGCCATGTGTGTCTCATTTACTCTTCTCTATCAACGGTTATATTCATATGTAAATATAAAATTACTATACGTTTGTTGAGTAGGATTGTCAAGTACTCTAAGAGCGTTCAATCTGCTTCTTTAGACGCTTTACATCTTGAAGAGAAATTCCAAACTCAGAAGCGAGCTCCATTGAAGTATTGTTTTGCTCTTTTGAAATAAAATCATGAAAATTCACGTTAAACAATTGATTTGCACCATTTGTAACAGAATGCCCTTTTTCATTCATACGCATACGTATATCCCTCACATTCAATATGGATGTTTTACTCTTTATTGTTCCATATTGATTAGAGAGTTATACATAAACGAAAACGCTATTAATTCCAAAGTAAGTGAACCTTTCATCCGTGGGAGTTCACTTTCCACAAATAGCGTGATAAATGAACAAAACATACAACAATGTATAAAAAAGAGAGGATGATACCACCCTCTCTTCTTAAATAACACTATTTACTATCCACAATTAAGGTCACCGGACCATCATTGATTAAAGAAACATCCATCATTGCTCCGAACGTCCCTGTTTCTACATGCAATCCTTGTTTACGAACTTCCTCATTAAAGAAATCGTATAAATGCTCTGCATAGTCAGGTTTTGCAGCATCCATAAAGTTTGGACGTCTTCCCTTGCGGCAATCTCCGTATAATGTGAACTGCGAAATTGATAGAACTTGTCCTTCTACATCAAGTACAGAATGGTTCATCTTTCCGCTCTCATCTTCAAAAATACGTAAGTTCGCAATTTTTTCTGCAATGTAAGTTGCATCTTTTTCTGTATCTTCATGCGTAATGCCAACTAGTAATGTTAAACCGAACGGAATTTGTCCTACGATCTCACCGTCTACTGTGACAGACGCTTCTTTTGATCGTTGTAAAACAACTCTCATCTTTTCTACACTCCCTATTAATGCATCATGCGTCGTACTGCATAAATTTCTGGAACACGTTTAATGCGTTCTACTACTTTTTTCAAATGCTGTAAGTTACGAATAGAGATTGACATATTAATTGTCGCCATCTTATTACGGTCACTTCTACCAGAAACTGCCGAAATGTACGTTTTCGTCTCTGTAACAGCTTGTAATACTTCATTTAATAAGCCACGGCGATCGTAACCTGAAATTTCGATATCAACGTTATACTCAATTTCTTTTTCAGGGCTACCTTCCCACTCTACTTCTAATAAACGTTCTATAGCTTCTTCTGTATGAACATTTACACAATCACGGCGGTGAATCGATACACCTCGGCCTTTCGTAATATACCCAACGATATCATCACCTGGAACCGGGTTACAGCATTTTGATAAACGAATTAATAAATTATCCGCACCACTTACTTTAACGCCAGAATCCCATTTTCGAATTTTCATCGGTTTACGAACTTCTTTAACTTCAACAATCTCTTCTTCTTCACGTTGCTTACGGAATTTGTCCGTTAGTCGCGTAACAATTTGCGACGCTGTAATCCCGCTATATCCAACTGCCGCAAACATATCTTCTTCATTTGCAAAATTGAACTTCTCAGCAACACGTTTTAAATTGTCAGGAGCTAGCACTTCTTTCATCTCATACTCTAAGCCACGTACTTCTTTTTCAACAAGTTCACGGCCTTTTTCAATATTTTCATCTCTACGTTGCTTCTTAAAGAATTGACGTATTTTGTTTTTCGCATGAGATGTTTGGGCAAGTTTCACCCAATCTTGACTTGGTCCATACGAATGTTTCGATGTTAAAATTTCAATGATGTCACCAGTTTTTAATTTATAATCAAGTGTCACCATTTTCCCATTTACTTTTGCACCAATTGTTTTATTTCCAATCTCTGAATGCACGCGATACGAAAAGTCAATCGGAACAGATCCAAGTGGCAATTCCATTACATCGCCTTTCGGTGTAAAGACGAATACCATGTCAGAGAATAAATCAATTTTTAATGACTCCATAAACTCTTCTGCATTAGAAGCTTCATTTTGCCATTCTAATATTTGACGGAACCAAGTAAGTTTCTTCTCTAATGTACCTGTTGTTTCTGCTGTTTTTCCTTCTTTATACGCCCAGTGCGCCGCGATCCCGAATTCTGCAATCTCATGCATTTCTTTCGTACGAATTTGCACTTCAAGCGGATCACCTTTCGGCCCAATTACAGTCGTATGAAGAGATTGATATAGATTTGCTTTCGGCATCGCAATATAATCTTTAAAACGACCTGGCATCGGCTTCCAGCACGTATGAATAATTCCAAGCACTGCATAACAATCTTTAATACTATTGACAACGACACGTACAGCTAATAAATCGTAAATTTCATTGAACTGTTTATTTTGCAGTGCCATCTTACGATAAATGCTGTAAATATGCTTTGGTCTTCCAGAAATCTCAGGTTGAATTGAAACCTCTTTTAATTTCTCACGAATACCAGTCATTACTTCGTCTAAATATTCTTCACGCTCTGCACGTTTACGCTTCATTAAATTTACAATACGATAGTATTGCTGTGGATTTAAATAGCGAAGTGACGTATCCTCTAACTCCCATTTAATAGTACTAATTCCGAGTCTATGTGCTAAAGGTGCAAAGATTTCTAACGTTTCATTCGCAATGCGACGCTGCTTCTCTTGAGGCAAATGTTTCAATGTACGCATATTATGAAGACGATCAGCTAGTTTAATTAAAATAACTCGAATATCTTGAGCCATTGCAATAAACATTTTGCGATGGTTTTCTGCTTGTTGTTGCTCATGAGATTTATATTTAATCTTTCCGAGCTTTGTTACACCATCGACAAGCATAGCAATTTCTTTATTAAATTCCCGTTCAATATCTTCTAATGTAATTTCTGTATCTTCCACTACATCATGTAAGAAACCCGCTGATACTGTAGCTGGATCCATGTGTAAATCAACTAAAATACCTGCAACTTGAATTGGATGAATAATGTACGGTTCACCCGATTTTCTGTATTGTTCGCTATGCGCATCACGTGCATATTCATAGGCACGTGCCACTAGCTCAATATCTTCATCTGCTAAATATTGACTTGCTTTCTCGAGTACCTGTTCAGCTGTTAGTACCTGCTCATTTGCCATCGAATCACCTTTTATTGAAAATTGACTTTATCTTAATTAAGTAGAATAAATTATATTCTATCATTATAACCTAATGATTGTGAATTGTGAAAAGGAAAAGATTTTACTGACATTTCACCTTATTTTTTTGTGCAATTATACAAAAGTACCCGCTCCTCTCCAAGAGATTCACGGGTACTTCTTATCACCGTAGTTTTACCTATATAGTGATTAGTATTTTTCTAATACTAATACATCGTAACCATCTAACATTTTACGACCATCTAAGTAAGTAAGCTCTACTAAGAATGCAATTCCAGCTACAACTCCGCCAAGTTCTTCAACTAGCTTAATTGTCGCTTCAATTGTTCCACCTGTAGCTAATAGATCATCTGTAATCAATACGCGTTGACCTGGCTTAATTGCATCTTTATGGATTGTTAAAACATCTTTACCATATTCTTTACCGTAGTCAACTGTAATTACTTCACGTGGTAATTTTCCTAATTTACGAACTGGTGCAAAACCTACTTCTAACGCATAAGAAACTGGGCAACCAATAATAAAGCCACGTGCTTCTGGCCCTACTACAACGTCAATATCTCTTTTCTTTGCATACTCAACGATTGCATCTGTTGCTGCTTTGTATGCTTTACCGTCGTTCATTAACGGTGTAATGTCTTTAAATACAATACCTTCTTTTGGATAATCCGGTACAATTGCGATATGTTGCTTGAAATCCATATTTCTGAATCCTCCTCAGATCTAAAAGGTTTGTAAATACAAATCCTTTACCCTAGCTGTTCTACTTCTTTATGATTACGAATCGTTTCAAACCATGTATATAGTTGCTGATATGTGCTATAAACCAATTCTTTTTCTAATTGTAAGTGGTTCATTTTCTCACGATATGTGTTCGATTCAATTAAATCACGCTTTTGTTTTTTGTCTGCCATAAAAATGACGCCATCTTTTATTGTAACAAATTCTAACTCAAAAAACACCTGTGTCATGAAATTTACTGTATCTTTTGACCAACCTTTATGTTGACAGAGTTGTGCTCCGTATTGTCTTAAAGAAAATGGTGCTTTTTGGCTCAAGAACGAATAGTACCATTTAAAGTGTTCTCTCGTTGGAACAGTACTAAATAAATGATTATTCTCTTGATAAAATAGCGTATAAATTCGTGACGGGAACCCCACTTTAAATAAATCTCGTAATTCATCTGTTCCTTTTGGTAAATCAAGTAACACGATGTATTGATCATCTAATTGGGTGACTTCGGATGCATGCATCATATGCTCTTTATAGTCTTCTAAAGAAAATTTATTCAATACTTCTTCAGAAAAATACACCATCGTTATTTTTTCTTTCGGAAGTTCTGCTACATTCGCTTCTACGTTACGCATACTACGCCAATCAAATAATTGCCACGCCTCTACAGCAATATCTTGTACCATTAATTGCGGCTTCTTAAAATTATTCCATTCATTGATAGATGCTTCCCCTATTACAGATACCTTTGCAACTGGAGAAATTTCTTTCGCATACGCACCAAAACCAAATCCAATTGTATCCAGTGTCGCTTGTCCATCGCGAAGAGCCATTTTCAAATGTGAACCATCTGATCCGATTGCACGAATACTTTCTAGCTCTGCGTCCTTCACTGCAATACGTGGTTTTGGATTTCCAACACCAAATGGCGCCAACTTTTGCATATCTTCAATTGCTGCAAGTGTTACATCTTCCACTTTACAAAAAACATCAACAGCTGTAATTGGAATAAAATCTTCTTCTGTTAAAATTACTTCTGCTTGTTCATTTAAGCGGCGGCGCAATTCAGCTACATCATTCATATGTAGCGTCATTCCCGCTGCCATCGGGTGTCCTCCGAAGTGTGGCAATAACTCTCTACAGTCTGACAAGTTTGCAAATAGATCAAATCCTGCAATACTACGTGCTGAACCTTTTGCTGTTTCTTTTACAGGATCAATACATAATACAATCGTTGGACGATAAAAACGTTCAACTAATTTAGATGCGACAATTCCAATTACACCTGGATTCCAGCCTTCTTTTGCCAGTACTAGTACTTTATTGTCTTCTGGCGGGAAATTATTTTCCACTTCAGCGATAGCTTCCTCTGTAATTTGCTTTACAATATCTTTTCGCAGTTTGTTCAGCTCATCAATTTCTTCAGCTAGCTCTTTCGCTTCTTCTGGATCATCTGATAATAAAAGATGTACAGCCGGCGTAGCATCTTCTAAACGTCCAACTGCATTAATACGCGGTGCGATCGCGAAGCCAATACTCTCTTCTGTAATTTCACTTTGCGAAACGTTAGCGACTTTAAATAGCGCCTTTAGTCCGATATTTTTCGTCATGCGCATATGTTTTAAACCGCGCTTCACTAACAATCTATTCTCACCATGAAGTGATACTAAATCGGCTACTGTACCAATCACTGCAATTTCTAATAAATGTTCTGGTACACGGCCCAATAATGCATGCGCAACTTTAAACGCAACACCTACACCAGCTAAATAGTGGAACGGATACACACCGCCATCTAATTTCGGATGAATAATGGCAAGTGCTTCTGGCAATTCCGGTGGTGGCTCATGGTGATCTGTAATAATTAGATCTACTCCAAGCTCCTTCGCTACCTTCGCTTCATGCACTGCTGCGATACCAGTATCAACAGTTATAATTAGCGAGAACCCTGCGCTATGTGCCCAACGAAATGCTTCTTCGTTTGGTCCATACCCTTCTGTAAAACGGTTTGGGATATAAAATTCTACGTCTGCACCTAATTCTTGTAAGGCAAGATATAACACAGTCGTACTACTTACTCCGTCCGCATCGTAGTCACCAAATATTAATATTTGCTCTCCATTTTGAACCGCCTTATTTACACGTTCTACCGTTCTATCCATTCCTTCTAATAAAAATGGATCATGAAATTCTTGATTTTCTGTATTTAAAAAATCTAAAATCTTATCTTCTGTATCTAGTCCTCTACCGAGGAATAACGAAACGACAAGTGGTGATAATTGTAATTTACTTGCTAATTCACTCACTCGCTCATTATTATATTCTTTTTCTTTCCAACGCGTCTTCGGTTGTAACACGAAATCACCCCTTAACCTGTTCATTATACAAGACAGATTAAGGGGTGACAATATAATGCAAACTACGATGCAATATCTATATACTAAAATGTTAATAATGTTTAATTTGGAGAATACGGATTTATATGTACAAACACATTTTGTACGTTATCTTGTTCCATCAGCGTTTCTTTCACATGCTTTCCAATGCGGTGCCCTTCTTCTACAGTAATGTATGGGTCTACAGAAACTTTAATATCAACAATAACGTAATGGCCATGCTCCCTTGCATATAAAGAACCGATTTTTTTCACACCATCTATTTGAAGTACTGCTTCTCTAAGCGGAACAACATCTTCCTCATGCAGAACATGATCAAGCGTTGCATGAATTGCTTCTGCCCCAATACTCCATGCCATTTTTGCAACAAGAAGTGAAACAAATAATCCTGCAATTGGATCGGCATATACAAGCCAATCTATCCCAAACTTACCACCAATAATCGCTGCACAAATACCGATTAAAGCTGCAATTGAAGAAAATACATCCGAACGGTGCTCATATGCATTTGCAATAATTGCATCACTATTTACTCTCTTCCCTAATCGGAATTTATATTGAAACATTCCTTCTTTCACGACAATCGAAAGAACAACAGCAAAAATCGTAATTCCTTTCGGTGGTTCTAGTTCTTGCGAAAAAGCTTTTATAGACGAAATTGCTATCTCGATTCCCACAATAAATAATAATACTGCAACAATAATAGCTGAAATCGATTCCGCTTTACCATGACCATACGGATGATCTTCATCAGGCGGCTGCTTTGCTGCTCGCAATCCAAACAGTACAGCTAGCGAACCAATTACATCTGATGCAGAATGCACGGCATCCGCTAATAACGCTTTACTGTTCCCAATATAACCAATTACCGCCTTTACAATCGCTAATATAATATTACCAACGATCCCGACAATAGCACCAAACTCGGCCTGTTTAAAACGTTCATCTTTTTCCATAATTAAAATCCCTTCTTTTCTTAACCTATCTTTTTATCCCACTTTAATGGGCAGTAAGACCCCCACCTCAAAATTCAGCGCAAGCGAAGAAGTTAGGTGGGGGGTCAACTGCCCCTAAAAGTCCGATTGGTTCAACTAATAATCAGTGGGGGATGAAGAAAACCCCCACTGATTAAAGTTTCACTTTATTGTAGCAAAAATAGCGATAACATCACCAGTTTCTTCCATTTAACCATTTCAAAGTTGCTATCTTATTGTATCCACAAACGAAAAAAGAGATGCCTCATAAAGAGACATCATCTTTTTTTATACTTGCGGTTCAGATTCTACTTTCTCAACCTTTTTCTTGTTTTTGCCCTTTTTCAAACGACGGTTTTCAAGCATTAACCAAATTTGAGAAGCGACGAAAACAGAAGAGTACGTACCTACAACTAATCCGACAAGTAAAGCAAACGAGAAGTTACGTAATGACTCACTACCGAAGATAAGTAACGCAATTACCGGGAATAACACTGTTAATACGGTGTTAATCGAACGACCAAGCGTTTGGCGAATACTTGCATTTACGATTTCTTCTAAGTCTTTTATATCGCGAACTCGTTTTTTCTGTTTGTATAACTCACGGTTTCTATCAAATGTAACAATCGAGTCATTAATAGAATAACCGATGATCGTTAACACTGCAGCGATAAACGTTAAGTCTACCTCTAATTGGAAAATACTAAACATAACAATCATAACGAACGCATCATGTAATAATGCAAGTACTGCAGATAATGCATACGTAAATCTAAATCGAATACTTACGTATAGGATGATAACCGCAGAAGCAATCAGTACAGCGATAAATGCATTTCGTGCAATCTCTTTACCAATTGTCGGTGAAACTGTACTTACGTTTGGCTCTGTACCATATTTATCATGGAAGAATGTTTTTGTTTTCGCAATTTCATCTTTTGATAGAACACCTAATGTACGAACTGCGAACCCTTTATTGTCATCCCCAGTCGGTACAATATTTTCTTCCTTCACATCGATGTTCAATTCTTTAAAATCTTTATGAACATCAGACACGGTAACTGCTTGTTTTGATTGCAAGTCCATACGTGTACCACTCGCAAAGTCAATACCAAGATTCAGTTTGAAAATTGGTAAAATGATTGCACCCGCAATTACAACTACCATTGAGAAGATAAGGAATTTATGACCGACATTTACAAAGTTAATACGATCAAATTTCGTTGGTGGATGTACTACACCTTTTGTTAATGGAATAATATCCTTTTGTTTCACACCGAAATATCCTGGTTTTTTATCGAAGTAACGACTCTTTACAAGTAATCCTAGTAAGAAACGAGTACCGAATACGTTCGTAACGAAACCGACTAAAATACTTACAATTAAACTTGTCGCAAACCCTTGTACTGAGCTTGTACCATATACGAATAACACACCTGCAGCTGCCAGAGTCGTAACGTTTGCATCTAAAATTGTCGCTAATGAACGATGGTTACCAGCACGGAATGCTGACATCATTGACTTACCAATTTTCAGCTCTTCCTTCAGTCTCTCGTACGTAATAATATTCGCATCAACCGCGATACCTACCCCGAGCACTAACGCCGCAATACCTGGTAATGTAAGAACCGCATGCATCCAGTTAAATACGAGTAGCGTAACAAAAATGTATAGACCTAACATAATAACCGCTACAAGCCCTGGTAAACGGTAATATACAAGCATAAATAAGAAAATAAGAGCGATACCGATCGCACTAGCGAAAATCGTTTGGTCTAATGCTTGTTGACCAAATTTCGCTCCAACTGATGTTGAATACATTTCTTTTAAATCAACAGGAAGTGCACCTGCATTTAATAAAGATGAAAGTTGTTTCGCACTTTCAACTGTGAAGTTTCCACCTACGATAGATACTTCAGCTTGGTTAAATACTTGGCTTACTGTTGCTGCTGATAAGAACTTCGGATTCGGTTTTGCAGATTCTGCTTTATACGAATCTTTTCCTTCTTCAAAGTCTAGCCAGATTACCATTAAATTCGTTGGTGGTGGCATTTTTGAAATTTTTTCAGTTACTTCACGGAATTTTTCAGCGCTTTTTAGTGTAAGACCTACGCTCGCACGACCTTGCTCATCAAATGTTTGCTTCGCTCCGCCGCCTTTTAAATCCGTTCCGTCCATAAGAAGGTTGTCATCTACATCACGGAATGTTAATTTCGCTTGCGTTGATAACATTTCACGTGCTTTTTGCTGATCTTGTACACCAGCAAGCTGTACACGAATTCGATCTTGCCCCTCGATTTGAATGTTCGGCTCGCTTACACCAAGAACATTGACACGATTTTCCAGAGCACCTACTGTACTTACAAGTACGTCTCGATCGATTTTATCACCTTTTTTGGCTGGTTTTACTTCATACAGAATTTCAAAACCACCGCGAAGGTCTAGTCCTAGACTAATTCCTTTTGCTATGTCTTTTCCTGCCGCACCAATTACTCCACCGATTAATAAAACGATGAGGAAAAAGGCGGCAATTCTCGTACCACGCTTTGCCATATGTACCCTCTTTCTGCTACTAACACTTTAAATAAATCTCTTACGATTCACTTTTACACGTGTGCATACGCCTAGTTAGTAGACTTCCTTTCTATAATTTTGCTAGTTCATCACTAGCTGTGTCGGTAAGTTTTTCACAATACCTACACTTTCATTATTTATTTTTTCTCTTCACTACCCCCTTTATATATAATCTTAGACATAATTATTTCCTCATTATCAATACCTATCATTATACTGCAAAAGGAAGAACAAACCAATTGCAGTCGGTTATTTATTTTCATATTCATCAAATGACCAAAGTGGCGCTTGATATGCTTCAACAGTTAAATAAGTCATATATTCATTAGCACTTACTCTTAATACATCATTTACTAATTCATATAACCTCACATCGCTGTCTATCTTCTTCCACTTTTTCACTTTAAGAAACTTCCAAATGTCATCATCTGTTACTCGGTCATAACCGAACATGTGGAACTCTTCTACTTTGCTTTCTAAAACGACTTGTAACTGTCCGCGGTATGATTCTACCAAAGCCTCTTTTTCTAACATACATAACATCTCCTTCTTATTTCAGCACGAAAAGTCGCTTTTAATCCCGCTCTAATGGACAGCAATAACTACTTTCAAGAGCACGATCATACTTCACTCTCTCAAATGCTTGTCATTCTTGTCTCGTACGTGCATATAAATTATTGTAAATCATTCCACTGATTTTGAGAAGGTAGGAGAAGACCATGACGAGACAAAGCTTTTTAAAAGGCGCATTTATTTTAATGATTGCCGGCTTTATTACCAAAATCCTTGGATTTATTAACCGGATTGTAATGGCACGTATTTTAGGAGAAGAAGGCGTTGGCCTTTATATGATGGCCGTTCCTACATTCATTCTAGCAATTACATTAACACAAATCGGCCTTCCTGTCGCAATCGCAAAATTTGTAGCAGAAGCAGAAGCTGTGAATGATAAACAAAGAGTTAAAAAAATATTAACAGTATCATTAGCAGTTACATCCGTTATTAGTATCATTTTAACAATTGGAATTATGCTCCTCACACCTATTTTAGCAAAAACATTATTAACTGATGAAAGAACGTACTATCCATTAATGGCCATTTTACCTGTCGTTCCTGTTATTGCCGTTTCTTCTGTTTTACGCGGCTATTTCCAAGGGAAACAAAACATGAAACCTAGTGCTTACGCCCAAGTTATAGAACAAGTTGTCCGCATTACAATTATCGCTATATGCATTCAGTTATTTTTACCTTACGGTGTAGAATACGCTGCAGCTGGTGCTATGTTATCAGCCGTTCTCGGTGAAGTTGCATCGTTATTATTTTTACTCACTTTATTTCAGCGCGAAAAACATTTATCTATACGCTCTGGATTTTTCACTACTGTAAAAGAAAGCAAAGGGACATTTTATTCGCTTATGGATATCGCTCTTCCAACTACAGGAAGTCGTTTAATCGGTTCCGTTTCATATTTCTTTGAGCCTATCGTCGTTATGCAAAGCTTAGCGATTGCCGGCGTTGCTGCCTCTGTCGCAACCCAGCAATACGGTATATTAAACGGTTATGCCTTCCCACTTCTTTCACTGCCAGCCTTTATTACATACGCCCTTTCTACAGCACTCGTTCCATCTATTAGTGAAGCGATGGCGAAAAGACAGCATCAATTAGTGGAACACCGCTTACAACAAGCTCTTCGGATCTCATTAATTACTGGCGGGTGGTCAGTTGTTATATTATACGTATTCGCTTCTCCTATTTTAACTCTTATGTATGGATCGGATAGTGCAACAGCATTCATCCAGCTTCTTGCACCTTGCTTTTTGTTTCATTACTTTCAAAGTCCACTTACATCTGTTTTACAAGCTTTAAACTTAGCACGGGCTGCGATGATGAATACATTTATTGGCGCAATCGTGAAATTAATCGTTATTTTTGTACTAGCTTCAAGGCCAGAATTTCAAATGATGGGGGTTGCACTTGCAATTGCAGCAAATATAGTAACCGTAACATTCCTTCATTACGCTACTGTTTTAAAGAAAATTACATTTACCATTTACGCGAAAGATTACATTTTCGGCGGACTTGCCATCGGTATTGCAGGCTCCTTCGGTTTTTACCTTCATAAGTACATTATTTTTTCTCATTCACTTGGCGTACAAACCTTATGGGAAATCACTTTAACAACACTCGTGTATATCGTTCTCCTCTTCACTTTCAAACTCATTCGAAAAGAAGAGTTAAGTAGGCTCCCTATCATTCGAAAACTTTCATTTTTGAAATAAACAGGCTTACTATTTCATATAGTAAGCCTCTAGTTTTCTTTCACATCAACAAAAAATTGTCCATTTTGAAAGCTGCAGTATAAAATTTGTTTGATATCGTTATAACCTAAGTTTTTTAATTTTTCAATCAGCCATTCATCTGTATGTTCAATCATTTGTAAATGATTCGATTGGATTTCTCCATCAATAATTAACGGGAGTGTAAAAACCGGCGTATCATTTTTACTCTTTTTACTTTTTTGTTTTTGAAAGACAGATAACTTTCCTGAAGGTTCTAAAATGGCGTATTCTACATCCCTTACATCTCCGACTCCCTGCTCCCTTAATTGCATCATTAAATCATCTATATTATAACGTTGCTTTCTCATCTTCTTTTCATCAATCTTTCCCGCATTTACAAGAATAGCCGGCTCACCTTCTATTAAATGTCGAAAACGTTGATACTTTAACGAAATAACTGACAAAATGATTTGTATACACATAAGAAAAGTCATCGGAACTAATTGGTGCCAAAGTGATTTATCGGTATTTTCAATTGCAACTACAGCCATTTCACCAAGCATAATGAATACGACTAAATCTAATACACTTAGCTCTCCAATTTCACGTTTACCCATAAGACGAAAAATAATTAATATGATGATATACAAAAGCATCGTCCGACCAATGATTGATACCCATTCCATTTCTACATCTCCTTTTTTACATATAGACTCCCCTATAAAAAATAAACTAGTCTAACTTCAGCAAAAAGAAAATATGCTTGTATTAAAAAGGGGGAATGTATAAATGGATGGAACGAAAAAATTATCAACTGCAATCGGCTTTGGTATCATTACCTTATTAATTCTAGCAACAATTATTAGCATGGTCATGGCTCTTTTATTAAAATTTACAGATATGAATGAAGGAACATTAGCCGTCACTATTTTTATACTTGCTCTTTTATCTATGCTTATATCCGGATTTACTGCCGGCAAAAAGGCACAAGGGAAAGGTTGGCTAGTAGGTTTCACAACAGGTCTTACATTCGCTATACTTGTTTTTCTAGTTAACTATTTAGGCTTCTCTCAAACTTTATCGAACTCACAGTTACTTTATCAATTAGCATTAATGGGGGCGAGTACACTCGGTGGTATTTTCGGGGTAAATATGTCAAAACAAAACAACTAAAAAAAGCCCTGCACATTTCATGCAGGGCCTTCCTCATTAGTTTTTCACAACTTCACGAATCGCATTGCGATCGAAAGTTAAGTGTGAACCACCAGATTTAATAACGATTTTCGTATCATCTACTGATTCGATTGTACCGTGTAAACCACCGATTGTTACGATAGCATCACCTTTTGATAACTCACTTTGCATTTGAGCAACTGCTTTTTGACGCTTTTGTTGCGGGCGAATTAATAAGAAATAGAAAATCGCAAACATCGCAACGATCATAACGATATTCATCATACCTGGATTCATCTTTGTTTCCTCCTTTTAAATTATGTATTAGAAGTTTTTAGCATTCGGTTTATTAAAGCCATACTGTTCAAAGAATTCTTCGCGGAAATCGCCAAGACGGTCTTCACGAATAGCTTGTCTCACCTGCTCCATTAAGTTTAACAGAAAATGCAGGTTGTGATAAGACGTTAAACGAATTCCGAACGTTTCATCACATTTCATTAAGTGACGAATGT
Source organism: Bacillus mobilis (assembly GCF_001884045.1). Classification (GTDB taxonomy): domain Bacteria; phylum Bacillota; class Bacilli; order Bacillales; family Bacillaceae_G; genus Bacillus_A; species Bacillus_A mobilis. Next base: position 198,361 of record NZ_MACF01000025.1, on the reverse strand, counting down.
ACGCACGAGAGTAATTTTTACATGTATAGCAATCGCAATTTGGATCAAGCGGACCGAAGTCTCTTGCGAATTTCGCATTTTTTACAACTAGACGACCTTCACTTGTCATACATGTACCATTTCGAGCGATACGAGTTGGAAGTACACAGTCAAACATATCAATACCACGAATTGCACCGTCGATTAATGAGTCAGGAGAACCTACTCCCATTAAGTAACGTGGCTTATTATCTGGAAGAAGTGGTGTTGTAAACTCAAGTACACGGTTCATAATATCTTTTGGTTCCCCAACAGATAAACCACCTACAGCGTAACCAGGGAAGTCCATTGAAACAAGGTCTTTTGCACTTTGACGACGAAGCTCTTCGAACTCTCCACCTTGTACGATACCGAATAAACCTTGATCTTGCGGACGCTCATGCGCTTTTAAACAACGTTCTGCCCAGCGGCTTGTACGCTCTACAGACTTCTTCATATATTCAAAAGTAGCTGGGAATGGTGGACACTCATCAAATGCCATCATAATATCTGATCCTAATGCATTTTGAATTTCCATCGCTTTTTCTGGTGATAAGAATAATTTATCTCCATTTAAGTGATTACGGAAGTGAACACCTTCCTCTTCAATACGACGGAAGTCACTTAAACTGAATACTTGGAAACCACCAGAATCCGTTAAAATTGCACGATCCCAGTTCATAAATTTATGCAACCCGCCTGCTTCACGAATAATTTCGTGACCTGGGCGTAGCCATAAATGATACGTATTACTTAAAATAATGCCAGAATCCATTGCTTTTAATTCTTCTGGTGACATTGTTTTAACTGTTGCAAGTGTACCAACTGGCATGAATGTTGGTGTATCAAATGAACCGTGCGGCGTATGTACGCGTCCTAAACGGGCACCTGTTTGTTTACAAGTTTTAATAAATTCATAACGAATTGCTGTCATAATTTACTCCTTTTATTTGTTTCCCATTTTAGCGTGAGATGCAACGAACATTGCATCACCAAAGCTAAAGAAACGATATTTTTCTTTTACTGCTTCATTATAAGCATGAAGTACATTATCTCTGTTTGCAAATGCACTTACAAGCATAATTAATGTTGATTTCGGTAAATGGAAGTTTGTAATTAAACCATCAATTGCTTTAAATTCATAACCTGGGTACATGAAAATATCTGTCCAGCCAGAAGCAGCACAAAGCTTGCCGTCATGATCTGTCGCAATTGTTTCTAACGTACGAGTCGAAGTCGTACCTACCGTAATAATACGTCCACCACTCTCTTTCACACGATTTAATAATGCCGCTGTCTCTTCAGACATATGGTAATATTCTGCGTGCATATGGTGTTCTTCAATCGTATCGGCAGAAACTGGTCTAAATGTTCCAAGTCCTACGTGAAGTGTAATGAAAGCTAACCCGACGCCTTTTTGTTTTAACTTCTCCAGTAACTCTTCTGTAAAGTGAAGTCCTGCAGTTGGCGCTGCTGCTGAGCCGATTTCTTTCGCATATACTGTTTGATAGCGATCGCGATCTTCTAGCGTCTCTTTAATATATGGAGGAAGTGGCATTTCCCCAAGTTCATCTAAAATTTCATAGAAGATGCCGTCATATGAAAATTCAAGCTGACGTCCACCTTGATCTGCAGTCCCTGTACAAGTTGCTTTTAATTTCCCTTCGCCAAAAGAGATAACAGTTCCTTCTTTTACACGTTTCGCTGGCTTAACAAGCGTTTCCCACGTATCACCTTCTTCTTGTTTTAAAAGAAGTACTTCAATGTGTGCGCCTGTATCTTCTTTCACACCGTGTAAACGAGCAGGCATAACTTTCGTTTCATTTAAAACTAAGCAATCCCCCTCATGTAAGTAAGAAAGAATGTCTGAAAAATGCTTATGCTCAATATCGCCTGTTTCACGGTCTAACACCATTAATCTTGATGTTTCACGATCTTCTAACGGGACTTGTGCAATAAGTTCTTCTGGTAAATGAAAATCAAACAGATTTATATCCATAACTATATCCACCTATTTCTTATTTGAATCGATTTATTATATACATAATAAAAGATAATACAATACTTAACACAATACATGTAATGATAGGAAAATAAAAGGTAACGTTTCCTTTTTTCACAAAAATATCGCCTGGAAGTCTTCCAATGAACTTCCAAGCTAATCCGACAACAATGAGTAAGATACCTGCTGTAATAAGCAATTTTGGCATCTCCGTCATACTTTTGGCATCTCCATTCCGAAATGCTCATATGCAAGCGGCGTTACAATTCGGCCCCTTGGTGTTCGTTGTAAAAAGCCAATTTGTAATAAATACGGCTCATACACATCTTCAATCGTATGCGATTCTTCTCCGATCGTTGCCGAAACCGTTTCTAACCCGACTGGGCCACCACGGAATTTCTCAATAATACCAAGCAATAATTTATGATCGATATGATCTAGACCTAATTTATCTACTTGCAGTAGTTCTAACGCCATTTGTGTAATTTCGATTGTAACTGTTCCGTTACCACGAACTTGTGCGAAATCTCGTACACGTCGTAATAAACGATTCGCAATACGAGGTGTACCACGAGCACGTCTTGCAATTTCTAGTGCAGCTAACGAATCAATTTCAACTTCAAATACTTCTGCTGTACGTTCTACAATCTCAGACAACTGATCTACTGTATAGTACTCTAATCTTGAAAGTACACCGAAACGGTCACGAAGTGGTGCTGATAATGCCCCTGCCCGTGTCGTTGCTCCAACTAATGTAAATGGAGGTAAATCTAAACGTACAGATCGTGCTGACGGTCCTTTCCCAATTACAATATCAAGGCAAAAATCTTCCATCGCAGGATATAGCACTTCTTCAATCGATCTATGCAAACGATGAATTTCATCAATAAATAATACATCCCCCGGCTGAAGCGCTGTTAATACAGCTGCTAAATCTCCTGGTCTTTCAATTGCTGGGCCTGAAGTTGTTCTAACATTAACGCCCATTTCATTTGCTATAATATTTGCAAGCGTCGTTTTACCAAGTCCTGGTGGTCCATATAGAAGCACATGATCTAACGTTTCTTCACGCATTTTCGCTGCTTCAATAAACACCTCTAAATTATGTTTCGCTTTATCTTGGCCAATATACTGACGGAGCGTCTGTGGCCGTAATGAATATTCTAAATCCGAATCTTCATATGCAGATTCCCCTGAAAGGAGACGTTCGTCCATTATACTCACCTCTTACCATTTAGTAAAAGACTAAGTGCCTTTTTAATATACTGATCCGTCGTTAATGATTCTTTTAATAACTCTGGTACAACGCGAGAAACTTCTCGTTCTGCGTATCCAAGTGCACGCAGAGCTTCCAGCGCCTCATCAAGCTCAGCTGATGAACCTTTCTTCTCATCAAAACGTTCTGTATCTGAGAATAAATCAACAAATGCATCTGGTACGACGTCAGCTAGTTTTCCTTTTAAGTCTAAAATCATTTGGCGTGCTGTTTTCTTTCCGACGCCCGGGAATTTCACTAAAAACTTCTCGTCTTCATGTTCAATCGCTTGAACGACCTGTCCTGTTTGACCAGAAGCTAAAATTGCAAGAGCGCCTTTTGGTCCAATGCCAGATACACCTAACAACTTTGTAAATAATAAACGCTCTTCACGTGTTTTAAACCCGTAAAGTGCCATAATATCTTCTCTCACATAATGATATGTAAAGACACGAATTTCTTGCTTACTTCTTTGAAATACATACGGATTTGGTGTGAAAATTTGATACCCAATTCCATTATGGTCAATTACGACATATTCCGGTCCTACATAGTCCACGTAACCTGTAACATATTCAAACAAAATACGATCTCTCCCTCTTAAATCATGTATTCCATTTTAACATATTTAATGATAGAAAAGCGAGACTACCCCAACAAATGTTCTCTATTAGAAACTTCTGTTATTTTCCATTGACAGAAAGAGCGAAGCACCTTAATATACAGAAGTCGATAATGATTATCAATATTAATTAAAGGGGTTACATCAGGATGAAACAGAAGTTATTTATTTTATTTACTATTATGCTAGTCGTTCTTTCTATCGTTGGCTGTTCTTCTCAAAAAGAAGAAGCAAAAGCGAAAGAACAACCGAAAACAAAAGTTGTAAAACACGCTAAAGGGGAAGCTACAATTCCAGTAAATCCAAAAAGAATTGTTGACTTATCTGGATCAACAGAAGAATTATTACTTCTTGGACACAAACCTGTCGGTACAGCAAATACATATAAAGATAAAATCCAAAATCACTTAACAGAGAAATTAGATGGTGTAAAAGCAGTAGGTTGGTACTGGGCACCTAAAGTTGATTTAGAAGCTGTTACGGCTTTAAAACCAGACTTAATTATTTTAAATAATCGTCAATTGAAGATTTATGATCAATTAGAAAAAGTTGCACCGACAGTTGTTCTAGAAACAAACTTAGAAGACTGGCGTGGTAAGTTTAAAGAAGTAGGTAAACTATTTGACGAAGAAAAGAAAGCAGACAAATGGATTGCAGACTACGATAAAAAAGCAGACTCTTTATCTAAAAAGATTAAAGAAAAAACAAAAGATGAGAACTTTATGTTCGTCGCAGTTACACCACAAAACTTCCGTGTATACGGTAGCTTCGGATACGGTGACATCATCTTTAACGACTTAAAACTTCCAGCAACAAAAGGTACAGATTTAAAACAAACGATGGCACAAGTATCGCTAGAAGGTCTTGTTGCATTCCAACCTGATCAAATGTTCGTTGTAAACTTCGGCGGCGAAGCTGATAAAGTTTACGAAGACTACAAAAACAGTGCTGTTTGGAAAGACAACAAAGCAGTTAAAAATAATCACGTATACGAAGTATCGAATGAAATCTTCAATACGAAAGCATTCAATCCAATCGGAAAAGACATGCTAATCGATGAAATCGCAAAACAAATTTTAGATAAAAATAAATAAGAAAAAAGCAGCTCACCATGAGCTGCTTTTTTTCTTATTTTGCACTGCATATTGCTTCATTTTTTCAATCGTCTTCACAAAACCCTCTTTTGATTTAATACGAATACCACGCTTTAATTTCGCACGCTCATAACTCTCCAGCTTTTTCATATCAATTTGAAAGAAGGAATGAATCGCATTATCACTTTTCGGTACACCTTTGAAAATTTGTAATATCCCTTCCTCTGACACACCAAAATAACCGCTCGTCTTTAATAACGGAGAAATATCATCAATTTTCTTTTGTAATACGATTTGTACATCATCACGATCAACGAGCTGCCATTCTTTATATTGCTGTAAAAACTTTTCTAAGTCCGCTACTTTTTCTGTAAATATTTCCTCACTTACTTCTCCATCAACATACATTCGCTCTAATAAAATTGTAACTTCAGGCTCTTTTTCTGTTACTTCTGGTACTGGACCTTCCGCCTTCACATTCGTTTCATAAACGAAACAAAACATCATAACGAAAGCTTGCATCGCAATCAGTATCCATCTCATTTCCGTTCACCTCTTTTAGGAAAGATCAAACTTTCATTAGTAGTTTTTCCGGAAATGGGGGTTTTATCCATAATGACCATATTACATTTATATCAAAAATAAAAAAATGCAGATAAAGTTTTACCTTATCTGCACTAGCATTTGTTTTTATATAAAATGAAAGACGCCTGCAAAGCAGGCGTCTTGATGCGTTTACGGCGAGAGACCAGGCGACCACATTCGCGTGTTTAGCACTTAAGCATATCTCTCGTCTTACGTAAATTAGCTCATCGCTTTGCTAATATAACATTAATAAAGTATAAGTGCAACATGTTTATAAAAATATTTTATTTCCTCTTCCATCAAAAAAAATTATATGTAAATTATAAATTGATAAATGTAATATATATGTTACAATTAATATAACAGCGAAATCATAATAAAACAGGAGATAGATATTATGAAAAAAATTAAGGATGAACGTCTCATTCTGCAAACGTTAAAAAACATTCGAATTGCTTTTCTTTTTCAATCACTTGGTATAATTGGCATTTTAGGCTATATCGGATTCACTGAAGGAATAGATCAAATTACGAAATCTCCATTATGGCTATTATTTATCCTTACAAGTATCGTACTTAGTTATTTACAGTTAAGCGTTTCTATCGATGTAGAAGAAAGTGAAAAGGAGATAAAGTTAACTCCTTATTACAAAATTATTTTACGCTCTCTTATTATAGGAATCGTTATGGCTATTATTTATATCATTTTTAGTCCAGAAAGACCTTTATTTGAAGCCATTTTAACAGGTGGTATTCTCTTCATTTGCTTTTTAGGTTCTTATTCCATTAGTTATTTTATTAAAAAGCGTCGTTTACACGATAACGATGAATAAAGAGGAAGGGCTCCCCCTTCCTCTTTTGTTTTGCTATCGCATAGTACCAGTTAAACCGTAACGAATATCTCGGAACATATTTGTTATGTCACGATTAAAATCGTTTGTAACTGTACCGTTACGTAGTCGTGTACTCATTGCATCGACACGAGTAAACATGTCATTTCTTACAGAAACATATACGTTTCTGTTTCCAACTTCATTTACAACCGCTTGACGAACTTCATTTGCAAGCGCTGTTTCATTCGATACTGGATTACGTGGTTTCACCGCAATCGCTACATCGTTTCCATATACAACTGTAGACACACGGTCTACGTTATTCATACGTTTCACACGATTTGTAATTCTTTCTGCTGTTTTACCATCATTGTTAATGTATGAATTGTTCATTGTAATATTACGTGTTGGATGCGGATTTGCAATTTGACCGTTGTAATTTACATCACGGTAATAATTGTTATATCCTGTATCGTTACGACCATTTCTATATGTTACATAATCTGTATAACGATCATTACGCGTTACATTATCACGATACTGATGTGTATCATTATAAGATGTACGCTCGTAATTGTAGTTACGTCCATCCATTGCATTGTTATCTTTTGGTGTACCACATGCAGCTAACGCACTGGTAACTAACAAAGAAGCAGCAATCACTTTTACTTTCGTATTCAATACAAAAACCCCCTCTGTTAGAATGAACTTCTCTTCTGAAAAGCTCCCTCTTATGATGAGTAAAGGAGAAGGTTTTTACACTGTTAATATTTCACTGGGGATTTTCTAACATTTGATGTAAATCTTCCATTTTCAGAACGACTCTACATACAAAAAAGGTGGGAATAATCCCACCTTTTTTAAACTTCTTCTTCATCCTCTTCTTCTGGAACCGGCTCCCCAAATACATTTGGTGGATCTGGTTGATAATACATCGTTCCTGGCTGCGGTGCATATGCCGATTGAGTTGGTTGATAATATAAAGGATTCGCATATTGCGGACCGCCTGGTTGCGGACTATATAACCTACTCTCTCCTCCGCATCCACAATCTTCCTCACCTTGCACGAGCGGCGGCATATTATTATCCATTGGCATCATATTTGGATTTGGCATAGACGTATATTGCGGTCCAAACGGTGCTCCTTGTTGATACGGCATTTGATATGGATTTGGTGGCATCATAGGCTGTTGGTATGGCATTTGATATGGCATCATATTCGGTGGTTGATTGTTATCCATGATTGGCATCATGTTCGGCATTTGATTATTATCCATGATTGGCATCATATTTGGCATTTGATTGTTATCCATTATCGGCATCATATTTGGCATTTGATTGTTATCCATTATCGGCATCATATTTGGCATTTGATTGTTATCCATGATTGGCATCATATTCGGCATTTGATTATTATCCATTATCGGCATCATATTCGGCATTTGATTATTATCCATTATCGGCATCATATTTGGCATTTGATTGTTATCCATTATCGGCATCATGTTTGGTATTGGGTTATTATCCATAATTGGCATGATGTTTGGTGGTTGATTGTTATCCATGATTGGCATGATATTTGGTGGTTGATTGTTATCCATGATTGGCATGATATTTGGTGGTTGATTGTTATCCATGATTGGCATAATATTCGGTGGTTGGATATTGTCCATGATTGGCATGATATTTGGTACTTGAATATTTGGCGGTATGACTTGTGGAATAACTACATTTTCTTTCGATACATTTGGTGACACTATGTTTCCTACATTTTCTTTCTTCACTTGTGGTGACACGATATTCCCTACATTTTCTTTCTTCACTTGTGGTGACACGATATTCCCTACATTTTCTTTCTTCACTTGCGGCGATACGATATTCCCTACATTTTCTTTCTTTACTTGCGGTGACACGATATTTCCTACGTTCTCTTTCTTTACTTGCGGTGACACGATATTTCCTACATTTTCTTTCTTCACTTGCGGTGACACGATATTTCCTACGTTTTCTTTCTTCACTTGTGGTGACACGATATTATCTTTTTTCGTTTTCGGAGAAATGATGTTATTAGGTTTCATTTTAGTAATTTGAGGAGCAATTAACTCGCTTCCTTTTTTAATTACATCTGAAATTTTATACTCTTTTTTCGCTTTGATTGGTGGTTGCGGAGGCTGTGGTAACACATTTACCGAAAACTTTGTGTTTTCTTTTTCTGCTGGTTTTTGTTTTTCTATAACAGGTGGTTTTTGAATAACAGACGGTTTTTCAACTGGTTTTTCTATTTGAATTGGCTTTTCTTTTTGCACTTCTTTTTGTGGCTTTACCTGTACCTCTTTTTGCGGTTTCACTTGCATTTCCTTCTGTGGTTTTACTTGAACTTCTTTTTGTGGTTTCACTTGCACTTCTTTTTGTGTTTGTTGCATAGCAGGTTGCTGTGTAATTGGTGCTGATTGATACGTAACTTCTTCCTCATCTTCTATTCCAAGCGGAGTTGGCGTTGATGCAAACTCTTTTTGTTGCACTTCTTTTACGTATTGCTTCGGAGGCGCTGAACCTGCCCCAGCATGTTGTTTTACGTGAACGCTGTTTGATGGTACTTTAATTTTCATACCTGGCATGATTAAATCGGGATTACTAAGTTGTGTATTTGTATTTTTCAACGTATCAAAATCCACTCCGTACTTTTTCGCAATTTTCCAAAGGGTATCCCCTTTTTGCACGATATGAATTTTCAAATTTTCCCCCTCCTGTATAACTTATCTATAAGTAACAAATCTCATGAAGTAACCCTTTCTAAATAACGTTAACTTCTTTTCACTTGTATCACTTCTTCGATTTTCAATATCATTAGAAGTGGAATAAGCATAAGAAAATCGCAATGATTTCTTCACAACAATGTATGCCCATTTCATTCTCGTTATGATTATATGTACGAAAAAAAGCAACGGAAACCCCGCTGCTTTATACACGCTCTAACATACGATTTAATGCAAGAACCGCTTCTTCGGTCACTTGTTTATCTACGCTAATAACGTTAATTCCTTCTCCTCTTTCTACCGTTTCAAGCACCCATAATAAGTGCGGCAGATCAATTCGGTTCATCGTTAAACACGGACACATAAATGGATTAAGTGAAACAATTTCTTTATCTGGATATTGCTGAATAATTCGGTTCACTAAATTCATCTCTGTACCAATTGCCCATTTACTTCCAGGTGGCGCTGCTTCAATCATATCAATAATATATTTCGTTGATCCTGCGTAATCCGAAGCATCAACAACCTCATAACAGCATTCTGGATGTACAATAATATTCATATCCGGATGATTCTTCCGTACATTCTCAATGTTTTTCACCGTAAAGTTTTGATGAACCGAACAATGCCCTTTCCATAAAATCACTTGAATTTCTTCTATATCTCCATCGTACTCTAATGAATCTGTATGCGGGTCCCATACTGCCATTTTATCTAACGGGATACCTAAATCGTATGCTGTATTTCTTCCTAAATGTTGATCCGGTAAAAAGACAAGACGCTCTTTTTGTGTAAACGCCCAAGATACCATTTGTTTTGCATTAGAAGAAGTTACTGTCGCTCCGCCATTACGACCGCAAAACGCTTTAATTGCAGCTGTAGAGTTAACATACGTTAACGGAATCATCGTATCTCCAAATAACTTCGTGAGCCCTTTCCACGCTCTTTCTGTCTGTTCAATATCTGCCATATCTGCCATCGAACAGCCTGCACGCATATCTGGCAAAATAACGATTTGATCGTCTGTCGTTAACATATCTGCTGTTTCTGCCATAAAGTGTACGCCGCAAAATACAATATATTTCGCTTCTTTATTGCTCGCTGCAACTTGCGCAAGCTGAAGTGAATCTCCTGCTGCATCAGAAAATTGTACCACTTCATCTTTTTGGTAATGATGTCCTGGAATAAATAGTGTTTTCCCCATTTTTTCTTTAATTTCACGAACACGCTTTTCCATATCTTCTGTTGACATCGTGTAATAACGCTCTGGTAACATCGTTTCAATCGGTTGTACTTTTTCTAAAATACTCATATCCCTTTCTCCCCCTCTAAGCCACTTTCCTTACGCCTCAATATTGAAACTAATATCAAGTGCTTTCACTGAATGTGTTAACGCTCCAAGTGAAATATAATCTACCCCTGTTTTTCCGTATTTCGATAAATCTTCAATTGTAATGCCTCCTGATGCTTCCGTAACGATGGCACTTGGTACAATCTTTGAAAACTCCCGAATCTCATCTGGCGTACGATTATCAAACATAATGATATCCGCACCAGCAGCTACAGCTTCTCTCACTTGTTCCTCTGTTTCTGTTTCCACTTCTACTTTCACCATATGTCCTAATTTTTCTTTCACCGATGTAACAGCTTTCGTAATAGAACCAGCAAAAGCAATATGATTGTCTTTAATCATGACACCATCATATAAACCGAAACGGTGATTAAATCCGCCTCCGCACACGACTGCATACTTATCAAACATACGTAGCCCTGGCATCGTTTTTCGCGTATCACAAATACGTGTATGGCCGCTATCTAAAGCAAGCACAGCTTTATGTGTCATCGTAGCTATCCCGCTCATACGCTGGATAACGTTTAATATAACGCGCTCTGCCGTTAATAAAGAAGCAATTGGTCCTTGCGCAGTTGCTATTATTTCGCCCTTTTCTACAAGATCTCCATCTTTTTTATGAAGCTCCACTTCAATTCTTTCATCAATTAATTTAAATCCTTCTTCAATTACTAAACGCCCTGCAAAGACCCCTGTATCCTTCGCAAGAAACGTTCCTTTTGAAAGTAAATTGTCTGGAAAAATAAGCTGAGATGTTACATCTCGTTCTCCTATATCTTCTAGAAAAAATCGATTTAATGCTTCTTTAACCTTTATCGTGTTCATAAAGCCCCTCTTCCCTTCATCACACAAGTTGTAGTTTTCTTTTCACTCGAACGATTTCTTTTTTTACTCTATTTCTATCCGGATAATCACTTCGATAATGACCACCAATGCTTTCTTCTCTTTGCAAAGCTGATACGACTATAAGCTCACAGACTGTTAACATATTAATGAGCGTTATCTCTTCATTTGTAAGTGCCTCATGTTGTAAGATCATATTTCGAACACCGTACTTACTAAGCCATCTCTTTGCAGAAGATAAACTTTGCTCTGTTCGCACAATCCCAACATATTTCATCATGCATTCTTTTATTTCTTCCTTCGCCGGCAAATGATTCAAAACGATAAACTTCTTTTCCTTCTCAGCTAGGGTGTTCAATCTGTCTTTTGCCGCTTTCGTTAAAATATGTTGTCCTATTCTTTTTCCAAACACAAGACCTTCTAATAATGAATTACTTGCTAACCTATTTGCACCGTGAACACCATTACAAGCTACTTCACCGACCGCATATAAATTTGGAATGGACGTCTCTCCATCACAGTTCGTTTTCACGCCACCCATATGAAAATGAGCACCGGGTACGACCGGAATGCGTTTTTCATTTATATCGACACCATTCTTTTTACACAATGATGCTACAGTCGGAAAACGTTCTTCGAAATTTTGGATAGACTCGATATTTACATACACCTTTTCACCCGCCAAAAGCTGCTCATGAATCGCTCTTGCTACTACATCGCGCGGCGCGAGATCGTGATTAGGGTGTATATCCATCATAAAACGCTGCCCTTTTCCATTTATAAGGACAGCTCCTTCACCACGGACAGCTTCAGAGACGAGGCCGCAGCATCTCCCGTTTGCATATAACATTGTTGGATGAAATTGTACAAACTCTAAATCCACGAGCTCCCCGCCTGCGCGGTATACCATCGCAAGTCCATCACCCGTAATTGTCTTATCGTTAGAAGTAAAGGCGTATAAACCGCCAATCCCACCTGTTGCTAACACCGTATAATCTGCAACGTAACGCTTCAACTTCCCTTCACTAGTTCTTGTTAAAACTCCAACACATTTATCATTTTCTATAATAAAATCGAGCACCATTTCCTGTTCCACTACCGTAACGTGCGGAGCTACTTCTTGAATGAAATGCTCTAATAAATTCTTTCCTGTTGCATCGCCACCTGCATGTAAAATACGGCGCTTTCGATGTGCGCCTTCTTTTCCAAGATGAGGACCCGTTTCATCTCCATCAAATTCCATTCCACTTTCGATGAGATGATTCATTTCTTTCGGCCCTTCCTCGACTAAATAACGGACCACATCTTCATTGTTATAATGACATCCTGCTACTAACGTATCTTCAAAATGATCATTTGGATTGTCATATGTAGCAACCGCTGCTGCAATTCCACCTTGCGCTAAATATGTATTATTATTACGATTCGTTTCCTTTGTGATAATAATCACATTCTTTTCGTGACAAATCTCTTTCGCAACACGAAGTGCCGCAACGCCACTTCCAATAATTAAGACATCTGCACTTGGCATAATTGTTGCCTCCTACTTTACACTTTTCAACTGTCTTGACACCTATATTTACATAGTTTTAAAATAATGACAAGAGTTTTTTTATAATTCTTATTTTCACTACCATTAAAAAATACAAGAAATGTAACTCTTACTAGGGAGAGGAACTTACATGATGATATATCTTGACTATGCAGCTACTACACCTATGAGTGAAGAGGCGTTACAAACATATATGAAAGCAGCATCGCAATACTTCGGAAATGAACAAAGTTTACATGATATTGGAGGAACAGCTTCTTCTTTACTACAAGTTTGCAGAAAAACATTTGCTGACATGATTGGTGGAAAGGAACAAGGGGTATTCTTCACGAGCGGTGGTTCGGAATCCAACTACCTTGCGATTCAATCCCTTTTAAAGGCTAGAAGCGAGAAACATATTATTACAACACCTATGGAGCACGCATCCATTCGAAGTTATTTTCAATCCTTACAATCAGAAGGGTATACAATTACTGAAATTCCTGTTGATGAAGGCGGGCTCATTCATTTAGATGATTTAGAAACAGCTATTACAGAAAATACTGTTCTAGCAAGCATACAGCACGGAAATTCTGAAATTGGAACCGTTCAAAACATCGCAGAAATCGGAGCACTTTTAAAAAAATATAACGTTTTATTTCATTCAGATTGTGTGCAAACATTTGGTAAACTTCCTATCAATGTTTTTGAGATGGGAATTGATAGTCTTTCTGTTTCAGCACATAAAATATACGGACCAAAGGGTGTTGGTGCTTGCTATATAAATCCGCAAGTTCGCTGGACACAAATATTTCCGGGAACTTCTCACGAAAAAGGGTTTCGCCCAGGTACAGTAAACGTTCCTGGCATCGCATCTTTTTTAACAGCTTCTGAGAATATATTAAAAAATCAACAGGAAGAAAACTTACGTTTTAAAGAGTTACGATCCTACTTTTTAGAGCGATTACAAACACTTCCTCTAGAAATTCAAGTGGAAGGTCATTCTACTTCTTGTTTACCACATATTATTGGGGTTACAATAAAAGAAATAGAAGGTCAATATACAATGCTAGAATGTAATCGCCATGGTATTGCCATTTCCACCGGAAGTGCTTGCCAAGTCGGTAAACAAGAACCTTCGAAAACAATGCTTGCAATTGGAAAAACGTATGAAGAGGCGAAACAATATGTCCGCTTCTCTTTCGGGCAACAAACAACGAAAGATCAAATTGATACTACTATTCATGCACTACACACAATTGGAAATCAATTTTATAGAGGTGTTAAATCATAATGAAACAAAATGAACAAAAAAAGATTTTAGGCGAAGAAAGACGACAGCTTATCCTTCAGTGGCTTCTTGCTGCAAATGAACCGTTATCTGGGAATGAACTATCGAAAAAGACAAACGTAAGTCGACAAGTGATCGTGCAAGATATTTCCTTACTCAAAGCACGAAACGAACCGATTATTGCAACTGCTCAAGGATATTTATATTTAAAACCACAAGAGAAACAACAAGCTTTCGAACGCGTAATCGTATGCCAACATAAACCAGCGGAAGTACGTCAGGAACTTACAATGCTTGTTGACCACGGCGTTACGATTAAAGATGTAAAAGTTGAGCATCCTGTATACGGTGACTTAACAGCATCCATCATGGTAAGTAATCGCTTTGATGTAGAGCAATATTTACAAAAAATCGAAAACACAAATGCTTCCTATCTTTCGCAACTAACAGATGGTATTCACTTACATACAATTGAAGCAGATTCTAAAGAAAAGCTAGACGCTGCTTGTGAGGCGCTAGATAAAGCAGGATTTCTCGTTTATTAATTCATGCAAAGCACAGAGTTTTTATCATTCTCTGTGCTTTTTTAGTGCTATAATATTGTAATCAATCGTAAAGGAGATCACATATGGGAATTGAACTCGTTCACTTTAGCATTGGCAAACCGAAACAAATGAAATATGGCGAAGATAAAGAAATGATAACAGGTATATGTAAAGATTCTACAGAAGAAGCTTTTCTCTCAAAAGATGGCTTCCTTGGTGATGACGTAGCAGATTTAAAACATCACGGTGGGCCTGATCGCGCCGTTTGTGTATACCCACATGAGCATTACGCACTATGGGAAGAGGAATTTCAAACAACGCTTCCAGCTTCCACATTTGGTGAAAACATTACCGTAACAAATATGTTAGAGCGTGATGTTTGCATCGGAGATACATATCAACTAGGTGAAGCAATCATTCAAGTGACGCAAGCCCGCGTACCTTGTAGCACAATTTCAAAACGTCTTGGCATCCCTGGCATTTTGCCGCGCATCGTAGCAACTGGATTTACTGGCTACTTATGCCGTGTTCTTCAAGAAGGTACTGTACGTAAAGATTCAAAAATTACATTACTAGAACGTCAACCGAGCAATGTATCTGTTTTATTTTCTAACGAAATTTATTTTCATAATAGAAAAGATAAAGATGGCATTGAAAGGATTCTTGCCGTTCCAGAACTAGCTGATATTTGGCGTGGTCAGTTAGAAGACCGTCTTGCGAAGTTAAAATAAAGAATCCCACCATTTATAGGTGGGACTTTATTTATCTATCAGACGGTATAACCTAACTCCCCCTTACAACCAATAAGAAGAATAACTCCCCAGCACAGTAACAGAAAAACCGAGTGCTTCAAGTTCCATCGTTACGCCTGGCAATAATACATCATCGTATGCTTTATCGACATCGATTAAGAAAAAGTAATTTCCAAGACCTGTTTTCATCGGGCGAGATTCAATTTTTGATAGATTTAATTTTCTCCATGCGAAAGCTGATAACACTTGGTATAGTGCCCCTGCATAATCAGCAGGTAACGTTATCATAAGCGTCGTTTTCTCTCCGCGGTTTTCTCCGTTATTTGGGAGTATCGCTTTCTTTTTCTTATGGAGCACGAGGAAGCGTGTATGATTATTTTTATGCGTATGAATACTACGTCTTACAATCGTTAATCCGTATTTTTCTGCAGCTGCTTCATTTGCAATAGCAGCGATTTTTTCTTCAGGATGTTCTTTCACATATTGCGCAGCAGCACTTGTTGATGTCATATCTCGGACAGTGACCCCTTTTAATTCTTCATTTAAAAACTTATGACATTGCGCAATAGCGTGCGGATGAGAATGCACTGCATATACTTCTTCCCACACTTCTGCATACTGCGGATGTACAAGTAAATGTTGCTGAATGGGTACTGTAATTTCTCCTACAATAGAAAGTGGTTGTTCATGTACAAGGTAATCAACTGTTATATTCACTGAACCTTCTATGGCGTTTTCTAGTGGTACCACTGCATAGTCTACATTTCCATTTGCAGCTGCATCAATACAATCTGGAATCGTGCGATACGGTACATGCTCTGCTTCCGGAAAAAAACGACTCACCGCCATATTTGTAAATGTTGCTTCTGGTCCTAAATATCCTACTCGAATCATCGTCTTTTCCCCTCTTTTTCATTTTCTTACTGTTATACCATACTTTTTTATATTCTTCTATGTAAATTTCGAATATTAAAAAAAGACTAGCATTTGCTAGTCTAAATGTTTCCTATATTCTCTTTGAGCGAAAAAGAAATACATGATGCATGCAGCGATATAAAATAGAATAAACAAGCCTACTTTTCTTAATGAGCCATCCATAAAGAGCGTATTATGAAACGTATATAACGCAACTGCACTATGCATACTCCCTACTATAATTGGCGCAAAAAATAGCATACACAATTGCCAGCGAGAAATCTTCCATACTTCTTCCTTCGTCATTCCCAGTTTAGAGAGTGCCCCGTACTGCTTTCTATCCGATGAAATATTATGAAACCATTTAAAATATACGATACTACATGATGTAAGGAAAAATAATATACTAATGAATGAGCCTATAAATAGAGTAATATTGCCGAACTCTTTCATATTCACATATAACTCCATATTACTTCGAAATGCGTTATTATCATCTTGTTTCATATGTTTCCGTAAATCTTCATTTAATTTTTTCGTATTTTCGATATTTGATAATGTGTATCCTCGATACATCATTTTTTCAGAATCAGGAATCTTATTTGCTATACTGTCAAAATCTTCATCATTCATAACGAAAAACAAACCGTTAATGTGCGCGAGATGATAATTAAATTGCGCCCCTTCTTTCTGACCGTTAAATACGAATTGATACGTTTGATTCATTACTTGTAATTGAATCTCTGTTTGATTATATACATTCGGATACTTACTTTTATTATAATAAACAAGTGTAACTGTTCCTTTTTTCGGATGATACGTTTTCTGTTTTTGTTTTCTTGCCTCCTGATTGTATTCACTTTCTTTAATGAGTGGCGCTACTTCTGTTTCTCCTTTATTGGACTGAAAAGATGCATACACTCCAACAAAACTCATAGTTTGAAAATCATCATACCCATATTGGTGCAATAATTTTTCAACCGTACCTTCCTCAAAGACTTCATGGGTAGAAATACCTTTTTCTATGTATGAAAATGAGTGTGCGCCCCCATCCCGCCACATATCTTGCATGCTAGAAAAATATAAGAACACCGTACCTGTTGCCGTAACTACAAATGTCGTTGCCATAGAAAGCATAAAGAAAAAGCGACCATTTTCCTTCATTCGATGTGACAATTGATTCACTATAAATAAATACGGATATGTATACATAATCTTTTTATTTCGTTTTATCATTTCTAATATTTGAGCAGTTCCGTGTGTAAAAGAAAAATACGTTCCGAAAAAGACAAGTATAGACACAGGGAAAAAATAGAATGCTATCGTTGGCATCGTCGCCTGTAACGCTAACGTATACCCTATCCCTAAACAAATAAAACCGAATATACAAAGCCACATTGATGGTTTCTTCTCTTTTTTATCAGTTCGAAATTCTTTCAATAACCGAATGATTTTTATATTCCATATACGTAAAGCACTGATAAAAGATAACAGAATAAAAACAACCATATATGTAATAAACGTTACCCCAATCGCTTTCACGTCAAATATGACAGGGAGTTCTTTTGGAAGACGCATTAGCATGCTAAACACCATAAAAAAGAGTTTCAAAAAGATCATGCCAATCCCTATACCGAAAATATTAGCAAATACCCCGATCAATATTTGCTCGGTCATAATCACTCCTATTACGTTAGATTTCGTTGCTCCCATTAACATATATAATCCTAATTCTTTCTTACGTGCCTCTATGAAAATAGAAGTAGCATACAAAATAAATATGACGAAAAAAGAAATGATTATAACATTACATATGATAAGTCCCCAGCGTACGTTTTGATACCACATCGTCTCCTGCATATACGGATGTACAATGACAGACATATATGCAAAAGACGCAAATATTGCGAAACAACTACTTAAGAAAAACACTTTATAATTACGCCAATTTCCTTTTATATTTTGTAGCGCTAGTTGCCGAATGTTCATCTATCGTCCTCCTATAACTTACTACATAGGCAAAAAGCTAGAGGTTTCTCTAGCTTTGCACGTGTTTCAAATATCCTCTTTGTGCAATCATAAAGTAAATCGCAGAAGCTACAATGTATGCCCCAATTACAATCGCACCTGATTTCCATAAATCGAGATAAAGCATTTTCCCTAACGTATGAAGAGCAAATCCACTATGAATGGCACCGATTAAAATTGGGATAAAGAAGATAACACCCATTTGTCGAATTGCAATTTTACGTATTTCTTTATCTGTCATACCGATTCTCTTTAACGACTTAAATTGAATACGATCTTGTTCTTTATCGTTAAACCATTTAAAGTATGTCATACTACAAGCGAAGAAGAAGAACAGTACAGCTACAAAGAAACCGATGAACATTGTAATTGCTCCACCTTCTCTTATATCTTTATAAGCAAACACTGAGTTTCTCAATTCACCTTGCTTTTCTGGTGCAATTTCCTTTTTCAAATCTAACACAAGATCTTCGGTACTTTTCCAATCTTCTATATAATAACCGTAATATTTCGTCTTTTCTTCATCTGGTACGAGCTTTGCGTATTTCTCAAAATCTTGATCATTCACAATGAGATATTCACTATCATTAAAAACAGAAAATGAAGTTGGCTCATTTAATTGAACAGACTGCATTTGCCCATTCACTTTAAATTCATATGGTTTCGCAAGATCTATCTTCATCATATCTTTCGCCATATCCATTATGACCATCGTTGTACTACCTGGTGCATTATGAACTTCTCTAACTTGCTCTCTCTTTTGTTTACGTACTTCAGCGTTATATTCTTTTTCTGAAACAATCGCCATTGGTACTTCATGTTCACCGTTAAACATCGTGATTTTTTGAGTTCCAGGGAGTTTTACGTACGTTACTTCTCGCGCTTCTTCAAATCCGTGTTTTTTTATTAATTCTTTTGTTTTTCCTTCTTTTATGACATTATGCGTATTTATTCCTTTTTCCTCATACGAAATAGCATGCGGGGTACTAGTTACTGCCTTATAACTCATATCCTCAAAGAATACGTATAGTGTACCAACTGCTGAAGATACAACGGCCGTAATGATAGAAATTACAAATAGAAAACGAGCATTATCTTTCATTTTATAAATCAGATTGCTAAGTACGAACATATTTGGATATGTATAAAAAGATTTTTTTCGTTTTTGTAACGCCTTTAATACGACTGTACTGCCTTGTGTAAACAGTAAATACGTTCCGCCTATCGTCAGCCCTACAATCGGTAAAAATAGAATGATAAAATTCATAAATGTCACTTGGAAACTAAGTACATATGCAACAATAATACATCCTATCCCCGCTATACATAACCATGTAAATGCAAAAGGTTCTACTTTTTGTTTTCTTGCTTCTCTTAATAAATCAATAATTTGCAAGCGTCCTACTGTCCAAACGCTAAACAATGATAAGATTAAAAATAGAATAAAGTATACACCCGCTGTAATCAAAACTGCTTTACTATTCCATACGAGTGGAAGTGTTTTATCTATTTTCAATATTACACTTAATGCTTGGAAAAATAATTTGGAACAAAGCATACCAAGCCCAATACCTACTACAATTGCAATACTACCTAACATAAGCTGCTCTAATATAATCATTCGTCCAAGTTGAGATTTTGTTCCGCCTATTAATGTTAGTAGACCAAACTCTTTTTTCCTTGCTCGTAAAAATGTTGAATTTGCATATAAAATAAAGAGTGCTGAGAAGATGACTACAATATAATTCATCGATTCTAGCCCTTTTGAGATCATATCCCTCATACTAATATTACCGCTTACGACATCTGGATGATAAATGAAGGAAGCATACATGAAAAATACTACGATTGATAAACAACTACTAATAAGAAAGGCTTTATAATTACGCCAATTCCCTTTTACGTTATTAAGCGCGAGCTGGCGAAAGTTCATGATATTCTCCTCCTAGCATCGCAAGTACGTCCAGAATTTCTTGGAAAAAGGCTTGTTTCGTTCTTCCTTTATGTATTTCTGAGAAAATTTCTCCGTCGCGAATGAATAGAATACGTTCGCAATAACTCGCCGCTACCGGATCATGCGTTACCATTGCAATTGTTACTTTCTTTTGTTCATGTAAGTCTTGCAACGCGCTCATTAATGATTTTGCTGACTTCGAATCTAAGTTTCCAGTTGGTTCATCCGCTAAAATTAACGTAGGCTCATGAATAATTGCTCTCGCTGCTGCTGCACGTTGTTGTTGTCCGCCTGATACTTCATATACTTTTTTATTTAAAATTTCTTCGATATTTAAAAACTTTGCAATCTCAAGCACCTTTGCATCGATTTCATTTACAGATTTCTTCGCCATGACAAGTGGTAAAATGATATTTTCTTTAATCGATAACGTATCAAGTAAGTTAAAATCTTGGAAAATGAACCCTAAATGTGTACGGCGAAACTCCGCTAATTTTGCAGCACGCATTTGATTAATTTCTTCGCCATTTACAAGCACATGACCTGAAGTTTGCTTATCAATTGTTGCTAATAAATTTAAAAGCGTTGTTTTCCCGCTTCCTGAAGGACCCATAATCCCTACAAATTCGCCTTCTTCTATTTTAAAATTTATATCATTTAAAGCAGTCGTCGCTACTGAACCTTTTGATTGGTACACCTTCGTTAATCCTTTTACTTCAAGAACACTCATTTCTAATCCCCCTATGTGTTTTCTTCTTACATTTACTATAAGAAAAATAAGAAATAGAAACGAGTGATTTCCCTTACAAAACGTTTTGTTATCTTACAGTTTTGTCATTTTTCTCATTAATGTATGATATTCTTCATCTTTTGCAAATTGGAACGTGAATGTTGTCCCTTCCCCTTCAGCCGATTGCACATAAATACCGTGGTGTAAATTATCACAAATTTCCTTTGTAATATATAAACCCATTCCAGTCGCTTCTCTCGTTTTGCGGCCATTTATTCCTGTAAAGAACGGATCAAATACTCGCTTTACATCTTGCTCTGGAATACCAATTCCATTGTCCTTAATATGTAGTAACACCTTTTGATCCTTCTCTTCAATTTGAAAATGAATTTCCTTTTTCTCTACTTCTGAAATTTTTGTATACTTAATTGCATTTACAACAATTTGTCCTATAGCAATACTGAGCCATTTTCTATCAGATGCAACCATACAAGTATCTTCATCAAACATTACTTTCGGAAATACAGACGATTGAATAAACGACTTTCTGTTTTCATTAATAATACCTCGAATAATATCTACTACATTTACTACTTCTACTTTATAATCTTTCGCAAACTGCTCTAACCTTGCCATATGTAACGCTAAATCTAAACCATTTAGTATACGGTTATTTTCTTCACGAATACTTTCAACTGTTGCTCTTGCTTCACGATGCTCTTTACCAAATTTCTGTAATAGTAATTCTATAACCGATACTGGTGTTTTCATTTGATGAATCCACTGGTTCATAAATATCATTTGCTGTTGTTCTTTCGCATGTTGTTTATGAATTTCATTCATATATTGCTGCCTTAATAGCGTAAACGATTCAACGACCATCTCTTGCTCTGACGTATAAGAAGTATCAATAAGTAAAGAATCGTGTAATGTATTTCCGCCGGCAACATATTTTTCAATTCTTTTTAAAAACACACTTCGTTTTCGATAATCGTAAATGAGGTATACAGTAAATACAACTGTCCCTAATAAAAGCCCATATAACCACGTACTCCAATCAATGGATCGCTTTTCTAAAAGACTTTGCAACTGCATTACAAGCCCAAATAAACAAAGGCTAACAATATAAGAAAGAAGTAAAGAAAAGCGGTCCACGAGGTAATTTTTAACCTTCATGCCCTTCGCCCCACTCTGTAAGAAGCGCATAACCATATCCACGTTTCGTTACAATTGCATTCTTAATGCCTAGCTCCTCTAGTTTCTTCCTTACGCGTTTTACATTAACGGTTAATGTATTATCATCAACAAAAGCTACCTCATCCCACAGGGCTTCTAACAGTTCTTCGCGCGTTACATATTGATTTGCTTGTTTCATTAAACACTCTAATAAGTAAAATTCATTTTTTGTCAGCTCCGTTTGTTGCCCCTGCCACTCAACAATGTGTTGTGACGGGAATAACAACAGTCCATTTACACCTAAACAATCACTCTCCGCAACAGAGGCATACTCACCATACCCACGGCGAAGTGCACTTTTCACCTTTGCCATTACGATATCTAAATGGAAAGGCTTCGTAATGTAATCATCACCGCCATTTTCGATCGCCATTACTTGATCCATTTCCCCTGTTCTTGCAGAAACAAAAATAATCGGCGCATTCGATACAGTACGAATTTGACGACACCAATAAAACCCATCAAAGTATGGTAAATTAATATCCAGTAATACGAGATGCGGATTTATTTTCACGAACTCATCTTTTATATGACGTAAATCACTTGCTCTAAATGATTGATACCCATACCTTTCTAAATGCTCCTCTAATATTCCCGCTATTTTTTCATCGTCTTCTACAATTAATATTTTATACATGTTCGTTTTCTCCCCATAAAAAAATTCTTCCAACACCACTCCTTGTTCTATTATAAATTGAAAATTTAATTAGTGGGTATTTTTTCCTATACGAATCAGACATTTACATAAAAAAAGACTGCCATATTTCGGCAGTCTTAGTCGATAAATTCAAATTCATATTCAAGAATTTTTACAATATCTCCATCTTTTGCACCACGTGCACGAAGCGCTTCATCAATACCCATTCCGCGCATTTGGCGAGCGAAACGACGTATAGATTCATCACGTGAGAAGTCTGTCATTTTGAATGTCTTCTCAATATCGTAACCAGAAATAACAAACGTGCCGTCACTTTCACGTGTAATTTCAAATTTAAGGCTTTCAGCATCAAATTTGTACATTACACTTGCTTCAGACTCTTCGACAACATCGTACATTGGGAATTCTGGTGTTGTTTCTAATAAGTTCGCTACTTCAAATAATAAGTCACGAACACCTTGTTTCGTTACAGCTGAGATTGGGAAGATTTTTACTTCGTCTCCCACTTTCTCTTTAAATGCTTGTAAGTTTTCTTCTGCATCTGGCATATCCATTTTGTTTGCAACAACAACTTGTGGACGCTCTGTTAAACGCATATTGTATTCTTTTAATTCATTATTGATTGTTACGTAATCTTCATATGGTTCACGGCCTTCTAAACCAGACATATCAATAACGTGTACGATTACACGTGTACGCTCAATATGACGTAAGAATTGGTGTCCAAGTCCGACGCCGGCATGTGCGCCTTCAATTAGTCCAGGAAGGTCAGCCATAACGAAGCTGCGGTTATCACCCGTTTCAACAACACCAAGATTTGGAACGATTGTTGTAAAGTGATACTCTGCAATTTTCGGACGCGCTGATGATACAACAGATAATAATGTAGATTTACCTACACTTGGGAATCCAACAAGTCCAACATCCGCTAGCACTTTAAGTTCTAGAATGACATCACGTTCTTGACCTGGTTCCCCGTTCTCAGCGATTTCAGGCGCTGGATTCGTTGCTGTTGCGAAACGTGAGTTACCACGGCCACCACGACCACCTCTTGCGATTACAGCTGTTTGCTCATGCGTTACTAAATCGGCAAGAATTTGTCCTGTTTTTTCATCTTTTACTATTGTTCCTGGTGGAACCTTTACAATTAAATCTTCAGATTTACGACCGTGCTGACCTTTACTCATTCCGTGCTGACCACGATCAGCTTTGAAATGACGTTGGTAGCGGAAATCCATTAATGTACGTAAGCCTTCCTCAACAACGAAAACAACATCTGCACCTTTACCACCGTCGCCACCTGCTGGGCCACCTTTAGGTACATATTTCTCACGACGATACGCAACCATTCCGTTACCACCGTCGCCACCTTTTACATATATCTTGACCTGATCTACAAACATTATTTCACCACACTTTTTTCAATTGGTTGTAATATAACTGAGACTTCTTCGTCTCGTACTGTATAAGAAATGGAATACCATTTATTGTTTTGGGTCGCAAGCCAATTCTGTAGTTCTTCTACACTCGTTAGCTTACCACGAAAATCAAAAAAGAAACGAGCATTCTCCGCGTCACATTCAATTGTGATACAAACATAATTTTCAACATATACGTCTAAACTATGCTGAAGCATTGAGAAAAATTGATTCGTCCATGTACATACAGTCTCATCTAAGTGAGATAAGTTATGTAATTTCCCTAATACTTCGTACTCCAATAAGCACGGCTGCTGTTTCCAATTATATGTTAAAATCCACTCTGAAAATAAAGGCATTGATAGCCCTATCAGATTGGATTCTTGTCTCGCTTCTTGGACAAAACGATCGATGAGACTATGAATCTCTTCCACTTTTCCAAGGGAAAGGTTTCCTTTCACCATCTGCATACGATTGAGCCAATCATGTCTTGAATGGCGCAATGCATCTATAATTGTCCATTTTTTATTCATTTAGATACCCCTTAATATAGAAAAACTCTAACCTGCACTCAGGTTAGAGTTTTCCGTGAGTTCTTATGCTTCTTGAGCAACAGGATATACGCTCACTTGTTTGCGGTCACGGCCAAGACGCTCAAAGCGTACTACGCCGTCAACTTTCGCGTATAAAGTGTCATCGCCACCACGACCAACGTTAACACCTGGATAAATTTTTGTACCGCGTTGACGGTAAAGAATTGAACCACCTGAAACCGTTTGACCATCTGCGCGTTTAGCACCAAGACGTTTTGACTGAGAGTCACGACCGTTCTTTGTACTACCTACACCTTTCTTAGATGCGAAAAACTGAAGATCTAATCTTAACATACGTTACACCTCCTGCACTTTTTCTATTAAACGGATATACTTTCCGTAATCAAGTTCGATCGTCTTAAGCGAAACAACCAATCCTTCTAAAAGCGTTTGTGCTTTTTCTGCTGCATGAACGTCTAAATCATTAGGCAATTCATACGTTAAGAATCCGCCATCACTTCCGAGTTCAATAGTTGCCTGCACATTACAAAGTTCTTCCACTGCATTTATAGAACCAAACACAACCGCTGTAGTTCCAGCACAGACAAGGTCTTGTCCATGTGGCGCATAATTGGCATGTCCAGTCATTTTAAATGATTGGATACTTCCTAATTTCGTGCGACTTATCGTAATTTTAATCATGTTAACCTGGATTAAGCGTTGATAGCTTCAACAACTAGCTTAGTGTAAGGTTGACGATGACCTTGTTTCTTACGATTGTTCTTTTTCGCTTTGTATTTGAAAACGATGATTTTCTTAGCGCGACCTTGTTTTTCAACTTTCGCAGTAACTGTTGCACCTTCTACAACTGGGCTACCAACTTTAACGTTTTCGCCACCAACGAAAAGAACTTTGTCAAAAGTAACAGTTTCACCAGCTTCAACATCTAATTTTTCAATGTAGATTGCTTGACCAGCTTCAACTTTAATTTGTTTTCCACCTGTTTCGATAATTGCGTACATACTTGCACCTCCTCTTAATTACTAAGACTCGCCAAAAACGAGGTAGACATAAATGTCTTTAGGGAACCTGTTTTGTGCGGTTGTAGCATATAGCCGTTTAGGTGCTATAAACTATAACATAAAGATGTTATCATGAATCATAGACGGTTGTCAATAAATGTTCTGCTAACTATTTTTTCCGTTCTACAATTTCTTTTTTGCTTCCAAAACGGATAATGGCGTACTTTTCGATCATATCATCTTTGAAATAAATTTCAAATGGAATATTTTTTTGTAATTCTTTTTGCAAAAATTGTTTTTGTAATTCTTTAGGTGCAGCGATTAATACTGCCTCATCCTCTATATCGCCATATGTAATTAGCTCTCTCTCTAACTCGTACGCAATTGTTTCATATGACATTACATATCCCGTTGCTTTGCACGGTACACACTCTTCTAGCAATACGTCGCGTAAAGAATGTTTCTTACGTTTACGTGTCATCTCCAAAATCCCTAACTCTGTAAAACCGAGCACCCTTGTATATGTGCGATCATTTTGCATAGCAGCCATGAGACATTCTTTTACCTTTTCTTTATCTTCTCTTCTTTTCATATTAATAAAATCAATTAATATCATACCACCGATATCACGTAGTCTTAATTGACGTGCAATCTCTTCAGCTGCCGCCTCATTTGTACGAAGGACTGTATCTTGTAAATTTTGTTTTCCAGTAAACTTGCCCGTATTCACATCAATTACAGTCATCGTCTCCATTTGTTCCACAATTAAATAAGCACCATTCGGGAGCCACACAATTTTTTGAAGTGCTTTCTCAATCTCACGCTCTATTCCAAAATAGTTAAACATTGAAGATTTTTCATTATAAAAAGATACTTTTTCTTTTCCTACTTTTTCTTCTAATTCTTTCACTATACTTCTTGTATCTACAACTACTTTTTCAATCGTTTCAATTGGATTCTCTTGAAATACACGATCTAAAAAGGTGGCCGGTCGATGAAGTAGCAACGGTGCCTTTCCTTGACCCTCTTTTCTTTTTAACTCTTCATATAACTGCTGTAACCTTTGCATTTCAGCTTGTATTTCTTCAATTTCTCCTTTTTCAGAAGCAGAGCGGAAAATGTACCCTCCTGTCCCTTCTACCTCAATTTGGAGTAGCTGTTGCCTTTTTTTATTATTTTTTATCTTTCGAGAAACTGCACGCATTTCATCATATGGCATATAAACGACATATTTCCCGGTAAATTCTATGTTTGCTGTCAATTTCGGCCCTTTCGTATCAATTGCCTCTTTCACAACTTGTACGAGTACCGCTTGCCCTTCATGTATACGATAGGAAGATGGTACATCATCATATGAAAGGTACGCATGTTTTTCTAAACCGATGTTTACAAATGCTGCGTTCATTCCAGCGATTGTTCTTACGATACGTCCGGCATAAATATGCCCAACAATCTCTTGTTCTTCATTTCGTTTCCATAAAAACTCAACAATTTTTTTTTTCTCTTCAATTGCAACGCGTTTTTCCGATCCTGCGTAGTTCATATATAACGTTTTCAAAATTCTTTCCTCACTTTATAATCTTCTTTGCTTTTACAATAATAAAAGGTTAGTGCTATCGTCAACACTAACCGATTAATTCTTCAACCGATGAAGTTGTTCGTTTTTCAGTAAAATACGCATAGAGTAATTCATTTTCATCCAATGTGTAATGTTCTTTATATTTTCCATGGACGATAATAGAGTGCTTATACCCTCTACGAAATTTTGTGAAGATCGTATATAAACGATCTTCTGATTGCACTTCAATAGGTGCAATCTTTTCAATTCCTCTTTTGTTCCCATAATAACGTTCTAATAAAAAACGCATAAAGGCATACTGTTTTTGTTTCCACTCTTGATATAACGACACCGCTAAAAATATGAGTAGTACCCACATCATAATATTGTTACTATTCCAAAGTAACTGCCATATTAGTATTACACTAA
Source organism: Bacillus mobilis (assembly GCF_001884045.1). Taxonomy (GTDB): domain Bacteria; phylum Bacillota; class Bacilli; order Bacillales; family Bacillaceae_G; genus Bacillus_A; species Bacillus_A mobilis. The sequence goes on along the minus strand of NZ_MACF01000025.1, from coordinate 170,403 downwards.
AAAAAACACATGATAATTTCATCATCTTTTCATGTGCTTGTAAATAAGGAAAACGATATGATAATACGTTAAACAATACTTTCCCGCCATCAAGCGGCCAAATAGGCAGTAAATTAAATGCTAAAATAATTATATTATTCCACATAAAGAAATAATATAAATCCGCACCAAGCCAACCAGCTTCAAACACTATATAACCTACCGCCATCATCCAAATATGTTGTATAGGTCCTGCAATTACGACAACGAGTTCCTCTTTCAATGACTTATTCCCATGTTCCTCAAGCTCAGCCACACCACCAAACGGTAAAAGTTGAATCTTTTTAATACGCCAATTGTAGTGTGCCGCCGCAAAGGCATGCCCAAGTTCATGGATAAGAACGATACAAAATAACAGTAGTAACTCTTTAAAACGCGCTGTAAAAATACCAATGACAATAATAACCCAAAACAACGGATGCACTGAAATCTTCGTTAAAACTTCTCTATATTTAATCAAATGAAATCACCTGAATCGGGTCAATAAATTTTTCATTCTTTTTTATCGCGAAATAAAACTTACCATTTTTATTATCTGCATCATTATTCACCGTTCCAATTTTTTGTTTCTTTGAAACGTAATCATATAATTTCACTGACATGTCATTTAAATTCGCATACCACGATTCCGTTCCATCTGCATGCTGAATTTGAACTGTATTACCAAGTTCCTCTTTCTTTCCTGCAAAAACAACTAGCCCTTCATTCACTGACTCAACCGTTGCATTTGTAGCTGTTTGAACAAATACACCTTGGCCATTTTTTTGAAACCCTTGCATTACCTTTCCGGAAGCAGGAATTGCATAATCTTTTTGCTGAATGGTTCCTTCTTTTTTCTCAGTAGGTGAATAAAATACGAGCGGTTTTCCAAACTGCTTTTCGTACCATTTCGCTACAGTAGCAAACTGAAATTCTTCTTTCATCACTTTCTCTGTAACAGCTTTAGCACTATCGAAAGAAGAGGGTGCATTCTTATATAAAATAGCGATAGAAAGAACTAATATTGCTGATAACAAAACTTTGAAGAAAAATACTTCTTTTCGAAATAAAGGATGAATTTCTTTTTCTCCATCTTCAATAAATACTGTTTCACTATCAAAATTCCCTCCAGCAAAATATTGCTCTTCCTCCATCCTTTCTTGCTCTGCCTTCCTTTTCGCAATCCGTTTTTTAATTTCTTCTACACGTTTATTCTTCATACTGTCTCCTTTCTTTCTTTAAGCTAATTAAAATAGAAACAGTTGTATACAGTTTGTACATATGTATGAGCTAAGAAAGAAAGATATTCGTGTGAAGAAAAAAGAAAGCACTTCGCATATGCGCGAAGTGCTTTTAACGGATTCCAAAGAAGTTTTTCATCTTTGTAAATACCGATACCTTTTCTTGTTCAAACGCTTGCAATGGTACATTCTCACCCAACAAGCGTCTTGCAATATTACGATAAGCTAACGCTGCTTTTCCGCTCGGTTGCAACGCTACAGGTTCACCTGTATTTGTAGCACGAATAACTTCATCATCATCCTCGACAACACCAAGAAGCTCGATTGACAATGTACGTACGATTTCATCAACATCTAACATATCCTGCTCATGAAGCATATGACTACGCACACGATTAATAACAAGTTTTGGTGGTTCAATATCCTCTTTTTCTAAAAGCCCGATAATACGATCTGCATCGCGCATTGAGGATACTTCTGGCGTCGTAACAACGATTGCTTTATCCGCACCAGCTACCGCGTTTTTAAATCCCTGCTCAATCCCCGCAGGACAATCAATTAATATGTAATCATAATCTTGTCGTAATACTTGTATTAATTCATCCATTTGTTCAGGTGTTACCGCTGATTTATCACTCGTTTGTGCTGCAGGTAATAAATAAAGATCATCAAAACGCTTATCTTTAATAAGCGCCTGAGGTAAACGGCAACGCCCTTCAACGACATCAACAAGATCAAATACAATACGATTTTCCAGCCCCATTACTACGTCTAAGTTTCGAAGACCGATATCTGTGTCAATTAAGCACACTTTCTTTCCAGATAACGCTAGGGCTGTACCAATGTTCGCAGACGTTGTAGTTTTACCTACTCCGCCTTTTCCAGATGTAATTACTATTGCCTCTCCCACAGCTATACAATTCCCCTTTCTAACTTTGTTAAATTAGGTCTAAGATGAGTGAGAAGTTGCAGTCGATCGACAACAATGTGATTGTTCTCATTAATATACGCACATTCTGCCGCCTCCGCTCCGTCTTCTTTCTCTTCCGGAGCCCGCATTGCCACATCACTAATTCGAAGTTGCATCGGGTTCATATCAGATGCAGCGATTACAGCATCCGAATCCCCATAATACCCAGCATGTGCAATTCCTCTTAATGATCCTACGACAAAAATATTCCCCCCAGCGATAACCGTTCCGCCTGGATTAACATCTCCAATTAACAATAAATTTCCTTTTACATGTAAAACTTGTCCAGAGCGAACAATTTTGGAAATAGGGACAATTTCTGTTTCTTCTTTCCAAGCTATTGCTTCTGCTTTCGTTATAACATCACTTTCAATTGAATCCACAACAAGATTCTTTTTATTACGAATTAACGTACGAATCTCTTCTTGTTGGACTTCTGTTAAATAACGATTTCCCACTTTCACATGCACTTCAATTAAAGAGCGCCCATCACCATCATAGTAATGTGTAGAAAGCTTTTCATCCAATTCCTCTAGTAATTCAGAGAATGAACAACAATCATCTAAATGAAGCGTTATTCCGTCTTTTGTCCCTTTTATTGTTACATTTTGTTGCTTTTTTTCTTCCACTAAAGTTCACCCCACCGATTCAATTCGACATAAAATTAGAAAATCCTTTTTTCTTTTTCTTCCATCGCTTTTGAAAGACGCACTAAATATCGTCTCAGTGGGAAACAAACTATCAATAAGAAAATTGCATTTAGCAATACAGTAGACAGGAGACGATCTGTGAAAAAGACATACGCTGACATATGAGTACGTCCTAACAAAGTTAAAAATCCATACACATAATACTCTAGTGCTACAATACCAGCTAGTACAATAGAAGCAACAATAAATAAATTTGATTGTAATACCTTCATCACACTATAAACTAAATAAGCTAAAATCGGATACGCAAAAATATATATACCGACAAGTTCTGTGTATACGGTATCAAATAAGAAACCAAATAAGAGTCCGTAATAAATCCCTTGGACCGGACTATAGTACACAGTAATAAAACATAACACAATTATAAAGAAATGAGGTGCTGCTATACTGTCTTTCCAAAAAACCTCTGTTGGAACGATAGTTGCAAACATATTTTCAAATAGAAAAACAAAAAGGAGCAAAAGAGGAAGAGCTGCTCTTTTTAAAATCTTCATCATCTCTTCTCCCCCTCCTATTCTAATGGCGCTGAAGGCGTTGCACGTTTAGCAACCACAATATGCTCTACGTCATTCAAGTCAGCGGCCGGTTTTACATAAGCTGTTTGTGTTAAGCCGTATGGATCTGGCTGCACATCAACGATTGTCCCAATTACAAGACCTTTCGGGAAAATATCACCAAGTCCAGATGTTACAACTAATTGATCTTTCGCTACCTTAGCATCAGAGCCAATCTTTGTGAAAAGAAGTAAGTGCTTTTCTTTGTCGTAACCTTCAATCAATCCGAAGATTTTCTCATCACCTTGTACGATAGCAGAAACACGATTTGTTCGGCTCATAGAGCTTAGCAATTCTACTGATGATGTAAACTGAGATACACTTTTCACTCGTCCAACTAGACCTTGTGAAGTTACTACAGCCATATCTTTTTTAATTCCTTGCTGTGCTCCTTTATCAATTCCGATTAAATCGTACCATTTATCTGGATTACGAGAAACAACAGTAGCTGGAATTTCAGTATATTGGCTATTTAACTCTTTTTTACCCGTTAACTCTTGTAACTTCTTGTTATCATCTTCTAATTGTTTTACTTTCCCTGATAAACCTGCATAATTATCTAATTTTGCTTTTAATTCTTTATTCTCTTCATACGTGCGCTTTACATCCTCTACATTTTCGAAGAATCCAGCTACGTATTTCGCTGGCTTTTGGAATACACGTTCTACAACACCGACAGTGTCTTTAACAAACTGCTCTGGCCATGTTAAACTGTTCCGTTCTTTCAATGAGATTCCAATCAATGCCACGAGAAGAATAATACTAACTAACAAAACAATTAATCTTTTGTTTAAGAAAAACTGTGGCACGTTCACACCCTCTTAATTTCATTGATTTTTATTTTGCAATATTATCGAGCAGCAGTTTTGAAAAGATCGATATTGTCTAATGCTTTACCCGTTCCAATTGCTACGCAATCTAATGGGTCTTCTGCAACAAGAACTGGCATATTTGTCTCTTCACTAATCACTTTATCTAAGTTACGTAGTAATGCTCCGCCACCTGTTAATACGATACCACGGTCCATAATGTCTGCCGCTAATTCAGGTGGAGTTTTCTCTAACGTATTTTTAACAGATTCTACAATTGCATCTACTGTATCTTTTAATGCATCTGCGATTTCTTCTGGCTGAATTAGTACTGTTTTTGGTAAACCACTTACTAAATCACGACCGCGAATTTCCATAGGCTCGATACCTTCTGGCTCGCCTGCAGAACCGATTTCTAATTTTAATGCTTCAGCTGTTCTTTCACCAATCATTAAGTTGTAGCTTTTCTTAATGTACTGAATGATTGAATCATCCATATCATCACCAGCAACACGAACTGATTGACTTGTTACAATACCACCTAAAGAAATGATTGCAACTTCTGTTGTACCACCACCGATATCAACAACCATACTACCAGTTGGTTCCCAAACAGGTAAGTTTGCACCAATTGCTGCTGCAAATGGTTCTTCAATCGGATAAGCATCACGAGCACCCGCTTGACGAGTCGCATCGATTACTGCACGTCTTTCTACAGCTGTAATACCAGACGGTACACATACCATTACGTATGGTTTACGTGAGAAGAATCCATTTGATTTTTGAGCTTGTTGAATGTAATATTTCATCATTGTTGCTGTCGTTTCGTAATCAGCAATTACACCGTCTTTCATCGGGCGAAGTGCCACAACGTTTCCTGGTGTACGACCAATCATTTGTTTTGCATCGCTACCTACAGCAACGATTTGTTTCGTATCAGTTTGTAACGCTACTACTGAAGGTTCACGTAAAACTACACCTTTTCCTTTTACATATACAAGCGTGTTTGCAGTTCCTAAATCTATTCCAAGATCGCGAGTAAAGCCACCAAATCCAAACATATTATTTATCTTCCTTTCTTGTTTTCACGGACTCATTTTTTCTTACTTTATATTATAAAAACAGTACGTTTTTTATATCTTTATCCCTCTTGTAGATAAATTTCTACAAAAAACTCATAAATCACATTATAAAACAAAATAAGTAAAAAGCATAGTCTTAAATATGACCTTTTTCCTTTAAACTCACGAATTTATGGTCACCTATTATAATATGGTCAAGCACTTCAATTCCGATAATCTGGCCGCATTCTACTAAGCGTTTTGTTACTTCAATATCCTCTCGGCTCGGCGTGGGGTCTCCTGAAGGGTGGTTATGAAGACATATGATAGAGGCTGCTGCACGGCGGAACGCTTCTTTAAAAACTTCCCTTGGATGTACAATTGATGTGTTTAAACTTCCAATGAAAATCGTTTGCCTATGTATAACTTGATTCTTTGTGTTCAAATATAAACATACAAAATGCTCCTGCTGCAGGAAGCGCATTTCTTCCATCATATATCTCGCACAATCTTCCGGGCTTCGAATGCTGTATCTATTTTGATATTCTAAACGTACCATTCTTCTCCCAAGTTCAAAAGCAGCTATGAGCTGGGCTGCCTTTGCAATCCCAACACCATGTATACTGACAAGCTCTTCTAACGTTGCATCTTTCAACATACGTAAACCATCAAAGTGATGTAAAATTTTATCTGATAACTTTAAAACTGTTTCTTCTTTAGAACCTGTTCTGAGTAATACCGCAAGAAGCTCACGATTCGATAAACTTCCTGCTCCTTCTAACAATAAACGCTCCCGTGGCTGTTCTTCTTTGACAACATCACGAATACCGTTCATTTCTCCACCCCTTTTATTTGTTCTCTCAAAGAAAATCCCATGCAATTTTACGCATGGGTTACATCAATATTGAATTGTTTTAATTCCCGAACAAGACGTGAAATCGGTAAACCAACTACACTATAATAGTCTCCTTGAATATGTTGAACAAAAATAGATCCTTTACCTTGAATTCCATAACTTCCTGCTTTATCAAGAGGCTCTTTTGATGCAACGTATGCGTCAATTTCCTCTTCTGTTAATTCCCAAAACGTAACTTCTGTACGCTCGTAAAAAGTGACTGTTTTGTCTTTTTCTATAATTGCAACACCAGTATACACTTCATGTGTTTTTCCTGATAATAATTGCAACATTTCTTTCGCCTCAGCCTCATTAGAAGGCTTTCCAAGAATACGCGATTCATATGTAACAATTGTGTCTGCACCTAACACAATATGATCACTGTTATTTTCCGCTACCGCAGATGCTTTTTGCAGGGCTAGGGACATTACAATATCAGAAGGTGATGAATACGCACCAATCGTTTCTTCTACTTCACTTACAATGATTTCAAATGGTACATCCGCTAACTCAAGCAGTTCCTTCCTGCGAGGTGACCCTGATGCTAAAATAATTTTTCTCATATTTTCTCCTTCCTTTCTCACATGAAGCAGAATCATTTATATCAATCGTATCAAAGGAATAGTTTGTCCACAAATAAAAGAAATATTATTTTCTCTAAACAAAATAATACTTTTTCACTAAAATACGATTATATTCTTGCCATAGAGAAAGCACTTTGCTCTAAATTCAAAAGAAAAGAAAGAAGTACCTATACTTCTTCCTTCGTCATTTCATTATCCTATTATTTCACCTTTTGTGAAACAATTTTTTCATATGAAAGTATACCATCAATAATAACTTGATTTAATTTCGCCAAAGATTCCTTATCACCTTTTCCATCCTTCACTGTTTGCACAGCTACTGACGTATACATATACAATTTCTTCGCTTCTTCCTGCTTCATACTTTTTCCTTCTTTTTCAATTGCTTTCCACTCTTTTTCAATCGCACCTATATCTTTTGTATTATTTTTTCCACTAGCTTGTACGCTAGAAGCATATTTTGCTAAATGAGTATATAATGGCTGTACTTTTGTTAAAAATGCCCCAACTTCTTTATCATCTTTAAGTAACGCTTTATCTGTTATATCCCAGTTCTTTTTCAATACAGAGACATTATCATTTTTATACTGCGTCATTAATTGATTTATATCTTGTTCATCGCTAGCAATACCAACAACTAATGCATACTTATCACCGCTCGGTTTTAAAGCCGCTACGCCTCCATTACCTTTCCACTCTTCAAGAGCGGCCTGTCCCTTTTCTTCGGAAGAATAAATCCCTCCTTGAACAAAAAATAATTTCAATGGATCTAATGACGTTCCTGTCTGCGCTTTTTGTTTTTCCTCTTTTTGTGCTGGTGTTTGTTCTGACGTTCCACCCACCTTTGATCCTTCATTTTGCACCTGCTTCGAAGCTGTTACTTCACTTCCTCCTGTCGCTCCTTGCCCTTTAAGTAACTGTAACATCCCCATCCCAAATGCCGTACCAATAACAATCGCAGTTGCAACGATTGCAATTAACGTATTGCTCCACTTCTTTCGTTTTTTTTCCGTAGACACTAATTTCGCTTTTTGAAACGGAACAACGTTTTTCGGTCTTTCACTTTCTACTACCATCCATTCAAATTCATCTTTCTTCTTCTCCTCATACTTCGCTTCTGTTCCATTCACTTTCACTGAGATCGTTCGTGATTGCTTGTCCATACACTCACACCTCACCTCTTATCGTTGTCCGCATCATATCATATTCCTTTCACAAAAAAACGAGATATTTGTCAGAGGAATTCGCCAAATAACCCTATATATTTATCTTATATGTATGCATTTGACTTCATTTGTAGAACAAAAAAACTAGATAGCAAAGACTATCTAGTTTTTTTCGCGAATATATTTTCGAACTTCCGAAATGAAATAAAGAGAACCTGTTATGATAAAAACATCATTTTCTCCAATCATTTTAACCTTCGTATCAATTGCCTCTTTCCAATTTTCAAAAACTAGTTTTGACTCTTTCTTTGCATACGATGCAAGAGTGTCAGCAGAAATAGCTCGATCAAAGGCGAATGTTGTAAAAATAATTTCATCGGCAATTGTTTCTAATTGACCTACCATATTATGCAACTGTTTATCACCAAGGGCAGTAAATAAAACTATTACATTTTTATCTTTGTAATGTGATTCTACTGTTTTCACAAGACTTTCGATACCTTCTGGATTATGGGCGCCATCTATAATAACATCTGGATTACTTTGCAGTTTTTCAAATCGCCCAATCCAATACGCTTCCTGTAATCCAGTTCTTATTTCTTCTTCCTCAATTAAAAATGATAAGTATGTTTTGACATACATCACTGCCATAAGTGCAAGTGCTGCGTTTCCTACTTGGTGACTACCTTTCATTGAGATTCGCACATCTGCAAAAGTGGCGAAAGGACAAGTGAAATCGAACTGTTCTCCATCTTTGCTAGACTGTTTATGTAACGCTGTAAAATGGTTGCCTATCTCGTATAAGTTTGCATGATTTTCCTTTGCAACCTTTTGAATGACTTGCAATGCTTCCTCATCTTGTACACCAGTAATAACCGGAACACCAGACTTAATGATCCCCGCCTTCTCATATGCAATTTCTCCTAGTGTATTCCCTAAAATATGCATATGATCGTGGCCAATATTTGTAATAATTGTGAGAACAGGATGAATAACATTCGTAGAATCAAAGCGCCCTCCAAGCCCTGTTTCAAATAAAACAACATCACAGAAATTAACTTTACCGAAATAACAAATTGCCATAACAGTAATAATTTCAAACTCAGTCGCTTCTCCTAGATCCGTCTCATCTAGTTTTTCAACGACTGGCTTTACCATCTTTACAAGTTCAGTAATCTCTTCATCTGCAATTGGCGTTCCGTTCACACTAATACGTTCGTTAAATGTTTCAATATAAGGAGAGGTAAATGTTCCTACCTTATATTTTGCATCTTCTAACATGTAGCGCATATATGTTAACGTTGAACCTTTTCCATTTGTACCAGCAAGATGAACACATTTTATGTGACGCTCTGGATTTCCGAGCTCTTCTAGCATCCATCTCATTCTTTCTAATCCTGGTTTAATACCAAACTTCAATCGGCTATGAATCCACCCTATCGCTTCTTCGTATGTATGTATCACGTATGCTTTCCCCTTTCAAAAGACAACTTTCATACTCCTATTATACGCAAAGAAAAGAGACTCACCAATATAGTGAGTCTCTAAAAAACATTTTACTTTTCAAGATCTGCTAGACGTTGGCGAACTGCTTCACGTTTTTCTAGGTAGTCTTGCTCTTTCGCACGCTCTCCGTCAATAACTGCTGCAGGAGCTTTCGCTACGAAACCTTGGTTTGAAAGTTTCTTCTGTACACGTTCTACTTCTTTGTCGAACTTCTCAAGTTCTTTCTCAAGACGCGCTTTCTCTTCATCAAGATTGATAAGATCAGCTAACGGTAAGAATAACTCTGCACCTGATACGATTGCAGTCATTGCTTTTTCTGGCGCTTGTAAATCCGTTTGAATTGTTAATTCGCTTGGGTTACAGAAACGCTCAATGTAAGAGCTGTTCTTCGTAAGTTGAGCAAGTACAGCCTCATCTTTTGCTTTAATTTGCATTTGAACTTTTTTGCTCATTGGCGTATTAACTTCTGCACGGATGTTACGAACAGAGCGAATAATATCAACTAGAAGGTGCATTTCTGCTGCCGCTTCTTTATCTTGTAAATCTTCGCGAACTGTTGGCCACGCTGCTACTGTAATAGACTCGCCTTCATGCGGTAAATGTTGCCAAATTTTCTCTGTTACGAATGGCATGAATGGGTGTAATAGACGCATTGTTTGGTCTAATACGTAAGCTAAAATAGAACGAGTTGTTTTCTTAGCTGCTTCATCTTCACCGTATAAAGGAAGCTTTGCCATCTCAATGTACCAGTCACAGAAATCGTCCCAAATGAAGTTGTATAATGAACGACCAGCTTCACCGAACTCATATTTATCCATGTTACGTGTTACGCTTTCGATTGTTTCGTTTAAGCGAGTTAAAATCCACTTATCCGCAACTGATTTTTCACCAGTTAAATCGATTTCTTCATACTTCATATCATCCATGTTCATTAATACGAAACGTGATGCATTCCAAATTTTATTAATGAAGTTCCAAGTAGATTCTACTTTCTCCATGCTGAAACGTAAATCTTGACCTGGTGCACTTCCTGTTGATAAGAAATAGCGCATTGCATCTGCACCGTACTTCTCGATAACATCCATTGGATCAATACCGTTACCAAGAGATTTACTCATTTTACGTCCTTGCTCATCACGAACTAAACCGTGAATTAATACATCTTTAAATGGACGCTCGCCTGTAAACTCTAAACCTTGGAAAATCATACGAGATACCCAGAAGAAGATGATGTCATAACCCGTTACTAGTGCATCTGTTGAATAGTAACGTTTGAAGTCTGCTGCATCTTCATTTGGCCAACCAAGTGTTGAGAATGGCCATAGCGCTGAACTGAACCACGTATCAAGTACGTCGTTATCTTGATTCCAGTTTTCAAGGTCTGCTGGTGCTTCTGTACCTACGTATACTTCACCAGTTTCTTTATGATACCAAGCTGGAATGCGGTGTCCCCACCATAATTGACGAGAAATACACCAGTCGTGAATGTTCTCCATCCAGCGTAAATATGTGTTTTCGAAACGCTCTGGTACGAACGTTACTTTCTCTTCTTCTTTTTGTTGAAGCGCTACTGCCTTCTCAGCAAGTGGAGCCATTTTTACGAACCATTGTGTTGATAAGTAAGGCTCAACAACTGCACCACTACGCTCACTGTGACCTACTGAATGCATATGAGGCTCGATTTCTACTAATACGCCCGCTTCCTGTAAGTCTTTTACTAACGCTTTACGACATTCGAAACGATCCATGCCGTTATACTTACCAGCTTTTTCGTTCATCGATCCATCTTCGTTCATTACTAAGATACGTGGTAAGTCATGACGGTTACCTACTTCAAAGTCATTCGGGTCATGAGCTGGTGTAATTTTTACAACGCCTGTTCCGAAATCTTTTTCTACGTACTCATCAGCAATAATCGGAATCTCACGGCCTACGATTGGAAGTGTAACTGTTTTTCCGATTAAATGCTTGTAACGATCGTCTTCTGGATGAACCGCTACCGCTGTATCACCAAGCATCGTTTCTGGACGAGTTGTTGCAAGACGAATATGACCAGAACCATCTGTTAATGGGTAGTTCATATGGTAGAATGCACCTTGAACTTCTTTATGAATTACTTCAATATCAGAAAGGGCTGTGCGTGTTGCTGGGTCCCAGTTGATAATATATTCACCACGGTAAATTAAGCCTTTTTCATATAATTGAACGAATACTTTATTAACTGCATCAGATAAACCTTCGTCTAATGTGAAACGTTCACGAGAATAGTCTAGTCCTAAACCAACTTTCCCCCATTGTTGACGAATGTGAGACGCGTATTCTTCTTTCCATTCCCAAGCTTTTTCAAGGAACTTCTCACGGCCAAGATCGTAACGTGAAATACCTTCTTCACGAAGTTTTCCTTCTACTTTCGCTTGTGTTGCGATACCCGCATGGTCCATTCCTGGAAGCCATAATACATCGTATCCTTGCATACGCTTCGTACGAGTTAAAATATCTTGAAGAGTTGTATCCCAAGCATGACCTAAGTGTAACTTACCAGTTACGTTCGGAGGTGGAATTACAATTGTATACGGTTGTTTCTTCTCGTCTCCTGTTGCTTCAAAATATTTGCCTTCTAACCACCACTGATAAAGGCCTTCTTCAACGGACATATGATCATATTTAGTTGGTAAATTCTTTTCCGTGTTTGACATTATTTTCCCTCCTTAAAATAAAAAATGCCCCTCATCCAAAAAAGGACGAGGGACATCGCGGTACCACCTTTATTTACAAACAAATTCAGAATTTGCTTATACTCTTAATTTGATAACGGACAAATCCGTCTTTTCCTAATGAGAACTATTCCGTTCAGAAAAGATGCTCCAGGGCTACCTTCTAACATAACTATCTAGAGAATCTCCCAGCTAATGATTCTCCTCTCTGAAGACGTTTCTTGTTATACTCTTCCCCTTCAAGGCATTTATATGATTGTTAATTATTATATACAATAGTGTAAAAAACGAAACCCTATTCGTCAAGATAAATTTAAGACTACGAATTTTTTGACGCACAAAAAAGATAAGTAGAGGATGCTACTTATCTTTTTATCCGTTCCCTTGCTGGGCAGCTTGTAATTGCGAAAGGAAATATTCTATATTGCTAACGAGCCAATGCGATTGTTGCAAGCTCTTTACTCCGAGAAGTTCATTTTCCTCATTACGACTCTCTCTTCTTTTTTTATAAGACTGGATTTGCCGAATAAATTGCGATGGATACGTCATATACGCAAACATAAGTAGTTGCTCTTCTTTCGTAAAAGGAAAATTTTTTTGGTACATTTGATACCATTCAAACCGATCACTTCGCGCAATTGGATATGTGTTTAACGACCGAGAATAAAACCCTACAATATCTTGCACAGGTGTTGCAAACTTCGATTTTTCTAAACTAATAAAATAGCCGTTTCGTTCATAATCAAATAAAAAATGATTAAGTGATACGTTACCATGCACAAAAGTAATACGTGTTTTTTCTTTTTCTTTCATCGCATCGTTCCACTCATTTAATTGCTTCGTTGCGAACTCACGCGCCCTCATTACATGATGATAATACGTACAATATTGCAATTCAAACGGAGACATATACCACTTCGATTCCGATTCTACAAGAAACTCTTCTAACATCTCACCATCATTTTCCCAACGATCAGATATATTTGTATAATGTTTCTCTAAATCTTCTTCTGTATACGTTTCTTCTTTTACCGTTTTTTGATGCAACGCCCCGAGAGTCTGGAACATTTTATGGTATTGATCATTATCCTCGCCGTTCCCTTCCGCACGTTCTAACCAAGGCATTAAATAATAATTATACGTACCATCATTTAAAATATAATTTCCATCCGTCGCATGGTATATAGGTACATAATTCGAAAAACCTTTCTCCTTCAAATATTGAATATGATGCAGAAAGTTATTCCGCTCTAACTTTCTGCCTTCTATTTTCTTGAGCGCATATGGGCCTTGATTCGTGTAAATTTTCGTTACACTTCCGTGCTCTTCCATATGCTGCGTATCCAATCTATATTGCCTTACAATGGGTTCATAGCGATTTCGTAATTCCATATCCATACGAATAACCCTTTCTATTCAAAACATAGCCTTTAGAAAAATAAGTGAGTGAAAAACACTCACTTATTTCGCTTTTGCTCTTGAAACAGGAATATAAATAATTTGTCCTGCCGTTAAATATATATCTTCTGTTTGATTGACACGATATAAGTTTTGTACAGACGTTTCATAACGATCTGCAACAGATTCAATCGTATCTCCTTCTTGCACGAAATACATTCTTAACTTTGTAAATTCTTCTTCCGGTTCTTTCGTAAATAGTTTCGTTAAATACAGCGCATTTTCATCTCGCTGTGAATAGGCTTCTTCTTCTTGCTCTTCTTGCTTTTTCTTTTTCTCTTTTTCTTTCTTGAAATCTTTTCGTCCGAACAATTCAAATTGCGGCGTTGTTTCTTTCTCTTCTTCACGCTCTACAAATTCATGTTCTTCTATTTCCGCTTCCTCTACTTCCTGCTCTTTTCTTTCTTCTAGTTGGAACGGTTCAAATGCGTAATCTTCCCACTCATCTGATTCCTTATAAGCTGGTTCTTCTACGTGCGGCGTTGGTCTAGTTTCATACTCTTGTGCTGCATCATCCTCTAACTCAGCATACGCCGTTTCTTCCTCTTCATCCTCAATTCTTTCTTCATCACATAAACCTGTAATAGATATATCCGCTAATAATTGTAAGCAACCATTTTCCTTTAATTCATAATCAAATTCCTCGATAGATACATATAGTTCTTCAATTACTTTCACACGGTTTCTCGGAATTGATATTTCAAGCGGAAAGGAATGAACAAGTTCATTAACCCCATCTTCTCTTGTTTCTACATAATCAATTGACTTCGCTGGTGATAGATCTCTCAATGAATAAGCCGAATCATCTTGCCTTGCAACATACTCTCCCGTTAAATCTAATTGCCCTCTCACGATAACTTCATGATCAAGCTCTTCTATCTCAACGTCTGGATCTAACGAAATTGACAAAAGTTCTTCGACTTCCTGTCCTTTTTGGAACCAAACAGATTCTTTTAATGAAAAACGTAATGAATGATCTGTTGCCACTTCTTTTCCCCCTCCCAAACTATATGTCATTACAGATTTATGTACGGAAAGCTGACTTTATGAATAAAAAAAATCGCCCCCCTTATGGAGAGCGATTTTCTTTATTCAATTAAGCTTTTAATTTTGACATGGCAATCTCAGCAGCTGCAATTGTCGCTTCAATATCTGCATCACTATGCGCTGTCGATAAGAATAAGCCTTCAAATTGAGATGGCGGCAAGAATACACCTTGCTCTACCATTTCACGATAGTAAGCTGCAAAGAATTCTAAGTTTGAAGATTTTGCTGCATCGTAATTAATAACTTGTTCATCTGTAAAGAAGATACCAATCATAGAACCCGCACGGTTAATATGATGCGGAATGCCATGTTTTTCAGCCGCTTTACGTAAACCAGCTTCTAACATTTCAGCTTTACGCTCGAATTCTACATATGATTCTGGCGTTAACTGTACTAACGTTTCATAACCTGCTGCCATTGCAAGTGGGTTACCTGATAAAGTACCTGCTTGGTAAATCGGTCCACTCGGTGCAACTTGTCGCATAATTTCTGCTTTACCACCGTATGCTCCTACTGGTAAACCGCCACCGATTACTTTACCTAAACAAGTTAAATCAGGTGTTACACCGTAATAACCTTGCCCACAATTATAAGCAACTCGGAATCCTGTCATGACTTCATCAAAAATAAGTAATGCACCATTTTGCTCTGTTACTTCACGAAGACCTTCTAAAAATCCTGGTTGCGGAGGAACAACACCCATATTCCCTGCTACTGGTTCTACGATGACACAAGCAATATCATCACCGAATTGTTCGAAAGCGTATTTCACACTTTCTAAATCGTTATACGCTACTGTAATTGTATTTTTCGCTACACCTTCTGGTACACCAGGACTATCTGGTAAACCTAACGTCGCCACACCAGAACCCGCTTTAATTAATAACGAATCACCATGACCGTGGTAACAACCGATGAATTTCAAAATTTTGTTACGGCCTGTATAACCACGAGCTAAACGTAGCGCACTCATTGTCGCTTCTGTTCCTGAGTTAACCATACGTACAATCTCAATTGATGGTACGCGCTCAATAACAAGTTTCGCTAATTCATTCTCAATTTCCGTTGGAGCACCGAAGCTTGTCCCTCTTTCAGCAACAGATTTTAAAGCTTCCACAACACGGTCGTTTGCATGACCATGAATTAAAGGACCCCATGATAATACGTAATCGATGTATTCATTCCCATCGATATCGTATACTTTAGAGCCTTTTCCACGCTCCATAAACAACGGATTCATACCGACAGACTTAAAGGCACGAACAGGGCTATTTACGCCTCCAGGCATTAAATCTTGCGCCTCTTCAAATGCCGCAATCGACTTATCAAACTTTTTCATTATTTAGCGCCTCCTTCTTGTAACCATCTTGCTGCATCTTTCGCATGATACGTAATAATTAAATCTGCTCCTGCACGTTTCATACTAATTAATTTTTCAAGTACAACTTCTTTTTCATTAATCCAACCATTTTGCGCTGCCGCTTTAATCATCGAATATTCACCACTTACGTTATAAGCAACGACTGGTAAATTAAAGTTATTTTTCACATCACGAACAATATCTAAGTAAGAAAGAGCTGGCTTTACAATTAAGAAATCTGCCCCTTCCATTACATCTGATTCAGCTTCACGGAATGCTTCCATACGGTTCGCTGGGTCCATTTGATATGTTTTACGGTCACCAAATTGTGGTGCACCGTGCGCCGCATCACGGAACGGCCCGTAAAACGCTGATGAATATTTCACAGCGTATGACATTACTGGCACATGCCCAAAGCCATTTTCATCTAATGCGTGGCGAATCGCTGTTACAAATCCGTCCATCATGTTTGATGGCGCAATAATGTCTGCTCCCGCTTTCGCTTGGCTGACAGCTGTTTTCGCAAGAACTGCAAGAGACTCGTCATTTAAAATAATACCATCTTCAATTACACCGCAATGACCATGGCTTGTGAATTGACATAAACATGTATCCGCAACTACTACTAACTCAGGGAATTCACCTTTAATTTGCTGAATTGCACGTTGCACAATTCCATGATCACAATATGCTGATGATCCAACTTCATCTTTTTCAGCAGGTAAACCAAATACAATAACAGAACGGATACCTAAATCAACAACCTCTTGCATTTCAGCTTGCAATAAATCTAAAGACATTTGATATACACCTGGCATAGAAGGCACTTCATTACGAACATTTTCTCCTTCTAATACAAAAATAGGGTAAATAAAATCTTCCGTATGTAAAAACGTTTCACGCACAAGCGCACGCATATTACCACTTTGTCTTAAGCGACGATGACGATTAAATTGTAAAGAGTTCATAGATTTCTATCCCCATTCTTTTATTTTATCCCGCTATTTGCGGGCAGTAAGACCCTACTAATTAAAGTTTCACTTTATAGATTCACAAATACATTGTAGTAATGCTTCTACAGTGTACTCTTTCGGCATAATAATATGCGGAAAATAAAGGCTCGCCTCTTTTTCCGTAATAGGCCCTATACAAGCAATTGTACATTTTTTTGTCCATTCTCTCCAGTTTGTACCCTCAAGTAAACGAACAAAACTAGTAACAGTGGAAGGGCTCGTAAATGTAATAACGTCTACTTTCCCTACTTCTAACGCTTCTATCAGCTCTCGCTTTTTCTCTACATTTTCTTTCGTACCATATACGATTAGCTCATCTAGAGAAACACCAATTTGGCGAAGTGCAACTGGAATTACATCTCTTGCTAAATTCCCTTTCGGAAATAAAATGTATTCCTTTCCACTTAGTCTTTTTACAAACTCTTCTGCAAATACTTCTGCAACAAATGAAGTTGGAACAAAGTCCACTTTATAGCCCCGTTTTTCTAATTCTAATCTTGTCTTCACGCCTACTGCAGCAATTTTAGTCGTTACAGGGAGCTTCTTTCTCAAACGATCTAGAAAAAAAGCTACCCCATTTTTACTCGTAAAAATAACCCAGTCATACGAATGTAGTTGCCCTGCTATATGCTGAATCTGTCTATGAGACATACCTTCCATACGCAAAAGCGGAATTTCCAATGGAATTCCGCTCTTTTCTTTCACCACTACACTCATTTGTTTTGCTTGATGCTGGGCACGTGTAATCAATACCGTTTTGCCAGCGAGAGCGTTCATATTTATTGTTGCCCCTTATTTGCAGCAAGAATGAGTTCTTTTGCGCCTTGTTTAATTAAACGGTCCGCAGCCTCTAATCCTACTTCTGCTGGATTAGTTCCTACTACTGTCTCTTTCAATAAAACAGAACCGTCCATAGAACCGACAAGAGCTGTTAATTCGATTGCATCGTTTTCTGTAAGGGTTGCATATCCAGCGATTGGAACTTGGCATCCACCTTCAAGTTTATGAAGAAATACTCGCTCTGCTGCCACTGTTTTTTCTGTTACTGCATCATTCATATGCGCTAACAGCTGTAGTAAATCCTTATCATCCTCACGGCACTCAATCGCTAATGCACCTTGTCCTACAGCAGGTACACATAACGTCTCATCTAAATGCTCTGTAATAACTTCATTATCCCAGCCCATTCTTTGTAATCCAGCTGTCGCTAAAATGATTGCATCGTAATCTTCTTCTTGTAATTTACGTAAACGTGTATCGATATTCCCTCGAATCCACTTCACTTGTAAATCTGGTCTTGCAGCTAATAATTGTGCACTGCGTCTTAAACTACTTGTACCTAAAATAGCGCCTTCTGCTAAATCTTTAAACGATGCTCCGCTTTTTGAGATAAAAGCATCGCGAGGATCAACACGCTTCGGTGTACAACCAATCATTAATCCTTCTGGAAGTACGGCCGGCATATCTTTCATACTATGTACAGCCATATCAATTTCTTTCGTAAGTAACGCATGTTCAATCTCTTTCACAAATAAGCCTTTGCCGCCTACTTTTGAAAGAGTAACATCTAAAATAACATCACCTTTTGTGACGATTTCTTTCACTTCAAATTCATATGGTAAACCTAGCGCTTTTAACTGATCAATAAACCAGTTTGTTTGCGTTAATGCTAATTTACTCTTTCGTGACCCTACAATAATTTTGCGCATAATTCTCTCTCCTCATTATAAATACCAAAAGTGGAAGTTGGATAAACTGCTTAATAGAAAAATATTGATTAGCATTACGAGAAATGCTCCGATGTTCCACTGCACGATTTTCTTTCCTTGCAACACATCTGCCACTCGTAAATATAGGCCAGCACAATATACAAATAGAACGACAAAAGATCCGATCACTTTCGTATCATACCAATGGAAATTGTCCAATTTCGTATATCCCCATATGCATCCTAATAAAATAGCTAGTAAGAAAAATGGAACAGAAAATAAATTTAATCCGTAAGACATCGATTCTAGCTTCGGTAAATTCCCTAACCTTCTTAATCTCGCATTCCATTTTTTCTTTTTTAATAGGCGATATTGTAATAAATACATGATAGAAAAAATGAACGATACAGTGAAAGTTGCATAAGAAATAATAGCCATACCGACGTGTACATATACAAGTTCCGAAACTAATTGCTCCGCAAGTACCGGCGACATCTTTCCGAGCGGTGTAAAAATAGAAAAAGCGCTTACGCCAAATGCGACAACATTTGTAAAAAAGACTAGAAAGTCAATTCTCATAAATCGATTAATGACTAACGACATCGTAATCAATAGCCAAACATAAAAATAAATCCCTGATAGTAAAGTTAATATAGGGTTCGTTTCTGAATCTGTAGCCCGAAGTAACATGAAGATAGACTGCAGAACCCATACAATCGAAAGTAACCAAAAAGCAAATCGGTTCGCCTTTCGGTTACTTTGGAAATAATCTATAAAATATAAACTAATGCTACAAGCATATAAAATAATTGCAATATGATAAATAATACTGTTATTTAAAAAACTCATCCGATCATCCTTCCAAATTATAAAGATGGAACGGATGGTGTCCACGCTCTTTTATGTTCTACTTCTTCCGCACTACTCTCTACGTCTTCCATGTCTAAATCGAAAATCTTTGCAAATAACGCTAATTTTTCGTCTGCTCCCTCTTCAGCAGCTATTTCTTTCGCTACTAAAATTGGGTCTTTTAATAATTGATTAATAATACTTTTCGTATGCTTACTAATTACTTTTCTCTCACGATCACTAAGATTCGGTATTTTGCGTTCCAAACTTTCCATCGTTTCACTTTGGATAGCAAGTGCCTTATCACGAAGAGCTGCTATTAACGGAACAACACCCAGTGTACTTAACCACGTTTTAAATAAAACAATTTCCTCTTCAATCATAAATTGAATTTTCTCTGCTTCTTTCAAACGCTCAGCACGATTTGCTTCCACTACTCCTTGCAAATCATCAATGTCATATAAGAAAGAACCTTCTAGTTCATCAATTGCTGGATCAATATCACGCGGCACTGCAATATCCACCATAAATAACGGACGACCAGAGCGCATTTTCTCTACCTTTGTCATCATCTCTTTCGTAATGACATACTCAGATGCACCAGTTGAACTAATTAAAATATCTGCTTCTAATAATGCACATTGCAATTCACTTAAAGGCTTTGCATGTCCCATATATTTCTCAGCCATTACTTCCGCTTTCGTAAACGTCCTATTCATAACTGTTACTTTTTGAGCACCGCTTCCATATAAGTTTTGTAGTGCCAGTTCACCCATCTTACCAGCACCAAGAATAAGTACGTGACAATCTGTTAGCTCGCCGAATATTTTCTTCCCAAGCTCAACAGCAGCATAACTAACAGACATCGCACTTTCACCAATTGTCGTTTCTGAGTGCGCACGTTTCGCTAACGTCACCACTTGCTTAAACAACTCATTAAAAATTGTGCCTGTCGCTTTTACTTGTTGCGCTTCTAAAAAGCTATCTTTTATTTGACCTAAAATCTGCGTTTCTCCAACTACCATAGAATCTAAACCGCACGTTACGCGGAATAAATGATCTATTGCACCATCTTGTTCAAAAATAGTTAAATATGGTGCAACTTCCTCTATTTCAAGCTGAAACCAATCAGCTAAAAACTTCTTAATATAATACCGTCCCGTGTGTAATTGATCGACAACAGCGTAAATCTCAGTGCGATTACAAGTGGATACAATGACATTCTCTAACACGCTCTTTTGATTTTGTAATGTAGTCATTGCTTGCTCTAGCTCTGCTGCCTGAAATGTGAGTTTCTCACGAAATTCTACAGGGGCTGTTCGATAATTTACACTAACAACAAGAATATGCACGCAGCATGTCCCCCTTCACCCGTTTTATCACTTTATCTACTATCATAATACAACTTTCCTCTTATGAATCTGACAATCGTGTGAACAACCGATTATTTTTTATTTATTCTCCGTATGTAATAAAGGAGATTCAGTAAAATTAATAAAGACTTCCTACTTTATAATGATTATAAATTAATAACTCTATTTGTACGTTACCAAAAAAAGCACTCATAATCAAGTGATGGAAACTATTCCATATGAATTATAACATCATCTTTCCTATCTTCTTTCATCATGAAGGAAAATATGTATGATTGTTCCAAATTGTAGCACAAACTTTCTCAATACAATGTATTTGACATTGTATTTCTTTTCCGTTATATTGATTTTACAAAATTAAATTGTGCACAATTCAATCAGAGAGGAGCTATGTATGACAGAGAATTCTTTACATCTAGATAATCAACTTTGTTTCTCCATTTACGCCTGTTCTAAAGAAGTGACCCGCTTTTATCGACCATATTTAGAAGAGATGGGTATTACGTATCCACAGTACATTACTTTACTCGTACTATGGGAGCAAGATGGACTAACAGTAAAAGAAATTGGAGAACGTCTATTTTTAGATTCCGGTACGTTAACACCTATGTTAAAACGAATGGAATCATTAAATCTTGTAATACGCGTTCGTTCTAAAGAAGATGAGCGCAAAGTTTGTATTGAATTAACAGAACAAGGTAAAGATTTAAAAGAAAAGGCTTGTTCGTTGCCGACAACAATGGCAACAAATTTAGGAATTACAGAACAAGAGTATCGTTCTTTATTAATTCAATTAAATAAACTAATGGAAACAATGAAAACAATAAATGATAGAAAAGGGGAATAAACATGGATAAATTATATACTGCTTCAGTAACTGCTACAGGTGGAAGAAACGGAAAAGTAGTTTCAGATGATGGCATATTAAATCTTGATGTAAAAATGCCGAAAGCACTAGGTGGTGCAGGCGGAGAGGCAACGAATCCAGAACAACTATTTGCTGCTGGTTATGCCGCTTGTTTTGATAGTGCATTACAACTTGTCATTCGCACAAAACGCGTGAAAGTAGAAAGCACAGAAGTAACTGCTCACGTTTCTATCGGAAAAGATACAGACGGTGGTTTTGGCCTATCTGCTGTACTTGATGTACACGTTGCTGGCGTTTCTCACGCTGAAGCACAAGAACTTGTAGAAGCTGCTCACGGTGTATGTCCTTATTCGAAAGCAACAAGAGGAAATATTGAGGTTACATTAAACGTAAAATAAAAAAATGTAGTAAATAAAAAAAACGCGCGACATTCGTCACGCGTTTTTTGTTTTTGTCATTTTATGAATTGCCTTCCACGCTTCTTCTTTTCCAAGTCCTGTTTCAGAAGAGAATAGAACAATTTCATCGCCAATTTCAACAGCAAGCGTTTCTTTTACAACTTTTAAATGCTTTTGCCATTTCCCTTTCGGAATTTTATCGGCTTTCGTCGCAATAATAATTGTTGGGATTTCATAATGCTTTAAGAAATCATACATCATCACGTCATCGTTTGTTGGTTGGTGACGTAAATCAACTACTAATACAGCTGCGTCTAATTGCTCACGCGTTGTAAAGTATGTTTCAATCATCTTGCCCCATGCTGCGCGCTCTGATTTAGATACTTTCGCATATCCATAACCTGGAACGTCAACAAAATGCATCATCTCATTGATTAAGAAAAAGTTCAGCGTTTGCGTTTTCCCTGGTTTAGAAGAAATACGTACTAACTTTTTACGATTTAAAATTTTATTAATAAAGGAAGACTTCCCGACATTTGAACGACCTGCTAATGCAATTTCTGGTAAATCACTGTCTGGATATTGTTCTGGTTTAACAGCACTAATTACAATATCTGCTTTTGTTACTTTCATTGTTTCACTCCTACTAATGCGTGCTCCAATACTTCATCTAAATGAGATGCAAGCACAAACGTAAGGTTTTCTTTTACGCTTTCTGGAATATCATCTAAATCTTTCTCGTTTTCTGCTGGCAAAATAATTTTTGTTAAGCCTGCGCGGTGAGCACTTAATGTTTTTTCTTTTAAACCACCAATTGGTAATACACGACCACGAAGTGTAATTTCACCTGTCATCCCCACTTCTTTACTTACAGGAATACCTGTTAGTGCAGAAATAAGTGCCGTTGCCATCGTAATACCTGCCGACGGTCCATCTTTTGGAACTGCTCCTTCTGGAACATGAATATGAATATCATTTTTCTCATGGAAATTCGGATCGATCTGAAGCTCTTCTGCACGAGAACGAATATAGCTAAACGCTGCTTGTGCGGATTCTTTCATAACATCCCCAAGTTTCCCTGTTAAAATTAATTTCCCTTTACCTGGTGCTACAGACACTTCAATCGCTAGTGTATCGCCGCCTGCTGCTGTATACGCTAACCCTGTCGCCATACCAACTTGGTCTGTTTTTTCAGCTTGCCCATAACGGAATATGTGCTTACCAAGTAAATCAACAATGTTTTTCTCTGTTACTACAATACGCTTGCGTTCTGCTGTAACGATAATTTTTGCTGCTTTACGACAAACTTTTGCAATTTGGCGCTCTAGTGTACGAACACCAGCCTCACGTGTATAATAACGAATAATTTCAAGAAGCGCTTCATCACGTACTTGTAAATTACCTTTTCGTAAGCCATGCTCTTTTAATTGTTTCGGCAATAAATGTTCACGGGCAATGTGAACTTTTTCAAGTTCAGTATAACCGGCAATCGAAATAATTTCCATACGGTCAAGCAATGGACCTGGAATACTTGAAAGTGTATTCGCAGTTGCTACAAACATAACTTTCGATAAATCATATGGTTCTTCAATGTAATGATCACTGAAGTTATGATTTTGTTCTGGGTCTAACACTTCAAGTAATGCTGCTGATGGATCTCCACGGAAATCGTTAGACATTTTATCAATCTCATCTAATAAAAAGACTGGATTAACTGTTTTCGCCTTTTTCATACCTTGAATAATGCGTCCTGGCATCGCTCCAACATACGTACGACGGTGACCACGGATTTCAGATTCATCACGTACACCACCAAGGGATACACGGACAAAATTACGATTTAATGATGTTGCAATTGAACGCGCTAATGAAGTTTTCCCGACTCCAGGAGGTCCTACTAAGCAAAGGATAGGTCCTTTTAATGAATTCGTTAACTTCTGTACAGCTAAATATTCAAGTACGCGCTCTTTCACTTTCTCAAGACCGTAATGATCTTTGTTCAAAATCTCTTCAGAATGAGCAAGATCAATCATATCTTCTGTTGCTTCTGTCCACGGCAGAGCTAATAACCAGTCCATATAATTACGAATAACACCGCTCTCAGCAGAACTTGCTGGTAATTTTTCATAACGGTCTAATTCTTTCAGTGCAGCCTTCATTGTTTCTTCCGGCATTCCCGACTGTTCAATCTTCTCACGAAGTTCTTCAACTTCCCCGCCCTTACCTTCTTTATCGCCAAGTTCAGTTTGAATCGCCTTCATTTGCTCACGTAAGAAATATTCTTTTTGCGTGCGCTCCATTGAACGTTTCACTTTTTGTCCAATTTTCTTTTCTAAACTAAGTAACTCTTGTTCATCTTGAATAATTGAAATAAGTGTATGTAATCGTTCCTTCACAGATACAATCTCTAAGATTTCTTGTTTCTGCTTCGTTTTAATTGGCAAGTGAGAAGCAATTAAATCAGCTAATCTTCCTGGCTCTTCTACATCAGCTACCGTTGCAAATGTTTCATTTGAAACTTTTTTCGAAACTTTAATATATTGTTCGAAATGCTCCAGTAATGTGCGCATAAGAGCTTTCTCTTCTAGATCATCTTCCACTTCTTCCGTTACCGTTTTAATGGAAACTTGCACTATATTTTCTTCTTCGATAAACTCTACTACTTCAGCTCTATGTAAACCTTCTACAAGGACACGAAGCGTACCGTTCGGCAATTTTAACATTTGCTTCACTTTCGCCACTGTACCTACACTATATATGTCATCTTCTTTCGGATCATCGATATTCATTTCTTTTTGCATCGCTAAAAAGATGATATTTTCATCCATTGCCGCCTGCTCTAGTGCTTGTATCGATTTATCACGTCCTACATCAAGATGCAGAACCATCGTTGGATATACGAGAACGCCTCTTAATGGTAGGAGGGGTACGATTCTTTCATTCGTATTCATACTAGACATAGCACCTCCATAATAAATTAAACTCCTGTTCAACTATTTTATATTACAATACATCTAGATGCAATTGCAGAGATTTTCCGCAATTGTAAATCCCTCGTTTTTTCTCCCTTATAAAAAGGAAAAAAGACTCCGCTTAAGCATACAAACTTAAACGAAGTCTGGCAAATTTTATTATCGTTCATTCTCACATGGATTGTGCATCTGTTTCATCTACAGTAGTATGTATATCAATGTCTCGATGCATATTTTCCTGCATAAATGTCAACTCAAATACTTCTTTTAACTTACGAACAGGAATGATTTCAATTCCTTTTATTGTGTACAAAAACGGTTGCATGTTTTCAGCAGGAATAATAACTTTCTTCGCACCTGCTTTTTTCGCAGCTTTTATTTTTGCGTACACACCACCAATAGGTTTCACTTCACCGTGTATACTTATTTCACCAGTCATCGCTACTTCATTATTCACATACGTACGATGCACCGCTGAATATACACCCGTTGCCATAGCAATACCTGCAGAAGGCCCATCAATTGGGATACCACCTGGAAAATTAATATGTATATCGTATCCTTCTGGCAACACATCTAGAGAACGAAGTACCGTTAATACATTATCTACAGAACCTTTCGCCATACTTTTACGGCGAATGGATTTCGTTTGACTACCAATACTTTCCTCTTCAACAATTCCGGTAACATTTACCGATCCTTTATCTTTCGCCTTGATTGCTGTTACTTCAATTTCTAATAACGCGCCTGTATTTGGTCCGTATACAGCAAGTCCATTTACAAGGCCGATTCTTGGAATAGGATAAATACGTTTTTCATATTTTGGTGTAAGTTGGCTAGAGTGAACAACCCACTCTATATCTTCATCTTTAATGAAAGAACGTTCTTCATTTATTGCCATTCCAGCAGAAATTTGTACAAGATTAATCGCTTCTCGTCCATTTCTTGCATACATCCCAATCATTTCAATACCGTTCTCACCTATTTGCATTTCCACTTTATCAGCTGCATTCTTTGCTACTTTTTGAATCTCTTCTGTATCTAACTCACGGAAAAACACTTCTAAGCAGCGTGACCGAATAGCAGGAGGAATCTCCTCCGGCGAACGTGTCGTCGCCCCAACTAAGCGAAAATCGGCTGGTAAACCTTTTTGAAAAATGTCATGTATATATGTTGGAATCATCGTATTCTCTTCACTATAGTATGCACTTTCCAAAAACACTTTCCGGTCTTCTAGCACCTTTAACATTTTGTTCATTTGAATCGGGTGTAGTTCACCAATCTCATCAATAAACAAAATACCACCATGCGCATCTGTTACCGCACCTTTTTTCGGTTGCGGAATACCCGCTTGCCCCATTGCACCAGCACCTTGATAAATCGGATCATGTACCGAACCGATTAAAGGGTCTGCAATACCACGTTCATCAAACCTAGCTGTCGTCGCATCCAGTTCAATAAATGTTGCATTCGTGCGAAATGGAGATTTTGGATTTCGTTTTGCTTCCTCTAAAACAAGACGTGCTGCCGCTGTCTTTCCAACACCTGGCGGACCATATATGATCACATGTTGCGGGTTCGGGCCACAAAGAGCCGCTTTTAACGACTTAATCCCGTCCTCTTGCCCTACAATATCTAAAAAGGATGTAGGACGCACCTTTTCCGCAAGCGGCTCTGTTAAAGAAATCTCGCGCATTTTACGAAGCTGTTCTAATTCTTTTTTCGATTCTCGATCAATTGAAACTTTTTGTGTTCGCTGATTTCGAAGTAAATGCCAAAAGTACAATCCGACAATTACACCAAAAACAAGTTGAACAAGTAAAAATATATTTGTCCAGCTCATCATTTATTTCCTCCCGCAATGTTTTATCTCTTAGTATTTCCGCGGAGGAACATAGCTAAACATAAAGAAAAACAGCAATTATAAAAATTGCTGTTTCTCCTTCGCACTATGCAGATGTTTTTGTATCAAGTACAGTACCGTCTTGTAACACCAATTTTGGTGGTGCATTATCAGCTACTGTTTCTTTCGTAAGAATACACTTCTCAATATCTTTGCGAGATGGAAGTTCGAACATTACATCCAGCATTAAGCCTTCAATAATAGAACGAAGTCCACGAGCACCTGTTTTACGTTCAATTGCTTTTTTCGCAATTTCAATTAGTGCGCCTTCTTCAAACTCTAACTCAACATCGTCAAGCTCCAATAGTTTTTGGAATTGCTTAACAAGTGCATTTTTCGGTTTCGTTAAAATATCAACAAGAGCATCTTCATCAAGCGGCTCTAGGTTCGCAATAACTGGAAGACGACCGATAAACTCTGGAATTAAACCAAATCTTAAAAGGTCTTCTGGTAATACGTGAGATAAAACATGCTTCTCATTTACATCAGCATTTTTCTTCTCAGCACCAAATCCAATTACTTTTTCACCAAGACGACGTTTAATAATTGGCTCGATGCCATCAAACGCTCCACCACAGATGAATAAGATATTCGTTGTATCAATTTGAATAAACTCTTGGTGCGGATGCTTACGACCACCTTGAGGTGGAACACTTGCTACAGTACCTTCTAAAATTTTCAGAAGCGCCTGCTGCACACCTTCACCAGATACATCACGTGTAATTGATGGATTTTCGGACTTACGTGCCACTTTATCAATCTCATCAATATAAATGATTCCTTTTTCCGCTTTTTCTACATCATAATCAGCTGCTTGGATTAATTTTAGTAAGATGTTTTCTACATCTTCCCCAACATATCCAGCTTCTGTTAAAGATGTTGCGTCCGCGATCGCAAATGGAACATTTAAAATACGCGCTAATGTTTGTGCCAATAATGTTTTACCACTACCAGTTGGCCCAATAAGTGAAATATTACTCTTCGCTAATTCTACATCATCAATTTTGCTGTTAGAATTAATGCGTTTGTAATGGTTATATACCGCTACCGCTAGTGCTTTTTTCGCGTTATCTTGTCCGATGACATACTCATCTAAGATTTCACGAATTTCTACCGGTTTCGGTACATCTTTGAATTCTACTTCTTCGTCCTTCGCAAGCTCCTCTTGTACAATTTCAGTACAAAGTTCGATACACTCGTCACAAATGTAAACACCTGGACCTGCAACTAACTTTCGAACTTGCGTTTGTGTTTTACCACAGAAAGAACATTTTAATTGACCTTTTTCATCATTAAATTTAAACATATTTTCACACCCCTTACAAAGTGCTAACCTCTTGCCTTCGTATGTACACGATAAATGTATCGTATGTAAATACATATTATGTCACTACGTGGCGAGAAATACAAATAATATGACTAGTTATGTACAAATAAAAAAATTTTAAAACTTTTGAAATATGTATATTCGACTTGTAAAGGAAGTTTTCCTTCTTCATCGAAAAGTTTTATAAATATATTTCTATATTTATAAAACAAGGCACGATTAAAATCGTGCCTTGTTATTTTATTATGCAGCGTTTTCTACTAAGAAATCTACAGCTTTACGCACTTTAAGATCTTCAGCTAAAGCGTCTACACTTCCAAGAGCTTGCTTGATAGCGTCTACTGGCATACCGTACATTTCAGCCATTTTTTCAACTTCTGCAGTTACTTCTTCTTCAGTAACTTCGATGTTTTCAGCTTCAATGATAGCTTCAAGAACAAGGTTGATTCTTACGCGTTTTTGAGCGTCTTCTTTCATTTGCTCTTTTAACTTGTCAGCGTCAGTACCTGTGAATTGGTAGTAAAGCTCAAGGTTCATACCTTGTTGGCTTAAACGTTGCTCGAATTCACGAACCATACGATCTAACTCAGTGTCGATCATAGCTTCTGGAATTTCGATTTCAGCGTTAGCAGCAGCTAATTCTACTACTTCGTCACGTACTTTGTGCTCAGCTTCGTGCTTTTTGCCTTCTTCTAAGTTTGTACGAAGTTTTGTTTTTAATTCATCAAGAGTTGCAACTTCTTCGTCAGCTTCTTTAGCGAACTCGTCGTTTAACTCAGGAAGTTCTTTTGTTTTGATTTCGTGAATTGTTACTTTGAATGTAGCTGGTTTACCAGCTAATTCAGCAGCGTGGTACTCTTCTGGGAATGATACTTCAACTTCTTTAGAATCACCAGATTTAAGACCAATTACTTGCTCTTCGAAACCTGGGATGAATGTACCAGAACCGATTGCAAGAGAGTAGTTTTCGCCTTTTCCGCCTTCAAATGCTTCGCCATCAACGAAACCTTCGAAGTCGATTACAGCTGTATCACCGTTTTCAACAGTTCCTTCTTCTTTAACAACTAGTTCAGCTTGACGCTCTTGTAAAGATTTTAATTCGTTCTCTACATCTTCGTCAGTTACAGTTGTTTCAACTTTTTCTACTGCTAAACCTTTGTACTCACCTAATTTAACTTCAGGTTTCACTGTAACTTTTGCAGTGAAGATAAGGTTAGCATTTTTTTCGAACTTCTCGATGTTGATTTCAGGATGATCAACTGGGAAGATACCAGCTTCATCAATCGCTTCACCGTATGCTTTTGGTAAGATGATATCTATAGCATCTTGATATAAAGATTCGATACCAAAGCGTTGTTCGAATAACGGACGAGGCATTTTTCCTTTACGGAAACCTGGTACGTTGATTGTTTGTACTACTTTTTTGAATGCAGCGTCGATAGAGTTGTTTACTTCTTTAGCATCAACTTCGATTGTTAAAACGCCTACGTTACCTTCTAATTTTTCCCATTTTGTAGCCATTTATTCTTTCCCTCCAACTATAATAATGTATGCACATACCTCTATAGATTAAAATCTTCATTATCTCTTTTTTGAAATAACAAAAGTACAAATAATCCTCTAGCAAAAGCTTTCAGATATAATGTTCCAATCTACTAATTGTCTAAAAGACAACTACGGTATATTTTGTTCGAGAATAATATGAAACATATTAAGTAAGAGAATTACACTTCTCTTCTCTTACAAACAGGCAGATTTCTGCCTTTTGCAACCCTTACATTATAACATAGAATATGCTCGTTTCAAGAACCGAACGATTCTTTTTCATAATTATACGGGCAAATATCCTTCTCTTTCAACACGTAATAACCATTGATAGGCAATATGAAACTCTTCTAATTCAATATTATACGCTGTCATAAGCTCTTCTTCATTAATAGTCAATCCGAAACGCTTTCTTCCAATTCTCTCTAAAACAGCAGCCCAAATCTCTACTTTATCCATTAATAGAGCGAATGGGAAAATGCTAATTCGCAATTCTTTCCAATATGTAACCATCGCTTCAAATATATCGGGATAATTTTGCTCTAATCGGCTTGATAATGTATGTATAATGTTATCGGATTGCTCCTCATTATGACCTGTAAATGCTGGAATCACCTTCATCGTATTTCCAAACTTTTCTACCTCTATTTCTTCTTCTATTTGATTTTCTATCATTTTATACAAAATAGAAGTTTTCAAATAAGGGTGTTGTTTTTCGTCTATTAAAAATTTCTTTAAAATAGGTAATGCAAGATCCAAGTCTTTTAACGAAAGTTGCTGAATTGCTCTTAGCTTTTGTCCAAAGTTTTCTCCAAACATTTCATTAGTAAACTCATCTAATTCAAAATTCGAATCGACTAGTGACGTATCTACTTCATTTAACATACCTTCTGCAAATAAAGCGAGCTGTGCTAATTTTTCCTTTTGCTCAGGCATTATATCTTTCGTTTGCAAAACTTTTTCGACGGTTTCAATAACACCTTCATAATCATTTGTTTGAACTAAAATCGTCACATACGTTTCAAGAATATCACCAAATAATACAGCTCCCGTTTCAAGTAACTGTTCACATTTGTCTTTCGCTTCTTCCATATGCTTTAATTCTAACAAACAAATAACAGAAGCAAGTTCCGTTTGTTCCGTTTCTGCATTATACTGACGTAATATTTCAAAGCAGCGCAATGCATCTTCGAATTTCCGCTCTTTCAGTGCTAAAAAACCTTCATCAATATATCGCTCTGATAGCTGCGGAAACAATACGACCGTATTTTCTTTTTTATCCATACGTCCGCCTCTTTTTCTAGATTTTAATTATCTTTAAAGTAAATATATCAAATGAGTAATGAGAACACAACATCCCAAAACCCTTTGTTTGAAATATGAAAATATTTAATTTTCATATTTCGATATAAACAAATCCTTACTAAAAATTAAAAATGTGCAAACAAAAATCCTCAGCAATTCAGGCAGAGGATTCATCATTAATGGAAAGCTTTTATAATAGTGGGGTATATAACAAGGGTAATAATTTGGAGAACAATAATTGCCATAACAATCATGCTAAAATAGAAGATTGGTTTACTTCGCTTCATTAAAAACATAATAATAAGCATCGTACACGCAAACAAACTTAAGAAGAACAAACTCGTTGTCGAACTAAGTATACCACTCGGGACAAAGAACAATAACACTACACTACTAGTACCTATAATTCCAAATAACCATTCCATTCATTCACTCATTCCCTTTCCCTCTCATGGCAGTTTTTTGACTAAGCGATTAAATGTTTTACAACATCAACTACATACGTTAATTTCTCATACGCTACAAATCCAAAAGCAACTGTTAAACCCGTTACGATTAATCCCTTCATCATTTCTTCCTCCTCGTTTTATCGTTGTTACCTTTATTATAGAGGATTAGCAATTTGTTACCATCGAACTTCCTTACAGTTACCTTACAGAATTGTAAGATTTCAAAAGGGAGAGAAAAACACCCCCTATTACTTCAGATGGCATCACGGAATTTCTCTGTAATCACTTGTTTTTCTCGTAGTTATTTTTCAGAGAATCCGCCCTTAAACTAATAGATTTACTAAATAACTTAGGATTGAAATAATTATTCGTTACTTTCCTTCACTTACCTTCAAATGTTTTCATTTATAAGAAAACACTGTATTAAAATCGTGTTAATATATTTTTATACAATTAAGAATTTAAAAGGGGGATTATATATGTTTAAAAAAATGGCTGCGGATGTATTAGGACTAAGCGATGTAGGATCTGTCATCACACCGAAAGATTACGATAAAGTTGATGCTGATGATTATGTGATGCATGAAGACGGGGAGAAAATTTATTTTCTAATTAAATCAAAATCAGATGAATATTGTTTCACAAATAAAGGATTAATCCACCTAGATGGCACAAGTGCGACAAGTAAAAAACGTACACTACGCCGCTTTAGCTATAGTAAATATCAAATTAAAAACGTAGCACTTGAAACTGCTGGAACAATTGATTTAGATGTTGAAATTAAGTTCCAAATGGGCGATGAGCATTATTCAATTGATGTTCATAAAAAACATATTGAAGAATTAAAAGATTTATATAAAGCTTTACTTAAAATTGAAGAAATCTCATACGACAACGATATTACATTGCAGTATGCACACAAAAGTCTAGATATGGCATCTAACGCTTTCAGCCGTATTTCAAACGCACAAGTAAATTTAGCTGAACAATTTAAAGAAATGAACGAGATCGCCTTTAACTGGCTCGTTGATACGAAGAAACAATATAATGTGAAAGATTATGGTTTTGTGTTTGAGAAGTTTATTAATAACTAAACAAAAACCCTTGTTATCAAAAGATAACAAGGGTTTCTTGGCGCCCCAGGAGAGATTCGAACTCCTGAGCACCCATTTCCGTACTATTTTATATATTTTGATCGCAGTCTTAATATATCTTCGCCTTCGTGAATGCCTGCCGATCCCTTCCTCACATTTTTTACGACAGTCCAATCCGGGTTAGTTTCATCACCGATGTTCTGTACTGTAAAGTTGCCATCACCATATTTTCGGTGACCTTCTGCCAATTTCTCCGTTAAATCATTCTCATTTGATCTCGCCATCTTTGCGTCATCTCCCTTTTTTTATACAACCTTCTTAAACTGTCCAACCCATCACACGTCCAGTCAATTGGAGATTCTCGCTTTCCGCTTCTATTAATTGTAACACACTGTCGGGAATAAGTTTCGATCACAGCTGCTCAATCGTACTAGAATTGTAAAAAGTTTTATAACATTCTAAGTGATTAATTAGGGGAATCTGGATATGAATTCGAGTTCCATCATAAACCTATTGATTCTTTAAATTAAATATGAGGAACAGGGTCCATAAACGGCGCTCTTTTTAATGCACTTTAATCCGTTGTATATAATAATTATCATATGTTACGTTATATTTTTTACACTTCTTGCACATACATCAATTTTTAGACAAACAAAAAACCTTGTTATCAAAAGATAACAAGGTTTTTTTAGCGTCCCAGGAGAGATTCGAACTCCCGACCGTACGCTTAGAAGGCGTATGCTCTATCCGGCTGAGCTACTGGGACATGGAGCGGGTGAAGAGAATCGAACTCTCGACCAGAGCTTGGAAGGCTCTTGTTTTACCACTAAACTACACCCGCATATGTTATTTTATTTTTCTTCGTTAGCGCCGTTGCCCTATCGACAATATTTATTATATGTATAACCATACATAAAGTCAACACCTTTTTTAAAAGAGGATAATTTTTCTTATCCTCTTTTAAAAACTGCTTGTTCAACTAGTTGTCCGTCTAATGTTTCAAAACGAACTTCCATTTGATTTTCATCCATTTCTAATAAAGCAAATGTCTTTTCTACACGCTGACGTGGTAATAAAACACTGCCTGGATTAATAAATAAAACGCCGTCAATTAATTCTGCACCTAATACGTGAGAGTGTCCGAAGCATGCAACTTGCGCCCCTACCTCTTCTGCGTGGTACGCTAATGTTTGTAATGTCATTTTCACGTTATGACGATGTCCGTGCACAACTACGAAACGAATGCCATCTACATCAGTTACAATTTCATCTTGAAAGTTAGCATAATCACAGTTCCCTTTTACAACATGGAAACCTTGCAGCTCTTCATGAGCAGGCGTTAGCTCTGAATCACCGCAATGAATCATGATATCTACTTTCCCTTCATATTTCTCTTTTAACTGCTGTAATTCCTTCACAGAGCTATGACTATCGCTTACGATTAAAGCTTTCATCAATCTCTCTCCCTTATTCTCCTAAAAACCATTCAGGGATTTTTTCTTCTAGCTTACGGAGAGCACGTCCGCGGTGACTAATGGCATTTTTCTCATCTGAGCTTAGTTCCGCCATCGCTTTTTTATATTCTTCTACATAAAAAATCGGATCATATCCAAAGCCTTTGTCTCCGCGGCGCTGTTCTAAAATATACCCTTCACACGTCCCGTTTACAATGACAGGCTTTTTATCACCTTCAGGGAAAGCCACTGCTAATGCGCAGTAGAAGCGAGCTTTACGCTTATCAAGCGCTATCTCATTTAATTCTTGTAACACTTTATCAATATTCGCTTGATCATCCTTCGGCTCTCCAGCAAAACGAGCTGAATACACACCTGGCTTTCCATTTAAGGCATCTACAATAAGACCTGAATCATCCGCAATTACAATCGCATTCAGCTGTTTGCTCAGACTATCCGCTTTTAAGATTGCATTTTCTTCAAATGTTTCACCAGTTTCTTCGACTTCTTCAATATGAGGAAAATCGTGTAATGATTTTACTTCTAAATCAAATCGCTCAAATAACTCAGCAAATTCACGTACTTTCCCCATATTTTTTGTCGCTACAACAACTTGTTTCATACTTTCCACCTCTACTCTATATGAGATACGATGTCGCCTAACGCTTCTTTTTGCATGTCAATCAGTTGGAAAATACCTTGTTCCGCAGCATCAAGTAATTCATTTAACTGTGCTCTGCTAAACGTCGCTTCTTCTCCAGTTCCTTGTACTTCAACAAACTGGCCTTTTCCAGTCATAATTACGTTCATATCAACGTCTGCTTTAGAATCTTCTACGTAGTTTAAATCTAAAACAACACCTTGTTCTTCAACAATCCCTACTGACGTTGCTGCTAAATAATCTTTTACTGGAATTTTAGATACTTTTTCTGCTTGTAATAACTTCTCAAACGCTAATACCATTGCTACATATGCACCTGTAATAGAAGCAGTTCTCGTTCCGCCATCCGCTTGAATAACATCACAATCAATCCAAACTGTTCTTTCACCAAGTGCTTCTAGGTCAACTACCGCACGTAAAGCTCGTCCAATTAAGCGCTGGATTTCCATTGTACGTCCTGTTACTTTCCCTTTACTTGACTCCCTAATTGTACGTTGTTCTGTTGCACGTGGAATCATCGCATATTCAGCTGTTACCCAGCCCTTTCCTTCTCCACGCATAAACGGAGGGACACGCTCTTCAATTGTCGCTGAGCAAATTACCTTTGTATCCCCAACCTCAATTAATACTGATCCCTCTGGATTTTTTAAATAATTCGTATGAATATGTATATGGCGTAATTCTGTTTTCTCTCTACCATCTACTCGCATAAAAATAACCTCCTCATAACTACTTGTTAGTATAGCCAAATTTAAATGTATGATATGTATACAATAAAAGAAGGGGAACTCAAAAAGCAATTCCCCTTTCTTACTTAAGTATATCAAATTATTGACGATTAAAAACTACCTGTATTCACGTTTTCTGGACGATCTACAGGTTTTATTAACTTTCCGCCCTTTTCATCTATAAGATTTGCTTTACCATTTACTTCAATAGAAACACTTTTCACGCCTTTCTTTTCTGTTAAAGATAAAACTAACGACTTCAATACGTAATTTGAAACCATATTTTTATCTGGGTTTATAAATATATTTTCGTTAAAGTTTAATGTAAGATTTCCATCTTGTAATTTCGGGTTCGTAATAAGCTTAACTCCTGGATTAAAATCATTTAAAAGTGACTGATGAATCGGTCCTTTTACAAGCTCATCTATAATTGCTGCGTAATCATTTTCTTTTCCTTCTACAACGCGGCGTGTTACGGGTACGTAGTATTGCTGTTTATTATTATTTTGTGCCATAAAATAAAGTGTAACTGGTTTTGTATTTGTTACATCCGCTACTTGCTCGTCATCGAAGTTGATACCGTTAGCACGGCTCACCCCTTCACCAAGCGGGGTACCACCAACAGGCATCTTCGCCAATTTCTCACCATTTATTTGGAACTGCACTTGTTTTACTTCTTTAAATTGCGTCAACGTCCACGCTATTGACTCAACAATTTGACGTTCTTCTTCTTTTGCATAGTTTTTCATTTCATTAGAGAAATCAATGACTGCCGTCCCATCTTTTTTCAAATCTAAGGTCATCGATGTATTTGCTGGAATAACTGCACGGAACCCATTCGGTAATAAATTCGTTACCGGTCCATCTTTCACAAGGTACTCTAACGTTTGCTGAATAACCTCATTTGCTTTCGGAGTAGGTACAGCTAACGTTTGCGGTACAACATAACCATTTTTATCAACAAGGTATAATTCTCTATTCACCATTTGTCCTTGCTTATCTTTCTTAGCTACTTCTTTCTTTCCACCCTCTGTATACGTAACTTGTTTTGGCGGATCAATTTGTTCCGTTGCTTTCTCCTGATTTATAAAGCCACACCCTGTTAGTAAAACAGCGCTCACAGTAGCACCAACAACCCATTTAAAAGTGGATTTAGGCATGCCATTCCCCCCTAAAATCTAAGTTTGTACTATTATGTATACGAGCTGTTTCATGTTTTAGAACAAGCTGTGCTTCTTCTAAACAAAAAACTCCTGATTTCTCAGGAGTTCACTTATATGAATTCTACTATTATTCTTTTTCTAAATAAATATGTTTCACATTTTCAATCGGTTGACCGAACCATTTTGATGCAATTTCTTTAAATAGGTCTATTTTTCCTGTTGTTAAGAAGAGATGATCACTTTGTTCTTCTCCCTCATTCAACATTTTACTATGGTATAAAATTGTACTTACTTCGCGCGCTGTTTCATCACCTGAACTAATGAGTTGTACTTTATCTCCCATTACTTTTTTAATAACAGGACCTAAAATCGGATAATGTGTACAACCTAAAATAAGTGTATCAATATCAGTATTTTTCAGCGGTTGCAACGTTTCTCTTACAACTTCATATGCCATTTCACTTTCAAAATTGCCACTCTCTACAAGCTCAACGAAAGGCGGACATGCTAAACTTTCTACCATAACGCGGTTATTAATAGACTTTAACGCTTCTTCGTATGCACCACTTTTCACCGTTCCAATCGTTCCAATAATCCCAACATGATACGTGTTTGTCACTTTTAAAGCTGTACGTGATCCTGGGTGAATAACTCCTACCACTGGAATTGGTAATTGTTTCTGCATCTCTTCTAATACAACCGCAGTTGCTGTATTACACGCAATAACTAACATTTTGATATTCAAATCTAGTAAATGCTCCGTCATTTCCCACGTAAATTGACGCACTTCTTCTCGAGAACGTGGACCATAAGGGCAACGTGCTGTATCCCCTAAATATATAATGCGCTCTTTCGGCAACTGACGAATTAATTCCTTCGCTACTGTTAAACCGCCAACTCCTGAATCGATAACACCGATTGCTCTATTCAACTTCATCACCCGTTTTCTCATTCATCATCTTATTTTATCATTATATTTTACACACTTTAAGTTCGCTCACTTAAAGTGCTTCTGTATGAAAATTTTCATTTGTACCTGTATAGACTAGGACCTTTTTTATTTTGCTCCTTTTTTTCATAATTTGCAAGACAGAAAAATAACCGACCTTCTATACGAAAGTCGGTTTCTTCTATAATAAAGTACGTATTTATTGCTCCATCTTTTTTTGAAAAGAAGACATTCCTATTAATAAGAAGAAATGAGCAGAAATTAACATGACAATTAAAATAAAATTCAAACGATAACTATTTGTAGATTCCATAATTTTGCTCGCTACAGCTGGTCCAAATGCCATACCGAAAAAGTTAATTAAATTGTATAAACCAAGACCGACTCCAACTTTAGCTGGATGTAATGTTTTCGGTATAAATGTGTTTACTGATACTTGAATAGCTGAATAACTCATAAACGTTAAAATAATCGCCAATACAATAACAGCAATGTTCCCGTTTGGAATAAGCCCTAAAATTAAAAAGCCAACGATCATAATGGCAGACGCTACATAAATCATATTCACATTTCCAAACGAAGGGACGATCTTTCCAGTAAGAAAACTAGATACAATACCAAAGAGTGATGCAACAAACAGTGCGATTCCGATAACGAATGGAGATAATCCGTGCTCTCTTCCTAACAATAATGGTAATAATAATAAACTAGCACATAGCGCCACATTCATTATAAATCCGACCGCTATTAAACGAAGAAATGGTTTATTTGTAAACAACTCAATATCAATAAATGGATGTTCCGCGTTCTTCATACGAACCGTGAATAAAAATAAGAAAGCAGCCGATAACACAAATAGCCAACTATTAATATTTACCCCTAATAAAACAGTCGTAATGAATGCAAATAATAACGCCGCTCCGGTGTAATCAAAATGAAACTCTCCATCCGTATGCTGCGCTTCTTCCGGCATAAATTTTAAAAGCAAGAAAATCCCCACTACTGAAATAACCATAAATAAAAATAAATATGGCCACCCCAATGTGTTCGTAATAGCCCCGCCAACTAAAGGACCAATACCTATTGCTAATGCAATAGAAGAACTAATCATCGCTAACGCACCAGGCTTCTTAGCAGGAACAACTAATTTCGCCACTGCAATCATACTAAGTGCAATAAACGCCGCTCCTCCACTCGCCTGCACTAACCTTGCAAGAATGGTAATCGTATAAGATTGATTCACAAATCCAATAATAGAACCCGCTACAAATATGATAATTGAAATAATTAATAGTTTTTTCACGCTATAACGATCAGCCAGCTTCCCATATATCATCGAGCCGATACCGACAACTAAGGAATACCCTACTACAACCCAACTTACCTTCGATTGGCTAATGGATAAATCACGAGCCATATCCTCTAACGCTACATTAAATAAAACTGCATTCATCGGTCCTAATAAAACGATAAAACATAATGTGAAAACAAACCATTTTGAATGGTTACTTATATCTTTCCCCATGTGTAACACCTCTCCTGATTGTAGTAACTGTAAATAAAAATGAAAAATAAAGTTGTTTAGCTCCTCTATTACCACTAAACAACTTCATCAAATGTATATATTCATCGCGCGACAAGCTGAATTTGAAACGAAACATGTACGTTGTTCGATATTCATGGAACTATCATAATTTCAGCATTACAGTTTGTCAACGAAAAAATATACAAAGTAAACTAATTAAGTGTTTTTAGTTTACTTTGTATGAAAATTGTTATACACTAATTTCGAATCCGATATAAGGAGGACTGACATGTTTATGCAAGTTTGCAATTTCTAACTCAATAAAACCAAATAAAAAACTTTTATATAGAAGAAACATTACAGGAGGATTATGATGAAGAAAAAAATGTTAGTCGTATTAACGAGCGTAGAAAAATATCCAAATTTAAATCGAGCTACTGGTCTTTGGCTTGGTGAAGCTGTCCATTTCGTTAAAAAGGTAGAAGACGCTGGTTACGAAGTAGATTATGTCAGCCCACAAGGTGGCTATACACCGATTGATCCGCATAGCTTAGCAATGGCGGAGAGCATCGATTGGGAATGGTATCAAAAGAAAGAATTTATGAATCGTCTCGGTTCTACAATGAAGCCGAGTGAAGTAAATCCAGAAGACTACGCTGTTATTTATTACGCAGGCGGTCACGGTGTAATTTGGGACTTCCCAGAAAATAAAGAACTTCAAATGATTAGCCGCAACATTTATGAAAATGGCGGAATTGTTTCCTCTGTTTGTCACGGAGCTGCTGGTTTATTTCATATCACATTAAGTAATGGAGAACGTTTAATTAGCGGCAAAAAAGTAACAGGATTCTCAAATGAAGAGGAAAAATTAGCTGAATTAGATCAATTCGTTCCATTTTTAACAGAGGATGAACTCATTAAAAATGGAGGGCTTTACGAAAAAGCTACGCAGCCTTGGGAAGCTTACGCTGTAGAAGATAATCGTGTTATCACTGGTCAAAACCCAGCTTCAGGTGGCCCAGTAGCTGAATTAGTATTACAACACGCAAACAAATAACAGGTAATAAAAAAAGCAGGTTTTCCATTACTATAGGAAAACCTGCTTTTTTACGAAATCATTTGCAAAATAGCAATAACTTCTTTTTCAACTTCAGAATCATCAATTGCTTCTATATACTCTGGTTTAAACAGTTGATACTTCTTTAGTTGATAAAAATCAAGTATCGCTTTTTTTAACGTAATATCGTACTGAATACAAAAAGAATGATCTATAATACGTCTTAACATCACGTCATCTTGCACCATAAATAATTGTGCGTTCATTTTATTAAAGTAGCCTTGTTCCATACCAGCTTCAAAAAACATTTGCAAATTATGATTACGATTTTGTTGTGCAGCGACTAACTGATCAGATAAGTGCGGATATGCCTCTTTCAAATCTTGTAAAAAGACATCAGAAATATATGTCACACATTTTAAAGAGTGGATAAACGTCTTTTGGAAACGTTCTGCAAAAGACATACTTTCATCTTGATTATCCGCATCTCCTTCAAGAAGATAGTTCATAAAATCTTCTACCACAGCTTCAATAATCTCATCTTTTGAAGAAAAACGTTTATATAAAGTAGCTTTACTAATATCCATATATTTCGCAATTTCATCTATTTTCAATTGGCTAAAACTCGTTCTTCTAATAACGGGCTTTATTTTATTAATATAAGTGTTTGCACACGCAACTTTTCTCATTAAAAGAGCCTCCCCTTTTGTCCATACAAAATAGTATAGCAAATTCATGATTAATTATAAATGAAGTCACTATACGCAATACATCTTTTTAGTTTAAGGAGTCATTTATACTATAGAAAAAATGCCCGCTACCTTTATGAGTAACGAGCACTTTTTCTATACTTTATTTACAGCTCTTCTTATAGCTTTCCCTATTTCCATACTAGACTGCGGATTTTGCCCTGTAATTAAACGCCCATCTACTACGACATGTGGCGTGAATTTTGGAGCAACATAAAACAAAGCCCCTTCTTCTTTCAATTTACTTTCTAATAAAAACGGCACTCGCTTTTCTAAATGTACAGCTTTTTCCTCATCATTCGTATAACCTGTTATACGCTTACCAGCAACAAAAAACGATCCGTCCTTATTTTTCACACCGACTAAAGAACTTACTCCGTGACAAACAGCCGCTACAATCCTGTTATTGTTGTACATATTCTCAATTAAATTTGCAACATACGGATTACCTGGAAAATCTACAATTGCCCCGTGCCCACCACCAAATAAAACTGCATCATAATCCGAAAAATGAACCTTTGAGATCGGCTTCGTATTTTGCAATAAAGAAACAACATGCTTAAACTCACGAGGTATCCCGTTCGGAATAGAAACTCTATCAATAGGTACTCTACCACCCTTTATCGACACAATATCAACATCGAACTTAGCCTTTTTAAATACATGATAAGGCGCTGCGAGCTCTTCCAGCCACAAACCAGTCGGGTGTCCATTCATATCATGAGCGCTTGTTGAAACTAACAATATCCTTTTCAACATATCCCCTCCTTACTACCTATTTATGTATGAACCATTCTTATCATTCATATAGAACATGAAACAGGCAGAAAAATAGCCGACTCTTCATTTAAAAGTCGGCTTTCTTTTTATAGTTCGAGCTCTCCCATGCGAAGAAGCTCAACAACTGCTTGTGAACGTCCTTTAACTCCTAGCTTTTGCATTGCGTTTGAGATGTGGTTGCGTACTGTTTTTTCACTTATAAAAAGTTCACCTGCAATTTCCTTCGTTGTTTTATCTTGAACCAGTAATTCAAATACTTCTCTCTCTCTCTTTGTGAGTAACGGTTTAGATTGATACGCTTTTTCCTTCAACTGGTATAACCCTCCTTGCTTAAGCCAGAGCCGTGTATGTGTAAGTTGGGTGTTTATTTAGTCAAGATATTGTATGAACGAAATGTGCAGGTGGTGAATGAAAATGGGCTTTATTTCACATGTTATTTTAGACTTTTATACAGTGCAGACACTCTTTGTATCCACTCACTTTTCTGTACGCCATATTTGTTCTAGTAATATGCTGACAACAGTACCTACGAATAAACCATTTCCGAATATATATTGCA
Organism: Bacillus mobilis; assembly: GCF_001884045.1. GTDB lineage: Bacteria > Bacillota > Bacilli > Bacillales > Bacillaceae_G > Bacillus_A > Bacillus_A mobilis. The sequence continues at coordinate 127,874 of NZ_MACF01000025.1, read as the reverse complement.
TAACAGACGGCAATGATTGAAGTGCTCCAGACGGTAAAAACATAACACCGCTTCCAAATAATACAGCAACTCCTAAAATCGTTACATTCCTTTCGCTCATTGGTACTTGTTTTATATTATGAAAACCAATTCCAATTAGTTGTACGAACGAAGCCATTAAAACTGCAGATGCGACAGCGGATGGCAACGATGCTAAGTAACGAATAATACTCGGAAACAGCGACATTACGACTAGTAACATACATGCTAGTAAAAACGATTGTATATATTTTTGTTTCGTTAAACGTATAAATCCTGCCGTTGCTGGCAATGGCACGACACCTACAGTTGAAAATACAGAAGAAATGATATGAGAAATCCCTCCAACCCACGTACCATCCTTCAACTGTTTCTGTTCAATAATCCCTTTTTGAATGGTAGCTTGATTAATCGCTATAATAGCTGCGACTGTATTAGAAACTAAAATACACACCATAACGAAACTTGATACAGCCATACCTGTATTCCACTTCGGAAGTCCCCAAGCAAACATTTGTGGAAGTTGCACAAAATGAGTTACTTGAGATGGAATCGTCACTTTTCCTGCAATTAGAAAAAGAATCCACCCACTAATTAATCCTATTAAAACCGCATAACTTTTGACAAAACCTTTTCCGAAGTTAGATAGTATAATAACGAAAAGAAATATGCTAAATGCAATTATCGCTGTAAATCCATCGATTTGAGAAACAGTAGCAGTAATTCCTAGCATCCCTTTTAGGAATACACCACTTAATTGTAAACATAATAAAAGTAAAAACGTCCCTGTCACAAGCGGCGTAAATAAAAATAAAATACGTCCTATAAAACCAGTTACTCCTAATCCTATTAAAATAACACCGGAAATTATCATTCCTAATTCTAAAATTTGCAACGTACTATGTAATTGATCTTGTCCGGCCGTTGCGTAAGCAAGTACGGTAAATACTCCAACCCAAGATCCAGCTGGTCCATCCGCAATTGGTAGTCTATGTCCAAGCCACCCTTGTAAAAAAGAAGAAATACCAACTACAAAGAATGTACGCTGCATTAAATAAAATATTTCTTCCGTCGTAAGATGAAATAATCCGCCAACGACAATTGGTAATGCGATTGAATTCGCTAATAAAAATATAAACCATTGCAAAGTTCCCATAATATGATTTTGATTATGTTGATTGTCCAAATCTTTCATCCTTCCATACATTTAACACAGAAATACACACTATACTATTACGTAGCTTTTCGAAACAACACTTTTTGTCCCTTCGATTTCTTCCCGTATCCAAATGTTGCAATATAAACTCCACAAACGATAAAAACAGCTCCAATTATTTGAATGGCTGTTACACTTTTCTGCAATATAATATACCCTACCACCATCGTAACGAATGGTTCTAAATTTAAAAACATGGCTGCTGTTGATGCTTGCGCTTTTCTTAACTGATTATTCCAAACTAATGTGCAAATCCCATGCATAAGTATTGCTGTCACAATGAGAAGCGACCAACTCTCTATAGAGTATTTCAATGTTATGTGAGAAAAGGTAAGAGCAAGAAAGGGTAACATGATTAAAAAACCAAAAGTTGAAGAAAAGAATGTAATCAAAAACATATCATCTCTGTTCCCCAATTTCCGAATTAAAACGATAGATAAAGAAAAAGATAGCATCGTTATAAAAATCCATATTAGCCCTTCTGAAAAGACGAACCTCTGCCCAACACCAATTACAAAAAACACTCCAAAAGTAGCAATTCCTCCTCCTATTACTAACTTAGCTGTTAACGGTTCGTTTAAAATAAATACCGCTAGAATAGAAGTCATGACAGGAGTAAGCGCTAATATTAGCGCAGCTGTTGTTGGATCTGCTGTTTGTAATCCTTCATAAAAAGACCATTGATTAATCGCGACACCTATGATCCCAATTAATAATACACTTTTCATTTCATTCTTTTCTATATATAAGTCTTTCTTACACATAATAGCGTACGCTAGAAAAAACAAATTAATAAATAGTAAACGAAGTGTCGTTAACAACACCGGATGAAATGTATTTACTAAAATCGCACCAAATATAAAGTTGCTCCCCCAAACTACTACACATATAAACAGTAATATATATGTACGTTTCACCTATTCCCCTCCTTTTCTCGTAAAAAAGAAGGATTCCTATTCTTTCATTAGGAACCCTTAAAAAATATATATAAATTAGGGAGATACGTAAATTAAATCAATACTCCTTGGACATGTTGCAAGGAACCTGCTACTATTTTTCCGTCTTTCATTACAGCTGATCGCTTTACTCGTCTAGCAATCCCTTCTGCTGAACAAGTAGCTTGTAAGAAGACGAAATCAGCTTTATCTCCTACTTTAGGCCAAACTTGATTCCCTTCTTGATCCAACGGTGTTTTTCCACCTGTAATATATGCCAAAGAAGAAGACAAAGACTTCTCATCAATCCAGCGATACTTTTCTGCTAAACGCCCTACTCTTTCAAAAATATCAGCATTTCCAAATGGCCCCCATGAATCAAACATACTATCGCAACCTAAAGAAACGGAAACACCTTTTTCTGTAAGCAATGGTACCGGCGGCATATTTCTGTTAATTGGTACTGTCGTAATAATAGACATTCCTCTCTCAGCTAATAAGTCTGCCATATCTGCTCCTTCTTCTTTAGATACATCGCCAAGACTAAACGCATGACTGACCGCAACACGCCCGTCCCAATTAGCCTCCTCTGTAAATTGAGCTAATTTTTTAATTGTATAAATACCTAAATGTCCTGCATCATGTAAATGCAAATCAACATCTGCATTTGCCTCTACAGCAATTTCCATCATATCAAAAAGTGATTTTTCAATATTATTATCTACAGTAGCTGGATCTACACCACCTACTAAAGTTGCACCCATTTTCATCGCTTCTCTCATAAGAGCATGCGCTTCTGTACGAAGTAAACCATGCTGCGGGAATGCTACAATTTCATATGTAAACGCACCTTTCATATTCTCTAAAGTTTGATGGACAGATTCTAAGTTTTTAAGACCGATATACGGATCAATATTTACATGCGTTCGAATATGAGTCGAACCAGCATTTAAAATATTTCTTAGTAATAACTCTGCTCTCTCTCCAGTTGTTTGAGCTAAAATTGGTAACTCCTGCTGTTCTAACTCTAATCTCTCAATAATATTTTTTACTGGTGTACATGCTTCCCATGGGCCACCAAGTTTTGTTTTATCAAGGTGAAAATGATTTTCCACAAATGATGGAAGAACAAGCAATTCTTTCGCATCTTTCGTTTCATATTCTGTTTGAAGCGGCACATCCGCAAGTACAATCTTTTCAATCTTCCCATCCTGTATGAGTAAATGATGCAAAGCTGTTTCTGTACCTGTAACTACTTCATTATTAAACTTGTAACCTGTTTCTAATCGTACATTCGTTAACCAATACACATTTTGCATTTCAATCATCCTCTCAAACAAGATTATTTATAGCCGTTTTTTGCAAACTACCAGCAACAACATTTCCTTTATATAAAACAGCACAACGCTCTGTTTGTCTTGCTACTACCTCGGCTGAACATGACGCTTCTGTAAAGACGATATTTGCTTCATCCCCAATTTTTGGCCACTGACGATTTCCTTGATCATCTAATATAGATTTCCCGCCCGTAATAAACTGAAGTGCTTTCCCTAAAGAGCGCTCGTCAATCCATCTAAATCTCTCCGCTAAACAATTTGCCTTTTGCAACATATCTCCCGTTCCAAATGGAGACCAATGATCAGTTATACTATCGTTTCCTAGTGAAACTTTTACACCTTTACGATTTAATAACGGAACTGGAATTACATGTCTACTAATTGGAACTGTTGACGTTATATCAATGCCTAGTGCCGCAAGTCGTTCAGCCATTTCCTCCGCTTCTTCAACAGACACATCTCCAAGTCCAAGAGCATGACTAATCGTAACTCTTCCTTGCCACCCTGCTTCTTCTGTTAATGCAGCTAATCTCTTCATTGTAAATGTTCCGAGTTGGTCCGCGTCATGTAAATGAATATCAATGTCTGAATCAAACTCTACTGCAATATCCATAATTGTATTTAATGATTTTTCAATATTACCGTCTACTGTAGCTGGGTCTACTCCACCTACTAAATGAGCCCCCATACGCATAGCGTCTTTTACAAGCCCTACGGAATTACTTCGTAACAAACCGTGTTGCGGGAATGCTACGATTTTTGCTGATAACTTATCTTTATATGTTTCCAGTGCTGCAATCGTTGCTTCTAAATTTCCAAGACCAATTACAGGATCAATATTGCAGTGTGTTCGAATATTTGTCGCTCCGTTTTCAAGAAGTAATTGCAACATTTTCTCCGCTCTACTCTTTGCAGTTTCTAATTGCTTCGGAAGAATAGTTTGCTCCTCATGAATACGAGTGAATATACTCTTTACTGGTGTACATGCTTTCCATGGTCCACCATAATACGTTTTATCAATATGAATATGCATTTCTTCAAATGCTGGTAATGCCAGTAAACCATTTGCATTTACTACTTCACCATCTTGCTCTGATACAATTCCAGGTAATATCTTCGTAATCTTTCCATCTTCAATAAGCAAACTACAAATTTCCGTTTCTGTACTTGTAATTCGCGATTCCTCATATACGTACCCACATTCAAGTTTCACATTCGTTAACCAATATTGTGATTTTACACTCACTTTTTCAATCTCCCTTCGCAATATGATTTTTCTACTTCACAACCGAAACAAAAACAGATAAAATTTTCTATCTTACTGTAGCTCTACACCTTCCAGTCGTAAATACCCAGATGGATCAATCCAAAATCCTTTTATATTTTTCGTAGTTGCGGCAATATGATTAATCCCTCGAATTGGTACGAGTAAAGCATCTTTTAATTCAATCTCTTGTAACTGTTTGTACAATTCTTTTCTCTTCGCCTCATCTTTTTCTTTTCTAGCATCTTCTATTAATTTATCTACTTCCGGATTACTATAGAAAAATTGGTTACCAGTTGCTCCGTGTGAGCTAGAATGGAATAAATTATATTGATTATAGTCACCATCACCTGTTGCGTTTCCCCATCCTCCAACAAACATCGCATGTTCTGATTTATTCGTTGCAGCTAAAAACGCACCATATTCCATAACTTTAATTTCTACATCAACGCCAATCCCTTTTAATTGAGATTGAATTACTTCCACTAATGCCATTCTAACCTTGCTGTCATTCGTCCAAATTGTTGTTTTAAACCCATTTGGATAACCAGCCTCTGCTAATAATTTTTTCGCGGTATTAATGTCATACTTATATCCTTTTACGTCTTTCGTATAACCGAATACTTTAGGAGTCATTACGGAGTTTATTTCAGTCCCAACATTGTTATATACCCCTTTTAAAATCCCTTTCGTTTCAATCGCATGTGCAATCGCTTGACGAACGAGCGGATTGTCAAATGGCTTTTTCTGTACATTAAAGCCAATATATTCTACACCTAAACCTTCATTTTCAATTAACTCCATGGATGGTGAATTTTTCACACGCTCTACCTCAGTTACAGGTAAGTTCTCTGCAATGTGAGCTTCACCAGTTTCAATCATTCCAATACGTGTTGCATCTTCCGGTACTACTTTGAATACAACTTCATCAACCTTTGATTTTTCACCCCAATAATTTTTATTCTTTTCAAGTCGAATTTCTTCACCTGGTTTCCATGACTTAAAAGTATATGGACCTGTCCCAACTGGATGCTGAGCTAAACCTTTTCCTTTTTCATCAATTGCTTTCGGACTTAAAATACTCCCTTCATTACTTGCGAAAATAGATAAAAGAGGTGAGTATGGGTATTTCAATACGAACTGTACTGTGTATTCATCAATTACTTTTATTTCTTGAATCATGGAATAAACAGTTGCTCGATTTGAACCTACTTTCGGGTCTAATACACGTTCAAAGTTTTTCTTTACTGCCTCAGCATTAAACGGTGCACCATCTTGGAATGTCACTCCTTGTTGTAACTTAAACTCCCAGTTCACATCATCAATTTGTTTCCATTCCTTTGCTAACATAGGTTTAAAATCCATATTTTTATCTCGCTGTACAAGGTTTTCATACACTTTATGGTATACAACACTCGCTGAAGGAATGTTTGTAATAAAATGTGGATCTAAGTTATCAGCATCTGACAGTCTAGCAATGGTTAAAACACCGCCTTCTTTCGCCCCTTTGCTCCCCGATCCTTCTTTGCTTGTCTTCGTATTAGATGAACACCCCGCTAGAAAAACTGAAAGACATAAAATTGTGATAAAGCAAATGACAAGTCCTCTTTTGAACCTCATCGCCCTTCCCCCTCCACTTTCTTTTATCTCTACATCATAAAGTGAAACCTTAAACCTATCGTTCTATTTCACCTACTTTCTAATAGCGAATAATTTCACTACCTTCTCTTCTGCAAATTTGTTTATGTATTTGTAATTATAAATAACTTTGCAGAAAAAGTTTTTAAACATCTTTACTTCTATTTGCACTTTCTTTACTATTTGAATTTTCTGAATTATTTTTAAACATTTTTACTTGTATTTGCATTTTCTTTACCTATTGTTTTAAATCCGTTGACTCAAATTAATTTTCTGATAATTTATTCATAAAGAAAGGGAGGTATGAAAAATGGAAGTTCGTCTTTCTAAAGAAGAAAAAACTTCATTACAAACGATTCAAATGAAGAATACATCGAAGTTGATAACTGGCTATCGAAAATTAAAGAAAAACAAAATGGCATTTATCGGAGGTATTATCGTTCTTTTCTATATTTTAATTGCTATATTTGCCCCATTATTAGCACCCTATAATCCATTTGATATTCAGTTAGTCAATAAGTTACAACCACCTTCCATGGAACATTGGATGGGAACAGATGATAAAGGTAGAGATATTTTAAGTCGCCTTTTACATGGGACACGCCTTTCATTACTTGTTGGATTTTCTTCTGTATTTATAGGAGCGTTGTTCGGCATTATTCTCGGTATTATTTCTGGTTATTATGGTGGATGGTTTGACACAGTGATTATGAGAATCATCGATATCATGCTAGCTTTTCCTGGTATTTTACTTGCTCTTGCCATTGTAGGGGCGCTAGGACCAAGTCTTGTGAACGTAATTATCGCTATTGGCTTTTTCTCAATCCCTATGTTTGCTCGTATCGTTAGAGCTTCTACATTAACAGTGAAAAAATTAGAGTATATCGATGCTATAAGAGCACTAGGAGCAAGGGATTTCACCATTATTATGAAGCATATATTCCCTAACATCTTATCGCCCATTATCGTCCAAGCTACTTTACGCTTAGCTACAGCAATTTTATCTGCAGCTGGATTATCATTTTTAGGACTTGGGGCACAACCACCTTCACCTGAATGGGGAGCAATGTTAAGTAATGGACGTGACTTTTTATTTACCGCACCGCATATCGCAATGTTTCCTGGAATTGCAATGTCTACACTCGTAATCGGTTTAAACATGTTTGGTGACGGGTTACGTGACGCACTTGATCCGAGACTTAAAAAATAGAAAGGGGCATGATGATACATGCTAATGTTTATATTTCGTAGAATACTACAATTAATTCCCGTTCTTTTCGGCGTTGTATTCGTTGTTTTCTTAATTATGCAAATGGTACCCGGGGACCCAGCTCTCCTTATCGCTGGTGAAGGAGCATCAAAAGAAACTGTCGAGCAAATACGCCACCAATTAGGATTGGACAAGCCTTTTATCATGCAATATTTCTCTTATATTGGAAATATATTACAAGGAGATTTCGGGGTTTCGATTCGTTCTAACCGCCCAGTGTTAGACGAAGTACTAATCCGCCTTCCAATCACTATTGAACTCGCACTGTGTAGCATCGTCATTACAGTTGTAATCGGAATGATTGCTGGTATCATCTCCGCTACAAAGCAATATTCTTGGACAGATGTTTCCATTATGATTATCGCTTTATTAGGTGTCTCATTACCAAGTTTTTGGTTTGGACTTATGCTCATTTTTTACTTCTCTGTTCAAATTCAAATATTCCCCGTTTCTGGTTGGGGAACTTGGATGCACATGGTTTTACCAGCACTTACACTAGGTGCATCTGGCGCCGCAATCGTAGCACGTATGACTCGCTCAAGTATGCTTGATGTTATACGCCAAGATTATATACGAACAGCAAGAGCAAAGGGAGTAAAAGAAAGAGTCGTTATATATAAACATGCTTTGAGGAACGCATTAATTCCCGTTATTACTGTTGTTGGATTACAATTTGGTGCACTTTTAGGTGGTACAGTTTTAGTAGAATCAGTTTTTGCTATAAATGGACTTGGAAGATTGATTGTAGACGCCATCCGAATGAGAGACTTACCAATGTTACAAGGGGGCGTATTAATCGCCTCGGTCATCTTCGTTCTAGTCAATCTTATTGTTGATATTTTATACCGTCATTTCAATAAACGTATTGAGCTTAATTAAGGGGGTGCACAAACATGAATAAAAAGGAAGAGGTATTACAAGTTAAAGATTTAAAAACACATTTCTTTACAGACGAAGGTGTAAGCAAAGCGGTTGATGGTTTAAATTTCTCTGTTTCTAAAGGAGAAACACTCGGCATCGTAGGGGAATCTGGTTGTGGGAAGAGTATCACTTCTCTATCCATTATGAGATTAATTGACCGAGAAAGCGGCAGTAAAATTGAAGGCAGCATTTTATTTAAAGGAAAAAATTTATTACAGCAAAAAGAAGCTGAAATGCGTGCAATTCGTGGAAATCAAATCTCAATGATTTTCCAAGAACCAATGACATCTTTGAATCCAGTATATTCTGTTGGGGAACAGATTGCAGAAGCAATTCGTATCCATCAAAAATTAAGTAAAAAAGAAGCTTGGAATAAAGCCGTCGATATGTTGAAACTAGTTGGGATTCCTTCTCCTGAAAAGCGTGCAAAGCAAGAGCCACATGAACTAAGCGGAGGAATGCGACAACGCATTATGATTGCAATGGCACTTGCTTGCAATCCAGATTTACTCATTGCAGACGAACCAACAACTGCTCTTGATGTAACAATTCAAGCTCAAATATTATCACTTATGAAATCACTTCAAAAGCAACTCGGTATGGGAATTATCATGATCACACATGACTTAGGAGTCGTGTCAGAAACATGCGATAGAGTCGCCGTTATGTACGCTGGAAAAATCGTCGAATATGCAGGTATCGATCATATATTTACTAACCCAAAACACCCTTATACAATCGGACTCCTTCAATCTCTTCCAAGACTCGATGCAGACCAGGAAGAATTACAAACGATTCCTGGATCCGTACCGAGTCCGTACCATATGCCGAACGGATGTCGCTTTGCTGATAGATGCACCCATGCAAAAGAACTATGTCACAACACTCTTCCAGAACTTCAACTCACGCAAGATGGAAGCGAAGTTCGATGCTGGATGTTTACAGATCTTTGGGATAAATCAGCTTCAGAAGAATTGGAGGTATTATAAAATGTCTACTACGCAAATAAGCAAACGAGAGTTATTACAAGTACAAAGTTTAAAACAATACTTCCCTATAAAAAAAGGAATTCTAGGACGCTCTATTAGCTTTATTAAAGCAGTTGACGATATTAGCTTTACAATTTACGAACAGGAAACTGTCAGTATTGTTGGGGAATCTGGTTGCGGGAAGTCCACAACTGGGCGTGCAATATTACGCCTTGATAAAGCAACAAGTGGAAATATCATATTTCAAGATAAAAATTTACTAGAATTAAATAAATCAGCAATGAGAAAAGTTCGAAAGGATTTACAAGTAATTTTTCAAGATCCCTTTGCTTCTTTAAACCCTAGACAAACAGTAGGCAATATTTTAGAAGAAGCTATGGCCATTCAAAATGTATGTCCAAAAGGAGAAAGAAAAACAAAGGTTATTGAGTTGCTTGGCAAAGTTGGTCTTCCACCCGATGCAGTGAAGCGCTATCCACATGAATTCAGTGGTGGACAACGACAAAGAATCGGAATCGCACGCGCTTTAGCTGTTAATCCAAAACTCATCATTTGTGACGAGGCTGTCTCCGCCTTAGATGTTTCAGTGCAAGCACAAGTTTTAAATTTGTTAAAGCAGTTGCAGCAACAATATGGATTAACATATTTATTCATCTCTCACGATTTAGCTGTTGTTCGTCACATATCGGACCGCATTATTGTAATGTATCTTGGTACCATTGTGGAAATTGCCGATAAACATTCTCTTTTTAACAATCCGCAACACCCTTACACAAAAGCGCTTCTCTCAGCAATTCCTACCATTAGTGCAGGAACGAAAAAAGAGCGTATTGAACTTAAAGGAGACCTTCCCTCTCCTCTAAACCCGCCAAAAGGATGCCGTTTTCATACTCGTTGCCCCTACGCAATTGAAAAATGTGCAACAGAGCAACCAAGTTTTCAATCTGTAAGTGATGATCACAAAGTAGCCTGTCATATTATCTAATCTTAATCTGAATAATAGAAACATTTACAATACTTTAGTATAATATAAAAAAACAAGATTGAGGTATGTATGTTAACTTATGAAGCATTTGCCGTATTAATAACTATACTTGTCTTAGCTCCAATTTTTGGAGCTATTATTTTATTATTTTTATTTATTTTTGAAAAACGAATCGACTTACTAGAAAGTGAAAAGAAAAAAATAGCACTGGAACGAGAGTTGCAACAGTCTTTATATCATCAACTCACTCAACAAATTCAACCTCATTTTTTATTCAATACATTAAATACAATTTTAAGCTTAGCTCGTCTACAGAGAACAGATGAAGTTGTCAAATCACTCGAGATCTTTTCTCTATTTTTAAAAGGAAAATATAAAACAACTGATTTATTAATTCCTATCTCTGAAGAACTGGCCTATACAAATTATTATATTGAGATTCAAAAAATGCGATTTCGCTCGAGACTTTCAGTAAGCATTACTTCTTCTGAAGATTTACACAATGCTTATATTCCACCTTTCGTTATTCAAACGTTAGTTGAGAATTCCTTTAAACATGGGCTAGAAAAAAAAGCTGGTCAAGCAATTTTAAATATTCATCTATACAATACAAATAACCGAATTACACTTCTAGTATCCGACAACGGTACTCAAAACGAACCATTTACTTCCCATACGGAAGAAAGCGGATACGGACTTGAAAATATAAAACAACGATTTCAGTTATTCTTTCAAGAACAAACTACGTTCTCTTTCCTTTCTACAAAAGAGAACGGCACGAAAGTTGAAATCACATGGCCTTTCATCACAGAAAAAAACACAGAGGAGGTAGTACAAAAATGAACGTACTATTAGTAGATGACGAACCACTAGAACTGGAACAATTAGAATTTCTTATCCACCGTCAGTTCCCTAATTGGACACTACACCTAGCTTTAGATGCGGATGAAGCTTTAGCTATAAATGAAAAATTCCCAATTCATTTGGCACTTTTAGATATCCACCTTCCAGGCATGTCTGGCCTACAACTAGGTGAAAAATTAAAACATAATAACGCTAACTTGGATATCATCATCGTAACCGCATATCAAAATTTCGATTATGCAAAACAATCTATTCGTCTAGGCGTCATTGACTACATAACAAAGCCAATTATAGAAAAGGAACTCATCGATATATTACAAAAATACAAAGGAGATTCCCATACTCCTTCCTACTCACGTATTATTCAAGATACATTAGACATCATCCATGAAACTTTTCATGACAAACTACACTTAGCAGACATCGCAACTAAAGTACATACAAATCCGACTTATTTAAGCCGGAGGTTTCATGAAGAAGTAGGTATTTCATTTTCCGGATATATCATGCAATATCGGATTGAAATGTCACAGAAATATTTAACGGAACACCCACATTGGTGTATCTCTCAAATTTCTGAACGATCTGGTTTTAATAGTCAGCATTATTTCAGTACTGTTTTTCGTAAAATGACCGGAATGACTCCGAAAGAATATAGAGGCGAGGGATAAATTGTGACGAAAAACAACTCTGCTTTCACACCATTACAATTAGGTATCGGAACTGGGACTGTTCTTTTATTATCTAAATGGGTCGCAAGTATATCGACGCTCGCGTTACCTGAATCTATTATCAATTATGGGCTAATCGCTGGTATTCTTTACGCTATGATTGGCCCTTTCACTCTTATTTTATTGGGGATTTTAATAAAAAAAATACGTTCTACATTCCCAGAGGGCGAATCCATTCACGATTACTTATTATATAAACTTTCTCACAAAGGATATATAATTGTATGCTCTTTCCTTGTTCTATTAAGTATAGAAAGTATGTTCATTCAAACGAAAGTTGCTAGTATTTTACTTAATGTTTTTTTCCATATTCCATATACATTGGGCTCTTTACTCTTCATTACCCTTTGTACAATATTTGTAATGTTAAGTAACGCTAAACTATTCACTAAAATGGCTATTATGCAAACTGTATTAATGTTTTCTACTATGATTATTATTCCAATTTATTTTTTTGTACAAGATGGCATTACCCATGTATACGATGGAATTCGCTTATATCACCCTTATCTGCTATTTTATGAAAATATAAATGGAATATATTTTCTTACTGCCGGCATTCTCATCGAAACAGGAAGAGTATTAATAAGCCCTGCATCTTGGGATAAAGCTTTCCGCATTCATCCTAAAAAAATCATTCCGACTTTTTTACTATCAGGATTTATATGGATTACTATCCCTTTGGCGTTCGCTTCTCTAATTATGATAGTTATCTTTAGTGGGAGCTTAGATCATTTATACGATCTTCTAGCTCAGCTTCCTAAAAAAATAGAATTTACCATTTTATTTTATCTACTCGTTATCGGCTCTTTAAGCGCAATAACTTCCAGTTTTATTTCTTGGATGCATGGATTTACTAAACTCATTCGAGATTTTATACCGATGATACGTACAAAAATTAATTTCAAATTATATACAACTCATTTTATTTCTATAACTATCGGATTTTCAGCTTTTTTCATTACAATTACTACAAACTATACTATTTTAGAAATTATTTTTTTCTTTGGTATTCTTTATACATCTCTTATCATCACAATATTATTCCTTATTTTTAGTAAACAAAAAATAAGCATCATTATACCAATCATTTCGATTATTGGTACCCTTACCGGTTATGTAACTTACTTCTTAATCAATCCTTTAACAAGCATTTGGGTTAGTATAGCGGTTACTCTTTCACTAAGTATTTTTTATAGATTTTCACATTGGGTACACCGACAATTGAACTACAAAATGAAACAATAATATGAGGCCCTTTTGGTAGTTTAGCTTTGCTACCCAAGACCTTTTTACTTTTATCAAAAACCATTGGACTACACTATAAATTAAATCCATTGTTTATATAACCCCGTATCTGAATTGTAAAACATAGATCACTTTACAAAAAAATTGTAATACAACCGCATAGTCTTCTCATAAATTCCCATATAGAATAGAAGTATATAGCTTGCTAAAAAAGGAGTGGATTAGAAGATGTCAAAAAGGTTATGTAAATCCGAAACTGATAAAATGCTATTTGGTATATGCGGTGGTTTAGGGGAATATTTTGATATTAGCTCTACCCTCATTCGCATACTTTGGGTCATTGCTGTTTTATGTTTTGGGACTGGTTTTTTAGTTTATTTTATTTGTTTATTACTTATGCCACGTTCGTACTAGTGGCCTCCTGCATATACTTAATCGAAATATAAAAAATCACCTATAGAATTCTATAGGTGATTTTTTTATGAAGAATATTTCATCGTTAAATGTAATACTGCTACTTCATCTTCTTCATTTCTATAACTATGTTTTTTGTTCGCTTCAAATTGAATAGAGTCAAACTCATTCAATTCGTATACATCATTTTCCACTTGAATCGATACTTTCCCTTTCATTACCGTTACAAGCTCAATAGCACCTTCATGATGAGCTTCTGGTTCATATATACTATTCGCCCTTAAACAAGCACGATGCATTTCCATTCCTGTTTCTTTCGTATAACGGAACATCGTTTCTAAATGCCATGCTTGTCCTACATCTACTGCAAATCCTTCTCCGCAGCGCGCAACAGCTACAGGTTCTCCAACAACCATCAATCTGGATAAAGGAATCGATAACCCTTTCGTTATTTTCCAAATGACAGCTAACGTCGGATTTGTTTCTCCTCTTTCAATCTTTCCTAATGTTAATTTACTAACTCCTGTTTTTTGGGCTAATTCTTCTAAACTTAATTTTTGTTCATTTCGAATTTGTCTTAATAACTGACCTACTTGCTGAATGACCTCTTTCGTTTGCATATCTTCATGTTCTTTCATCTATAAAACCACCTTAAAGTATAAAATAGTTTACTTTTATTATTTTTAAGTATATCATACTATACATAATCATCAATTTCCGAAAGGAGTGCTACACTTCATGCGCGCAATTTTATTAGGCCTTTTATCATCAGCCTTTTTTTCCGCAACCTTTATTATTAATAGAGCGATGAATGTATCTGGAACGAGCTGGGCTTGGACAGCTTCCTTCCGTTTTTTATTCGCTCTCCCTATTTTATTCCTTATCGTTTTATTTCGCAAAAACTTAAGGGGGTTATGGGAAGAATTAAAGAAACATCCATTAGCGTGGATCGGATGGGGTTCTGTTGCTGGTATTGGATTCTATTCTTTATTAAGTTTTGCAGCTGTCTTTTCTCCAGCGTGGCTCGTTGCTGGAACTTGGCAAGTTACGATATTAGCAGGATTACTTTTATCGCCATTGTTCTTCGTTAAAATAGAAACGAAATCAGGAACAAAACTTGTACGCGGAAAAATTCCACTTCGTAGTTTATATGTTGCATTATTTATTTTACTTGGTGTAATTTGTATGCAAGCGACTGCAGCAGGTCATATTACAATGATTCAGTTTATTTCAGGATTTTTACCTGTCGTAGTGGCTGCTTTCTTATATCCATTCGGCAACCGAAAAATGATGGAGCTTGTTGGCGGCCGTCTCGATACGTTCCAACGCGTATTAGGAATGGCAATAGGCAGTCTTCCTATAACAATTTTACTTGGTATATATGGATTTTCTACTACCGGTATTCCAACATCAAGCCAAATGCTGCAAGGCTTTTTGTTAGCATTATGTTCTGGCGTAATTGCAACGATGACATTTTTCTTTGCTACTGACTTAGCAAAAGATAACCTCGCCCTACTTGGAGCTGTTGAAGCAACCCAAGCTGGAACGATGGTCTTTACCGTGCTTGGCGAAATTGTTTTCTTGAATGGTTCATTCCCTGGTGGGCTTTCCCTACTTGGAATGATTATTATTATGTTAGGAATGGTTGCAAATAGCATTTTAAATCGATCTGTTCCAATCGTTAAGCAGAAAAAAACAGCATAAAAAGGAGTATGGTTCTATCCCAAAGAACCATACTCCTTTTTTATTGTCCCCCTATTTCGCCTTATCAGAATAGTATTTCATTAGCTGTTTATACTAAAACCTATGTTATAATACGTTTCATGCGCAATATTAGGAGGTAAATTATGTTAAAAAAAGCAATCGCTGAATTTATTGGTACATTTGTACTTGTATTATTCGGAACTGGAGTAGCTGTCATTGGCGGCGGAATTGAAGGAATTGGAACATTAGGAATCGCTATGGCTTTCGGTCTATCTATTGTGGCTATGGCATATAGCATCGGAACAATTTCTGGATGTCACATTAACCCAGCAGTATCAGTAGCTATGTTCATCAACAAAAGAATGAACGCTATGGAACTTTGTTATTATGTATTAGCTCAAATTTTAGGTGGTTTATTAGGAACTGCAACGTTAGTAACGATTTTACGCTCTGCTAAAACACCTTTAGATAATTTAGGACAAAATGGTTTTGGAACTCTTGGTTTATCTGGAGCATTTCTAGTTGAATTCATTTTAACTTTCGTATTCATTTTAGTTATCGTTGCTGTAACAGGTAAAAAAGGAAGTTCTTCTCTAGCAGGATTAGTAATTGGTTTCACATTAGTTTTAGTTCACTTATTAGGAATTCCGTTAACTGGAACTTCTGTTAACCCAGCTCGTAGTATCGCACCAGCTTTATTCGCTGGCGGAGAAGCACTTTCTCAACTATGGGTATTCATCGTTGCACCAATTCTTGGTGGTATCGTAGCAGCTATTGTTGGTAAATTTATTTTAAATACTGAAAAATAGAATTTTCAATATTTCTGAATAAAAAAAGGCGAGCCCTCATTATGAGGTTGCTCGCTTTTTTACTCTTTCATTTTGGACTTTAAGTTTGTAACTAATTGATCTACCGTTACATTTGCAAGTACGTTTTCCATCGCTTCTTGCGCTTGCATTAAAATAATTTCTAATACTGATTGAATATTAGCTCCTACTGGACATTCAATGTTGGGATTTTCATGGAAGGAAAATAGCTGTCCTTCTTCTACAACTTCCACTGCTTTATATACATCAAGTAATGTAATTTCTTCTAAATCACGAGCAAGTGTCGTACCACCTTTACCAGCTTGTACATCAACAAGTCCTGCTCTCTTCAACATTCCTGTAATGCGACGAATCACAACTGGATTTGTATTCACACTACCAGCAATCCATTCAGAGGTACAGCGAGAGTTTCGATCTATCGCAAGTAACGTTAACATATGAACACCTACTGTAAAACGACTACTAATCCCCATCTGCACACCCTCCTTTGTATTCATTCTATTAAAAGACGACTCTTATTATTATATACTATTTTTAATTTATACATAAAGAAAAAGCATGATTCCAATAGGAAATCATACTTTTCTCTCATTATTGACGCTTTATAAACTTCGCTAAATCTTTAAATTTCACTTTATCTGAGTAATTCATTACACCGTTTACGTAAATGCGGCTTGTAAGCATATTGATGATAACGATAGTCACCAATAAAATTACTAACGTCACACCAATTTCTACAGCGCCTGCTTCACCAGCTACAAGTCTTGAAAATGTAACCATAGGTGTAAAGAATGGAATATATGAACTAACTACAGCTAATGTACTATTAGGATCAAATAATGATTTAATACTAATGAAAAATGCTGCTATACCTAACATTGTAATTGGGAACGAAAGAGATTGCACATCCTCAATTTTTGATACAA
This sequence comes from Bacillus mobilis, assembly GCF_001884045.1. GTDB lineage: Bacteria > Bacillota > Bacilli > Bacillales > Bacillaceae_G > Bacillus_A > Bacillus_A mobilis. Next base: position 110,587 of record NZ_MACF01000025.1, on the reverse strand, counting down.
CAGCCCCAACTGCTGCATATAGCATTGCATATAGTAAGTAGCCCGTAACAAAATATACAACGAACATACTAATTACTACCGCATCCAATTTAGAGAAGTCTAGTGTAAGTCCTATTAAAGATGCGTTTTCTAAGTCTACCCAACCTAATAAATATGGTACAAGAAACCCGAAGGAAGCAATAACTAGTAATAGTAAAGCACTAGAAACAATTGCTAAAATTTTGGCATGTAGCATTGTTAATGGTTTTACTTTCGGAAGCATTAACTCCATAACACGAGATGACTTTTCAGATGCTATCGTCGTCCCTATTGCAGTTCCAAACACAATAATAAACATATATAAAGCAAACGAGAAAACATAGCCAATTCCAAAGGAAGATGCATGATCCTTTACTGCCTCTTGTTTTAACGGAATTTCCATTTGCAACTGTTTTGCTACTTCTGCAGATACATTATTTTTTTCAATCATTACCGCTGTATACTGTTCCTTTAAATAACTTGCCATAAGTGTAGCCGTTGATTGGCTTGGAAAACCACTATACATATACGTCACTTCTGGAATACCATTCTTTTCTGTAATATGGAATAAACCGTCTAACTCCCCATCTTCCACTTGCTTACGTAGCTCATTAAATTTATCCTTGTTTTCTACAGTTACTTTAGCAGACGGAAGTAACTTTTTCACATCACTTTCTTGCACTTTATAAGTATCGCTTTCCGTTACTACCGCAATTTTATCTTTTCCTTTATCGTTATCAGCAGTGAAATGATTAAATGCAAAAAGCCCAAACACAACTAAAAATAAAATCGCACTCGTAATTAATGACTTTTTAGATAAAAATGCTTCCCTAAAATAAAATGAAAATACGTGAGAAAATTTACGCATCGTTATTTCGCCCTCTCTACAAAGATTTCGTTTAACGTCGGCTCTAACATTTTAAATTGTCGTAAGGTAATACCTTGTTCTTGCAACTGTTGCAAAATCTTTAGAGCTTCTGCATCATCTTGTACTTGCACATAAAGAAGGCCTTGTTGTTTTTCATACGATACATGTATAGCTTCTAATCCCTTCTCATTCTCTTCTGTATCTTCAATCGTTAAATTACGGAAACCGTATTCTTTTTTAATATCACTTAATTGGCCTTTTACGACTGCTTCGCCTTTTTTCAAAATACATACATGTTGGCAAAAAGCCTCTACTTGTTCCATACGATGACTAGATAAAATAATGGTCTTTCCGCTCTGCACTTGTTCTTCAATAATGCTAGCTAACATTCCAGCATTAACTGGGTCTAGTCCGCTAAACGGTTCATCTAAAATGAGAAGTTCAGGATTATGAAGTAGAGCAGCAATTAATTGGATTTTTTGCTGGTTCCCTTTTGAAAGCTCTCCTGCCGTTTTAAATTTATATTCCGGTATTGCCAATCGATCTAACCAGTGATCAATAGCAAGGTCTACTTCTTTTTTCGTCATTCCTTCTAATCTACCAAAATATCGCAACTGATCTATTACTCTACTTTTTGTATATAAACCTCTTTCTTCTGGTAAGTATCCAATTGTTACCCCACTAGTCCCAAATGATTTTCCATCCCATGTAATAGATCCTTCATTAGGCGTTAATAATCCGAGAAGCATTTTGATTGTCGTTGTTTTCCCTGCACCATTTCGCCCAAGTAATCCTAGCACTTCACCTTTAGGTAACGAAATTTGCAAGCCGTTAACTGCTTTTGATTCCCCAAATAGTTTCGTTAAGTTTTGAATTTGTAAACTCAAAGTATAAAGCCTCCCCTTTAGTATCATTCATACTCTCTTTCAAAGACTATGTTTATGTAGGATAAAATATAGCACTACGCTTCATCCTTTTAATATGTAGCACCGTCTTAATCCATCATTTGTTCTATTTAGTTAAAATTGTAAATAATATCATGTAATTTGTCAATTATAATTGTCATTACGACAATAAAACTTGTCAAAATGATTCCCAACATTTTTCTCATCTTTCTAATATAGGACATACTACTATATATACAAAAGACAATATGCAAATGTTCATACAAAAAATATTATTTTTCGATATATAATATTAACTGATTTTCTAACATCGAGGAGGATACATATGAAGATGAAGAGGGGCATTACCACTTTATTATCTGTAGCAGTTCTATCTACATCGCTTGTAGCATGTTCAGGAACACAAGAGAAAACTGTGGCGAAAGAAGAGAAGGCAAAATTAACAGACCAGCAATTAATGGCTGATTTATGGTATCAAACAGCTGGTGAGACGAAAGCACTTTACTACCAAGGATACAATATCGGTCAATTAAAGCTCGATGCAATTCTTGCAAAAGGGACAGAGAAAAAACCTGCTATCGTACTGGATTTAGATGAAACTGTTTTAGATAACAGTCCTCATCAAGCAATGAGTGTAAAGACAGGAAAAGGCTATCCTTACAAATGGGATGACTGGATTAATAAGGCTGAAGCTGAAGCTCTTCCAGGCGCAATTGATTTCTTAAAATATACAGAATCTAAAGGTGTAGATATTTACTACATCTCAAATCGTAAAACGAACCAACTAGATGCAACAATTAAAAATCTTGAACGTGTAGGTGCTCCTCAAGCAACGAAAGAACATATATTACTACAAGATCCAAAAGACAAAGGAAAAGAAAAACGCCGTGAACTCGTTTCGCAAACACATGATATCGTCTTATTCTTCGGCGATAACTTATCTGATTTCACTGGTTTTGATGGGAAATCAGTAAAAGATCGAAATCAAGCAGTCGCAGATTTAAAAACACAATTTGGTGAGAAATTTATTATTTTCCCGAATCCGATGTATGGTGATTGGGAAGGAGCTTTATATGATTATGATTTCAAAAAATCAGATGCAGAAAAAGATAAAATCCGTCGCGACAACTTAAAATCATTTGATGCAAAATAAAAGAGGATGGCATTCGCCATCCTCTTTATTGCATATTTCTCGTTAAAGGTAAAATAAACACTTCTACACGTCTATTTTTCGCCTTTCCTTCTTGCGTATCGTTTGGGGCAATTGAACGGTATTCTCCGTAACCAACCGCACTAAATTTCCCTGGCTGTAATTCTTTATTTTGCAGTAATACCTGCATAAAATTAACTGCCCGCTGCGTACTTAATTCCCAATTCGATGCAAATTGCGCATTTGCAATAGGAACATTATCTGTATGACCAGATACTGTAATTTCACGAGGTGATGCTGAAACAAGTAAATTAGACATTTCTTTTGCAATACTTAGCGATTCTAATTTCACGTCCGCTTTCCCAGAATCAAATAGTACATTTTCTAATATCGTTACCTTTAGTCCTTTTTCTGTTAAATCAGTTTTAAAAGAAGAAGATAATTGATTTTCCTCAATATACTTATCGATACCTTTTTGTACCGCTTTTAATTCGTTCATTTCTTGCTGCTTTACTTCAGCTTCAGCGTTCTTTTTAATCTTCTCAGATTCTAGACTACTTGCCGATAACTCTTTCTCTTCATTCGGCTTTTGATCACTTAAAAACTCTTTGTTTCCTGTTCCACCTGCTAATTCGCTTCGAAACGCTACTGCCATCTGTTTGAACTTCGCAGCATCTATACTACTCATCGCAAATAAAACGATGAACAATGCAAATAACAACGTTAACATATCAGAATAAGGGATTAACCAAGTTTCATCGATATGTTCATCATGCTTTTTTTTCTTACGTCTTCTATTTTTTTTACTCCGCATTTTTTTCTGCCCCTTTTTCAAGCTTTTTACGCTCAGTTGCAGAAAGTGCACCTAAAATGCGGTTCTTCATAATAAACGGATATGTACCCTCTTGTAACATTAATAAACAATCAATAATTAAACGTTTTTTCTCTAATTCAGCTGCAGATTTTTGCTTTAATTTATTTGCAAATGGATGCCATAATACATAGCCTGAAAAAATACCAAAAATCGTTGCAATAAACGCACCCGAAATAGCATGACCTAACTTTTCAATATCAGTTAAATTGCCAAGTGCAGCTACAAGACCAATAACAGCACCTAAAACCCCTAATGTCGGTGCATATGTACCAGCTTGAGAAAAAATTGCTGCTCCTTTTGCATGCCTTTCTTCAATTGCTTCTAATTCAGCTTCTAAAATCTGCTCTAGATCTTCTGCGGATACGCCATCAATCACAAATTTCATACCACGCAAAAGAAATTCATCTTGAATTTTGTCTAATTGTTGCTCTAAAGACAAAATACCGTATTTTCTACTTTCTGATGTCCAATGAACAAACAATTCTAGCAACTGTTCATAACTTAAATCCTTTTTATTTGAACCAAAAAGAACTTTAAATAATTTTGGAACTCTTTTTAGTTGATTCATCGGAAATGCTATACATACTGCAGCAAATGTACCGATAAAAATAATTAATGCTGCGGCAGGATTCAATAAGGCTGTTACGTCAGCGCCCTTGACGACCATCCCTACTACTACCGCTACAAATCCTAAAATGAGCCCAATAATTGTTGCAAAATCCATTCCCATTCACTCCTAGTCTATACAAGAAGTTCTTCATTCTCGATAATCGCTACATCTTCTTATGTATATATATTACATAAAAAATGAATTTCATGAAAGATAAGAAATGAATTATATAAAAAAATACTACATTTTCACACATTTTCTGACATTTTCTTTGCATTTCTATTACGTTATGACTCTTATATTTCTTTTTCAGTAAACTAGACTTATAATAAAAAACGATACATATTTTATGAAGAAAGGACTGTGATTACAAGGCATCATGAAAAAGATAATCATTATTTCTGCCACTACTATTGTAATCGGTATCACTTCTTTCGCTTACTTTGGTTCTAAATCACCACTGCAAAATGAGGCGAAAGCTGTCGAAAGTCAACAGCATAGTAATCACCAAAAAGAAGAGATTCCAGCTTTTCCAAAAGCTGATCATAATGCAAAAAAACTAGACAATGATTTTTCCGTTGTAACAAATCCAGAGTCTAATCTTGTCTTAGTTAATAAACATCGAAAACTACCAGACGGATACACACCTGAAGACTTAACAAGACCGAACGTACCATTTACTAGTCCAAAAGATAAAGAAAAAACATTGCTGCGCAAAGATGCTGCAGATGCGCTTGAAAATATGTTTGAAGCGGCAAAGAAAGAAGGGCTTGAACTTACAGCTGTATCTGGTTATCGTTCATACAAACGCCAAAAATCATTACATGATACATACGTTAGACGTCAAGGAAAAGCTGAAGCTGATTCAGTAAGTGCCATTCCTGGTACGAGTGAACATCAAACTGGTTTAGCGATGGATATTAGTTCAAAATCTGCTAAATTCCAATTAGAGCCTATTTTCGGAGAGACAGCCGAAGGAAAATGGGTTGCGGAACATGCTCATGAATTTGGCTTTATCATTCGCTATTTAGAAGATAAAACAGAAACCACAGAATATGCATATGAACCGTGGCATTTGCGCTACGTTGGTAATCCATATGCTACATACATATATAAACATCATTTAACATTAGAAGAAGCAACGAAAGACAACAAATAAGAGAGCAAATCGCTCTCTTATTTTCCATTTACTCTATCATTGTAGTAATTTTTTCTTCCACTCTTCAGGCCACGGTTCGCCTTTTCCTGTTTTTTTCGATGCTTGAACCATCATTCCACGACCAACTAAACAAACTTCTCCTTCTGCATTCTTCACCATATAATGCAAATCTAAAGAAGAATTCCCAACCGCTCCCGCTTTTACATACACCTTCAACTGTTCATCAAAATATATTTGCTTAATAAAATTACATTGTAAATCTGCAACAACGATCATCGTTTCTGAAGACTCATGCGTCCATTCTTGCATAAATCCAAGTTCTTTAAACAATGCGATACGTGCTTCTTCAAAATAAGTAAAGGCAACGACATTATTTACATGTCCAAACATATCTACTTCACCAAAACGAACTTTTACAGGATTATAAAATGAAAAACCACTTTCCCATTGCTCAAAGTCTTCAATATAAGAAATTCTCTTCATTGTTCCCTCTCCTTTTCGCCTTAAAACAAACAGAATAAACAGAAAAATAAAGTTATAAATATTGCCTCTTCAACATGAAGAGGCAATATTTATTAATAGTTATTGTCGCTACCAAAGAAATCTTTGAACGATTGAATTGTTGTATCACGGTTTAATGCCGCAATTGAAGTTGTTAATGGAATACCCTTTGGACATGATTGCACACAGTTTTGAGAGTTACCACAGTTTGCAAGCCCTCCATCTCCCATAATTGCACGTAAGCGGTCTGCTTTATGCATTTCACCCGTTGGATGTGAGTTGAATAAACGAGCTTGTGATAACGGTGCTGGTCCAATAAAGTCAGATTTACTATTTACGTTTGGACATGACTCTAAGCAAACACCACATGTCATACATTTTGAAAGCTCATAAGCCCATTGACGTTTCTTCTCAGGCATTCTTGGTCCTGGTCCTAAGTCATACGTACCATCAATTGGAATCCAAGCTTTAACGCGTTTTAGAGCGTTAAACATGCGACTACGGTCAACTTGTAAGTCACGTACAACTGGGAATGTCTTCATCGGCTTTAAGCGGATTGGTTGTTCTAACTGATCGATAAGAGCTGTACATGATTGACGTGGTTTTCCGTTAATCACCATCGAACATGCGCCACATACTTCCTCTAAACAGTTCATATCCCATGCAATCGGAGTCGTCTGATTTCCTTTTGAATCAACAGGATTACGACGAATTTCCATCAGTGCCGAAATAATGTTCATATTTGGACGATATGGAATTTCAAACTCTTGGTCAAACTCTTGTGCATCTGGTCCATCTTGTCTCGTAATGATGAGGCGGATTGTTTTCTCAGACATGTTGCTTATCCCCCTTCTCTTCACCCTTAGCAGCTACATCATGTTTTGAGGAATAGTCACGTTTACGTGGTTTAATTAATGAAACATCCACTTCTTCGTAATGGAATGCTGGTGCATTTCCTTCTCCTTCAAATTTCGCCATCGTAGTTTTTAAGAAGTTTGCATCATCACGATTTGGGAATTCAGGTTTGTAATGCGCCCCGCGGCTCTCATTACGGTTATATGCGCCAATTGTAATAACACGTGCTAATTCAAACATATTCGCAAGTTGGCGTGTAAATGAAGCACCTTGGTTACTCCATCTTGCTGTATCGTTAATGTTAATACGTTTGTAACGAGCCATTAGCTCTTCAATTTTCGCATCAGTTTCTAATAACTTTTTATTTTCACGAACTACTGTAACGTTATCTGTCATCCATTCTCCAAGCTCTTTATGAAGAACATACGCATTTTCGTTACCATTGAGCGTTAAAATATTGTTAAATTTCTCTGTTTCGATTAATTCATTTTGTTCATATACAGTAGATGAAACAGCATCAGATGATTTAGAAAGACCTTTCATATACTCAATCGCGTTCGGTCCTGCTACCATACCACCGTAAATTGCTGATAATAGTGAGTTCGCACCAAGGCGGTTACCACCGTGCATAGAATAATCACACTCACCTGCTGCAAATAAACCAGGAATACTTGTCATCTGCTTATAATCAACCCATAGTCCGCCCATCGAATAGTGAACTGCCGGGAAGATTTTCATTGGTAGTTTACGAGGATCATCACCTGTAAACTTCTCATAGATTTCAATAATTCCACCAAGTTTAATATCTAGTTCTTTCGGATCTTTATGAGAAAGATCTAAGTACACCATGTTTTCACCGTTAATACCTAGTTTTTGCTCTACGCAAACATCAAAGATTTCACGCGTTGCAATATCACGAGGTACAAGGTTTCCGTAAGCCGGATATTTTTCTTCTAGGAAGTACCATGGTTTACCATCTTTATATGTCCAAACACGGCCACCTTCACCACGTGCAGATTCACTCATAAGACGTAATTTATCGTCTCCAGGAATTGCCGTTGGATGAATTTGAATGAACTCACCGTTTGCATAATATGCGCCTTGTTGATATACAGCAGAAGCTGCTGTACCTGTATTAATAATAGAGTTAGTTGATTTTCCAAAGATGATACCAGGGCCCCCTGTTGCCATAATCACGGCATCAGCTTGGAAACTTTTAATCTCCATTGTTTGTAAGTCTTGTGCAACGATTCCTCGGCACACACCTTCGTCATCCACAACAGCTCGTAAGAAATCCCAACCCTCGTATTTCGTTACAAGTCCTGCTACTTCGTGACGACGTACTTGCTCATCTAATGCGTATAGTAATTGCTGTCCAGTTGTTGCACCAGCAAATGCTGTACGGTGATGTTGTGTTCCACCAAAACGACGGAAATCAAGAAGTCCTTCTTCCGTACGGTTGAACATAACACCCATACGGTCCATTAAATGAATGATACCAGGTGCTGCTTCACACATTGCTTTAACTGGTGGTTGGTTCGCTAAGAAGTCCCCACCATAAATTGTATCGTCAAAGTGGATCCATGGAGAATCCCCTTCACCTTTCGTATTTACGGCACCGTTAATTCCACCTTGGGCACATACAGAATGCGAACGTTTTACTGGTACTAAAGAAAACAGTTCAACATTTACTCCTGCTTCCGCCGCTTTAATCGTTGCCATTAAGCCAGCCAAGCCACCGCCGACTACTATAAGTTTCCCTTTCATGCTCTCCCACTCCTTACTGGTTTGCTAGCTGTGGATCGATGAACGCTAATAATGCACTCACACCTACATAAGATAGACCTAAGAAAATAGCTAATGTTACATAAGTAGAGATTCTTTGTGAACGTGGAGATACTGTAATTCCCCAGCTGATGCAGAATGTCCATAGTCCATTTGCAAAGTGGAAAATTGTTGAAACAACACCGACTAAGTAGAATGCAAACATAGCTGGATTGTTTAAAATATCTGCCATCATATCATAGTTTACCTCTTTACCTAACATTGCTTGAATACGAGTTTCCCAGACGTGCCAAGAAATGAAAATCAGTGTAACGATACCTGAAATTCTTTGGAAGACGAACATCCAGTTACGGAAATAACCGTAAGAAACCGCATTGTTCTTAGCTGTAAATGCAATATATAAGCCATATATAGCATGGTACAGTATCGGTAAAAAGATGATGAAAATCTCTAGCGCGTACCGGAATGGAAGGAGCTCCATAAAGCCTGCAGCTTTGTTAAAAGCCTCTGCTCCTCGTGTTGCAAAGTTGTTTACAATTAAATGTTGCGTCAAAAAGACACCAACCGGGATGACCCCCATTAATGAGTGCCACTTACGAAACGTATACTCGCGGCCTTTCATGTCCCCATTACCCCCCTTGAATGTTTGACTGCTGTTTTCAGATTAGTTTACAACAATAATGTTTTTTCACTATTGGCATAAGAAAAACTGAAAAAATTATTCGAAATATTTCAGCATAATTTGATACCAAGTTCATTTTACTCCTATTTTTGTCGAAGCGTCAAGAAAACGTATACATAATTTGCATATAATTTGCCAATTCTTTTTTTCTTCTTATATATTCAGATTTTCCCAAAGAAAAATCTGTTTTTATAAATGAGAAATGTTATATAATAATCCCTATAGAAAGAGGGGAATATTGTGAGTAAAAATACAATCGATACAACATCTTTAGAAGATGTTTCATTGAACGCCTTCGCTTATGAATTGCTACGTGAAGAATTACTACCAGATTTAATCGGTAACGATTTAGATGGTATTTTATACTGGTCCGGTAGAAACCTTGCAAGAAAATATCCACTAGAAACAACTGAAGAAGTCATTCAGTTCTTCGAAAAAGCTGGCTGGGGCACTTTAAGCATTATTGAACATAAGCGTCGTGAAATGCAGTTCCAACTTAAAGGCACACTCATCGCTGAACGCCAAAAACAAAACAGACATTCTTCTTATCAATTAGAAGCTGGATTTATCGCTGAACAAATTCAAAAACAACGAAACGTCGTTGCAGAGTCCTATGAAGAAAAGAAAAAACGTTCAGACTCTATTACATTTCTTGTGAAATGGGATATAAAAGATCTCATCGAAGTGTAGCATTACCTACAGTCAACTAGACATATAAGTTTAGTTGACTTTTTTGTATTTTCATTCAGTTAGATTTATTTTAAATCTTCAGAAATTATACCAGAAAATAGAAGACGTTGTAAACTACAACGTCTTCTTATCCGCTAAATAAGTATAAATCGTTTCTGCGACATTTTTCGGCATACCCGCTTCGACAAATTCAGCTACAGAAGCTTCCTTCATCTTCTTTAATGAACCAAAATGTTTCAACAATACCTTTTTCCGTTTATCACCGATTCCTGGAATATCATCCAGTGCTGATTGAATAACAGATTTCCCGTGTAATTGACGATGAAATGTAATCGCAAATCGATGCACTTCATCTTGAATGCGCTGCAATAAATAAAATTCTTGGCTATTTCTCTCAAGCATCACAGGTTCAGGTGGGTCCCCAATAATTAAATGAGAGGTTTTATGTTTGTCATCTTTTACAAGACCTGCCATCGGAATATATAAACCGAGTTCATTTTCTAGAACATCACTTACAGCTGCCAGATGACCTTTTCCACCATCAATAATGATTAAATCTGGTAAAGGCAAACTCTCTTTCAGTGCCCTTGTATAACGGCGTCTTACAACTTCTCTCATAGACTCATAATCATCCGGTCCTTGAACCGTTTTAATTTTATATTTCCTGTATTCTTTCTTAGCTGGTTTCCCATCGATAAAAGCAATCATTGCAGAAACAGGATTCGTCCCTTGAATATTTGAGTTATCAAACGCCTCAATACGATAAGGTGTTTCAATCCCAAGCTGCTTCCCTAACTGATCTACCGCTTTAATCGTTCGCTCTTCATCACGTTCAATTAAGTAGAATTTCTCTTCAAGAGCAATCTTCGCATTTTTATTTGCTAATTCTACAAGATCTTTTTTCTTACCACGTTTCGGCTGTGTCGCTTCCACTTCTAAAAAGCGCTCTACTAACTCTGAGTCTATACTTCCTGGAACGACAACTTCCTTCGGCTTAAAATGACTGCTGTTCTCATAAAATTGACCAATGAACGTTAAAAATCCCTCTTCTGGTTCATCGTAAATCGGAAACATAGAAACGTCACGTTCAATTAGCTTTCCTTTTCGAACGAAGAAAACTTGAACACACATCCATCCTTTATCAACTGCATATCCAAACACATCACGATCCACTAAGTCACTCATGATCATCTTTTGTTTTTCCATAATCGCATCGATATGCGCAATTTGATCACGTAACTCTTTTGCACGTTCAAATTCTAGTTTCTCTGAAGCTTCATACATCTTTGTTTCTAATTCTGAACGAACTTCTTTATGTCCACCATTTAAAAACTTAATAATTTCATCTACAATTTCTTTGTTTTGTTCTTCCGTCACTTCTTTCACACACGGTGCTAAACATTGACCCATATGATAATATAAACAAACTTTATCAGGCATATTTGAGCACTTACGAAGCGGATACATACGATCTAGCAATTTTTTCGTTTCATGAGCTGATTGTGCATTCGGATAAGGGCCAAAATACTTTCCTTTATCCTTTTTTATGTTTCGTGTAATGAGTAATCGCGGCTGTTTCTCAGCTGTAATTTTAATAAAAGGATATGTTTTATCGTCTTTTAATTGAATATTATATTTTGGATCATGTTTTTTTATTAAATTTAACTCTAAAATGAGAGCCTCTAGATTTGAGGAGGTTACAATATATTCAAAATCTACAATTTCTCCTACAAGCCGAAGTGTTTTTCCATCATGTGAACCAGTAAAGTACGAGCGCACACGATTTTTAAGCACTTTTGCCTTTCCGACATATATAACCGTTCCTTGCTTATCTTTCATTAAATAACAACCAGGTTGATCTGGTAAAATAGCCAGCTTCTCTTTTAAATGTTCGTGCACTCGTCACCCTCCATTTCTACATGCTTAGCATTTTTATTTTCACATGAAAACATACTATGCCAAAACACCCAACATACGTTCTTTCATTGTAACGGAAAGGTGTAAAAAAAGAAAATAAAAAAAGCTGCCAAATGGCAGCTCCTTTATTTTAGAAGTGTTTAGAAACTAATTCTACTAACGCTTCTTTCGGTTTGTAACCTAACGCTTGATCAACTACTTTACCGTCTTTTAATACGAAAAGAGCTGGAATGCTCATTACTTCGAATTGACGAGCAGTTTCTTGGTTTTCATCCACGTCTACTTTTACTACTTTTACTTTTTCGCCTAGTTCTGCATCAATTTCTTCTAATACAGGAGCGATCATTTTACAAGGTCCACACCATGGTGCCCAGAAATCTAATAATACAACACCTTCGCTAGTTTCAGATGCGAAGCTTTGGTCATTTGCGTTTACAATTGCCATTTTATTTCCTCCTTCAAGTATATTCTACCAAGAGTATATCATTAACTTATATACGTGGCGAATAATATGTATCGTTATGTATTGTAACAAAAAAGTGTTCCTTTATACTATATAAAAATACGGATTACATACTAAAAAGATGAGAGACAGGGGATCTCTCACCTTTTTCTATATATAGGGGTACTTCACTTGGAACTCAAGGGTACTCAAATCATGAATGTACTTTTAACTTTTTAAACTCTTCTGTTAAAAGAGGTAAGACTTCAAATAAATCGCCAACAATACCATAGTCAGCTACTTTGAAGATGCTTGCTTCTGGATCTTTATTAATCGCAACGATTATTTTCGAGTTAGACATACCAGCTAAATGCTGAATCGCGCCCGAAATACCGCATGCAATGTATAAGTCTGGCGTAACAACTTTACCAGTTTGACCAATTTGTAATGAGTAATCGCAATACTCAGCGTCACAAGCACCACGTGATGCTCCAACAGCGCCGCCTAATACGTCAGCTAACTCTTTTAATGGCTTGAATCCTTCTTCACTCTTCACACCGCGTCCGCCAGCGATAATAACTTTCGCTTCAGAAAGATCAACACCTTCTGCAGTTTTACGGACGACATCTTGAATAATTGTACGTAGGTCTTTCACATCTACTGTAATAGAAGATACGTCACCACTGCGAGACTCATCTTTTTCAAGCGTTGCAATGTTATTTGGACGAACTGTCGCAAATAAGATACCGTCTGTTACAATCTTCTTCTCAAATGCTTTTCCAGAGTAGATTGGACGAGTGAAGATAACATTTCCACCTTCAACTTCTAAAGCAGTTACGTCAGAAACTAGACCAGCTTCAAGTTTCGCTGCTAATTTTGGTGATAAATCTTTACCAAGTGCTGTATGTCCAAATACAATACCCTCTGGCTTTTCTTCAGCATATACAGCTAAAAACGCTTGTGCATACCCATCAGATGTATATGATTTTAATTTATCATTTTCAACTGTCACAACGCGATCTGCACCGTAATGAATCAATTCATTTGCAAAAGAGGCAACGCTGTCTCCAACTAGAAGACCTACTACTTCACCGCCTTCTGCAATTGTTTTTGCTGCTGCTACCGCTTCAAACGAAACGTTACGTAGCGATCCATCACGAACTTCACCCATTACCAATACTTTACGAGCCATAGATTTTCCCTCCTGCATATATAATTTCGTATTTTATTAGATTACTTTCGCTTCTGTATGGAGCAACGATACAAGTTCTTTTACTTGATCTTGCAGCTCGCCTTGTAACACTTTTCCTGCATCTTTCTTAGGAGGCAAATAGATTTCAATTGTTTTTGTCTTTGCTTCCACATCATCTTCTTCTAAATCTAAATCATCTAATTCTACTTCTTCTAGTGGCTTTTTCTTCGCTTTCATAATACCTGGAAGCGATGGATAACGCGGTTCATTTAAACCTTGTTGTGCTGTTACTAAAACTGGTAAAGAAGTTTCAATCACTTCCGTATCACCTTCAACATCACGCTCAATCTTCACGTTTGTACCGTCAATTTCAAGTTTTGTAATTGTCGTTACGTACGGAATATTTAACGCTTCAGCTACACGTGGACCAACTTGTCCAGATGCACCATCAATTGCAACGTTTCCGCCTAAAATTAAATCTGCATCTTTATCTTTTAAATATTCAGCAAGTACTTTTGCTGTCGTGAACTGGTCACCATTTTCAACATCATCTTCAATATTAATTAATACCGCTTTATCGCAGCCCATCGCTAATGCCGTACGAAGTTCTTTCTCACTTTCTTCGCCACCGACTGTTACAACAGTAACTTCGCCACCTTGTGCGTCTCTTACTTGAATTGCTTCTTCAATCGCATATTCGTCGTAAGGGTTGATGATGAATTCCGCTTCGCCATCGTAAATTGCACCGTTTTTAATTACGATTTTTTCTTCTGTATCAAATGTTCGTTTCATGAGTACGTAGATGTTCATTCCATTTACCCCCTTGTTTTTCAGAAAGATTCTATCAATTTTAATTTTCTGTTAATTTATATTAAAAAAATAATTGAACTACCTGCCACTAAATGAAGGTTTACGCTTTTCTAAAAACGCTGCTACACCTTCTCTTCCATCTTCACCTGTAAATACTTCACCAAAGATTTGAGCTTCGCGTTGTACACCTTCATAATAATGAGACGATTTCGTCGTTTGCAATAACTCTAGTACAGCACGAGTCGTCGCTGGGCTTTTTCCAGCAATCTGTTTTGCAACTTTAAGCGTATCATCTAAAAATGTTTCTTCAGCAAAAACTCCATTAACCAGTCCCCATTTTAATGCTTCTGCACCAATAATCGGTGTACTTGTTAACATCATTTCACAAGCTTTCGCTTTCCCAACATAACGTGGTAATCGCTGTGTACCTGCAAATCCAGGAATTAAGCCAAGTGTTAATTCAGGTAAACCAAGTTTTGCACTTTCAGTTGCAAAGCGCATGTGGCAAGACATAGCAAACTCAAGGCCGCCGCCAAGTGCCGCTCCATGAATTGCCGCGATAACTGGTTTTGAACATTTTTCAACACGCTCAAACGTAACTTGTCCAAGCTGCGCTAATTCTGTCGCTTGCTTCGCTTCAGTAACAGATGTAAATTCTTTAATATCTGCTCCCGCCGAGAAGAAGCGCCCTTCACCGTGAATAACAACAACACGAATGTTATCATCCTTCTCCACTTGATCAATTAATTCAGTAACGTCATGCATAACTTGTGAAGACATCGCGTTAGCCGGCGCATGATTTAACGTCGCCACCGCGATATGATCTTCAACTCTTACAGATAGGAATTTCAACATGATCCCTCCCATTATTGACGATAACCACAAGCTGCAATAAGTAGCCCATGTACCGTTTTTGAAAGTGCGACCAGATCATACTTATGATCGCTCATTACCCAATTGGTCACAACTTCATCTACTGTTCCAAAGATCATTTGTCTTGCCACGCGAACATTTAAATCCGCTTGGAATTCACCTTGCTTTATACCTGTCTCTAAAATCTCATCCATAACTTGTAAGTAGCCTTTTAATACTTCATTTATTTTCAGGCGTAATTCTTGATTGGACTGTCTTA
Organism: Bacillus mobilis; assembly: GCF_001884045.1. Classification (GTDB taxonomy): domain Bacteria; phylum Bacillota; class Bacilli; order Bacillales; family Bacillaceae_G; genus Bacillus_A; species Bacillus_A mobilis. The sequence continues at coordinate 94,997 of NZ_MACF01000025.1, read as the reverse complement.
GCTCTAATTGCGTAACGATAGCAAGAGGATCATTTTGTGATAACAGCAAGAAGTGCGTTTCTACCAACATGAACAATTTCGATACAGCGCTTTCAATTCCTGCTGTTTTTTGACGAATTGTTTCGACAAATTCTCCCATCTTTTCTTGGAATAAGGATATTAATATATCTTCTTTATTTTTAAAATATAAGTAAATCGTGCCATCAGCTACCCCAGCTTGCTTTGCTATTTTAGAAACTTGCGCTTGGTGGTACCCCTTCTCCGCAATCACAATGACTGCCGCATCAATAATTTGATTGTATTTCGGTCTATTTTTCTTCACTTTACTGTCCCCTTCAAGAAGATGACTGAATGAATAGTCATTCATATTCTTATAATACTGACTATTTAGAAAAGTGTCAATCCTATTTTTTCAAAAAGAAAGGGCCTTAGCCCGTTTGCTCATCCTCATTCTTTTTTTTCTCTTCATCTATTAGGACACGACGTAAAATTTTTCCAACTGTCGTTTTCGGCAGTTCATCTCTAAACTCATATACTTTCGGCACCTTATAAGCAGCTAAATATTTACGCGCAAACTGGTTTAATTCTTCCTCAGAACACTCCATACCTTCTTTTAACACAACAAATGCTTTAACTGTCTCTCCTCGGTACGGATCGGGAATTCCAATCGTCACTACTTCTTGCACTTTTTCATGCTCATATAATACTTCTTCTACTTCACGAGGATACACATTAAAGCCACTCGCAACAATCATATCTTTTTTACGATCTTTCACATAGAAAAATCCATCTTCATCCATGTAACCTACATCCCCTGTATGGAGCCATCCGTCTTGTAATACAGCTGCTGTTTCTTCTGGCTTATTCCAATACCCTTTCATAATCTGAGGACCTTTTACTACAATTTCACCAATTTCACCCGGAGGTAAAGCCTCTCCAGTTTCAAGTGACATAATGTTTGCCTCTGTATCTGGCCACGGCACACCAATACTTCCTGGCACGCGTTTTTCCCACAAAAAATTCCCGTGTGTAACTGGCGACGACTCCGTTAATCCATAACCTTCTACCAATTTGCCACCTGTAACTCTCTCAAACTCTTCCTGCACTTCTACAGGAAGCGGGGCAGATCCACTAATACAAGCCTCGATAGAAGAAATATCATATTCTTTTAAGAGGGGACTATTTAATAGTGCAATATAAATGGTTGGTGCCCCTGGAAATAGTGTGACTTTATGTTTTTTTATTGCTTCAAAAACCATTTTCATATCAAACTTCGGAATCAGCACCATTTTATACCCTTGCATAATACTTAAATTCATTACAGCTGTCATCCCATACACATGAAAGAACGGAAGAACACCAAGAATTACTTCTTCTCCTTCTTTACAATTATATAGCCAATGCGCTCCCATTAAAGTGTTCGAAACAAGGTTTTTATGCGTCAACATAACCCCTTTTGGAAATCCCGTTGTTCCCCCTGTATACTGCAAAAGAGCTAGATCATTTTCAGGATCACAAGGAACTTCAACATTAACATTACTTTCTCGTTCTACTGATTTCCATAGATGAATCGTTTCACTTTCCGACACATTTACAACAAGATTTGCCTGCTTTTTTTGTACAAATGGATAAAGTAAATTTTTAGGGAAGGGTAAAAAGTCCGCAATACGGGTCACGATAATATGTTCAATTTTTGTAGCAGCTTGAACATTCGTTACTCTTGGAAACACTAAATCGAGACAAAGAATTACTTTTGCTCCCGAGTCATGAAGCTGGTATTCTAATTCTCTTTCTGTATATAGTGGATTTGTTTGTACTACGATACCTCCCGCAAGTAATGTACCATAATAACCAATTACAGATTGCGGACAGTTGGGCAACATAATAGCAACTCGATCACCCTTTTCCACACCGAGCTTTTGAAGATAATTTGCAAATCTCTTCACCTTATCGTGGAAGTCTGAAAATGTAATATCCTTCCCCAAAAAATGAAGCGCTTTCTTTTCTGGATAGCGAGAAGCCACCTGTTCCACGTATCCATGAAGCGGCTGAATATCATAAGAAATCGTACTTGGAATTTCTTCTGGATAACTTTTCAACCATGGTTTTTCCACCTTCATTCCCCCTTCAAATACATAAAAAATAAATGAATGTTCATTCATGATGGTTGTTTTCATTATATTATAGTCGCCATAACGTTACAATCATAATATTCTGACTTTTATATAACTATGCTTCACTCCATTAACTTCTTATTATATGTATAAACTCTCCTAATCTATAAAAGAATAAGAGAGTTATTATTTAGCTTAATCTTATTATCGTTAACACAGCTCCTGGTGTAGTTGTTGATAATGTTGCAACAGCTAACAAACCAAATAGTTGCAAACTAATTGCATCTCCTGCTGCAAGAGTTGTAATGATTGTTGCACTAAATGATGTGGTTGCTAACGCAGGAGAATTGATTGTCCCAGCAAGTGGTGTTCCATTAATTGTAATCCGTGAACTGACTAATAATGAAGCCGTTATATTAATCGTATATGAAATATAATAATTCCCAGCATTTGCAACCGTAAATACTGTATTCCCTCCAGAAACAGTAATACCTGGGCCTATGTTTTGATTATTTGGAAGCGGGACATTCGTTCCACCTAAAAGTACCGATATCGCTGAACCCGACGTATTATTTGCAAATGCATACGTCGCCGTGATACTTGTACCTGTTACTCCCGTTGGACCGGTCGAACCTGTTGCTCCTGTTGCTCCTGTTATTCCCGTCGCTCCCGTTGGACCTGTTGCTCCCGTTATCCCCGTCGCTCCTGTTGGACCTGTTATTCCTGTCGCTCCTGTTATTCCCGTCGCTCCTGTTGGGCCTGTTACTCCTGTTATTCCCGTCGCTCCCGTTGGGCCTGTTGCTCCTGTTACTCCCGTCGCTCCCGTTGGACCTGTTGAGCCTGTTGAACCCGTTATTCCTGTCGCCCCTGTTGGGCCTGTTACTCCCGTCGCTCCCGTTGGACCTGTTGGGCCAAGCTTAGGAACTGTCCCATCGCAGCTAAAACAGCATGAATCAACATGTACACCATTTTGATTGTTACACCCACAAGATCCATTTAAATTATTGCTCCATGAATACATGTTGATCCCTTCCTTCAAATTCAATCTTTTAAGTATAGGCAACAAATTAACAAACATCTATCAAATAACACAGAACAACTTTACTCCGTACATTCTAATAATTATTACATGCAATTTACTCTCCTTTTGCTTGTACTTTCGCCCCATCTCCACAGATTATTAACCATACATATTACGCTTTCTTACACAACCAAGCTCCCATTTAAACTCCACATATTCGCCAAACTCTTTAGTAAAAAGACTTATTCTTCATAAATAATAACTACAGTATATATAAATTCACATAATATGCTATTTTTCGTCAAAATTTTAAAAAAATATTGACATTAAAAATATCCTCATAGTATGATTTTGGTGTTACAAATGATAATGATTTTCATTTGTAAACAAAAACTTATTTTGGGGGCAGAAGATGAAGAAAATTCTCAGTATTTTCATAGTAGTTCTTCTATTCGCTGTTGGATGCGGACAGCAAAAAGAGGAGAAAAAAGAAACAAAGACAGACGATAAGAAACAAGCTATAACAATTAAACACGCTGAAGGGGAAACAAAGTTAGATAAACCAGCGAAAAAAGTTGTTGTACTTGAGTGGGTATATTCAGAAGACTTATTAGCGCTTGGTGTTCAGCCAGTAGGGATGGCAGACATTAAGAATTATAATAAATGGGTAAATACGGCAACAAAACCAGGTAAAGATGTTGTAGATGTAGGGACACGTCAACAACCAAACTTAGAAGAAATTAGCCGTCTAAAACCAGATTTAATTATCACAGCTTCATTCCGTAGTAAAGCTATTAAAAACGAATTAGAGCAAATTGCACCAACAGTTATGTTTGATCCATCAACAAGCAATAACGATCACTTTGCTGAGATGACAGAAACATTTAAACAAATCGCAAAAGCAGTTGGAAAAGAAGAGGAAGGTAAAAAAGTATTAGCTGATATGGATAAAGCATTCGCTGATGCAAAAGCAAAAATTGAAAAAGCAAATTTAAAAGATAAAAATATCGCAATGGTACAAGCATTTACAGCTAAAAACGTACCAACATTCCGTATCTTAACTGACAATTCTACAGCTTTACAAGTTACAAAAAAATTAGGTTTAACAAATACATTTGAAGCTGGAAAATCTGAGCCGGATGGTTTCAAACAAACAACTGTAGAATCATTACAAAGTGTACAAGATTCAAACTTCATTTACATTGTAGCGGATGATGATAACATTTTTGACACGCAACTAAAAGGGAACCCTGCTTGGGAAGGATTAAATTTCAAAAAAGAAGACAAAATGTATAAATTAAAAGGCGACACTTGGATTTTCGGTGGTCCTGAGTCTGCAAAATCTTTAGCAACACAAGTAGCAGATGTAATGACAGCGAAGAAGTGATTACACGATGAATAGCTTACAACATACACTTCGAGCAAGTCTTGTATTCGGAGGAGGAGCAGCTCTCTTGCTCCTCCTTTTCTTTATTCATATCGGACAAGGTCAAGCAAACATTTCCTATAGTATGATTATTGATGCTCTTATCTCACCGAACCAATCACTAGAGCATCAAACTTTAATTATGCTTCGATTACCTAGAGCCGTAATTGCCATTTTAGCTGGAGGTGCTCTTGCTGCATCTGGGGTCATTTTACAAACGTTAACGAAAAATCCACTTGCTGAATCCAGTACAATGGGTATTCATTCTGGTGCATATTTCTTTCTAGTAGCGGCTACAATTTTCTTACCGAAAGGTCTGCAAATTAATTCACTTCTTTTCACATTTATCGGCGGTGCTATTACTGCTTTATTTGTATACCGTATTTCTGGTGGAAAAAAGGGAACCCCACTTAGAATGGCACTAGCTGGGATGGTCGTTACCTTAATGCTTTCTGCCTTTACTGGAACGATGCAGCTTTTCTATGAAAATGAAACAGCTGGTTTATTTTTATGGGGAGCTGGTTCTCTTATTCAAAATAACTGGGATGGCGTTCAATTTGCTTTTCCATTTATCATTATTTCTTTCCTAGTTTTACTTGTTATCTCTCGTAAACTCAATATTCTCTTACTTGGTGATGATGTTGCTGTTTCTCTTGGTGAAAAAACAGCAGTAACACGTCTTATCGCCTTCATTGCTGCAATCTTTTTAACAGCAGTCATCGTTACTGTAGTTGGACCAATTGGATTTGTCGGCTTAGTTGCACCACATTTAATGCGTCTTATTGGCTACCGTCAACACTTTACTCTCCTTCTTTCTTCTTTCTTATGGGGGGCAGTATTATTACTTGGGGCAGATGTTGCCGGTAGATTAATAGATCCAACCGGTGCAGAACTTCCTGTTGGGGCAGTCACGGCAATGATTGGATCACCTTGGCTTATTTACTTAGTGTATCGAATGATGAAGTCGAAACAATATATGAATGATAACGGTGCGAATGCAGCTGGAGCTAGTTCTCGCTATTATTCTTATAAAAAGGTAATCATTATCTCTATCACGCTTTGTATTGTGACAATTGCTCTCGGTGTTACAATCGGTAGTAACGCTTATATCGAAAGCATTACAAATGCTATAACAGGACAATTAACACAATTTGATAAAAATATGATGATGAACCTTCGTTTACCAAGAATGCTCGTTGCCGCTATCGCTGGCGCATGCCTTGCAATAAGTGGGCTTGTTTTCCAAGGCATATTACGAAACCCACTCGCTGATCCTTCTATTATTGGTATTTCATCGGGAGCGGGTGTTGGTGCCTTAACCGTTATGTACGTCTTCCCTGCACTTCCTGGTTTCTTCCTACCAATTGGTGCATTTATCGGCGGACTACTTGCAGTTGGAATTGTCCTCTTCTTCTCATGGAAGTCAGGATTTAGCCCAACAGCCCTTGCTTTAATAGGAATCGGTATTTCAGCTCTCGGCTCAGCTATCATTCAAATCTTTATCGTTAGAGCAAATTTGAACGTTGCTGCTGCTTTAACATGGCTATCAGGTAGTACGTATGCAAGAGGATGGAATCACTTAGAAAATATCATTCTATATCCATCACTTATTCTCGTGCTTATTATCTTTTTCTTAATAAAACAACTTGACGTTCTCGTACTTGGAGACGATTTAGCAACAGGACTCGGGCAACCAGTAAATAAAACACGCCTTGTTCTCATTGTGTTAGCAACACTACTTGCATCTGTAAATATCGCAGCTGTCGGTACGATTGCCTTTCTAGGTCTTGTTGCACCACACTTAGCACGAATCGTCGTTGGTATGAATCATAAAAGATTATTCGTTTGCTCCGCACTGTTTGGAGCAATCCTTCTTGCCATTGCTGACTTACTCGGACGAACAATTGCATACCCGAAAGAAATCCCTTCTGGTCTTGTCGTTGCTGTACTTGGAGCACCTTATTTCTTATGGTTGATGAGGAAGAGTAGGAAGAAGGTTAGTTAAAAAGGAAACTATCTTTTTTTCACGAATGTAACTTATGAACATAACTAGGAGGGATAAATATGTACCAAACTATTGAAGGCTTCTTGCAATCATGGACATACGAAGCTGAGTCTACTCAAAAGATGCTCGATGCATTAACAGATGAGTCTTTATCACAAGAAATTGCACCTGGGCACTGGACATTAGGCAGAGTTGCTTGGCATATCGTCACTGCAATTCCTGTTATACTATCTGGCACAGGGCTTAAGTTTGAAGGAGAAACGAAGGATTATCCTGTACCAACTTCTGCAGCAACAATTGCAGATGAGTATCGTAAAGTGAATGCGGCTTTTGTTGAAGCCCTTCAAGGGAAATGGACGGATAAAGACTTAGCTACTATTAATGACTTCTTTGATCGTCCTATGCCAAATTCTATATTTTTAATGACACTTATTAATCATCAAAATCACCATCGCGGACAAATGACGGTTTTAATGCGACAAGCCGGCTTAACAGTCCCTGGCGTATATGGCCCAGCAAAAGAAGAATGGGCTGCAGCTGGAATGGAAGCTCCTAAAATGTAACTACAAAAAAAGACAAGGTGTTTACACATCTTGTCTTTTTCTGTAACTTGTTTCATGTGAAACTATTTTTTACTAAATGGTTGTTTTATGGAAAAGATAGGTTAAAATGAATACATATTATGAAGAGGAGCAACCAAATTGAATACAAAAAATAAAAAAATAGTTATGGAAACTATTTTACTAACTTCTATTATTGGGGTTATTAGCGCATCTCTTTATTTCACAAGTTATGGCACCCCTTGGGGAAAACAAACAGCAGTTACGGAATCAAAAGAATATATTACAAAATACTTTGATCTAGATGCGGAAGTCAAAAACACTTCTTACGATGCTAAAATGAATAGCTATGCAATCTCCTTTGAGACAAGTAGAGACGGAGAGTTTACTATCGAATATAAAAGTCCTAATAACTTTAATATTTCTCCAGGAGTGCAAGAGTATTTAAGCACACACTCCAAATTTACAGAGTAGTAACGAAGCATACATATACAAAAAAGAGTTGGTGTAACGCCAACTCTTTTTTCTTATTCTTGTCATACAGTTACATCTTCCTTCTCTATATTTTTAATTCCGTAACATGCAATCACAATTCCAATTGCTGCCAATACTAGTTGAAGAGGAAGAAAAGTTGCTGTAGTAAACGTTGGGTTGCTATTCATTGCAATTGCTACAACGATAAGAGATGAAACAATTGTAGTCGGCACCGAACGTTTACGCATTCCAAAATATAATGGGATTAAACTTATTCCCGCAGTAGCAATAGCTAAAGGGACAAGGTTTATCCCTTCTCGTGTCAATTGATCTACTGTGAATGAATTAGGAAGAATTGAAAAATAGCTATCTATCCCAAAGAACATTCCTACTACTAAAATATTAGATAAAATAACTGTTATAAATGTTAATGTTGCTGTAATAACCAACTTACTAACCATCATTTTCTTTCGGTTAATTGGATAAGAAAACATCAGTAGTATTGTTTTGTTTTTATATTCACCAATTATTAACCTTGCGATTAACACACTACCAAAAATAATAAATGTTGCTCTTACTAATGTACTAGCCATTAACAAAACCATCTGTGGATCTCTCATTTCTGGTTCTCCTTCTATTTGAGAAACGATGCTCGTAAAAATCAGTAATGCCAGTATAGCGATATTTGCAATAATCGCTCCCCTCACATACCATCCAAGCTTAAACTTTTTCAACTCTAGCTTCATAAGACGTAGCATAATAGTCCTCCTTTCATTTACATTTTAATCGATATAAATCGCTCCTGTTTCACTTAAAATCTTCACTTTGTTTTTTGCATCACCAATGGTTCCTGCTTTTATCTTTTCTGTATTTTTATCTTTCTTAAGTCCTTTTACATTCACCATTACGTCAGACGAATTACTTTTAGCCGTAAGTTTTAAAGATGTCGGAACACCTTTATACCGTACGCCAATATCTCCTGATTTTGTTTCTACAAATAGTGATTTTCCTTCTTTCATATCTTTCAGTAATACTTCACCGGATGTTGAAGTGATGTTCATATTTTCGTTTTTTATATTGTTCACATAATTATCGCCAGTAGTAGAAGTTATATTTACTTCTTGTAACGAACTATCTTTTAACATTAAATCTCCACTTTCGGATGTGAACTCCCCCTTATCTGCCGATAGTCCTACAACCATTTCATCTCCAGACTCACTTTTTGTCACAATATTTTTCACTTCTATACCCCTTATTTTCACATCACCCGATTTATTATTTAATACAATTTTATCTATTTCTTTCTTCGGAATAGCTATAGATATACTATTTTTCTTCCGAAACGTAAAACCATTAAAGAATCTGTTCATCTTTTGCTTTTGCTTAATCACAACTTTATTTCCTTCATGTTCTATTTCGACGGGATCTAGATTTTTATCTGCTCGTTGACCTTGAGCGAAAATCACTATTTTGTTAGCGTCTGTACTTTTAAATTCAATATCCCAGTTTTCATTGTCCACTTCTATTTCTTTTATATCATTTATCTCAAAAGACTGTTCTTTCTTAAAATCTTTCCCCTGAAATGTCTTAAAACCAAAAACCGCACTAGCAATTGTCAAAAATAATATTGCAATTACTATTATTTTTTTCACCATTCATACCTCAGTTCGTTTTTGTTTTAGGCTTGCTTCACGCCACATCGATCTTGTCGATTTTACGATACGATAGATAACTAATAAACATTCCTAATAAACAGAGTACAATTGGGATAAATATAAAATCATACATACTTACTTGACCGTTTCCAGGACCAACGTTACTGTTCATTAGCATCCCAATTATTACTGCAGAGGTAATCGTTGTCGGTGTTGATTTCTTTCTCATCCCAAAAAATAAAGGAATTAAGCTTATACCAGATATCATAAATGCACTTATAAAAGTAGCTGGAACGGTAGCTATGATTTCGCCCATCATAATAGGTGTTTCAATTAGCCCCACCATTGGGTTCATAAAAAATATGAGCAAGCTAATACTGAAAGTAGCGATAATCATGCTGATAAAACAAAAACTGAAAACAATTGTTAATTTCGCCCTCATCAGCAATTTCCTTTGTAGTGGGTACATAAATAGTAGTTGCATTGTTTTATTCTTATATTCATCAATTACTAAACGTGATAAAATGACCGCACTAAAAATAAGAAATGTCATCCTAATAAATATATTTGCTAAAGTCATATATTTTGTGAAATCAGTGAGCGCCGCATCTGCTTCACCTTTCGCTCCCAACCCCATAAGACTTACCGCAGCAAAAATTGCTATAATACAAATGGCTACCCCTTTAAAGTAACTAGATAATTGATGTTTCTTCCATTCGAGCTTCATTAATTTAAACATATAAACCACGCCTCCATTCTTTATATAACTTTCTCTACACTGGTAACATTCTAATTCCAGCAGTAACAAAGCTTAACATCCCTATCACTATTAGAATTAACAACCATTTCCGCTCAGGTTTTCTATAATATAAAATCCCACTTATGAACATTACAATCAATCCACTTACTAGATTCACTAACAATCCGTTAAGCATGAATGCCCTCTCCATCCATTACATTTAAGAAATATTCTTCTAAGGAACTATGTTTCTTATTAATACTTTCAATTTCTACATCGTTCATAATAAGTGCTTTTGAAATAGCTTGCTGCGTCGCCTTCAATTCATACACACGAATCATGTTTCCACTCATTATTTTGTAATTTTTTATACCGAGTTTATCTTCTAAAATATAAGCTGCACACTTCACATCAGGAACAGTAATTTCAATGTACTCTGTTTGTTTTCCGTTAATACTCTTCATTGAAACTTCTTTTATTAGTTTTCCATTTTGAATTACACCAATTGTATCCGCCATTTGTTCCATCTCGCCTAAAATATGACTAGAAACTAATAACGTAATACCATATTCTTTGCAAAGCATTTTAAATAAATCTCTTAATTCTTTAATACCAATTGGATCTAAACCGTTAATTGGCTCATCTAAAATAAGTAATTCTGGCTTTGTCATGATTGCCCTTGCAATACCCAGTCGTTGCTTCATCCCTAATGAAAAATCTTTTACCTTTTTATCGTCTATACCGTGCAGTTTCACTAAGTTTAAAGCATGATCAATTGCGTTTTTATCGTAATACCCCATATATTCACAATGTAATTCTAGGTTTTCCTTCGCCGTTAATTTATCATAAAAAATTGGATATTCGATAATTGTCCCCATTCGCTTTAACAATTCATAAGATGTATCTGTTAACTTCTCACCAAAAATTTCAATATCACCGCTCGTCGGTTTTATTAAATTTGTGATCATTTTCATAATCGTTGTTTTACCTGCACCATTCGGTCCTAAGAAACCGTATATCTCTCCCTTTTTCACATGCATGTTAACGCTAGAAATAACTTCTTTCCCTTTAAACACTTTCGTTAACTGATTCGTTTTTAATATATATGTCATGTCACTGTCTCCTTTCGCACTACCTTATACTTCTATAATAGACAACGGAATTCTCTTTTTTCTTACCCGTTCCTTACAAATTCCTTACGCTGAAAAAAAGCTTGTAGAATCTACTTCTCTACAAGCTAAAACAGCATCTTTTTTAATACAACTGTAAAAATTGTTTTTTCATACGGCTTACTAGAAAGATGTATTTCTCCGTCCATCGCTTCCACAAGCCTTTTCGTAATCGTTAACCCTAAACCGCTTCCTTGATACAATCTATTTCTGGAATCTTCTAGTGTGTACATACGCTCAAACACTTTATCAATATGAGATTCATCAATTCCTTTTCCTGTATCCCATACATCTATATACACATTCGTTTCATCATCTCTTAACATCATACCGAGTGTCTTTCCATCGTCTCCATATGTAATCGCATTTGATATTAAATTATTTAACACCCTGCCTAATACTTCTACATTTCCAAGTGCATATATATTTCTTTCTGGTATATCAATATGAACTTGAAACCCTTTCGTCGTCACTAAATCATAAAAAGATAAAATCTTTTCCCGACAAACTTCATTCATATTTACTTTCGTCATCTCGATTGCTTTGTCACCAGATTCTAATTTTGCTAAGTCAAAAAACTTATGAATTAGTTCCATTACTTCTAGTGTTTTCACGTGCACCTTTTCAAGTAATATTTGCTGTTCTTCTTTATTTATCGTTTTATCCTTATTTAACATTTCTGTATATCCAAGAATAACTGTTAATGGTGTCTTTAAATCATGCGAAATATTTGAAAGCATTTTTCTCATCGAAATTTCTACTTTTGCATGATCTGCATTCGTTTTCTGTTTTGCATCTAATAATTGATTAATTGCCACCAATAATTTTTGCAATTCTAGATCATCTGTCATAACGAGTAACTTCTCATCTGTTTGTCCATTTACAATACTTTCTAGCTTTTCATATGTGTATCGTAAATTTTTACTACTATTTTTTCTCATTTTATATTGTATGTAAATGACGCATAACAATATAAAAATAATACCTATTAACAAATTGACCATATTACATCACTTCCAACTTATAGCCGATTCCCCATAATGTTTTAATATATTCTGGATTAGATGGATCACTTTCGATTTTCTCACGCAATCTTCTCATATGAACATTAATAACGTTATCGTCACCGTAATACTCTTCGTTCCAAACTAACGTATAGATTTGTGCTTTTGTAAATACGCGATTTTGATTCTTTACGAATAGCTTTAAAATCTCAAATTCTTTTAAAGTAAGTTTGAGGGATTTTCCGTTTTTTTCAACCGTAAAATTAATTGGATCAATTGTTAGATCACCAATTTGAATCATCTTTTCAGTTTCTTCTGTAGCTGAATATTTCGTAGACCTCCGAATACCTGCTTTTACACGTGCAGCTAATTCAATCATAGAAAACGGCTTACAAATGTAATCATCTGCCCCAAGTCCTAATCCAACAGCTTTATCAACATCGGTATCTTTTGCCGACATCATTAAAATCGGAACAGCACTTTTTTCTCGAATGATTCGCACAACCTCTAAGCCATCTAGCTTTGGCATCATAATATCAAGGATAATCAAATCAAATGAACCTTTTAAATATGTGCTCACGCCCTCTTCTCCATCAGACGCAATTGTTACTTGAAAACCTTCTTTTATTAAATACTTTTCCACCATCTCTTGAATTGAGATGTCATCTTCAACTAATAAAATATGATGTGACATATGTCTATCCCCTCTTTTACAAACATTAACATTTTAATTGTATCGTAACGAATGAATACTGTGAAGAATTATATGAATTTTCAAACCAACTTCCCTTCCTTCCATAACAATGATATGATGAAATTTACTACGATAGTTCATAATTAACTTTATATAAAGGAGACTTTATCATGTCAGAAAACAAAAAAGTAAGCTTAGCTGATTTAATGCGCGAACAACTTGCAAAGAAAAAGCAAGGTAGCGGTAATGGTCAAAGTGCCAAAAACCAAAGCCAGGAAACAAAAAAATTACAAAACCAACAAACGAAGAAAACAAACAACCAACGTAGACGTACAGGTGTATAAATGAACGGACAAAAACGTTCTAATATCGCACCCGGTCTTGAAGTTGATATTGTATTAAAACAAGATCAACGAACAGGAAAATTAACACGTGGAATTGTAAAAGATATTTTAACAAACTCCCCTTCCCATCCGCATGGTATTAAAGTGCGATTGCAGGACGGGCAAGTCGGTAGAGTACAAAATATCATTCAATAAGAAAAGGAGCTCAAGTAAACTCGAGCTCCTTTTTCTTTATTAACCTTTAATTTTCTCGATGAAAACTACTTTTAAATAGTCTCCTTCTTTAAATTGATCAATGGTACGGAAGTCTTCTGGTAAAGAATGTTCTTCTAATATTTTATATTTGCCATTCATTTCTTTAAATGCCGTATCGATAAATCCTTTAAACTTTTTCATATCAAATGCGCTACAATTTGTAGAAGCAACGATAATCCCGTTATTTTCTGTAATCGCAATTGTTTCTTTTAATAAGTTTTTATAATCTTTCGCTGCACTAAATGTATATTTCTTTGAGCGTGCAAAGCTTGGAGGGTCAAGTACGACCATATCAAATTTCATCTTTTTCTTAGCTGCATATTTGAAGTACAGAAAGACATCTTCTACAATAATGTCTTGCGCTTCATAATCAACTTCATTTACACTAAACTGCTCAATCGTTTTACTTAAACTACGATTTGCAAGGTCCACACTCGTCGTTTTGCTCGCTCCGCCAAGCGCTGCAAATACAGAGAAAGCACCTGTATAAGAGAACATATTTAACACGGTTCTTCCCTTTGCATACTTATCACGAATTTGTTTTCGAACATTACGCTGATCTAAAAATACACCAACCATCGCTCCGTCGTTTAAATACACCGCAAAGTTCACACCATTTTCTTTTACGATAAGCGGGAACTCGCCGCGCTCTCCTGCTACGAAATCATCGCCTTCAATGTATTTCCCTTTCGTATCAAAACGCTTTTTCTCATAAATGCCTTTAAAGTTTGCTACTTTTTGAAGAGCTGCTATAATCTCATCTCTGAAAGTATAAATCCCTTCACTATACCAACTTACTACATAATAGCCATCATAATAATCGATGATTAAGCCACCAAGACCATCACCTTCACCGTTTAGGGCGCGGAATGCTGTCGTATCACTTGCTTTGTAAAATTGCTTTCGTTTATGTAAGGCAGATTTTATTTTACTTTCAAAGAAAGATTGATTAATTTGTTCACTCTCTTTTCTCGTTAAAATCCAGCCGTATCCTTTATTTTGTTTTCCATAATAGCCTTTTCCAATGAATTGATTCTTCTCATCTACTACTTTAATGATTGTTCCTTCTTCCTGAACATCATTTAAATTTTGAATTGCATCTTTTAAAATAAGCGGATATCCACTTTTAATTTCTTTTATAAATTTCGGTTTTATTTTTACAGTTACTTCTGATCGCATATAATAACTTCCTTTCCATTTGCATGCTTTCTAATTCGTAGGAAGCATATAAAAAACGAGGCTAAAAAATAACCTCGTTTCACTATACCATATTATTGCTTTGCTAGTACAACTCGCCCATTCTCTCGCTTAACGGCCACATATTTACTACATTTTGAAATGGAAATCTTACTGTCCAACATAATAGAAAAAATCCTTATATATTTCACATTTACCATTGACAATGATAATGATTTTCATTATCATTTAATGTATATGAGTTCTCGAAAATACAGGCTACATTTAATAGGAGGAATAAAACATGATTATTGTTACAAATACAGCTAAAATTACAAAGGGAAATGGACATAAATTAATTGATCGTTTTAATAAAGTAGGTCAAGTTGAAACGATGCCAGGCTTTTTAGGATTAGAAGTTCTTTTAACGCAAAATACAGTTGATTATGATGAAGTAACAATTAGCACACGCTGGAATGCAAAAGAAGATTTCCAAGGTTGGACGAAGAGCCCAGCATTTAAAGCAGCTCACTCACATCAAGGTGGAATGCCAGATTATATTCTTGATAATAAAATCTCTTACTATGATGTGAAAGTTGTACGTATGCCAATGGCTGCAGCACAGTAAACATATTTCTTTTTTAAAGTATAGAATATGAGAAGCATTACCACTTCTCATATTCTATACTTTTTTATTTACTGTCTTTTTACTAGTTTCGCATGCACGACTAACCTTCCCGCTTCCGGATCAAGTGCATAGTCACACGTCGAAAGTGTTACGATTTGATCACTTGCTGTCAATTTTGTATCTGTTTTGTACAACGATTTTTCTTGGATTTTCTCCAAAAATGATGTGTATTCCGTATCAGTGCTAAAATCCGTTTCAATGTAATAAAAATCAGTTGTTGTTGTATACACCGAGAACACTTCAAGATCATATCCTTCAAATAATGTATCGTAATATAATTTACGATGTGACATGAAGAACTCTTCATCTAACATTTTCTTTAAACTTCCAAACATAGAACCATCTTTCATACGGTGACCATATAAAATAGTATTTCGATTTTGAGATTTCACATCATTACGATAGTCCATAAAGATGCTTCCTGCTCTCATATCTTCACCTTTATAATTACGAAATAAATAGTAATCATTGTCTTTCGCTTGAACGATTGGATAATTAATTTGTGTATCATCCATCGTAATCCATCCAACTATTTCTTGGTTAATTTGCTGCAGAGCTTTGAACTGTTTACGCACTTCCCCGTCTTGTGATTGCTCTTCCATCGGACTTTTTTCATAAATGTTTTGTGCTTCGGCCATTACTTTACGATTTTCATAGTAATCCATGAAAATATCACCTAATTCATATACTGAATAGAAAAAGGTACCTAAAAAAACAACTGTAAGTATTCGTTGAAAAAAAGAATTCTTCTTCCGTTCTTTTTTACTACTCAAATTATCACCTCAAAACGGATTGTTCGCATATTTAAATACCCATTGGGACCATATACAATCCTGTATCTTCATCTTGCTTTACAACGACATCTACACCGTATATCGTCTTTATCATACTTTCTGTCACGACATCATTCGGCTTACCTTTCGTAACAATCTCGCCGTCTTTCATAACGATGATATGATCACTATAGCGAATCGCTTGATTAATATCGTGTAATACCATAACAATCGTCAATCCATGTACTTCATTTAACTCTTTTACTAGCTCTAATATTTCAAGTTGATAATAAATATCTAAATAAGTTGTCGGTTCATCTAAAAAGAGCATTGGTGTTTTCTGAGCTAACGTCATAGCAATCCAAACACGTTGTCTTTCTCCACCAGATAAAGCATGAATCTCTTTATCACGTTTGCTTAGCAAATTCGTACACGCTAAAGCCCTTTCGATTGCTTCTCTATCTTCATCAGTTTGTGAGGAAAAGATATTTTTATGAGGCATACGACCAAAACTTGTTAATTTCTCCACCGTCATATCTGCTGGTGCTTCATTTTGTTGATGGACAACAGCTAACTTTCTAGCAAACTCTTTCGGTTTATATTGGCTAATCGCCTTTCCATCCAGTATTACCTCTCCGCTACGAGGGTCGTGATTTCTTGACATCACGCCAAGTAATGTCGATTTCCCGCAACCGTTTGGACCAATAATTGTTGTAATTTTACCAATTTCTATTTCACTACTAACCGATTTTAATCGATCCGTTACATTATCATACGAAAAGGTTACATTTTTAATTTCCATGAACTTTATCACTCTTTCTAAGCAAGAATATTAAGAATGGGCCACCAATAACCGCCATAATCGTCGCCGCTGGAATTTCGTTAGGTGGCACGATTAACCTTCCAATCGTATCCGCCGTCAAAATTAATAACGCTCCTGCAAGAGCAGAAAATGGAATTAATACTTTATGATCTGAACCGACTAATTGTCTTGAAATATGCGGAACGAGTAATCCTACGAAAGCAATAACTCCTGCAATCGCTGTTGATACTGCCGCTAAAAGTACTGCAATAGCAGAGATAATAAGACGAACTCTTGTCACGTGCAAACCTAAGTTTTTCGCAGTCTTATCTTGTAGCGATAATAAGTTACACCAAGCTCCTACAAACAGAGCAAGAATAAGACCAATTGTTCCATACGTAACCATTATTTCTACATCGCCCCACGTCTTCATCGTTATGTTAGAAGTCGTCGTTTGCTTAATACTCTTAATGAAATATCCGCAAATCGTAATGAATGATTCATTTAATCCAGTAAACATCGCATTAATAGCTATACCAACTAAAATAATGCGAAGTGGACTTAACCCTGACTTCCACGAAAATGCATAAACGAGATAACATGCGAACGCACCACCTAAAAAGGCGAATACTGGTGTCCAGAAAAAGAATTGCGGGAATAACGTAATAATAACAAGTGTCATAAAGCTTGCTCCTGAAGAAATACCGATCACTCCAGCATCAGCAAGTGGATTTTTCATAACAGCTTGAAAAAGCACACCTGAAACAGCAAGAGCCGCCCCGGTAAACAGCGCAATAATAATACGCGGGAAACGTAAATCTTTAATTACTTCAACATCTTCATTGGCCCCTGTAAATATCCCATGTACAAGGTCCACTATCCCTATTTCTAAACTTCCTTTCGTTGCTGACAATGACGTCATAACAATAAGTAATACAGTAACAATGAAGAAACTCCAAGTTTTTTTATTCATTCCACTCTTCCTTTATATTAAAATGCATCACGGATACATCATTTTCTTCAATTCATCTAACGCTTCAATTGCTTCTAAATTTCCTGTCGTTCCAAATAAACGCTCTTCTAAATCGTAAACACGATTATTTTTAACTGCCGCGAAATGTTTCCAAATATCATTTATTTTAAATTCTTTATCAAACATTTTTACAACTTCATCAGGCATACCATGCGCTGCTCGTAAAATAATGTCTGGATCTGCCTTTTTTAAATACTCTGTATTAGAGGCTAAATACTCTACTTGCTCACCTTGTACAATGTTTTTACCACCTAATTGTTTCACTAAATCTCCAATGTAAGAATGCTCTGTTGCTACTAAATAACTCCCCGGCACACCTAATAAAATAAGCACTGTCGGTTCTTTCTTTCCCTTTACTGCTTTTTGAATCTCTGCAACTTTTTTATCTAACTTCGTTACAACTGCTTCCGCCTGCTTCTCACGTCCATATTGCTTACCTAAGTTACTAATGGAAGTTTGCATATTTTTTAAACTAGTTAAGTCTACAAAGTTTGCTTTCATACCTATACCATCAAAAACTGGCTTTAATTCATATTCAAGTGTTGTCACGGATAATACTTCTGACGGCTTTAATGATTTTACCTTTTCCATATCAGGACTCATCGGATTCCCGACTTCAGGTAAACCTTTATATCTCTTTGGTAAATCTTTCGTACTCGTTGGAACACCAACTAAATCGACTTCTAACGCATCCATAATTTCAGTAACAGCGACTGTCGTGGCAACAACTCTCTCTTTATTCTCACTCTTTACCTGCTTTGTTGCTTCTTTTTTGGGCGCCGAGCATCCAGCTATACTCACTAATAAAATGATAGCCATTAGTACACTTGCAAGTTTCTTCACTCTCAATCACCACTCCTTTCCGAACAATATGAAACAAGTCTTGATGCATGCGGACATGCATCAAGACTCCAAAAATTACAATCTACCTGCTCTATATTTACGAACTAGTAAAGCAAGTGACCCAAGCAGTAGCACCATGTATAAACCTAGTTGTGCTGTATCTGCCGTTTTTGAGTTTTTCTCTTTTTTCGGATCATTTTTTTGGTCTTCTTTTTTCTTCTTATCATCTGCATTTCGGTTAAAATCAGGATTTTCTACTTTTTTTACATTATCTACTTGCGGTGTAATCACTGGATTGTTCGAATCATTTTTCGGATCTTTTTTTGGGTCCTCTTTAATCGTTCCTAACGCACCAATATTATTTGTATCAAATTGAATTTGGACATCATAGAAATGATGGTAGTTCATTTCGTTGATATCAACTTTTACTTTTGCATTTAATTTTGCAAATAAATCACTTACTTCAAATTGCACTACTCTCGTATTTGCATTTTTATCTTCACTCACTAGCTTTGCATCAGCAAATAGACCATTTTTTTCTGTTTGGAATTTCGTAATCCACGCACTATTTTTCAGCGTCATTTCAATGTACTTTTTACCATCTTTCACGATTAATTTTGCTGGATGTACAGTGTAGTCATGCATCTTTGAAAGCTCATTTGTTTTATCTTTTAATACTTTAAATGGAATATCATATTCACCATCTACTAAATTTTTTGGATCAACTATTACTTTTGGTTTATTATTTCCACCTTGGTTATCGTTTCCGCCCTGATTGTTATTTCCACCTTGGTTGTTGTTTCCACCTTGGTTGTTGTTTCCACCTTGGTTGTTGTTTCCACCTTGGTTGTCGTTTCCGCCTTGGTTGTCGTTTCCGCCCTGGTTGTCTTTTCCACCTTGGTTACCTAAAACTTTAATACTATCTTGATCAAATACAAACTGAACATCGTAGAAATGGTGATAATTCATCGCATCAATATCTACTTTTACTTTTGCGTTTAATTTTTTAGATAAATCATTTACTTCTAACTCTACTACTTTTGTATTTTGCTCTTTATTCTCACTTAACACTTTTGCATTAACAAAAGTACCATTCTTCTCAAACTCAAATTTTGTAATCCATGCACTATTCGTTAATGTAAATGATACATACTTCTTACCATCTTTCACTTTTAGTACAGCTGGACTCTTTGTATATGTGTTCATGATTGAAATTTCTTCTGTTTTATCTTTTAAAACTTTAAAGCCAATACTATAGTCACCATCTTTTAGTGCTTTTGGATCAATAGTTGTGTTATTACCTTGGTTGTCTTTTCCACCTTGGTTGTTGTTCCCACCTTGGTTATCGTTTCCGCCTTGGTTGTCTTTTCCGCCTTGGTTATCGTTTCCGCCTTGGTTGTCTTTTCCGCCTTGGTTATCGTTTCCGCCTTGGTTGTCTTTTCCGCCTTGGTTGTCTTTTCCGCCTTGGTTGTCTAACGGTTTAATGCTGCCTTTATCAAATGCAAATTGAATGTCATAGAAATGGTGATAATTCATTGAATCGATATCTACTTTTACTTTTGCATTTAACTTCTTCGATAAATCATCTACCGCTACTTCCACTACTCGTGTATCAGCTTTTTTATCTTCACTTAATACACTTGCATCAACGAACGAACCATTTTTCTCAAATTCAAACTTTGTAATCCACGCACTGTTCGTTAATGTGAATGATACATATTTTTTACCATCTTTCACCTTTAACACGCCCGGACTCTTCGTATACGTGTTCATCATTGAAATTTCTTCTGATTGATCTTTTAACGCTTTGAAATTGATGCTGTACTCGCCGTCTTTCATTGTGTCAACATCTGGTTTTTCTACTTCCGGCTTTTTATCACCGTCTGGTTGCTTTTCTTCGTTTTTAATTGGCTCAAGTTTTTCTTGATCAAATTGAAGTTGTAACTCATGTGTTTGTTTATAGTTTCTTGATGCCACTTCGATAAATACTTTTGTATTTAACTTTTTAGATAAATTGTCTACTTCGAATTCTACTACTCTTGTATTTTTCTCTTTATCTTCACTTACTACTTTTGCATCAACAAATGAACCATCTTTTTCTGTTTGGAAATTTTTAATTGATGCGTTATCTTTTAACGTTACAACCGCTTTTTTCTTACCGTTTTCTACTTTTAATACGGCTGGACTTATTATATTTTCTTTCATTCTAGATTCTTCGTCTGTCTTGTCTTTTAACACTTTAAATGGAATACTATAATCTCCATCTTTAATTGTTTCAATAGTTGGTTTTTCTACTTCCGGTTGTTTCTCTTCGTCCTTAATTGGCTCAAGTTTTTCTTCATTAAATTGAAGTTGTAATTCATGCGTTTGTTTATAATTTTGTGATGCCACTTCGATAAATACTTTTGTATTTAACTTTTTAGATAAATTGTCTACTTCAAATTCTACTACTCTTGTATTTTTCTCTTTATTTTCACTGATTACTTTTGCATCAACAAATGAACCATCTTTTTCTGTTTGGAAATTTTTAATTGATGCGTTATCTGTTAATGTTACAGTCGCTTTTTTCTTACCATTTTCTACCTTTAATACGGCTGGACTTATTAACTTGTCTTTCATTCTAGATTCTTCATCTGTCTTATCTTTTAACACTTTAAATGGAATGCTATAATTCCCATCGTTAATTGTGTTAGAATTGGGTTGTTGATCTGAGTCAGGCTTTTGGTCGGGCTTCTGACTTGGATCTGGTTTTTCATTTGGATCTGGCTTATTTGCTGGATCCTCTTTTTCATTTGGTTTTTCTGCCTTAATTAGTGTAATACTACTTGAATCAAATTTAATTCGAACGTCAAAAATATGATGGTAATCCATCGCATCGATATCTACTTTTACTTTTCCATTTAAAAGGTTTGCTACATCGACTACATCGAATTCCACTACTCTAGTATTCTTCTCTTTATTCTCACCAAGCACATTTACATCAACAAACTGACCATCTTTTTCCGTTGTAAACTTCGTAATCCACTCACTATTCTTTAAAGTGAAAGAGACTTTTTGTTTACCATCTTTTACTTTTAAAGTAGCTGGACTTATAACATAGTCATTCATTTTAGATATTTCATCTGACGTATCTTTAATAACTTGAAAACCAATTGAATATTCACCATCGGCTAATTTAGTAGCTGCTTGAACTGCAAGAGGTTGTAATGTTGAGATGAATGTAAATATCATTAAACACATCGCAACAACAATTTTAAGATATCTATTCAATGGAATAACGCTCCTTTATTTAGTTTTGACGTACTTTACGAATTAAGAAAACACCTGAAATAAGAATTAACGCTGCAAATAATCCGATGCGTGCTTCATCGCCTGTTTTTGGGTTATCTGTTTTTTCAGCTTTACCACTTTCATTTGTTCCTTTGTTCGCTTCTTTATTTGCTTCTTTATTCTCTTCTTTCTTCACTTCTTCTTTTACTTTTGTATCTGTTTTTGTTTGATCATTATTCTTTGTTGCAGTAGTTGCTTTATTTTCTCCACCTGCCGCTTTTACATTTGCATCAAACGCAAAGCGAATTGTGTAGTTATGGTCATAATTTACGTTAGGTACAACAACATGAATTTTTGCTGCTGCTGGTTTAGATAAATCGTCTATTTTAAACTCTACAGTTCTTTTATCTGCAGATTCATCTTTACTAACAACTTTTGCATCAACAAAATTCCCGTTCTCAGGTGCTTTAAATTCTGTAATCCAAGCACTATGATTCATCGGAATTTGTACTCTCATTTCGCCATTTTTCACAACTAGCTTAGCTGGTTTCTCAAAATAATCATTTGCCATAGATGCTGAAGCATTTTCCGCTTTTTGAATGACATAGTTAATATCATAAGTACCGTCAGCTAGTTGTGCTGAAACTTTCCCATATGGCATGACAAGAAAAGCTAGCATACATACGAACGTTATAATAAAAGCGGGTAATACAGAAATCTTTCTCATTTGGCTTACTTCCTCCTTGTTTATCCTTCATCCATACTTTTTTGAAAATGATAATTATTCTCAATTTACGAGAAAAAAATAATAATCCTCTATCATTATTTACCTGTAATTTTTTTATGTAACATAGATATTATTGATTATCATTCTCAATGTATGTTAAAAATAATATCCCTCCCTATTCCTTATAAAGAGCGATTCGCATTTTAACATAAGTCCCTACCCTATCTCTTTTGTTGATTATCATTCTCAATGAAGCTCAAAAAAAATAAAACTACCATTCAACTACTCTATCACCTCTATCTACAAAAATGATATCGTTATAGAAAACTTTATACCTTTCACTCCTCACTTCCTTCCAATATTTCCACAACTAAGTCAATCTTAGCCTAATGCTAATTTTTTTGTCAACTATATTACGTATAAATTTTTTAATATCTAAATTTCCCTATATGTAATTTTTTCTACAAAAAAAGAGACTTTCTTTCACAGAAAGCCTCTTTTCTCTATTTTTCTACAGCAACTTCTTGCTTTTGAAACAAAGAAATGACATATCCAATTACAATACCTACTAGAGCAGGAACTAACCAACCGATCCCTACACTGTATAACGGAATTTTATTTAAGACAGGTGCTAATGCCTCAATTTGAAGATTCGCGTTGTGCAATCCATCGAAAAAGCTGATCATGAATGCTCCTACAATACCACCCACATACATTACTAAAGGAAGACGAATATAGTTTTCAACAAGTGATAATATAATTAGCACGATACCAATTGGGTAAATCGCTATTAAAATTGGTAATGCTAATGCATTTAACTGAGTTAACCCAAGATTCGCTACCATAAATGCTAATACACAGAAAATGAAAACGACTTTTTGATAAGAAAGCTTTGGTAATAAGGAAGAAAAATATTCCCCACAAGCTGCAACAATACCTACAGAAGTTGTTAAACATGCTGCTGTAATTGCGATTCCTAGTAATAGAGTGCCGTAGCTACCAAATAAATGATTTACAACGTTTGTTAAAATAATTCCTCCATTTGCTCCCATTCCAAGAGAAACACTAGAAGCTCCAAGGTAAGCAAGCGCTAAATAAACAAGAAGTAATCCGAGCGCTGCAATAAATCCTGCAAAGATTGTTACTTTTGCAATGCTGTTCTTATTTGTAACACCTTTTGCTTTTAACGAATTAATAACAACATTTCCGAATACAAGTGCTGCAAGTCCATCTAAAGTTAAATATCCATCAATAAACCCTTTAAAGAGCGGAGCACTATATGCTTCTGTCGGTGCACCAAATTCTCCAATTGGTGTAATAAGTGCTTTCACTACAATAATTGCAATAACAGCTAATAAAATCGGAGTTAATACTTTACCGATACGGCCCACTAATTTCGATGGGTTTAAAGCTAAATAGAAAGTTACGGCAAAGAAAATGAATGTAAAGATAACAAGTGGATACGATTGACCAGCTATCTCACTTGGTAAAAACGGTGCAACACTCATTTCATAAGCAACAGTTCCTGTACGTGGAACACTTACGAATACGCCTAAACATAAATAAATTGCAGTGATAAAAACAAGTGCGAATACAGGGTGTACACGTCCCGCTAGCTCATTAATATCTCCCTTTAGAGCGATAACGATAACTCCTAATAAAGGCAACCCAACACCTGTTACGATGAAACCAAACAACGCAATCCATACATCTGTTCCAGCACCTTGTCCTAACGCTGGCGGAAAAATCATATTACCTGCACCAAAAAATAGTGCAAATAACATTAAACTTATTGCAAACATCTCAGAAAACTTTAAAGATGATTTCATTTCTACTAACCTCCTAAATGATTTATTAACAAAATATTCTGAATCAAAATCCGTCATATGTCCCCTTTCAAGCATACTTCCCCGTAAAAGAACGCAAAAAACACCCGTCCCTAACAAAGGGACGAGTGTTGAAATCGTGGTTCCACCCTTATTCTAATAAAATGAATTTATAACAAAATAAGCTCATTTTATAGCTCGTGTAAATTGATAACGGTTTTATCCGCCAAGAATTACAATGCATCATGCAGTTCACTCTTGAAGTTTAGAGGTGGTAAGTTTGTCTTTCCGTATTAGGAAGCTCACAGCCTAGGCTCCCCTCTCTGAGAATCGTCAAAAACAACTCATGTCCTCATCATTACTTTTATAAAATATCTTGTCGAAACTTGTTGTTTTTTATTATATGGGCTATTTTTTAAAAAATCAATAGTTTTATTTTTTCTGACAAAAAAATATAGGGAGAAAATTTTCCCTCCCTATAACTGCCCTATTAATATTTGTAATTCCTCAGCTGTAACGCTACGCCATTTTCCCACTTCTAGATTATCTAGCTCTATATTCATAATGCGAATTCGCTTTAGCTTAGTTACAGTAAACCCGAAAGCACGACTCATCCTACGAATTTGTCTGTTCATTCCTTGTGTTAAAACGATCCGAAATGTAGATTGATCCACTCTCGTCACTTTACATGGCTTCGTCATTCCATCTTTAATCTTTACACCGCTGGACATCTCATTAATAAACCAATCTGTAAACGGCTTATCGACAGTAACAACATATTCTTTCTCGTGCTCATGATCACCATGTAAAATTTGATTCGCAATCCCGCCGTCATTCGTTAATAAAATAAGTCCTTCCGACGCTTTATCTAATCGTCCAACAGGAAAGATACGCTCTGGATAATTAATATAATCAATAATATTATCTTCAATATGATCGGCTGCTGTACAAGTAATGCCAACTGGTTTATGAAAGGCGATATACACCTTTTCCTTCTCTTCTTTGGCAATAACCAGTCCATCAATCGTTACAACATCACCATCACTCACGAGTGCACCGTGCTTACAAATTTCACCGTTAATAGCTACGCTTCCTGCTTTAATAAGGCGGTCTGTTTCGCGTCTTGAGCAAGATTTTGCTGCGCTTATGTATTGGTTGATTTTCATATTTTATTCCTTTTCATATATATTAAAAGCGTCAATCTATGGCAATATCATTATGCCTCGATTGACGCTCGTTTACTTCGCAAAAACAACTAAATAAATAACCCCAATCACCAAAAATATTCCACAACAAGCTAACAATACTTTTGCAAGTTTGTCCATAAACATATAATGGTTTCCCCTTTGTTTCGTTGTTTGCTATTTTAATTCGACAACTGTTACGCCTAGGCCTCCCTCGCCCATGTCACCGTAACGGTAATTCTTCACACCGCGATGCTTCTTCAAATAATCTTGTACACCTTGGCGAAGTGCTCCTGTTCCTTTACCGTGAATGATTGATACACGAGGATAGCTTGCAAGCTGTGCATCGTCTAAATATTTTTCAACGCGCATCATTGCATCTTCATAACGTTCACCGCGAAGATCAAGTTCCAATGAAACGTGGTAATCTCTACCCTTCACACTTGCAACTGCTTTTTTCTCAGTTTGCTTCGGTGTATTAATGTATTCCATATTGGATTCTTTCACTTTCATCTTCAGAATACCAATTTGTACGCTCCACTCTGTATCACTTACCTTTTCAAGTAATTGACCTTTTTGACCGAACGTTAATACTTTTACTTCATCGCCTGCACGTAATTGTTGTTTTGGCGCTGTGTTTTTCACGTTTACTTTTTGTTTCTTCACAAGCTCTGGTGCTGCGCCTTCTAGACGGCTCTTCGCTTCAATTAGCTCATGGTCTTTCACGTTTATAAGCTGTGCTTTACGCAATTGACGAAGTTCTTGAATAATGCCTTCTGCTTCTTTCTTTGCAGCTTCGACTTTTTCTTCCCCTTCTTTTTGCGCTTTTAATAATTTTTCATCGCGCTCATCATTAAATTCAATAATTTGACGCTGTAATTCGCGATGTAGTTTTTCAGATTGCTTACGAAGTGCTTCTGCTTCGTTCCAGTCACGCTCTGCATTCTTTTGACTTTCTTCTAACTTCGCAATCATATTTTCAATTTTGTTTGTATCTGTACTAATGTGGTTACGAGCTTGATCAATCACACGATCAGATAAGCCAAGGCGCTTCGAAATTTCGAAAGCATTACTACGTCCTGGTACACCGATTAATAATTTATACGTTGGGCTTAACGTGTTCACGTCGAACTCAACGCTCGCATTAATAACTTGCTCACGGTTATATCCGTATGCTTTTAATTCTGGATAATGCGTCGTAGCAACAACGCGAGCACCACGATTACATACTTCATCTAAAATTGAAATTGCTAATGCAGCCCCTTCTTGCGGGTCTGTTCCAGCACCTAATTCATCGAATAAAACTAAGCTTTCGAAATCAGCTTTTTCTAAAATATCAACAATGTTCACCATATGTGAGGAGAACGTACTTAAACTTTGTTCAATCGATTGCTCATCACCAATATCAGCAAAAATGTTTTTAAATACACAAATCTCTGACTCATCCATTACTGGAATATGAAGACCAGATTGCGCCATTAATACACAAATACCAACTGTTTTCAGCGTAACTGTTTTACCACCTGTATTCGGTCCTGTAATAACAATTGTCGTGAAATCTTTACCTAACATAATGTTATTCGGCACGATAATTTCTGGATCAATAAGCGGATGGCGCGCTTGTCTTAAATCCATATAACGCTCGTTATTTACGATTGGCTTCGTTGCTTTAATACGCTTCGCATAAAAAGCTTTCGCAAAAATGAAGTCAAGATTCGCAACTACTTCTACGTTAGATAAAACGATATCCGCTTCTACTGCCACTTCTTCTGTTAACATCAATAAGATGCGTTCAATTTCTTGTTTTTCTTTCACTCGTGCTTCTTGAAGCGCGTTATTTAATTCTACAATGACTTGCGGTTCAATAAATAACGTTTGCCCAGAAGCTGATTGATCGTGAACAATACCGCCATATACGCCTCGGTATTCTTGTTTTACTGGGATTACGTAACGTTCGTTACGTATCGTTACAATCGCGTCAGATAGCATCTTTTGCGCGTTTGAAGAACGCGTCATATTTTCTAACTTTTCACGAATACGGCTTTCTGCAGTACGAATTTGAGTACGAATACCACGCAGTTTATCACTTGCGCTATCGACTACTTCTCCGCCGTCACCAATGCAATTTGTAATTTTCTTTTCTAAATCATATAAAGATACAATTTGAGCGACATGAGTTGCTAAAATTGGCAACTCGACACCATTATCAACCATATCTTCAATGAAACGTTTCATATTGCGACTACCATACATCGTATTGGCAATATCAAGTAGTTCATTTGGGCTTAACATACTTCCAATCTTTGCACGCTTCACATTTGAGCGAATATCCGTAATACCACCTAATGGTGCATTACCTTTTAAACGAATGACTTTTGCTGCTTCATCCGTTGTATCTTGCATTTCTACAATTTCTTCAAAATCAGTGCTCGGCACTAAATGCTTCACTTTGTCACGACCAAGTGAAGAGGCTGTATGTTCAAGTAATTGTTCTTTTACTTTATTATATTCTAATACACGCAACGTTCTTTCTAACATGTTGCAGGTCCCCCTTGTGTTACTTATTACGTTTAATATAGTCTAATAAACGTTCAATATCCCACGTGTTAATCACGTTATCTTTTTGAATCCAACCTTTACGTGCTGCCGCTACACCTGTTTCCATATCTTCTAACATTTCAAGTGTATGAGCATCCGTATTAATCGCTACTTTTACACCAGCATCTTGTGCTTGTTTTAATAATTTCGCGCTTAAATCTAGACGGTTTGGATTCGCATTTAATTCTAAAACTGTATTTGTTTCTTTTGCGAGTTCAATTAATAAATCTGTATCCACATCATAGCCTGCGCGACGTCCAAGAAGACGTCCTGTCGGATGAGCAATCATTGTGACATGCTTATTCTCTAGCGCAGTGCGAAGACGTTTCATAATCGTTTCACGGTCTTGTGAGAAGCTAGAGTGAATCGCTCCAATAACATAATCTAATTCTGCTAATACTTCATCATCAAAATCAAGTGTTGCATCCGGTAAAATATCCATTTCAATTCCGCGTAAAATTGTAATGTCTGGATACTTTTCATTCATGCGTTCAATTTCTTTCGCTTGTTCACGAAGGCGCTCTTTCGTTAAACCGTTCGCTACTTTTAAGTATTGTGAATGGTCGGTAATCGCCATAAACTTATATCCACGAGCACGACATGCCTGTACCATTTCCTCAATTGAAAAAGCACCGTCACTCCATGTTGTATGCATATGTAAATCACCTTGTATATCAGAGAATTGAATTAAGTTTGGATACTCTTTAATTAATTCAATTTCTTTTCCATCTTCACGCACTTCTGGCGGGATAAATGGAAGACCGAAATGAGCGAAGAACTCCTCTTCTGTTTCAAATGTTCTCACTTCACCTGTTTCTAAGTTTTCTACACCGTACTCACTAATTTTCTCGCCTCTATCTTTCGCGATTTGACGCATTTTTACGTTATGGTCTTTTGATCCTGTGAAATGGTGAAGAGTTGTAATAAATTCTTCTGGTTGTACTAAACGGAAATCAATTGAAATATCATATTCATATTGAAGACGAACAGAAACTTTCGTATCTCCACTTGCGATTACCTCAATCATATTATCAAATTGCAGTAAATGCTCACGTACTGCAGCTGGTTCTGTCGTTGCAATGATAAAGTCTAAATCTTTCACTGTTTCACGAACACGGCGCAAACTACCAGCGCGAGAGAAACGAATTACTTCAGCAATATTCGACAATTTCTCCTCTATTTCCCCGGCAATAGGCAATACCATTGCGATTGGTAAACGCTCTGGACGAGATCCTACTTGATCGATTGCTTCTAATATTTTCTCTTCTGTTTTCTTACCGAAACCTGCTAAAGCTTGTACTTTATTTTCCTCACAAACCGCTTTTAGCGATTCCATATCAACAACACCAAGTTCTTTATATAACTTAGCTACCTTTTTACCACCAAGGCCTGGCAATTTTAATAATGGTAATAAACTACTTGGCACTTCTTGTTCAAGCTCTTGTAACACTTCAGATGTTCCCGATTCTATATATTCTTGAATAACTGCTGCTGTTCCTTTTCCAATGCCCGGAATCTTAGTGAAATCTTCAATCTCAGAAAGACTACGATCATCACTTTCTAGTGCTGCTGCCGCTTTACGAAATGCAGATATTTTAAATGGATTCGCGCCCTTTAGTTCCATAAACAGGCCGATTGTCTCTAATAATTTAATAACTTGTTTTTTATTTACTTTCATCATTACCCCGCCTTTCTTTCATAGAAAAAAACTCCTCTTTCCGAAAAAAGAGAAGTTATACTCTGCTACCTGTCTGCCATAGTTCCTTCACCTTTTCAGAGAGAATCGGTGTATCGTCTACAATTATTTTGCTAATTGATGATTTTTGTAATGGTGTTTGTATTTGTTCAATCGGAAGGATGTTTCCAACGATAATTAAAACAAACAAAATAATATATACTTCTAAAAATCCGAGGATTGCCCCCGCAAACGCATTGACTTGCTTTAAAACCGGTATTTCTGCAAACATATTTAACAAATTACCAAGTAATGAAAGTGCAATTTTTGTAATAATAAACAATATGATAAACGCAAGTGCTTGATAAAATACTGTCTCAATATTATTTGCATCAATCCATTCTGGAACAGATACGTTTTTATCAAATGGATACGGAATAAATTTCGCAAGTGCTGGCGCTAAATCTTTACAGTACCAGTATGCAACAAGGTATGCGATAATAAAGCTTGTTAACTTTACAAGTTGCAGAATAAACCCTCTGCGTAAGCCGAGGAAAAATCCCATAACAAGCAGTAAAATGATAATAATATCAATCATGTTATTCCATTCCTTTTTTTGTCATACTTTCTTTCAATTTCTCATGTTCTTCTTTTAATTTTATGTAATCGTGTATGACGTTTACCGCCGTCAATACCGCTAGTCTACTCGTGTCAAGCGAAGGATTCTTGGCATTGAGTTCGCGCATTTTATCATCCACAATCGCTGCTACCATGCGGATATGACTTGTACTTTCATCGCCAACAACTGAATATTGTTGACCATAGATTTCTACATTAATTCGACTTTTCTTTCCCTTTTGTTGTGACAACTCACCGGCCTCCAATCACGTACAGAATCCTAAAGTTTATCATACCATGAACCATCATATTATGGAAACAGAAAGAACAATCCGATATGATAAAAATAACAATATAAAAAAAGGAGCGACCATCTTGTCAAATTCTATCGTAATACAAACAAGTTCTACAGTAATTGAAGACATGAAACAACAATATAAACAATCGCTTAGCCCGAAAATTCCACAAGGCGGGATCTTCATGGCAAAGGTGCCATCTTGCACGATTACAGCTTATAAATCTGGAAAAGTAATGTTCCAAGGAGGACGTGCTGAAGCAGAAGCTTCTCGTTGGCAATCTGTCTCTCAAACACCGAAAACAGCTGTAAAAAAATCTGTCGATTCACACCGTTATGCACCGCCTGCTTCCATTGGTACAATGTCCATCGTAGGGTCAGATGAAGTTGGTACTGGTGATTTCTTCGGACCGATGACAGTAGTTGCTGTATATGTGGATGCGAAGCAAATCCCACTTTTAAAAGAACTTGGTGTAAAAGACTCTAAAAACTTAAATGACGATCAAATTTCTGCCATTGCGAAACAACTTCTACACGTTGTTCCTTACAGCTCTCTTGTCCTTCATAACGAAAAATATAACGAGCTATTTAATAAAGGAAACAACCAAGGTAAGTTAAAAGCTTTGCTACATAATAAAGCTATTACAAACTTATTAACAAAAATCGCACCTACAAAACCTGAAGGCGTCTTAATCGATCAATTCACACAACCTGATACATACTACAAATATTTAGCAAAACAAAAACAGGTACAGCGTGAAAATGTTTACTTCGCAACGAAAGGTGAAAGCGTTCATTTAGCAGTAGCCGCTGCTTCTATTTTAGCTCGTTACTCATTCGTAAAACAGTTTGATGAACTAAGCAAAAAAGCTGGTATGCCACTTCCAAAAGGTGCTGGTAAACAAGTTGATATCGCCGCTGCTAAATTAATTCAAAAACTTGGTGAAGAAAGATTACCTGAGTTTGCGAAAATGCATTTCGCTAATAGGGAGAAGGCGCTTCGCTTATTAAAATAGTATCGACAAAAACAGGAGCCTACAAACTCCTGTTTTTGTTTCACTCTACTATTGTCCTTATAATTTTGTTACAATTAAAATATACAGATTATTCTAACACAGGAGAGGATTCCCATTGCTACTTCTACAAATGATTCTAAATATTTTACTAGGTGATCCACACGAAAGACAGTTTCAAATTAGAGAAAGCATTCAACTACTAAGTGAGCAACGAGCGTTCAACGATTTAATAGAGCGTTATGGCCGGTCTTTCTTATTAAACTTTCGGATTCGAAGATTTATCCCGCTTTAATGGACAGTAAGACCCCCACCTCAAATTTCAGCGAAAGCAAAGAAGTTAGGTGGGGGATCAACTGTCCATAAAAGTCCGATTGGTTCAACTAATAATCAGTGGGGGATGAAGAAAACCCCCACTGATTAAAGTTTCACTTTATCAGGAAACACGATGCCCGCTTGTTAATACATAATCCAGCAAAACTACAACACTTCTGTGAGGAACTTGAATGTATGATTAGAAGAAAAAGATTATTTACATAGGGAGGGAAATCATATGAACGCTTTAAAGGTTAAAAAGTTATTATATGTTTTCGTACATCTCGTTGGTCCGCTTTCTTACCTCACTATTTCTACCATTTGGGGAGCTTTTTTCACTACTAAATCCACATTCGAAAATATATCTGATAATCTTGGTGTGATGGCCATCTACTACGTGCTCATGAGCTTACTATGGTTTTTCTATTTAGATCGATTAGACAAAGATGTAGATAAGATTACAAAAGAGATTAATGATAATAAGGTGTAATACATATAAAAAAAGGAGAGCCGCCAAGACTCTCCTTTTTTATGTTAACTTCTTTTCTGCTTCTTATTTGATGAAGATACTTTATGAGAACCTGTTTCATGTGCCGTCGTTCCTTGTCCTTCTACTTCTGGAGAACCAAGGCTTGATCTTGAATGATCTTTTTTTACTTTTTTACTCATTTATATTCACCCCTTCGCGTTACTTTTTGCTACGGGAGAATAAACTATACAATATACAAAATAAAAAGCGAGAGGAATTCCTCTCGCTTTTTTCATATCTTAAAACTCAGAAGAACCTGGAGTTCTTGGGAATGGAATTACGTCACGGATGTTAGCCATACCAGTGATGTACATTAGGAAGCGCTCGAAACCTAGACCGAATCCAGCGTGTTTTGTACCGCCGTATTTTCTAAGTTCTAAGTACCACCAGTAGTCCTCTTCGTTCATACCTAGTTCTTTAATTCTATCTACTAAAACGTCCATTCTTTCTTCACGTTGACTTCCGCCGATTAATTCGCCGATGCCAGGAACTAGAAGGTCAGTAGCAGCTACTGTTTTTCCATCTTCATTCATACGCATGTAGAACGCTTTAATGTCTTTTGGATAGTCAGTTACGAATACAGGACGTTTGAAGATTTCTTCTGATAAGTATCTTTCGTGCTCTGTTTGTAAGTCAATACCCCATTCTACTGGGTATTTGAAGTCAGCACCTGACTCTTGAAGCACTTTAATTGCTTCTGTATATGTGATACGACCGAAGTCAGAGTTGATTACGTTGTTCATGCGCTCTAGAACTGTTTTATCAACGAAGCTGTTGAAGAATTCCATTTCTTCTGGTGCATGCTCTAGTACGTACTTCATTGCATATTTCAGCATATCTTCTGTAAGATCCATTACATCGCCTAATTCAGCGAATGCAATCTCCGGCTCAACCATCCAGAACTCAGCAGCGTGGCGAGTTGTGTTTGAGTTTTCCGCACGGAATGTAGGTCCGAATGTGTATACGTCACGGAATGCTAATGCATAAGCTTCAGCGTTCAGCTGTCCACTTACTGTTAAGTTTGTTTCTTTGCCGAAGAAGTCTTTTGATTCATCAACTTGTCCGTCTTCGCCTTTTGATACGTTGTTTAAATCTTGCGTTGTTACGCGGAACATTTCGCCTGCACCTTCTGTATCACTACCAGTGATGATCGGTGTGTGAACATGTACGAATCCACGCTCTTGGAAGAACTGGTGAATCGCAAATGCTGCGACAGAACGTACACGGAACGTTGCAGAGAATGCATTTGTTCTTGGACGTAAGTGAGCGATTGTACGTAAGTATTCAAACGTGTGACGTTTCTTTTGAAGTGGGTAATCAGAATCTGATAATCCCTCGATATCAATTTTTTCTGCTTTAATTTCAAATGGTTGCTTCGCTCCAGGCGTTGCAATTACTTTACCTTCTACTTTAACTGAAGAGCTAAGTGGAAGTTTTGCAATTTCTTTGAAGTTTTCTAACTCTGTATCGAAAACGATTTGAACGCTTTTGAAGAAGCTACCGTCGTTTAATTCGATGAAACCAAATGCTTTTGAATCACGTAAGTTACGAATCCACCCTGATACTTGTACTGTTTGACCTGCGTATTTATCTGTATCTCTATACAGACTTTTTACTAATGTGTTTTCCATAGTGAAATTCTCCTTTGCTGATATATTTAAATACAAAAAAACCTTTCATCCATAAAGGGACGAAAGGTTAAACTTCGCGGTACCACCCAATTTGTCATAAAGACCAACTTTAACTCGTATGTAATACATACTTCCCGGTTTGTAACAGGCCGGATTCCCGTCTAAGTCTACTCTTGAATACAAGATTCAATTTCGGTTAGCAACTCCAAGGTGTTCTTCACATATACCGCCTCATCAGGCTCTCACCGTCCCTGACTCGCTTTGGATTATAGTATATACTACTTTTCCTTATCATCGTCTTTCATTTTGTTAAACTAAAATTAATGTACTACATTCGAGAGAAAGATGCAAGATGCCTTAATATTTATCGGCGATTTTTATCATATATCGACAATCATGTCATAAAAAAATTGCCGGAATTAATCCGGCAATTTCTCATTACTTACGTAACTCCGCACCAAATTTCTCTTCTACCGTTGTTAATACACGGTTATGTGCTTCTGTTACTTCTTCATCTGTTAACGTACGTTCTGCATCGAAGTAAGTCATAGAGAATGCAAGTGATTTCTTGCCTTCTTCCATTTTTTCACCTTCGTATAAGTCGAATAGTGTTACGTCTTTCAGAAGTTGTCCGCCAGCTTCAGCAATGACTTGCTTCATTTCACCAGCTTTTGTTTCTTTTGTTACGACAACAGCCATATCACGTGTCATAGATGGGAAACGTGGAATTGCTGCGTAGTAAGTTTCTTCTGCGTCTGCACCAAATACTTTTACAAGAGATAGTTCGAATACGAATGTATTTTTCACATCTAATTGTTTTTCTGCTTCTGGGTGCAATTGACCGATGAAACCAATTACTTCGCCATCTAATACGATGTCAGCTGTACGACCTGGGTGCATACCTTCACGTTTTGCTGGTGCATAAGTGATTTGATTTGAAACGCCAAGTACGTCGAATAATCCTTCTAGTACACCTTTCACAACGAAGAAGTCTACTACTTTCTTCTCACCTTGCCATGCATGGTGAAGAGCAAGACCTGTCATAACACCTGCAAGATGTTGTTCTTCTTTCGGAAGTTCTCCTGCTTCTGTTGGTAAGAAGATAGAACCTACTTCGTATAAAGCAACGCTATCGTTTTTACGTGCAACGTTGTATGAAACTGCTTCTAACAATTGTGGCACTAAGCTTAAACGAAGTTGGCTGCGCTCTTCACTCATTGGAAGTGCAAGATTTACAGGCGCCTTTTCGTTTAGCTCAACCATATATTGTTTCGCTTTGTCAGCACTTGTTAATGAATACGTGATTGCTTCATATAAACCAGCACCTTCTAAGAAGCGACGTACTTTACGACGTTTCGTTTGTGCTGATGTTAATTTACCACGAGTCATTGTTCCAGACGGTAATGTAACTGGAATGTGGTCATAACCGTATAGGCGACCCACTTCTTCTACTAAGTCTTCTGAAATTGTAATATCAGGACGACGTGCTGGTACATTCACATGGAATGTTCCTTCTACTTCTGTGAATGGGAATTTTAAGTTTGTAAACATTGTACCCATTTCACTTGCAGAAATATTTGTACCTAATACACGGTTTACTTTTTCAGCAGTAACAGATACTGTACGCTCTTGTACTTGTAAGTTATCAGCTTCTACTACACCTTCAAGTGCTTCTCCGCCAGCGTATTTCGCCATTAAAGCAGCTGCGTGTTGAATTGCTTCAAATGTACGTGTTGGATCGATTCCTTTTTCAAAACGTGCACTTGATTCACTACGAAGACCTAAGTCTTTTGATGTACGGCGTACTGTTTGACCTGCAAAGTATGCAGACTCGATTAAAACGTTCACTGTCTCATTTGTAACTTCAGAATCCGCTCCGCCCATTACACCAGCAACAGCTAAAGCTTTTGTTCCGTTTGTAATTACAAGGTGGTGTTCTTGTAATGTACGCTCTTGATCATCTAACGTTTCAATTTTTTCGCCTTCTTTTGCAAGACGAACAACGATTTCTTTTGAACCTAATTTATCGTAATCGAATGCATGTAACGGTTGACCGTATTCCATTAAAATGTAGTTTGTAATATCAACTACATTGCTAATTGGACGAATGCCAGCTGCCATAAGGCGCGTTTGCATCCACATTGGTGATGGACCAATTTTTACGTTCTTCACCATTTTTGCAATATATAATGGGTTTTCTTCTTTCGCTTCTACACTTACAGAAATGTAATCAGAAGTTTTTTCTGCTGCTTCTTGTAAGCTGATAGCTGGAAGTTTTACTTCACGGCCATAAATAGCAGCGACTTCATATGCAACACCTAACATGTTTAAGCAATCTGCACGGTTTGGTGTTAAACCAAGCTCAAGTACTTCATCGTGTAAGTTTAAAATTTCAAGTGCATCTGCACCAACTTCAGCGTCACTTGGGAAGATGAAGATACCATCTGCATATTCTTTTGAAACTAACTTTCCATCAATACCAAGCTCTTGAAGAGCACAAACCATACCGTGAGAAGCTTCACCACGTAGTTT
This sequence comes from Bacillus mobilis, assembly GCF_001884045.1. Lineage (GTDB taxonomy): Bacteria > Bacillota > Bacilli > Bacillales > Bacillaceae_G > Bacillus_A > Bacillus_A mobilis. Next base: position 58,009 of record NZ_MACF01000025.1, on the reverse strand, counting down.
TGCTTTTTTAATTTTAAAGTTACCAGGAAGTACAGCGCCAACTTTTGCAACTGGTACTTTTAAACCTTTTGCAATGTTAGCAGCTCCACAAATAATTTGAACTGGTTCTTCTTCACCGATATCGATTAAGCATTTGTTTAATTTATCAGCTTCTGGGTGTTTTTCACATTCTAATACGTGACCAACTACAACACCTTTTACACCTTTATTTAATACTTCAACACCTTCTACTTCAATACCACTTTTCGTGATTTTGTCTGCTAGTTCTTGTGCTGTTACATCTTTAATATCTACATACTCTTGTAACCAACGATATGATACGAACATACTTATCCTCTCCTTCCCTTACGCTCGTTTGAATTGTTGTAAGAAACGTACATCATTTGTATAGAAATGACGAATGTCATCTACGCCGTATTTCAACATTGCGATACGCTCTGCGCCCATACCGAATGCGAAACCTTGATATTCTTTTGAATCATAACCAGCCATTTCAAGTACGTTCGGATGAACCATACCTGCGCCTAAAATTTCGATCCAGCCAGTTCCTTTACAAGTGCCGCAACCTTTGCCGTGACACATCATACAAGAAATATCCATCTCTACAGATGGCTCTGTGAATGGGAAGAAACTTGGACGAAGACGGATTTCACGGTCTTCACCGAACATCTTTTTCACGAATACTTGTAGTGTACCTTTTAAGTCACTCATACGAATGTTTTTATCAATTACAAGACCTTCAATTTGCATGAACTGGTGTGAATGCGTCGCATCATCGTCATCGCGGCGATACACTTTACCAGGACAAATAATTTTAATCGGGCCTTTTTCTTTATTATTTTCCATCGTACGTGCTTGCACAGAAGATGTATGTGTACGTAGTAACGTTTCTTCTGTAATGTAGAATGTATCTTGCATATCACGCGCTGGGTGATCTTTCGGTAAGTTTAATGCTTCGAAGTTGTAGTAGTCTTTTTCTACTTCTGTTCCTTCAGCTACTTCATAACCCATACCGATGAATACATCTTCAATTTGTTCAACAACAGCTGTTAACGGATGGTGACAACCTGTTTCAACAGGACGACCTGGTAGTGTAACATCAATTGTTTCAGTAGCTAATTTCGCTTCAATGACTGCTTTTTCTAAGTTACCAATTTTGTCATCTAGACGCGTTTGAATCGCTTCACGTACTTCATTTACTAATGCTCCCATACGTGGACGCTCTTCTGCTGATAATTTTCCCATGCCACGTAACACTTCTGTAATTGGACCTTTTTTTCCTAAGTACGCTACGCGTACGTCGTTTAAGCCTTTTAGCTCTTTCGCTTCTTCAATAAGCTCTAACGCTTTTTGCTTTAGCTCTTTTAAACGTGCTTCCATTTGGAACCCTCCTAATTTTAAAAATAAAAAAACCCCGCTCCCAAAAAGGGACGAGGTAAATTCGCGGTACCACCCTAAATTGACAGAACAAGTCTGCCCACTCATTAGTTATAACGATCAATTCTGACCGGAACGCCTTTACATATATATGGTCCTGGCGTCAACTCCAGAGGTGAATTCACTTCCGTCTACCATAAGAATGCTTTCAGTCTAAGGCATTCTCTCCCTATATGGCGATTTTGTAAGTTACTCTTCTCTATCAACGTTTTTCGTTATTTAACTTTTAATATAATATACTTCAACTTATTATAAGAAGTTTTTTATTTGTTCGCAACTGGGCTTTGCAAATAATACGTTAAAATCCCTGCTGCAACCGCAACATTTAATGATTCTGCCCCGCCGTAAATCGGAATATACAAGTTTTGATCCGTTTTCGCAAGAATTTCTTGGCTTACGCCGCTTCCTTCATTTCCTACAATTAATGCAAAACTACCAGCTGGTGTTACTTCAACGTGCGGAACTCCATTTTCAAGAGCTGTTCCATATACAGGAACGTTGTTTTCTTTTAACTTGTCTACCCATTCTTCTAAGTTACCTTTTACAACTGGTAAATGGAAAATAGAACCTTGTGTAGAGCGAAGCACTTTACTATTATATGCATCAACGCATCCTTCTCCAAGCACAACGGCATGAATACCAGCTGCATCAGCTGTACGAATAATTGTCCCTAAGTTACCTGGGTCTTGAAGGCCATCTAATAAAAGAAACTTCCCATCAGCAAGAGCTACTTCACTCTCGTGTTTCTCACAAACAGCAAATACGCCTTGCGTCGTTTCTGTTTCGCGAAGTATTTTTACGATTGCTTCAGGTACGATATACATTTCCACATCATTAACTGTCCAATCTTTCGGAAGATCTGTCTGATCAGAAACGATAAGTTCTGTTACAACTCCTGCTTTTAAAGCTTCCTCGACTAAGTGGAATCCTTCTACAAAAAATAAACCTTTTTTATCGCGCTCTTTTTTCGTCTGCAGCTTTTTCCACTGCTTTACACGCGGGTTTTGTACTGAATCAATGTTTTTCATAATATGTATTTCCCTCTCTTCTTGTCTTATCATTATAGCCTATTTTTCATACATATTTACATAAAAAAGAACAAAAACTAACGTCAGTTTCAATTCTGAAGAAGAGGTGAAAGCAATGAGTTTTAATTTACGTGGTGCTGTATTAGCAAATGTATCTGGAAATTCACAAGATCAATTGCAAGAAACAATTGTCGATGCGATTCAAAGCGGTGAAGAAAAAATGCTTCCAGGTCTTGGTGTTTTATTCGAAGTCATTTGGAAAAATGCTGATGAAAATGAAAAGCACGAAATGTTAGAAACATTAGAGCAAGGACTAAAAAAATAAGCAATTTGAAAATCACCTTCGCATAAGCTAAGGTGATTTTTTCACGAAAAATTTTTTTCTTCTCCTAAACATTTCTACTTTACTAACGCTACCCCAATGGAGTACAATGTTCAAAATACATTTAAACCGATCGATTTTTCTTCATATACATCATTAGATAAAAGGAGTGAATGTTTTATGCAACGTATTACGCTTGAACAAGTTTTTAAACACCACATTACACAAAAATATGTGAACCGTTCTGGAATGGTCCACGCGATTGCTGTCGCTTACCATGCGTTTCACTTAGCGAAAAAGCATCATGCCTCAGTCGATGCTGCAACAAAAGCTGGTTTCCTTCATGATATCGGACATCACACATGGTACAGTGAGGGAGAATGGGACTATGACTTGTATAAAAAGAATGATATCCATGCGATTAAAGGAGCAGAAAGAGCTCATAAATTACTTATTAGATTAGGAGAACATCCGAAACTAGCAAAAGAAATTTCTATCGCGATTCTTCTTCATACAGATTCTTTCTTAGTACAGCAAGAAATTGAAAGAACATCTCTTCAAAACATTATTAAATGGGCAGACGAAGCAGATGAAGAACCGGGCGGAGCGCACCATTATAGAACGATTTCTTATGAAAAAGCATTAAAAGCTATTCAGCAATTAGACCGATTGGTAGAACGCGAATTGCAAATAGAGCAACAAAAATCTAATAATAAAGCAGAACATAGTTATCAATAAGAAAGAGGCATCACTATAGGGTGATACCTCTTTTATTATTTTATGGAAAATACACCTTTGTATGTAATATTTAAATATTACATACAAAAACAAAATACCTTATAATTAAATATATAAATATAAAGAGGTGATTTTATAAATGCAATCCGCTACACAACTTTCTAATGAACAGAAATTCTCTATGTCATGGGGACAATTTATTAGCTCCGTTTTATTCGCTTTTTTCGGAACCGGACTTATTACTGTGTTCCTCGCAATGCCCTTAACAATTTATACAGCAGGGCTTACAGATAAAAAACAAATTGCCCTGTATGAATCGATCGTAAATACTGCAAGTATCGTATTACAACTAGCCGTGTTGTTATTCTTCATTTTTAAATTCCAACCCGCAAAAAAATTACTACTACAATCATTTAACTTTAAAGCACTTAAAGAATGGCGTACATACGTATACTTACTTCTTTTCTTCGCTATAAACATTATACTCAACTACATCTTGTTAAATTATATGTTCCAAGACGCAACAAAGCAGCAATCTTCCGCATTAAACTTAGACGTTTTTAAGCAGTATCAAATATTATTACTTCTCGGTTTCGCAATACTTACACCAATTTTTGAAGAGCTTATTTTCCGTGGCTTTATACTTCGCTTCTTCTCAGAACGCTTTCCATTTTGGATTGCAGCCATCATAACAAGTTTCTTCTTCGGTATCGCTCATACATACTCACTTGGCGTAATGGTCATTACTTTCTTCATGGGATTATTAATGGCTATTTTGTGTAAAAAAACAAAATCCATTATTCCAGCTATGTTATTTCATATTATGAATAATGTGTTGGCATTCTTGAGTTAAAAAGAGGTATCATCGCGATACCTCTTTCTACTCTTTTATCACAACTTCAAACTCTTCTTCCGTTAACACTTTTCGATAATCCATTTTCCTTTCTCCTTCTTCACCAGAAGTTAGGACAGGTGTCAGTACAATTTTCGTTACACTGTCTTCTAGTTTTTCAAAACGCCAATAACTATTTTTCGATAGTGTATGTCCTGAAACCAGTTTTAGCTCTTTCCCATCTTGATCTTTCCCGATAAATGTTACATCTAACTTTGTTCCATTCAACATCTTATAGTTCAATTTTATAGATATAGGGGAAACTTTTAAATTTTCCACTTCTATTTTTTGACCATTTTCTAATTTAAAATGCTTATAGATTGGGATTGTTTTCGTTTCAGCTTTTAATTTATCTCCAGATGCTTTAAAAGAAAATCCCCATTCTCCTTTTATTGAGGTTTTACCTTTTAACGGCATAAGTCTTCTATATACAATTTGTATATCTAGTTCCCCATCCAATTCCATTAGATTCATTTGTGAATCTTTCAAATCTGTAGTAGTAAAAAATGTGTATGTATAATCGTTTACTTTTTGATTACCTCCACCACCACTACCATTTAACTCTTTTCCATTTATATAGACATCTGGGTGCGGTAAAAAAATATCTCCTAGATTAACACTGTTAGACTTAAACGTACTATTAACAATAATCTGCCCTTCATCTATCATCACTTCATCTAACCGCACTTCTACACCGTTATCATAAACTGTTTGCCCTATTGTCGTTGTATATTCTTTTAAAGGTTCTCCTCTACTGTTTACGTAGTCTTCCATTTTACTTCCAATTAACGGTATATCCGCAATCATCCTTCTCATATCTACAGTCATCATCATCATAAATAATACGGCAGCCGATGTTACAATCGCTACATTCCGTTTCGTATGAACTTTGTTCTTGTTTATTTTTTTACGAACTCGCTTTTTTATTTTCTGTTTCTCTATGTGAGTTAAGTTAACCCCTTCATATTCATTCTCATCCATTTTTATATCATTTAACATTTCATATGGATCTTTCATTTTCTTCACCTCTTTTCTTATTTATTTCATCCGGTTATGTAAAAATAATGACCTTAACTTCTTCCGTCCTCTCGATAGACGATTGTATATAAAAGAAGTTTTCACTCCCATTTTCTCTGCAATATTTTCTACACTGTCTTCTTCCACGTAATGCTTCATAAAGATTTCTTTATCATTCTTCTTTAAATGATCTAATATATGATCCATATCATTACTAATTTCATTTTTAGTCGTATCGGTATGCACCGCTATTTCACCTATTTGATCTAACCCTTTTTCATTTACTGTTTTCGCATATTTCCTCGCATAATCGATAGATTTATATTTTGTAATAGCTGCGATCCAATTTTTTAAAGTATTCTTCTCTTCATCATACTTTTCAATATGATTCCAAATCGCCAATAACACATCATCCATACATTCTTCTTGTACATCTTGAAACGAAGCTAGATGCTTCTGAATAATACTTTTTATAAGTCCACCGTACTGGTCGATAATAAAGTATAATGCTTTTTCATTCCTTTTCCTTAGCTGCATTGCAACGTTCTCTTCTGTAATTTTCATATGCACCCTCCTCTCTAACGTTCTCTATATCTATTAATTCGTATCATCACTTCTCATTTCTATCAATTTATACATATTTATTAATAATATCCAAAATAAACCTCATGTAGTAAAATATAACTGATTACATAGAAGGAGATTATATATGTTGAGCTTACTTTGGGTTGTTTATATGCCACTCCTTGTGTTATGTGGATTTTTCGGTGGTATTTTCTTAATTGTTACTAGCATGAAACATCGTAAATTATTTGTCGGTTTAATGGGGCTACTTAGCTTTTCCTTTGTCACACTACCTTTTGTTTTTTGGGGCATGGGAGTGGAGAGCAATACAATCATCCCTATTTCAACTACTTTATATTGGATTCTGTTTTCTTTAACTGGATTATTGGCAGGGTTAAGTGGATTACAAACAAAAATTAAAAGTATACGTAATATGGGATTCATTATTTTTATCGCTGGTATATTAGGGGTTATCTTCTGGTTACTCATGACTGTAGGTGATTCATACTATATATAATATTTTTTAGAAACGCATAAATCGGAGGTAATACAGAAGTGTTTGGAATATTAACTTGGATGATTTTAGCTCTTACTTTGATGATATGCCATTTCATCGTTGGCATTTTTTTAATTATTGCTGGCATTAAATGTCGTAAATCACTTACTATTATAGCTGGTTTGATTAGCATATCGCTTATCTTTGTTCCTATCATTTGCATAGGTTATGGAATGGATTTAGAGGGAATTGTTCCAATTTCAGGAACTTTATATTGGAGTTTTTTCTCTTTAGCTGGACTATTAGCTATTATAAGCGGAAGGCAAATATCAAGTATTCGTTCTATGGGAACAATTTTGTTTATAACAGGTCTGTGCTCCGTAACTGGTTATCATTTTTTATATCTCACTCTTTAAAAAGACAAAAAAGCAGGGAAATTAATTCCCTGCTTTTCTATTTGGTTTATTGCCTGATGGTAAGAAGAACGATAATACCCAAGCAATACCTGCGAGTATCGTTGCAATTAAGAAGGCATCGTTAATACCGTTAATTGCCGATAACTTCGAAATTTGTCCAAATAATAGTTGCGTGCTCATCGCATCTCCTGCTTGAGCCGATCCAGCTAAGGCTGCTAAACTTTGCCCCATACCGTGTACTTTATCAACTAAAATTGGATTTGACGTTGTTAACATGTTGCCGTAATCTGCTACGTGAGCAGTCGTTTGTTGCGTCATAAGTGTAATTAATATCGCTGTTCCAATTGAACCAGCTACTTGTCTTGACGTATTTTGCGTTGCTGTACCGTGAGAAATTAATTTCATTGGCAATGCATTCATACCAGCTGTCATAATTGGCATCATAATGAATGACATACCAATTGAACGTATAATATAATCCGTCATAATAACGCTATATGGTGTATCCATCGATAACGTTGTGAATTTATATGTCGCAAACGTTGTAATGGCTAATCCAACAATCGCTAACGGACGAATACCATATTTATCAAATAGTTTACCTGCAATAGGTCCCATGATACCCATAATTAATGATCCTGGTAGTAATAATAAACCTGATTCAATCGGCGTAAAGCCGCGAATGTTTTGCAGATATACTGGAAGTAATAACATACCTCCGAATAATGCCATTGTAACGATTGCGTTAATTACTAAAGTAAAAGTAAATACCGGATATTTAAATACTTGTAAATCAAGCATTTTATTGTCTGTTGTTAACTCTCTCCAAATAAATAACGCTAAACCAATTACACCGATAACAAGTGAAATAACAACTTCGGCACTAGTCCAACTATTATTTCCAGCTTCACTAAATCCATACAGTAAGCTACCTAGTCCAATACTTGAACTAATTACACCAAATACATCTAATTTCGTATTAGACACCGGCTGAGCTAGTGTAAAGAATTTTAAAGATAGGAACGTAATAATTAAACCAATTACAAACATTCCGTAGAACATTAAGTTCCAGCTATAGTTTTCAATAACCCAGCCTGTTACAGTTGGTCCGATAGCTGGCGCTAAAATCATTGCAACGCCTAGTAATCCCATCGCTGCTCCGCGCTTATTAGGCGGGAATAATGTCATAAAGATATTCATACCAACCGGCATTAAAATACCTGCACCGACCGCTTGAATAACACGACCTGTCATCATCATTGTGAAGTTTCCTGATGTAGCACAAATAATAGATCCTACCGTGAAGAATAACATGGCTGCTACAAATAATTTACGGTACGTAAATCGTGAAACTAAAAAGGCACTAATCGGTACTAAAATACCATTTACAAGCATGAAGCCTGTAATTAACCATTGCGCTGTTGATGTTGACACATTAAATTCGTTCATTAACGGAGGCAATGCAACGTTAATGATCGTTTGGTTTAAAATAGAAACGAACATACCAAGAATTAATACTGTTACAACTGCTTTTACATTTACATTCTCTATAGGCATAGACGTTTGTTTTTTCGGCATTTCTTTTTCTTGTTTTACTTCTTCTTGCTTGCCTGTTTCTAATTCAACTACATTAGAAATTTCTACTTCTTGCTTTTGTTCTATTTCTTTCTCTTCTGTTTCTACTTTACTTACTTCTATTTTACTTACGGCTGGGACTTGTTCTTCTCCCACGTTCGTTTTTTTCTTTCGTAAAAGACGATTTACAAGGAAGAAGACGATTATACAAAATAGTGCATATCCTACAATTGCAATTGAGGACATCTCATCTCCCCCTTACTTATGAATACGAACTGACACATTCATTCCAGGAACAATATTTACTGATTTACTATGGTCTAAAGAAATTTTAACTGGTACAACTTGCTTTACTTTTGTATAGTTCGCTGTTGCGTTACTTGATGGTAACATTGAGAATGTATTTGCTGTTGTTAATCCAACTTGTTCTACTTTCCCTGTTAACGTTGTATCTGGGTATGCATCTACATACACATCTACTGTTTGACCTTTTTGAACATCGTCAATCACTGTTTCTTCAATGTTTGCTGTTACCCATAAATTGTTCATATCAAATGCATAAGCAATTGGGCTACCCGCTCCAACGAAAGCATTTGTCGTTGCGTTTGATTGTACAACTGTTGCATTTTGCGGAATTGTTACATCTACTGTTTGTTCTCCATTTGCTGCCGCTACAGTAACCGCACCTAATTTATCGTTTTCATTGTAGTTCTTACCTACTTCAGCTTTCCAGTCCGTTAATTTACCTGCTACTGGTGAAGCAACCGGAATTACCTTTCCATCAATTTTTGCATTGTCTGTTTTTAAGTAATTTTCCGTTTGGTTGTAATAGTAGTAACCGCCAATACCGCCGCCAACTAGTACAATTAATGTGATAATGTTGATAATTACCATTCTTCGAAACTGATTCATTGCATTCCTCTCCTTATATCGCATATAATTTTTTTCTAAACTATTTACGTCCTTATTGTTTAGACTGTTTAATTGTTAATTATATTAACTTTTAAACAAAAAAATCACACCATCTGCGGTGTAAATCGAAATTTATCTACCTGCGAGCGGTGCTGATTTCTGAAGGACTATCGTTTATAATTATAAATAATTATTTCGAATCTACAACCGACAATTTACGTATGAAATGTTGCTTAAACAACAATATAATAACAATATGTTGTTTAAGTATATAAAATTAAACGAGGAGAAGTAAAAATGTCTATTAAAAATACAAATGATCCACGTGTAAAGCGGACGAGACAACTCATACAGGATGCTTTTGTCGCTTTAGTAGGCGAAAAAGGATTTGACGATGTAACTGTTCAACATATCGCAGAACGTGCTCCTGTAAATCGTGCTACGTTTTATAGCCATTACCATGATAAGTATGACCTATTAGACAAAAGCATCGAAGAAATGTTAGAGAAATTAACAGAAGTTATTAAACCAAAAAATAGAAATAAAGAAGAGTTTCAACTTACATTTGATTCACCAAATCCAACCTTTTTAGCTTTGTTCGAACATATTGCAGAAAATGTGAACTTCTATAACGTTATGCTTGGTGATAAAGCCGCTGGAAACTACTCTTATAAAATGATGAAAACAATACAAACTCATTTAACGTTAAGCTTATCGATTTCACAGCCAGATGATAAAGATCTTATGGTTCCTCGTGACATTTTGATTAGCTATGTGACAGGAGCTCATATCGGGATGATTATGTCATGGTTAAAAAGAGGGATGATATACACTCCGCATTTTATGGCCATGCAATTAACTCGTTTAATTATTTTAGGAGCTCATACTGCCGCTGGATTAGAGCGACCTTTTTAAAACATAAAAAAGCGAAGGAGAGGCTCCTTCGCTTTTTCTATTAATTAAATGTAATGTTATGTACAGCCTCTTTATCAAGACGTTTAATAACTTCTACAATTAACTTCACTGCATTTTCATAGTCATCACGGTGTAACATTGCCGCATGAGAATGAATGTAGCGCGTTGCAATCGTAATTGCCATAGACGGGATACCATTTACAGCAATGTGAATTGCACCTGCATCCGTTCCACCGCCCGCTACTGAATCATATTGATATGGAATTTCTAATTCGTCAGCAACATCAACTACAAAGTCACGTAAACCAGTATGACCAATAACAGACGCATCATATAAAATAATCTGTGGTCCATCACCCATTTTACTTTGCGCTTCTTTTGCCGTTACACCAGGCGTGTCACCAGCGATACCAACATCTACTGCGAACGCGATATCTGGTTTAATATAGTTTGCAGATGTTTTCGCACCACGAAGACCGACTTCTTCTTGTACAGTCCCTACGCCATATACAACGTTTGGATGCTTTTCATCTTTTAATTGTTTTAATACGTCAATTGCAATTGCACAACCAATTCGGTTATCCCATGCTTTTGCAAGTAACATTTTTTCATTCTTCATCACTTGGAATTCAAAGTAAGGTACAACTTGATCTCCTGGTCGTACGCCCCACTCCATTGCCTCTTCTTGGCTAGAAGCACCAATATCGATGAACATGTCTTTAATATCTACTGGTTTTTTACGCGCTTCTGGAGGTAAGATGTGCGGTGGTTTTGAACCAATTACACCTGTTACATCTCCTTTACGCGTTACAATTGTCACACGCTGTGCAAGCATAACTTGTGACCACCAGCCACCAACTGTTTGGAAACGAAGGAAGCCTTTGTCATCAATTTGCGTAATCATAAAGCCAACTTCATCTAAATGACCTGCAACCATAATTTTCGGGCCGTTTTCTTCCCCTACTTTTTTCGCAACTAAGCTTCCTAAATTATCAGTAGAAAGTTCGTCCGCAAACGGCTCAATATATTTCTTCATTACTTCGCGTGGTTCACGCTCGTTACCCGCAATACCACGTGCATCTGTTAATTCTTTTAGCATTGTCAATGTCGCGTCTAATTTTGTCATTGCCAACACCCTCCTTTTTCTTCAGTCACTTCATTATACAAAAGGAAATTGAAATATTCAAAAATTAAATTAGTATCCTTGTGTTTGACGCTCATGATTTACTTCGTTTTTATCTAAATATGCCTTTTCAATCTCTTCTTGTTCAAACTCTAGCGCTTGTCCAAGACGAAGGTAGCTTGTAAATAATTCAATATAGTTCGTAATAGATGGTTGATCTGTAAAGCGAATCACCTTCGCATATGTGTCTAAGAAAATTTCTACTTGTGTTTTATTCGTTTGTGCACACTTATAGAATAGGAAGTTTTTATCAATACCTAAATCAATTCCGATTGATAAAATAAAATGCAAACCATCTACGTATTCTTCTAATATTACTTCACGTTCTGATGCTGGTTTGTTGCTCCAATATTTAAAACAACGTGTTTCATTTGCAAGTTCTCCAATTTCTACAAGAAGAGCTAACATTTTTTCTTTTAACAATTTTTTCGGTTGTAAGCCATGCTCTTTCACAATACGGTCATCTAATTCTTTCTGTAATTTAAATAGTTGTAGTAAGTCCATTCTATTGTCCTCCTCCAACATCGCATTTTACGCAACAATGTTGTTTCATCTCAAAGTTCATTATTATTTTTCGTTTCTTATTAATAAGTCAGCCATTTATCTCTTTACAAAATAGCTTGTCCTTAATTTACAAATACGTTTCAATCATCACGATTAGATTGTTCACTCCGATTGGTGATAGTTAATCATTATCCGGGGATTGTCCACTGATAAAAAAATTTATTTTATCTGATGAAAGTTCCATATCATCTTTCCATTATAGCAGTGTCGTTTCAGGTAGGAAAGATACTCTTCTTTCCAAAGGGAGATAATTGAAAAAAGCCAGGAGAATTCTCCTGGCTTTATATATATATTCTTCTATATCGCTATAGCTTTTATATTGATTTTGTCATATCGATAACGACATACTTCTCTTTGCATACAAATAAAAAAACCTTAGAAGAAAAATCTTCTAAGGTTTCAACTAATTAATTAGTTAATGTTGTTTTTTGCAACTGTTGCTAATTCAGCGAAAGCTTTTTCGTCATGAACAGCTAAGTCAGCAAGCATCTTGCGGTTAACTTCGATGCCAGCATTTTTAAGACCGTGCATTAAGCGGCTGTAAGAAAGACCATTCATACGAGCTGCCGCGTTGATACGTGTAATCCATAATTTACGGAAGTCACGTTTCTTTTGACGACGGTCACGGAATGCATACATTAGAGATTTCATAACCTGTTGGTTAGCAACCTTGAATAATGTACTCTTAGAACCGTAGTAACCTTTTGCTAATTTTATAACTTTTTTACGACGTTGACGAGTAACTGTACCACCTTTTACTCTTGGCATAATATTACCTCCTAATTGTTCTATATATCAGCCGAACTTATTTTAAGTTGTCAAGCATTTGACGAATGCGTTTGAAGTCACCAGCGCTTACTACACCAGCTTTACGTAGTTTACGTTTAGCTTTTGTAGATTTGTTAGCGAATAAATGGCTTGTGTAAGCGTGAGAACGTTTCAGTTTACCTGATCCAGTCTTTTTGAAACGCTTTGCAGAGCCGCGATGAGTTTTTTGTTTAGGCATAGGTATTTCCTCCTCTATCTATTACTTATCGTTTTTCGGTGCTAAAACTAAGAACATACTACGTCCTTCCATTTTAGGCTTAGATTCAATTGTACTAACTTCAGCACAAGCTTCTGAGAAGCGATCTAAAACACGTTGACCGATTTCTTTATGAGTAATGGCACGTCCTTTAAAGCGAATTGACGCTTTAACCTTGTCGCCTTTCTCTAAAAACTTGATAGCATTACGAAGTTTTGTGTTAAAGTCGTGTTCATCAATTGTTGGACTTAAACGAACTTCTTTCATGCTAATTACTTTTTGATTTTTGCGCTGTTCTTTTTCTTTCTTCTGTTGCTCAAAGCGGAATTTACCGTAGTCCATAATGCGGCATACTGGCGGTTTCGCATTTGGAGCAACTAATACTAAATCAAGATTAAGATTTGCAGCTAAGTCTAAAGCGTCATTACGAGACTTGATTCCAAGTTGATCGCCATTGGCACCAACTAAACGTACTTCACGTGCACGAATTTGCTCGTTAATCATCATATCCTTGCTAATAGTAAGCCACCTCCAAGGTTTTCTCAGAACATATTTTGTAGTCATAGAACCCGACAAAAAAAGTGCGGGCATACGACACCCACACTTGTAAATTCTTAAGTAAGAAATACATTTACCTGTAAACTGCGAATGCGTCCATCAGGTGAGAAGCGGGTGCTTCTACTTGTTCCACAAAACAATATTCTATTATCCTTGATGAGTTTATCATAGGACATGACGTCTGTCAAGAAGACGCGATGTGTTTTACTAACAACAAGAAATATTGTAACAAACAACTAACATACTTGCAATACTTTTTTATGATAAGTATTGTTTGGTTATTTTTTCTAGTTTTTCTTTTTTATAATACATACGAAAGCCGCGGTATACCGCGGCTCTGTCTTATCGTTTTCCTTCTACTTTAATCATATCAACAAAAGCATCTAATGCGATTGTTTCTGATTTTTGTTCACCGTATTTACGTACGTTTACGCCGTTTTCAGTTACTTCATTGTCACCTACTACAAGCATGTACGGAATTTTTTGCATTTGTGCTTCACGGATTTTGTAACCGATCTTCTCTTCACGAGTATCTAATTCAACACGGATGCCAGCACGACGTAATTCATCTTGTACTTTCTTCGCATAGTCTAAATGTACTTGCGGAGAAACTGGAATTACTTGTGCTTGAACTGGAGCTAACCAAGTTGGGAATGCACCTTTGTATTCTTCAATTAAGAAGGCTACGAAACGTTCCATAGTTGATACAACACCACGGTGAATTACAACTGGACGATGTTGTTTACCGTCTTCACCAACGTAAGCTAATTCAAAGCGTTCTGGAAGTAAGAAGTCTAATTGTACAGTTGAAAGTGTTTCGTCTTTTCCAAGAGCAGTACGAACTTGAACGTCAAGTTTTGGACCGTAGAATGCCGCTTCACCTTCAGCTTCATAGTAATCAAGACCCATTTCATCCATAGCTTCTTTTAACATACCTTGCGCTTTTTCCCACATCTCGTCATCAGCATAGTACTTTTTAGTATCAGCTGGGTCACGGTAAGATAGGCGGAATGAATAGTTCTCTAAACCGAAATCTTTGTACACTTCTAGCGTTAAGTTTACAACACGTTTTAACTCTTCTTTAATTTGATCTGGGCGAACGAAAATGTGCGCATCGTTTAAAGTCATTCCGCGTACACGTTGTAATCCAGATAACGCACCTGACATTTCATAGCGGTGCATTGTTCCAAGTTCCGCAATACGGATTGGTAATTCACGGTAGCTGTGAATATCATTTTTATAAACCATCATGTGGTGAGGGCAGTTCATTGGACGAAGAACTAACTCTTCATTATCCATTTCCATTGATGGGAACATACCATCACGGTAGTGATTCCAGTGACCAGAAGTTTCATAAAGCTCTCTGCTTCCTAGTACTGGAGTGTATACGTGATCATAGCCTAAGCTTGCTTCTTTATCAACGATGTAACGCTCGATAATACGGCGAATAGTTGCACCTTTTGGTAACCAAAGTGGTAAACCTTGTCCTACTTTTTGGCTATTAGTAAATAGTTTTAATTCTTTACCTAATTTACGGTGATCGCGCTCTTTCGCTTCTTCAAGCATACGTAAGTGCTCATCTAATTCTGCTTTCTTAACGAATGCAGTACCGTAAATACGTTGTAACATTTTATTATTGCTGTCGCCGCGCCAGTAAGCACCTGCAACGCTTAATAATTTAAATACTTTAATTTTCCCTGTAGATGGAAGGTGAACACCACGGCAAAGGTCGAAGAATTCGCCTTGCTCATAGATTGAAATAACCGCATCTTCTGGAAGATCGTTAATTAAATCTAATTTTAACTCATCGCCGATTTCTTCAAAGCGACGAAGTGCTTCTGCACGTGGTACTTCATGACGAACGATTTCTAAGTTCTCGTTCACGATTTTTTGCATTTCTTTTTCAATTTTCTTGAAGTCTTCAACTGTAATTGCTTCTTCCATATCAATATCGTAGTAGAAGCCATTTTCGATTACTGGACCAATACCAAGCTCAAGCTTAGCATCTTTATATAAACGTTTTAACGCTTGCGCTAAAAGGTGGGCTGTTGAATGGCGTAAAATGTATAAGCCATCTTCAGAATCTAATGTAATAATAGAAACTGCACCATCTTCTTCGATTGGTGTAACAAGATCGATCATCTCATCGTTTAATTTTCCAGCCACAGCTTTTTTCTTTAAGCCTGGGCTAATAGAAGCTGCGATTTCTTCAGTTGTTACGCCTTTTGGAAACTCCTTCACAGCTCCATCAGGGAAAGTAATTTTAACTACATCTGCCATCACTGGTCACTCCTCTTTTTTTCAAAATAAAAAACACTCATCCCGTAAAAAGGGACGAGTGTTGAATTCGTGGTTCCACCCTTGTTCCAATTAACCTTATTGTTAATTGCTCAAGTTCAACATAACGGTGTTGTCCGTTAGCAATTACTAGAAAAACCGTTCACTGCTAAAGTTTAGAGGTGGTAAGTAATAATCCCGTACTAGGAAGCTCACACCCTAAGGCTTCCCTCTCTGAAAATCGTAGAAAACTACTCATGTCCTCATCATGACATTTCAATATATTTCATTTATGTAGGTAATTATATGCTCAAAAACTTAGAAAATCAAGGGCGTTACCTTTATTTTTTAAATTTTTCACATTGCGCTCAAACTCATGTAATCCATGTAATTGGACCCGTTCTTGAAATACATTTCGCAAAGTAATAATCATATTATGGTCTTGTTCTTTCGTATATAAATAAATTTTTTTCGGCGAAATAGAAAGCAGTGGTGCAATTACTTTCGTATCAATATATACATCCTTTTGCTTTAATAATTCCTCATCTATATATTGGACCAATTTCTCCTGTTTTAAACGCCTACCTTTATCATCATAGAAAATAAAGCTTTCATCAAAAATAAGATGCACACAGGACAAACGTGATTTTCGGCTACGCACTTGTTGCCTTAGCGTCTCAATAAACATTTGATATTCTTGTTCCAACTTATACTCATCAATCGACACTTCAGCAAGCTTAGCTACCATTTCCCTATATGTACGAAGGCGAAAACGAACATATGATGAAAACGAGAACGAAAGTGGATCACAAAGCCAATTATTTAAAGAAGATTTAATATACGATTCAAATGTATGACGTGTTAATTCATGAGCAATCCCTTTTCTTCTTCCCTTTAAAATCTCTTGTGCCATATGCAATATTTGATGACACTCTTCCTCTTCTTCATAAAAAAACTTTTCTTTTAAGATCGTATAAATCCACTCATTTTGCTTTACATTCACAATGAAATATACCATGACTGGCAATAAAATCTTTTCAATATAATTCGATTCACATACTGGTATATGAATCACCACTTTTTGTTCCTGTAAATACACACTCGTTTCCTTATATAACAGTTCAGCCCTTTTCAATAGTTGTCTATATACATGCATAGCATCATTTTTTTCTTCGAAGCAAATTTCAATCACTTTTGTCCCCCCTTTTATCCCTGCTCTAAAGGATTGTATCTATACGTTACAAATCCTATAAGAGTCCGTCCCGCGTGAAGTTCACTCTTAGTAGAATTACATTTCCTATCGCTAGAAGATCCACTCGATATGGCTTGCTAATTTTATATATATTAAGGGAGGGAGAAAAAAATGATACAAGCTACAATGAATTTTCCATAAGAACTTTTCGTTTTACAATTCACCTAGTCTAAAAAGTGTTCAAAACGAAAAAAGAGCAAGCTTTTCAGCTTACTCTTTACTTATGACGTCGGTTTTTCCCGCCAATTGGAATTGGCTTCGCTAAATATTTAATTCGTTCCATAATACGTGCTGCTTTCATTTGTTCTGCTTCTCCACGCTGTGTATACGTTAAATGATGTTCCAATTCCTTGAAATCAAAGTTAGACGTAAAGAACGTCGGTAAGTTTTCTAACATACGGAATTGCAAAATTGCCCCAAGCACATCGTCACGTACAAAGCTTGACATCGCTTCTGCTCCGATATCATCTAGCATTAAAACTTGTACGCGTTTCACCGCATCAATCTTTTCCCCAATCGAATTATCTTGAATCGAACTTTTAATTTCACGTAGAAATTCAGGGAAGTATACGAGCATCGAACTTATTTTCTTTTGAGCAAGCTCATTCGCCATTGCTCCTAACAAATACGTTTTCCCTACACCAAATTTACCGTACAAATATAAACCTTGTACTTTTTTACCAGGTTCATATTTACTTAAAAATTCATTGGCTGCACCAATGGCATCAATACGCGCATCTAAATCTGAAGGATCTAAGTTTTCCATCGTTGCCTGTAAAATGTCAGTTGGCATATATACACTTTGAACGAGTTTTTCATATTTCTTTCTCTCGTCATATGCTACTTTTCTAACGCAACGATCGTATTGAATATCAATCATCTTCCCTTGGATAACGAGCTTTGGCTCATATCCTTGCAGCATGTTTTTACAAGAACCTAGATCCGGACAATCTGCGCAACCTACACTTTGTCCGATATATTCGTATAACTTCACAAGGCTGCGCTCAATCATAGAAGTCGTTACTTCACCTTGATGTTCGTCTATAAATTCTTTCACACGCGGATGTGCCATCACTTCCGCCTTTAATACTTCATATCTATTTTTAAAATTTTTATTTTCCATTAACTTTGCAAATGAATTTTGAATATGCTCCATTTTCTCACCTCAAAGAGCGTTCATTCTCTTCTATTAATCACGCTTATATTTTTTTAACACTTCTTCTAGTCGTTTTCGTTCATCATCTAACGTACTTGCATCTTTTTTCTTACTTACATCTTTCTTCACTGTTTCTGTTTCTTTCTCTTGTTCTTTCGGCTCTTCTTTCAGCCAATCTGGTACCATTTCTTTTCTAATCGTTTTCTTCGACGTACGGCCTTTTTTCTTCGTCTCAGCCCATTCTTGATATTGACGATTTTCTTCTTTCGCTAACGCCATCGCTTCCGCTACTGTACCGACCTTTTTACGTGCCCAATGCCCAGCAATTTTCTCCACATACGTTTTCGCAAGTTTCATATCTGAGCGTAGCATAACGTAATAAATAAGTACATTCACAACACCTGGCGTTAATTTTTGGTTGATCATTACATCTTCAACAATCTGCAAGTCAGCCTTTGTCGCCTCTGCACCACCAGAGATTTCTTTCAATAGTTGTTTTGGTGAGATTTCCTCTAACTGTTTTATTAACATCTCTTCTTGCGTAGAAGGCTCTTTCCCTTCCATCATACGTGCAGCGTGAGGTTGTACTCTTTCACTTAATACAGGTAACGCTTGACCGTTTTCGAACTGATACCAATCACGTGCTCCTTTTCTAAGCCTTTCGATATCAATTGTCTGCATCTCTGTCACCGTACCAAGAACGATATTTTGCATCGATAACACATCTACATCATACACGTAAGCAAGTGTAATGACACATTCTCGCACTTGATCTGTTATCGCCTTTTTAGGGACAAGCGCGGACAAGCCATCTACAAATAAGGAGAAATCAAAGAAATCATTCCAAACTTTTGGAGCGTCTCCCTTCTCGTTACTTGGCATAGCTGTCGTTTTTGGAATACGAAGATCTTCTTGCGCATGCTCAAGCTGTCCTGGATTAAACGAACCAAACACATCATTGAAAGAACGCGTAACATTTTCATAAGAAACAAAATCAAATTCTTCTTCTAAGAAATATTGCTTTACTTGATTATATTTTGTCCGACTCAATCGATTGTATAAAAAGATGCTTAACACAATATCATCAAAAAACTGTTTCGGAGATAAAGGTGGTTGCAATTCGTATATAAACATTCGAATATCTTTTTCTTTCTTAATATATACCTTCAAAAGCCCAATTGCCTCTAACTTTACTCGTTCCTCATATACTTCAGGAAGCTGCATTTGCATGGTCACCATAAGGGAATGATGTGTATTCTCTTTTCCAAACACACGATCTTGCTCTAACTCTCCCCATAGCGTCATATACAAGCTAAAAGCTCTACTACCTATTAACGGCTGATACAACATCGTTAACACTTTTCGGTCGTAATTATGCAGTAACCCTTTCGCACTTACTTTGTAACGATCAATTGGCAATAGCTCCATCCATGACTGTTTTTCCATTCTTGCTTTTCCTTTCTCTCATCCAATCTATCCTCTACTTCATTCATTCTATCTTCATTATATAATTTCTTAGCGAAAAAGAGCTATTAGCTTTCGCTTCTAGCTCTCTTATCTCATTCCTTACGGTATGTAAAGAGAATAAAATAGAACTTCTACTCTCTTTCTTTTTGCAGTATATCTTTTAATTCTTCAATAAATACATTTAAATCTTTGAATTGGCGATATACAGAAGCAAAACGCACGTAAGCAACATCATCAATATCACGCAGTTCTTCCATAACAATTTCACCAATCATATCACTTTTCACTTCTGATATACCTAAATTACGAAGTTCACGTTCCACACTTTGAGTTACTTCTTCTAATTGCCTTAAAGATACTGGTCTTTTTTCGCACGCTTTAATTAAACCGCGCAAAATCTTTTCTTTATTAAACTCTTCACGTGTTCCTTCTTTTTTTACAACGATAAGAGGTGACTCTTCTACTCTTTCAAATGTCGTAAAGCGACTTAAACAACTTTCACACTCTCTCCTTCTTCGAATAGAGCGCCCCTCGTCTACCGGACGCGAATCTAACACTCTTGTACCATTATGAGAACAGGATGGACAACGCAATATATTCACTCCTTTACACTATACTCTTTATTTTTCCTCTACTTACTTCATCTGACAATATATATACAATATTATATAACTCATTCTAACTCTCTTACCACTTTAAGTTTACGCACATTATTTTATCATCTCGTTTTCAAAAATAAGATGATAGACGCGGCGTTAACTTATTCATAAGAGCTCAATTTATCTAACTAACGAGTACGTTATATTTTTCCTTTTTTATAAACTAAAAAAGAGGTGCATTATACACCTCTTTACATTTTAAATCAATTATGTTCTTTTTTAAAGAGCTTTTGTTTCTCTCTGCTTAATTTCGAAGCTACCAGTGCCTCGAGGAAGCTCGATGCTCTCACGCGTTTTCGCGTTTAAACCTTCTGCAATATATTCTGCAGCAACATTTGGATCAATACGATCCCCACAAGTATAAACATCGATACTTGCGTAACCGTGCTCCGGAAAGCTATGAATTGTTAAATGTGATTCCGAGATAATTACTACTCCACTTACACCTTGTGGTGCAAATTTATGGAAAGCCACCTCACGCACTTCAGCACCAGCTCTCAGTGCTGCATCCACAAATAATTGTTCAATATACGGCATGTCATTAAGCTTGTCGAAATCGCAATCCCAAAGTTCAGCGATCACGTGACGACCCATCGTATCCATAGTATCCATTCTACAGTTCCCCCTTGTAAATTTATTCTAACTGTTCGAATTGAAAACTAATTTGCAATTTGGCTTGCTCCACTACCACGGGGGAAAGTTAGTCCAGAGAGGTCCTAACCCTTTAAGTAGTGACTACGTACCTCAGCTCTTAAGTTTACGAGTGTTAGTATACTTTGTTTATTTTCATTTTGCAACAACAGTTTTTTCGATTTTCTGTCATATTTTCCTCTTTACTTTTCCCTAAAAAAAATAAATGATTCACAAATACAGTAATCACAACGTTTCGTGGTATGTCCACTTTCAAAATATACTCCTATAATTTTTTTCCTTTTCAGAAAAAATTAAAAAAAAGAGGGCAAATATTCACTTGCCCTCTCCCTTATTCACTTAAATATGTTGCACATTTTCTTGCTTCGCTAATTCGTCAACAACTAACGTTACAAGATCTACAACACGACGAGAGTAGCCCCACTCGTTATCATACCAAGCAAGTACTTTTACTTTACGATCACCCATTACCATTGTAGATAAACCATCAATAATAGCTGAGTGTGTATTTGTATTGAAGTCAATAGATACTAAAGGCTCTTCGCTGAACTCTACAATACCTTTTAATGCACCGTTTGCAACAGTTTTGAATGCTTCATTAATAGCTTCAACTGTCACATCACGTTTTACATCTACTACTAAGTCAACAAGAGACACGTTTGGTGTTGGTACACGAAGTGCCATACCATGAAGTTTTCCGTTTAAGTGTGGAAGAACTTTTGCAAGCGCTTTCGCAGCACCTGTCGTTGTCGGAATGATTGATTGTCCGCAAGCACGCGCTCTTCTTAAATCTTTATGTGGGTTATCAATATTTTTTTGGTCATTTGTATAAGCGTGAACGGTTGTCATTAAACCGTTTTCAATTCCAAACTGCTCATCTAACACCTTAACAACAGGCGCTAAACAGTTTGTTGTGCAAGATGCATTTGAAATAACAGTATGTTTTGTAATATCTAATTGGTCTTCGTTCACACCAACTACAATTGTTACATCTTCATTTTTACCAGGCGCTGTTAAAATAACTTTTTTCGCTCCAGCTTCAACATGAAGAATTGCTTTTTCTTTTGAATTAAATTTACCAGTTGCTTCAATTACAACTTCAACACCTAAATCTGTCCAAGGCAATTCCTTTGGATCGCGGTTGTTTAAAAGGCGAATCATTTTCCCATCAACTAATAAGTGATCTTCAAATGCTTCTACTGTTCCGTCAAACTTACCGTGAACTGTATCATATTTAATTAAATGTGCTAACGTTTCAGATGGATAGCTTGCATTGATTGCTACAATTTCGAATGCGCTTTCTTTTATTGCCTGACGAAATACCATTCTCCCAATACGTCCAAATCCATTAATTGCCACACGAGTCATAATATGTTATCCCCCTTGAATGCGTTATACTATTTATCTCCAATCCCAATAATAGTATAACACAAAAAGGGGATATGTCACTAAGCATTTTCATTAATTTCACAATTTTTTAGTCAATAATGTTCCAATTCTTTAAAATCACCTGTAATTGTGTTTTCGTTCCCATAATTGTGCCATCATTATTTATCACTTCATCTGCATTCTTCACTTTTTCTTCTAATGGCATTTGAGATTGAATACGCGCCGTTGCTTCTTCTTCTGAAAAATTATTTCGTTTCATTAAACGTTCTAATTGCGTATGTGGCTTAACTGCTACAACTAAAACACGATCAACAAGGCTTGTTAATTTCCCTTCAAACAGAAGAGGAATATCTAACACAACCGCTTGCATGCCTTCCTTTATGTACATTTCCTTTTGCATATTCATTTCCTCACGCACTGCAGGATGAACAATTTTATTTAACTGCAATCGTTTTTCTTCATTATGGAAAACGATACTTCCTAATTTCGGCCGGTCCAGTTCTCCATCATCTTGTAATACTTCCGTTCCAAACACTTCTACTATTTTGTTATATGCTGGTTTTCCCCGCTCTACAACTTCTCTCGCAATAATATCCGCATCAATAACTGGTATACTCAGTTCACGAAACATGTCTGATACCGTACTTTTCCCGCTTGCAATGCCTCCCGTTAATCCAATTACTACTGTCATAATAATCCTCCTCACAATATAAAAGGCGCGAAACTAATGTTCCACGCCCATACTTACATTTTCCAAATTCCAATAATAATGAGTAATACCCCAGGCAGGAATGTAAATTTTTGTAACCATTTCATATTTGATAAAACCGTTCCAAGTTTCATTCCAATAAATAAAAACAAAGAACTCATAACCGCAACTAACATCGCCATCATAGCAGGTGCATACCCTAATAAAGATGCACCAATTCCAGCACCGAACGAATCTATAGAAAGAGCGATACCAAGAAGTAACGCTTCTCCTGCAGAAATGGTGCCTGATTTATCAAAATCTGCAACAGTCGGTTTCCGTAAAATTTGAATCACTAGCCCGAGCGAAGCAATTTCTAATTTCCATACCTTCTCCTCTTGCTTCGGTTCTTCTTTCTTCTCACTTCGAAAAAATTGGTATAATACCCAAATTCCTATTCCAATAAGAACAAGCCCACCGATACGCGTTGCGATAACAGGTGAAAATACTTTCGCGATCATATGTCCAATTCCCATTGAAACAAGCATAACAGCCGCTGAACACATTCCGATAATTATAATTGATCTTAGTGGAATTCTTACGCTTCTTAAACCATATGTTAGCCCTACACTACAGCTATCTAAGCTTAATGTAAAAGCTAATAAAATAAGAGATAAATAAAGGTACATCGGTAAGCTCCTCCCTTATACATAGCTCTGCTGTATGTATATGACAAATGCCTATCCGATGTTATCTCTTTTCTATATTCTCGGCTGACAAATTGGGCAGTAATGCGTTCCTCTTCCGCCAACAACTGTTTTTTCTAATATCGTACCGCAAGTTACACACGGTTCTCCCTTTTTTCCGTATACATTTAGAAGTTCTTGGAACGAACCAATTTGCCCTTGCGAGTTGATATACGTTCGAATTGTACTTCCGCCACGCTTCACTGCTTCGCCTAGCGTTGTAACAGTCGCCTCGTAAATTCGTTCAATTTCTTCTGCTGTTAAAGACGACGCTTCTCGTTCCGGATGAATTTGAGAGCGGAATAAAACTTCATCTACATATATATTTCCAAGCCCTACTAAAAGACGCTGGTCTAATAATACAACTTTTATTTTACGATTGGTCTTTTGCAATCTTTCTTGTAAATACTGCGGTGTCAATTCAGCATCAAATGGCTCCGGACCTAGGTCAGCAAGAGGCATTTGATTCAACTCCTCACCTTTCTTAAAGAGATGCATCGTACCAAACTTTCTCACATCTTTATAATGTAATTCAGTTCCATCTGTAAATAAGAAACGGACGTGTGTATGCTTATCAATTGGTTCACCCTCTTGATGCAGTAAAAACTTACCTTCCATACGCAAGTGTGAAACAATAACATAATTCGTTACATATAAAAGCAAAAACTTCCCTCTTCGCTTTATATTTTCAATCTTTTCGCCTCTTAGCATTTCTTTAAAAATTTCTGCATCATCCGGTCGTTTGACTATTTTCGGATACGTAACAATAACATCTTCAATCGTTTTTCCTGTTACAAGATTTTCAAGTGTCCGTCTGACGTTTTCAACCTCTGGTAATTCAGGCATCTCATCACTTCCTTATTTTGCGTCGTACCAAGTTGGACCGTAAGAATAATCAACTTTCAGCGGAACTGCAAGTTCAATTGCATGCTCCATTACTTCTGGTACAAGCTTCTCTAATTTTTCAATTTCTTCTTGTGGTGCTTCAAATATCAATTCATCGTGTACTTGCAGAAGAAGACGCGCTTGTAATCCTTCTTCTTCTAAACGATCTGCCATAATAATCATCGCTTTTTTAATAATATCTGCTGCAGTACCTTGAATTGGTGTATTCATAGCTGTACGCTCAGCAAAGCTACGTAAATTGAAATTACGACTCGTAATTTCCGGAATATAACGGCGGCGATTTAATAATGTAGCCACATATCCTTTTTGTTTCGCATCTTTTACGATGTCGTCCATGTATTCTTGTACACCAGGGAAGCTTTCTAAATACTTTTCAATAAATTCCGCTGCTGCTTTTCTTGTAATTCCTAAGTTTTGTGAAAGACCGTAGTCACTAATACCATACACAATTCCGAAGTTAACAGCTTTCGCTTGTCGTCTCATATTTGAAGTTACTTCATCTTTTTCAACGCCAAATACATCCATAGCTGTTTTCGTATGAATATCCATGTCATGTTGGAACGCGTCAACTAGCCCTTTATCATTTGCAATATGAGCTAATACACGAAGTTCAATTTGCGAATAATCTGCCGCGTACATAATCCATCCTTCTTCTGATGGAACAAATGCCTGACGAATCTTTCTTCCTTCTTCTAATCGAATCGGGATATTTTGCAAGTTCGGATCCGTTGAACTTAATCGACCTGTTTGTGTTAATACTTGATTGAAACGAGTATGGATTTTAGATGAATCTTCATGTACAACTTTTAATAAACCTTCGATATAAGTTGAATTTAGTTTCCCTAATTGACGATAATGTAAAATGTTTGGAATGATTTCATGGCGATCCATAAGCTTTTCTAGTACATCAGCTGACGTAGAATAACCTGTTTTCGTCTTTTTAATAACCGGTAAGTTTAAGTTCTCAAACAGAATAACACCAAGCTGCTTCGGTGAATTAATATTAAATTCTGTTCCCGCACGCTTATAAATTTCCTGTTCCATTTCCTTTAATCTACCCGCAAGTTCTTCTCCCATATTACGAAGACGCTCCGTATCAACTTTTACACCTTTTACTTCCATATCAGCTAATACACGCGCAAGTGGTAATTCTAACTCTGTAAACAGTTCATATTGCTCATTCTTTTGTAACTCTTCTACGAATGTTTGCTTTACATCATATAATACGTGCACTTTACGAGCTACATGCTCCGCTACTACTTCTAGCTCTGGAACCGCACGCTTTGCACCTTTTCCGTAAACTTCTTCATCGGATTTCACGGCATGCGTTTCTTTCATTTTCGCCACAGTACGGAAATCTTTATCCGTATCAGCTGGGTCAAGTAAATAAGCAGCGATTAATAGATCAAAATCAATCCCTTGCATATCCATATCATTCCATTTAAGTGCCACGATCGCACGCTTCGCATCAAATGTACGCTTTCTCATTTCTCCATCTGCAAGCCATGCTTTGAAAGCATCCGATGCAAATGCAATGTCCTTCTGAATAAAGTAACAACCATTTTCATTTTGAATACCAAAACCTTGAATGTCCGCTTTATGATAGTTATCTTCTTGCACTTCAACAATAAGCGCACTATCTTGCTGAAGCATTTCTTCTGTAACTTCTTCCACAATATCAAATGTAATATCATCTAATTCAGCTGGAGCCGTTTCTTCTGGCGTGACACCTAGTTTATTTAAAAGAGATGTAAATCCTAAATTCTCGAACATTGGAATGACATCACTTGCTTCATATCCTTTATACTCCATATCATCCACATGCACCGTAATCGGCGCATCTGTAATAATAGTTGCAAGATCTTTACTCATAAGAGCTTGGTCTTTATTTGCTTCTAGCTTTTCTTTTAATTTTTTCCCGCTTACTTGCTCTATATTTTCATAAACTTCTTCAACCGTTCCAAACTGTGTTAACAATTTAATCGCAGTTTTTTCACCAACTCCTGGTACCCCTGGAATATTATCTGATTGGTCTCCCATTAAACCTTTCATATCGATAATTTGCTTTGGTGATAAGCTGTATTTCTCAAATAAAGCTTCTTTCGTATATTCATCTACTTCCGTAATCCCTTTTCGAGGAATGCATACAAGCGTGTTATCAGAAACAAGCTGAAGTAAATCTTTATCTCCTGAAATAACTTTTACATTTGCTCCTTGTTCACTTGCTTCTTTCGCTAGCGTTCCCATAATGTCATCCGCTTCATAATTTTCTAATTCATAACGCGGTACGTTGAATGCATCCAGCATCTCACGAATAAACGGGAATTGCTCTGACAATTCAGGTGGAGTCTTTTGACGTCCTCCTTTATAATCACTATACGTTTTATGACGGAACGTTGTTTTACCCGCATCAAACGCTACTAACATATGCGTCGGTTTTTCTTCCTCTAATATTCTCATTAACATCATTGTAAAACCGTAAATTGCGTTCGTATGTATACCTTTGTCGTTATTTAAAAGCGGTAGTGCAAAGAAAGCACGATACGCGATATTATTACCATCTACTAATACGACCTTTTTTTCCAAAACAGAAACCTCCCCATACAAATTTGAAATGATTTTTTTCACAGAAAAAAACCGTTCCTTTCCTCTCTCTATATTAACATGACTAATAGAGAGAAGAAAAATAACGGCTATTTTCTATTATATATACAAACGTTTACTAATATAAAAGGGAAGTGACGAGAACAGCATAACTATTCTCGTCCAAAATTACTCCTTGGATGAAGGGGTTTTCATGTATTATATTAACAGAGCTTTATTAATATTTAATTAAGCCATTGTTAATATATTGTAAACATCCTTCATCCTATTTTTCGGTTGCTGATTTTGGTAAAACAACTGTAAATGTTGTCCCTTCCCCAACTTCACTATCCACTGTAATCGTACCGTGATGCGCCTCAACTAAATGCTTTACAATTGATAACCCAAGGCCTGTACCACCAGTATTTCTACTTCTCGCTTTATCCACTCGGTAAAAGCGTTCAAAAATACGCGGAATTTCATCTTTACTAATACCAATTCCCGTATCCGATACTTTTATATAAGCATTATATTTATCTTCTGCTAATTCTACAGAAACAACGCCTCCAGCCGGCGTGTATACGATTGCGTTATTTATTAAATTAATAAAGATTTGCTTCAAACGACTCGGATCTCCAATGACCGAGACTCCTTTTAGCGCATTTACTTGTAAAGAAATTTCTTTTTCTCCTGCTTTGTTATCAAGCACCATATGAATGTCTTCAAGAAGTCCCTTCATATCAACGGTCCCCATACTCAATTTAAATCCTTGTTGCTCAATCTTTGATAAATCTAATAAATCTTCAATTAACCCTTGCATGCGTTCACTTTCTTTTAAAATAATGTGCAAGAAATGTTCGCAGAATTTTTTATTATCCATCGCACCGTCCAAGAGCGTTTCTGAAAAACCTTTAATAGAAGTAATCGGTGTCTTTAGTTCATGAGAAACATTCGCTAAAAAGTCTTTTCTCATTTGTTCTAATTTCTTTAGCTCAGTAATGTCATGGAATACAAGGACAATCCCTTTCCATTCATGGTTCGTCCCAATAATTGGTGCTCCATATACTTCGAAATGCTTTCGCTCAATTCCAAGCGGCAATAACATTTGTTTACGCACTTTCACTTCTGTCATAAAGATTTCTTCCACGAGCTCTATAATTTCTGTATGATGAAACGATTCATAATATAAACGATCTAAATATTCTTCATCTGTTACGTGGAAAGTCTCCTTATACGAACGGTTTACAAGGTTTATATAACCGCGGCTATCAATTAAAATCATTCCGCTGCCCATATTTTCAATTAACGTATGCAGACGATCTTGTTGCATTTCTTGCTCAAGTGTCATCTCTTGTAAATTACGGGCTAAAATATTAATCGCTTTACTCAGCATTCCTGTTTCATCTGAATGACTTTCATAAGCGCGTGCTTTATAATTTCCCTTCGCTAATTCAATAGCCACTTTCGTAACGGATTCAATCGGCCTAATATATTGCCCTGTAATTTTCATACCTAAAAATACGACTACGAGACAAGCGATAACAAATCCGATAATTAATAATCCCCACGTTTTTTGATGAACAGCTTTCAAAGGCTCAATTGTACTTTTTACCAAAATATACCCTTGTTTCCCTGCCACATCTTGAACGAACACCGCATGGTAAAATTCATTATTCTGATCTGTTTCTTTCGTAATGACTTTATTTCTTTGTTTCGTTGTTTCAGAAGTAAGTTCTTTCATTATCCCTTGGCTAAACGCAGACTGTTCTCCGCCGCTATATTGCACTTTCTTTTTTTCATCTACAAATGCAATAGAAGCCTGTATTTTTTCTTCTAACTTTTCAAATACATATGGATTTTTTAAGACATCATCAAAACCTTGTTCTTCTGCTAATACTGCAACATACTCTGTCTCTTTTACCATTCTCTCTTTTGCATGTTCTATATAGTAGTTTTCAAACACAGTTTCCAGCAATAAACCTAGTCCAACTAAAATAAAAACAATAAGAGAAACAAATGTAAAAAGAAGCCTGGAACGAAATTTATTCATCCCCTTTTGGCTCCTCTAATTTATATCCTAAACCACGTATCGTTTTAATGTACGTCGGTTTTTTCGTATTTTGTTCAATTTTATCGCGCAAATGGCTAATATGAACGTCAACAATTCGTGTATCACCAGCAAAATCATAGTTCCATACAGCACTTAATAATTGATCACGTGTCAACACGCGACTTTTATTTTTCGCAAGATAAACAAGTAGTTCAAATTCTTTTGGTGTTAATTCAAGCTTTCTTCCTTGGAAATAAGCCTCATAAAATTCCGGCAAAATTTTAAGTTCAGCAATTGTAATGCTCTCTTCATCTGATGTTTCTTTAACTTGTTCTTCTTGTTGCAATTTCGTACGGCGCAAAATTGCCTTCACACGCGCAACAACTTCCCTCGGGCTAAACGGCTTCGTCATATAATCATCTGCCCCAAGTTCAAGACCTAGCACCTTATCAAATTCATCATCTTTTGCTGTTAACATTAAAATCGGCGTCATAACGCGCTGCAATCGTAATTCTTTACACACTTCCATACCATCCATTTTTGGAAGCATTAAATCTAATATAATTAAATCTGGGCGTTCTGTTGTCGCTTTTTGAAGCGCCATTTCTCCATCCATCGCTGTTATCACTTCAAACCCAGCTTGTTGTAGATTAAATTCAATTAAAGTTAAGATAAACTCCTCATCATCAACTACTAAAATACGATTGTTCATTCTTTTCCTCCAAGTTATAGACTTGAAACCTTCTTCATCCTAGTATTTTCCCCGTTATTCTCATCATACTAGAAAACAAGGTCCCTCTCAATATAATTGTCTATACATGGAGCTCATTTGTACTATCATTATTCCTAAAAACAATTACACTCGGCTTAATTAATTTGTTATTATCCATACTTTATACACTTTTATATCGTTATTAAACTCCACATTCGTATAAATATTAAATTCTCGATTTTGCGCTAAAAAAAACGTAAGAGCATACGCTATTTTATAGTCTAGCGTTTCATATCCATCAAATACTCTTCCGTACATTTCATTCGCGACCGCGTCTGCCCACACTTCAGCTTCTCTCATCGTTTCAAAGATAACGTCTTCTTTTTTCCACTTCACCTTAAAAATCACACCTTTCATTGACTTCAATTACCAATAAATATATTATTAATTTAAATATATAAATAAACAGTATGCAGAGAGGTCTATTATGCGAATATTACTACCTATTTTAACTTTAGTAGTTACATGTTTCCTTACCTTTAACGTACCGAGCTGGGATACGATTAAAACAGGTTGTTCAGAATTTGCTGAAGGGTTCAAAGAAGGATTCCTCAACTAAAAATAGCGCTAGCCCCTTATATTAAGGTATGCTAGCGCTATTCATATTTTTATGTTTTAAAAATTATCTAATGCTTTTTCCATAATAGAAACTGATTTAAAAGGCGGCGTTACTGTTAAAGAGCCCTTTACAACCGTTTCTCCTTTTTCATCATGGGCAGATACAAGCATATCAATTGTATGTTCCTCCTCGGAAACAGCCACAACTTCAAAGTGGATTTGTAACGTTTCATAATGGTGAACATGCTTCACGAACGTAAGGTCCTTCCTTGTAATATGACTACCTGGACCTGGTAAATATTTCGTAACTGCCGTTGTAATCATTCCCGTTAGCATAATGCTTGGTACAATCGGCTTTTCATACGGAGTTTGGGATGCGTAATCATGCTGAATATATAATGGATTGGCATCATTCGTTAACCCTAAGTACAATAACAAATCTTTATCCTCAATTTTTTCAGTGATAGATAATTTCTCTCCTACTGTAATTTCATCCATTCTACGACCAATTTGAACTTTTTTCTTTAACATGTTACAACCCCCTCCGATTTTTTCACCTTATTATCCTACTAATAGCGATACCTGATCCGAAATTTACTATGATGAGGGCAATGTATAGTATAAATCTATAGTTTCATTATAGGATACACCAAATGATAGCGTTTTCATATTATTTCAAAAAAACATTTGAATAAATAGTAGAAAAAGATTCGGGGCCCCGAATCTTTTTCCACTTATATTTAATTATTAAACAAGAACCTTCATAACATTACGTACAGATTCTACAGAGCGATCTAACGCTTCTCTTTCATCTGCAAGAAGTTCTAACTCAATAATTTTTTCAATTCCGTTACCACCTAGAATTACTGGTACCCCTAAGTAAAGGTCGCTATAACCATATTCACCTTCAAGGTACGCAATAGCCGGTAATACACGGCGTTGATCTTTTAAGATTGCTTCTGTCATTTCAACTAAAGAAGCAGCTGGTGCGTAATATGCACTACCGTTTCCTAATAAGCCTACAATTTCGCCGCCACCTTTACGGGTACGTTCTACGATTGCTTCTAAACGCTCTTTCGGAATTAACGTTTCTAACGGAATGCCACCTGCATAAGAATAACGCACAAGAGGTACCATATCGTCACCGTGGCCACCAAGAACAAATCCTGTAATGTCTTTCACAGAAAGATTTAATTCTTGTGCAATAAATGTACGGAAACGAGCTGTATCTAATACGCCCGATTGACCGATAACACGCTCTTTCGGGAATCCTGCTTCTTTAAATACAGAATATGTCATTGCATCAACTGGATTTGTTAATACAAGAATAATCGCATTTGGTGAATGTTTTGCAATGTCGCGCGTAATACTTTTCATAATTTTAGAGTTTGTTGCTACTAAGTCATCACGGCTCATACCAGGCTTACGTGCAATACCTGCTGTAATAACGATAACGTCAGAATCAGCAGTATCTGCGTAATCAGATGTTCCAATAATGTTAGCATCAAAACCTTGTACTGGGCTCGCTTCTAACATATCTAACGCTTTCCCTTTTGTTGGATTTTCCAGTTGTGGAATGTCCACTAATACAACATCTGCAAGTTCTTTTTGTGCTAATAAGAATGCTGTTGTTGCTCCTGTAAATCCTGCACCGATGACTGAAACTTTCTTGCGTTTGATTGTCATAATTTACCCCCCGCTTTAATTATGCGTTTTTGATTATCGCTACATCCATGTTTTTAATAAGTTCATTAGCGAACTCAGAACATTTCACTTCTGTTGCACCTTCCATTAAGCGTGCGAAATCATAAGTTACTACTTTTGAAGCAATTGTGTTCTCAACAGAAGCAGTTACTAATTTCGCAGCTTCGTTCCATCCTAAGTGCTCTAATAATAATACACCTGAAAGAAGAACTGAAGATGGGTTTACTTTGTCTAAACCTGCATATTTTGGAGCTGTACCGTGTGTAGCTTCAAAGATAGCATGTCCAGTCACATAGTTAATGTTTGCACCAGGTGCAATACCAATTCCACCTACTTGTGCAGCAAGTGCATCAGAGATATAGTCTCCGTTTAAGTTCATTGTTGCAACAACATCGAACTCACGTGGACGAGTTAAAATTTGTTGTAAGAAGATGTCTGCAATAGAATCTTTTACGATGATTTTTCCAGCCACTTCAGCATCTGCCATCGCTTTATTCGCTGCATCTTTACCATCTTTCTCAACGATACGGTCATATTCAGCCCAAGTAAATACTTTATCGCCGAATTCTTGTTCCGCTACTTCGTAACCCCAGTTTTTGAAAGCACCTTCTGTAAATTTCATAATGTTTCCTTTATGAACTAATGTAACAGAAGAACGTTTTTCGTTAATTGCATATTGAATTGCAGCACGAACAAGACGCTTTGTCCCTTCTTCTGAGATTGGTTTAATACCAATACCAGATGTTTCTGGGAAGCGGATTTTATTAACGCCCATTGCTTCTTTTAAGAAAGCAAGAACTTTTTCTGCTTCTGGAGATCCTTGTGCATATTCAATTCCAGCATAAATGTCTTCTGTATTCTCACGGAAAATAACCATATCAGTATCTTCCGGACGTTTTACAGGTGAAGGAACACCTTCAAAATAACGAACTGGACGTAGACATACATATAAATCTAACTCTTGACGAAGTGCTACGTTTAGAGAACGAATACCACCGCCAACTGGAGTTGTAAGTGGACCTTTAATCGCGATTAAATATTCACGGATTAAATTTAAAGTTTCTTCTGGTAACCACTCGCCTGTTTGGTTGAATGCTTTTTCCCCTGCAAGCACTTCTTTCCAAACGATTTTCTTCTCACCATCATAAGCTTTTTCAACTGCTGCTTCTAGTACACGAGATGCAGCTGCCCAAATATCAGGACCAATTCCATCTCCTTCGATAAATGGAATAATCGGATTGTTTGGTACATTCATAACACCGTTAGTTACAGTAATTTTTTCACCTGTCGTCAATGTGATAACCCCCATGTTTGAAATTTCATATGTATGAAACTGAGGGAATAACC
Organism: Bacillus mobilis; assembly: GCF_001884045.1. Classification (GTDB taxonomy): domain Bacteria; phylum Bacillota; class Bacilli; order Bacillales; family Bacillaceae_G; genus Bacillus_A; species Bacillus_A mobilis. The sequence goes on along the minus strand of NZ_MACF01000025.1, from coordinate 24,163 downwards.
CCTCAGTTCAAACCGTTATTCAAATTAAAATATTCTAATCATTACGTCTTTCCGAAAAAATCAGACTTTTGAAAGCGTATTTTCACTATCAAAATAGTGTTTTTCGCTTATCGTTGTGCAATTGGAACATACACTTGATGTGTTGGTCCATTATAATCAGCACGTGGACGGATTAAACGGTTGTTTTCATATTGTTCTAGAATATGAGCTAACCAGCCTGACATACGGCTAATTGCAAAAATAGGTGTAAATAAGTCATGGTCAATTCCTAAACAATGGTATACAGAAGCTGAATAGAAATCAACATTTGGTGGAAGACCTTTTTCTTTTGTTACAATGTCTTCAATTTTGATAGACATATTATACCATTTGTCTTCTCCTAAAAGCACGCATAATCTCTTGGACATTTCGCGTAAATGTTTCGCACGCGGATCACCCTGCTCATATACACGGTGGCCAAAGCCCATGATTTTCACTTTATTTTGAAGAGCATTATGAATATATGATTCTACATTTTCTTCTTCGCCAATTTCAGTTAACATCTTCATTACATTTTCATTTGCCCCGCCGTGAAGAGGACCTTTTAACGCACCGATTGCTGCCGTAATACCAGAATATACATCTGAAAGTGTAGCTACACAAACACGTGCAGTAAATGTAGAAGCGTTTAACTCATGATCTGCATGAAGTACAAGCGCCTTATCAAAAGCTTCAATTTCAACTTCATTTGGCTCGCGATCATTTAACATATACAAGAAGTTTGCAGCTAATGATAAATCGTTTCTAGGCTCAACAATATCTAAACCTTTACGAATTCTTGCATAAGCAGCAACTAAAGTTCCCACTTGAGCCTGCAATTTAACCGCTTTCAAATAATTGGAGTTTTCATCCATAATTTCAGCGCTCTCATCGTATAATGATAGCATGGAAATTGCAGTTCGTAAAACAGACATCGGATGTGCAATTTTTAAATCTACTTGTTTCAAATATGTTAAAATCTCACCTGGAACTTTATAGTATTCCGATACAGTTTCTTTAAATTTCGCTAGTTCTTGTTCATTAGGAAGCTTGCGATGCCATAATAAGTACACTACTTCTTCAAATGTAGCATTCTCAGCTAAATCATCAATATTATACCCAACATACGTTAATGTATCATCAATAATAGAGCTCACAGATGATGTTGTTGCTACTACCCCTTCTAAACCTCGAATAACAGTCATGACATTCTCTCCTTTTCCTGAAAATTCTCCCAACCTTGCTCCTTATATCTATTTGCTCCCCTTTTGAATTATGAACGCCCGTTCACTCTTTAGGCAAGCAAAATGCACGATCATGCAAATTTGTTGCGATGTTCCCCTCTTATGTCCATTGTTTACATGGAAAGCATGAGCGTGAATGTCTCCCCGAATCCTCACGCTCAAAACAACAAGTTAGTGAGGAAAATTAATTCCGAAGAGTTTTATGATAAAAACAACATAAAACAATATCATTATAAAATTGTTTTATGTTGTTTTTATTTTATCTGGTGTAAAGTCTCTGCTGTTATGTAACTTTTCAAAGTTTCTAATCCTATTATAAACAATTATCTGACTTTTGTGAACAGAAAGAATTCAAAAATTTTATATTACTATAAAATTCCTTATTTAAACATCTGTATAATACTCATAACTGCATAGGCAATTCCAGCCCCAATTAATGGACCTACAGCAACCCCATTAAATAAAGCAACCGCTATAATTGTACCGAAAACGAGCGCAGTTGTAATATGAGGATCCGTCGTCAATAATTGTACGCCGCCTTTCGCTAACAAAGCCACCGCTACCCCTGAAGCTAAAGCAATCCATGCATAATACGATTTCGCCGCTTCTCCAAGTTGTTTAAAACCTATTTCCCCTGTCGCAATCGGTACGAGTACTGCTATTGTAATAACCGTAACACCGAGGTTAATCCCTTTCGTTTGTAGATAAGGAAAGACTTTATCTCCTAAAAACGTAAATTTCAATAAAAATAACACACCAATGGCTACAGTAAGCGATTGGTTTTTCGCAATAAGTCCTATAATAAGTAGTATGAATAAAAATAACGTTGACTGACTAATCATGTTTGCACTTCCTTTCTGAAAATAATGAACTCATTTCCAAACAAAAATACTTTTAAACCTATCGTTATACATGCTATATCGATGTATATGCAACAATAACCACTTCATTTTTTACATATTTTAAAATGACAAATCGAAACGCTAACCATCAAAAATTTAAGCATATATACATTTTTAAAAACGGTCGTCTCTCCTTTCTTTTCTAATAAGAAACAGGTAAAATAAAAAGAAGAGAAAATGAAGTTTTTACCATATAGTAGAAGCATCAACACCAAGCTTTTCCGGTCACCCATATACTGAAAAAGCAGGAAAAATCCATCATTCCACTATAACATAAAGTGAAACTTTAATCAGTGGCGACACACTCGTTATAAGTTGAACGAATTAGGATAATCCAAATTGGAATGGGAGGTATACATCTTTGAACCGAAACTTACTATATATGATATTGCGACTCATATTTGTCATTGTAGCAACGGTAGCCGGGTTCTATGCATTACTATATATGTCAGGACTTATCTACCCTTTTATTATCGCTTTCGCATTTGCTTATTTGATTAATCCTGTCGTCAATTTCCTTAATCAAAAACTACAATTTCCTCGCGCACTAGCAGTACTCGTTAGCTTAATTCTCGTATTCGGAGCTATCGTCGGACTCGTTACATATCTTGTAACAGAAGCAATATCTGCCACAACATACTTACTACAACTTGTTACAGTAAAGTTTCCAGATATCGTTGCATTCGCGCAACAATTTGCACTTAATCATATTATGCCTCTCTATGATGATTTAATTTCTAAATTTAATCATCTTGGGGAACCACAGCGCTATACGATTACACAAAACATTCAAAACTTAGGAACCGAAGCAACGACGCAAATGAAAGAACTTTTAACTGCTATTATCAGCGGGTTAACAAATTTCATTAGTGCATTACCAACAACTTTAACTGTTCTTGTATTCGTTTTATTAGCCACTTTCTTCATTAGTTACGATTGGCACCGTCTTGCTCAGAAAGTAAGAAAATTTTTGCCAAATCGTGTTCATGGCTATGGAAAAACTATTTTTGTTGATTTAAGAAAAGCTTTATTTGGTTTTGTTAAAGCTCAACTTACACTCGTATCTATGACAACTGTTATTGTACTAATCGGACTGTTAATATTACGCGTACCATACGCCATTACTATCGCGATTATTACAGGGGTTGTAGATTTACTCCCGTATCTAGGAACAGGCGCCGTCTTCGTTCCTTGGGTTATATACGTATTTTTCACTGGCGACACTGCTTTCGCCATCGGTCTTCTCATCTTATACATCGTCGTGATTGTCCAAAGACAAATTATGGAGCCTAAAGTACTTTCTTCTAATATCGGCCTCGATCCATTAGCAACACTGATTGCTCTATTTGTCGGCTTTAAACTCTTTGGCTTTTTAGGATTAATCATCGGTCCAGTCACCTTAGTACTACTTAATACATTGCACAAAGCTCGTGTATTCCATGATTTGTGGAAATATATTAAAGGCTCACCTTCAAAATAATAGTTTCTAATTCATATACAACAAAAACTTACATGTAATCAGTGGGAAAATCCCACTGATTATTCCTTGTACTTATTTTTCATACTCATTACATCCAACAAGAGAATTGCACCCAAAAAGGATCATTCTCTTGTTTTTTTGTATAAAAAACGCATATTTTGATGCCTTTTTACATATTTATTCTATCATTTTCATAATTATTACTTACATTTATTACTTTTTATGTAAATGAATAAATATACAAAACAACTTAGAATGAGACTTAAACTAATAACTTTCCTGCTCGTATCTAACTTTTTTCGATGACAATTGATTCTTTTTATATACAAAAACAAGTTTGAGTTCACATTTTTTTCTTACAGCACACTCATTAAGAGCTACCAACTCCCCAAATCACATATCCAATCACAAAACACACAGCAAATATACTAAAGTAAGATAACGATTAATACGGATTTTTTCCACCACCGATTATTAACTTTCATGGGCAATCCGACTTCTACTTAACTCCTTCGCACTCGCCAAATTTTAAAGCATGATATAACAAAACTTTAATTAACAGAGCTTCATCCACCCCCATCCTTTTGCGGGCAAAAAAAATAGTGCTTAGATCGCTATAATCTAAGCACTATTTCTGAACGATAATAGTAGAGTTCTTTCTAAACTTCCATTCCATCCATTTCATAACAAACGGCTTCAATAAAGCCCTCGTCACAGGAAGAACAAAGATAAAGCCTATTATATCCGTTACATATCCAGGAAGTACCAAAAGGATACCTCCTACAAAGATAAAAATACCATCGAGTACTGCCGCTCCTGGCATTTCTCCTCTATTCAACTTAGATTGAATCTCTCCAAGTACTTTAAATCCTTGCCTTTTCGCCAAATAGACACCTACAACACCCGTAAATACAATCATAGCGAACGTAGACCATAAACCTATTACATGACTCGATCCAATTAAGACTGTAATCTCAATCGCCGGTATTAAAATAAACAAGAATAGTAACCACTTCATAGTTCTACACCCCTCTCATATACCATCGCTTTAAACGCCCTCACAACGCTCATATACACCATATAAAAGCCGAATACATTTCTTATCAAACCTCATAATAAATAGCTTTTAAAAGCAATTTCAGACGTCTCAAGCTAGTTACAACTCATTTTTGTGTAAAAAAAAGAGAAGGACTCCGATCCTTCTCTCCGTATTACTTATAGCACTTCCGCATGTCCATTATAAACAATTCCGCGTGCCGCATCAACTGTTACTTCTTGGCCATTTTTTAAAGTTGCTGTTACGCCGTTTACACCAACGATAACAGGAATACCGATTGATACACCTACAACAGCCGCGTGGCTTGTTAGGCCGCCTTCTTCTACAACTAGAGCAGCAGCTTTTTCAATTGCAGGAATCATATCTTTATCAGTGCTTGTTGTAACAAGGATATCACCTTTGTTTACGTTCGCTACAGCTTCAGCAGCTGTTTTCGCTACAACTACTTTACCTTTTGCAGCTTTACGACCGATTCCTTGTCCTTTTGCAACTTCTTCACCAACAACGTGGATTTTCATTAAGTTTGTTGTACCCGTTTCAGCAACTGGTACACCAGCAGTGATTACTACAGTGTCTCCAAGTCCAATTAGACCTGCATCCATACCTGTTTGAATTGCAGTATCTAACATTTCGTCAGTAGACGCTGCACGTTTTCCAGCCATAAATGCTTGTACACCCCAAACAAGTGCAAGACGACGTCCTACTTGCTCGTCAGATGTTACAGCTACGATTGGAGATTTTGGACGGTATTTAGAGATCATTTTCGCAGTATATCCACTTTCTGTTGGAGCTACGATTGCAGCTACATCAAGAGCAAGTGCTGTATGCGCAACAGATTGGCTAATTGCATCTGTAATTGTTGGAGTGAACTCTTTAATACGTTTTTTGAACATATCTTCATACTGTAATGATTTTTCAACACGTACCGCAATGTTAGCCATCATAGTTACTGCTTCTACTGGGTATTGACCAGCAGCTGTTTCACCTGAAAGCATGATTGCATCTGTACCGTCGAAGATTGCGTTAGCTACGTCACTTGCTTCCGCACGAGTTGGACGTGGGTTACGTTGCATAGAATCTAACATTTGTGTCGCAGTAATAACTGGTTTACCTAACACGTTACATTTTTTGATTAGACGTTTTTGTACTAATGGTACTTCTTCTGGTGGAATTTCTACACCCATATCACCACGAGCTACCATTAAACCGTCAGAAACTTCTAAGATTGAATCGATGTTATCGATACCCTCTTGGTTTTCGATTTTTGGTACGATTTGGATATATTGAGCTTTATGCTCTTCTAATAATTCACGGATTTCTAATACGTCAGATGCTTTACGTACGAATGAAGCTGCGATGAAATCAACTTTTTGCTCGATACCGAAAATGATATCTTTTACGTCTTTTTCAGTGATACCAGGAAGCTTAATGCTTACGTTTGGTACGTTAACACCTTTTTTATTTTTTACAGTTCCGCTGTTAAGAACTTTTGTACGGATGTTTCCATCAGCTTTTTCGATTACTTCTAGTTCGATAAGACCGTCATCGATTAGAATACGAGAACCTGGGTCTACATCGTCATAAAGACCAGCATAAGATACAGAGAACTTCTCTGCAGTACCTAATACTTGCTCAGTAGAAAGAACTACTTCTGCACCTGTTACAAGCTCAGCTTGTCCGTCTACGAAGTCGTGAGTACGGATTTCTGGACCTTTTGTATCAAGTAAGATACCAACTGTTTTACCAGTTTTCTTTGAAGCTTCACGAATATTTTTAATACGAGCGCCGTGCTCTTCATGGCTACCATGAGAGAAGTTTAAACGAGCAACGTTCATACCCGCTTCGATTAATTGTTCTAATTTCTCAATACTTTCACTAGCAGGACCTATAGTACATACAATTTTAGTTTTACGCATATTGCACCTCCGAAAATTATGAAACCGTTCCCAAATATCCGACATTAAGCCGATTAGATGGATAATTCTTTAGATAATTGATACATATCTTTATCGATTGTATGCTTTTGAGCTAACGCTTCGATAATGTCATGATCAACAAGTTTATTATCTTGAATACCTACACAACGTCCACCTTTACCAGCAATCAATAATTCAACTGCTCTTGCGCCAAGACGACTTGCTAATACACGGTCTTGTGCACTTGGTGATCCACCACGTTGTACGTGACCTAACACAGTTACACGAGTATCAAAGTTTGTTGCTTCTTCAATATGCTTACCGATGTCAATTGCACTTCCAACACCTTCAGCCACAATGATAATACTGTGTTTTTTACCACGTTCACTACCACGCTTCAGACGAGCAATAACATCTTCCATGTCATACTCTTCTTCTGGAATTAAAATTGTTTCAGCACCATCAGCTAAACCAGCCCATAATGCGATATCTCCAGCATGACGTCCCATTACTTCGATAACATATGTACGTTCATGAGATGTAGCTGTGTCACGAATTTTATCAATTGCATCAATAACAGTATTTAAAGCTGTATCGAAACCAATTGTGAAGTCTGTTCCAGGAATATCATTGTCGATTGTACCTGGTACACCAACACATGGGAATCCTTGTTCAGTTAATTTTTTAGCACCTTGGTAAGAACCATCTCCACCAATAACAACAAGTCCTTCGATACCGTGTTTCTTTAATTGCTCGATACCTTTTAGTCGTACTTCTGGATCTTTAAACTCAGGACATCTTGCTGTATATAATTTTGTACCACCACGGTGGATAATATCGCCAACAGAACCAAGTTCTAATTTTTCAATATGACCAGAAATTAAACCAGCGTATCCATGGTAAATACCATATACTTCAATATCATGGAAAATCGCTTTACGAACAACTGCACGAATGGCAGCATTCATACCAGGTGAATCTCCACCACTTGTTAATACACCAATACGTTTCATTTGTACTCACCTCATAAAGATTATTTGCCTTATAATAAAATAACACGAAAAAATATAAAAACACAATGGAGAAGATGTGTCTTTTCATAATAAAAACGTGCATTCGCGAAGAGGAACGCACGCTTTTATTATTTTATCCCAATGGAAGCGTTTGAAAACGAAACTTGCCCAATTTTCATATATTTTTCATAACGTTTTTCGATTAATTCATCTTTCGAAATTCCGCTTAATTGTTCAAAAGTTTTCTTAAGCATTAAATCTATATTTTCTGATTGTTTTAAAATATTACGATGTGCTCCGCCTTTTGCCTCTGGAATAATTTCGTCAATTACACCTAATTCTTTCAAATCTAATGCTGTAATTTTCATCGCTTCTGCAGCTTCTTTTGCTTTACCAGCATCTTTCCAAAGAATTGCCGCCGCACCCTCTGGTGTAATAACAGAATACGTGGAATTTTCCAGCATATGAATGTAATCTCCTACTCCAAGACCTAACGCACCACCACTACCACCTTCACCGATAACAATACAAATAACAGGTACAGTTAAACCCGCCATTTCAAATAAATTACGGGCGATCGCTTCACTTTGTCCACGTTCTTCAGCTGCTTTACCAGGATAAGCTCCCTTCGTATCAATGAAACAAATAATAGGACGATTAAACTTTTCCGCTTGTTTCATTAGACGCAGTGCTTTTCGATATCCTTCTGGATGAGGCATCCCAAAATTACGACGAATATTTTCTTTCGTATCTTTTCCGCGTTGATGCCCAATTACAGTTACTGGCATCCCCTTATATTTCGCAATGCCGCCGACAATCGCTGCATCGTCGCCAAATAGGCGATCTCCATGACATTCAAAAAAATTAGTAAATAAGTGCTCAATATAATCGAGCGTTGTCGGTCGTTCTGCATGACGAGCAATTTGAACACGGTCCCATACTTTCATATTGCCGTATATATCTTCCTCTAATTTTTCTAACTTGTCTTCCAAAATACGAATCTCCTCACTGAAGTCCATCTGGCTGTTTTTCGTATAGTCTTTCAGTTCACGAATCTTATTTCTTAGCTCAACAACTGGTTTCTCAAATTCTAGCTCTGCCATACAGCCATTTCCCCTCCTTGATGAACTTCTAAAATCTTACGGAGCGATTCTCTCATATCATCACGATGCACCACCGCATCTAATTGACCGTGCTCTAATAAAAATTCTGCCGTTTGGAAATCTTCCGGTAGTTTCTCACGCACTGTTTGTTCAATTACACGTCTACCAGCAAATCCGATAAGTGCACCTGGCTCTGCAAGATTGTAATCACCAAGTGAAGCGAAACTCGCTGAAACCCCGCCCGTCGTTGGGTGAGTCATAACAGAAATAAATAACCCTCCTGCATTACTATGCTTTTTCAAAGCTACGCTTGTTTTTGCCATTTGCATTAAACTTAATATCCCTTCTTGCATACGGGCACCACCCGACGCAGTAAAGATAATAAATGGAACTTGTAAGTCGTATGCTTTTTCAACTGCACGGGCAATTTTCTCTCCTACAACAGAGCCCATGCTGCCCATTCGAAAACGAGAATCCATTACTGCAACAACAACAAGCATGTCATCAATTGTTCCTTCACCAGTTACAACCGCTTCGTTCAATTCAGTCTTCTTACGATCGCTCTCTAGTTTCTCTTCGTATCCTGGAAACTCGAGTGGATTTAATGAAACCATTTCTTTGTCATACTCACGGAATGACCCTTCGTCCAATATACTATCAAGACGTTCCCATGCATTCATAGGATGATGATATCCACAATTCACACATACTTTTAAATTTTTTAGAACCTCTTTCGTATACATGATTTTTTTACATTTCGGACATTTTGTCATAACGCCATCCGGTACATCTTTTCGTACTTGTTCTGAAGGTATTGCAGCGTACTTTTTCTTTTTCACGAATAAATCTCTTAGCACAATTTGACCCCCTTCGTTGAGAGCTAAGGTTAGCGCAAGAAGAAAATTGGGCTAACACCAAAGTTTGATGTTAGCCTTATCTTCTCAATCTGTCTAATAACCTCACTCTTTACGTTTAACTTTAACCGCTACGCGATAGAATGTTTGTCATAACGTGTCATGGTCATTTCGACAAATTTTATACATTACGAGTGAAACTGTATATTCTCTACTAATTCATCGTAAATTTTTAGCGCATCATTTTCTTGCTTTTCTTCCAAAGTAGCATAAAGCTTTCTATACATATCGATAGAATCTCCTGAAACTTTACAAGAAAGAGTTGATACGTAATCATTTACGATCATCCAAATGCGATAAAGTAAATAATTATCGACTTGTTCAATAAGTGTTTTAAAGAACGTTTGATGAAGCATTGGAATTGAGTTTTCATTTTCTTCAAGTACTTTGTGTAATTTACTTAGCACTTTAGAAAACGTTTCTTTCGGTAAATTACATACAATTCGAATCATATCTTTCTCAAGCAATCGTTTTGTTTGTAATAAATCACGAATTGTTTTCTCATCTTGCAGTAAGAACGGCGCAATCAATTGTACAAGACCGTTATCGTAAAAGTTTCGAATAAACGTCCCTTCACCACGTCTCGTTTCAATCAATCCTACCAGTTCTAAAGCACGCAATGCTTCTCTTACAGAGGAACGCCCTACGTTTAAACGTGAACTTAACTCACGTTCAGACGGCAAACGATCCCCCGCCACCAATCCATCTTCTTCCATAATGGAACGGATTTTTTTTACAATTTCGAGATATACTTTTGTATTTGATGATGTCAATGGAAATTCCTCGCTTATTCTTTACCAATCAGCGCTAATTGTTTTGTTTTCTCAGCAATCTCATTTGGATCTACTTGACGGCGAGCTACTCCTGTCTCCATTGCAGCTTTCGCAACGTAAGCTGCCACTTGAGGCGCTACACGCGCGTCAAACGGTGCAGGAATGATATAGTCTGCATTCAACTCATCTTCTGCTACAAGCTCAGCAATAGCCTGTACAGCTGCCATCTTCATTTCTTCGTTAATTTGTGTCGCATGTACGTCAAGTGCACCACGGAAAATACCAGGGAACGCTAGTACATTATTTACTTGGTTTGCGAAGTCAGAACGACCCGTTCCAACAACAGCTGCGCCCGCTGCTTTTGCCAATTCTGGCATAATTTCTGGAACTGGATTCGCCATTGCAAAAATAATTGCATCGTCATTCATTGTACGAACCATCTCTTCTGTTAATGCACCTTCTGCAGATACACCAATGAATACGTCCGCACCTTGTACAACATCAGCTAAAGAACCTTCGATACGATTCTTATTTGTATATTTTGCAACTTCATCCTTCACAGGATTCATACCTGTAGGACGACCCTCATAGATCGCACCTTTACGGTCACACATAATAATGTCGCGTACACCATAGCGATATAAAAGTTTAATAATTGCAATACCTGCTGCACCTGCGCCATTTGCGACAACTTTAATGTCAGACATTTTCTTTCCAACTAATTTTAGCGCGTTCACAAGACCTGCTACTGTTACGATAGCTGTTCCGTGTTGATCATCATGGAAGATAGGAATATTTGTTTCTTTTTTCAAACGTTCTTCAATAATGAAGCAGTTTGGTGCTGCGATATCCTCTAAGTTAACGCCGCCAAAAGTTGGCTCCATTAATTTTACAGTTTCAACAATTTTATCTACATCGTTTGTATTTAAGGCAATCGGGAATGCATCTACACCAGCAAAGCTCTTGAATAATACAGCTTTACCTTCCATTACTGGAAGAGATGCTTCAGGTCCAATGTTACCAAGACCAAGTACAGCCGTTCCATCAGTCACAACTGCTACCATATTTCCCTTCATCGTATATTCATATACCTTACTTTTATCGTCATAAATTTCTTTACAAGGCTCTGCAACCCCTGGAGAATATGCAAGACTTAAATCTTTTGCATTTTCTACTTTTACTTTTGATACAGTTTCTAATTTTCCTTGATGCACTTTATGCATGTGAAGTGCTTCTTCACGAAGTGTTGACAAACTATCCACTCTCCTCAAATTATTCTAGCTGATATCAATTTCTCCAAGTGGTCTGACCACGAACACTACTACTATAATAATCGAAGTGTAGGGAAATTGTCCATTATATTTTCACAACCACATTTTCTTCCCCGACAATTTCACGAAGTGCTCCTAAACATTCTTCACTTGGATGAATCGATAAACTTCGTGATAATTGTACCATTTTATGTTCCTTTTCATAATAAATTAGTACTTTCGCAAAACCCGAATAGTCAAACAATATTTTAGTAACCTGATTTAACAACTTTTTCTCATACTGAGACGGCAATTTCACGTAAACAGATGCGTCTTTCTTTTCTTCATACACATCCATTTCTTCTAACGGATATAGCCCATTTACAATCCATTGCAACTTATGATTTCTAAGCTCAATCATGCCGTCAACTAATACAATTGCGCCTTCTTGTAACTTATCTGAGAAATGTATATACGTTTCTGGGAAAAGAACTGCTTCCATTTCATCATTTTGATCACAAAATGTAATAAACGCCATCTTTTGCAACTTTTTCGTACGAATTACTCTCACGCTTGTTATATACACGATCGCTCTTTGTACTTTTTTCTTATGCCGCATCGCTTGAGCGAGAGATGGAATTTCTAATTCTTTCGCTAACTTTACATACTGCGCTGTCGGATAGCTTGATAAATAAAAACCTAATGCTTCCTTTTCTTTATTTAACTGTTCAATAAAAGAGAGCTCTTCTCCTTGTACGTATTTCGATTTCGGAACAGCATCTCCTAGATCACGTGCAAGATTTGCATACTCTAACGCTCCTTTAAGACTTTTCGATAAATTCGTTCTCGAAACACCAAAATCATCAAAACATCCAGACCAGACAAACGCCTCTAAATTTCGCTCTGTTACAAACTTTGATGGCATGCGAAGACAAAATTCAAATAAATCTTCAAACATTTTTTTCTCTCGTTCCTCGAGTAATGCTGTCACTGTAGCCATTCCGATGTTTCGAATGGAAAGTAAGCTGTAACGTATCGCATTGCCTTCTATTTGGAAATTATAACCACTCCTCTGAAGAGACGGCGGCAAAACGTGAAAACCTTTCCGCTTCGTTTCTCGTATATACTGCACAATCTTATCTTCATTTCCAATTGCACTTGATAATAGTGCTGTCATAAATTCCAGCGTATAATTCGCTTTTAAGTAGGCAAGCTGATATCCAATCATACTGTAGGCAACTGCGTGACTTCTGTTAAAACCGTAATTCGCAAATCTTACAATTAAATCGTAAATTTTCTCTGCAGATGTCTCGTCATAACCATTTTGTAAACAACCTTGCACAAAATGCTTACGTTCCTGATCTAAAATATCACGATTTTTTTTACTCACTGCACGGCGTAATAAATCTGCTTCTCCGAGCGAGAATCCTGCTAATTTCGACGCAATTTGCATAATTTGTTCTTGATATACAATTACACCGTACGTTCTTTCTAAAATTGGCTTTAAGTCCGGATGTAAATATTCAATTTTTCTTTTTCCATGCTTTGATTCAATAAAGGTCGGAATTTGTTCCATTGGGCCTGGTCTATATAACGAGTTAACAGCGACAATATCTTCAAATTCATTCGGTTTTAACCCACGAAGTACATTTCGCATACCACCTGATTCAAGCTGGAATACACCTGTTGTATCCCCTCTACCTAACAATTGGAACGTTTTTTCATCTTGAAGTGGTAAATTTCTTATATCAATTTGTGTCCCCGTTTTTTTCACGATAAACTTTATAATATTTTCAAGTAACGTTAAATTACGTAATCCTAAAAAGTCCATCTTTAACAAACCAAGTTCTTCTAATGCATCAGCTGGATATTGCGTCACATACACATCGTTATGCCCTTCTTGAATTGCAACACTTCCTGTTAACGGCTCTTGGCTCATAATAACGCCAGCTGCATGAATAGACGTATGACGGGGTAAGCCTTCTACACGTTTTGCAATTTCAAACACACGCTCATGAAGAAGATTCCCTTGTATGAACTCACGGAGTGATTGCGATTCCTCATATGCATCTTTTAACGTTATACCAAGCTTTGATGGGATAAGCTTTGAGAATATGTCAATATCTCGCGGCGGAAGCCCCATTACACGCGCAATATCTCTAATTGCTGCTTTTGCTGCAAGCGTCCCAAACGTTACGATTTGTGCAACACGAAGCTGACCATATTTATCTTTCACATATCGAATCATCTCATCACGTCTTATATCTGGAAAATCGATATCAATATCTGGAAGTGTCACACGTTCGGGGTTTAAAAACCTTTCAAATAATAGATCATATTCAATTGGATCGATATCTGTAATTTCTAATACGTAAGAAACGAGTGAGCCAGCTGCCGATCCACGTCCTGGTCCTGTTAAAATATGATTTTCATGCGCATACTTCATAAAATCCCATACGATGAGGAAATAATCACTAAACCCCATACTAGAAATAACGTTTAATTCATGATTTAAACGCTGGATATGTACTTCCTTCGGCGTACCATAACGTTTCTGCAACCCTTCTTCACAAACACGGCGTAAATACATATCATTCGTCTCGTTAGCTGGAACAGGAAATTTCGGTAATTGATTTACATGAAACGGTATTTCTACTCTGCAACGTTCTGCAATTTCTACTGTATTGTAAATCGCCTCTTCTACGTGAGAAAATAGTGCTTCCATTTCATCTGATGATTTTAAATAATATTGATCTGTTTTCAGCCTCGGTCTATCTGGATCCGTCATTTTCGATCCACTTTCAACAGATAATAAGCACTCATGAACAAGTGCGTCACTTTGATTGATGTAGCGTACATCGTTTGTTGCAACAACTGGAACATTTATCCTACTCATAAATGCAGGTAATTTCTCTTGCAGAAGCAGTTCATCTTGAATCGCATGATGCTGCAAACTCATATAAAAATTACCGAACATACTTTGGTACATGCGAGCTACTTCTTCAGCTTCACTCTCTTTGTCTTCTAATAATAATTGTTCAATTTCTCCATCTTTACCTGGAGAAATTGCAATTAATCCTTTCGCATAATGGGCAAGCCACTTTTTCGGAATACCTTCTTTTGACTTCGTCATAATGCTACTAGAAATCTTTAATAAATTTTGATAGCCTATTTCATTTTCAGCAAGTAAAACAAGCGGATAAGATTTTTCATCTTCTTCACTAAAAATAGAAGCTGTTAAGCCGATAATAGGCTGTATACCATGTTTCTTACATGCTTTATAAAACGGAATAACGCCATACATAACATTTTCATCCGTAATAGCCAGTGATGAAAAACCAAGTTCTTTTGCCCTGACTACTAGCTCATCAATTTTACAAGCACTTTTTAATAAACTAAAAACGGTTTGACATTGTAAATGCACAAACTTCACTGTTGTACCCTCTCTTTACCAATTTGACTACTTTTATTATAGGTGATGAGGAAAGCGGAAATCAAAACATACTTCTTATACTTTGTCCATATATATGAAGAAGAAAGGGGAATGACGATGGATGTAAGAGAACACACTTTTTTCTCTCTGCTTATTATTAGTTATTTTATTGCCTTTGGAGTTATACTCGGTGGTTCATTAATTGGCGGCTTTGGTGCATTTCTTATCGGAAAACCAACTCTAACCTACATTAATCAATTCGCCCAAAATTTAAGGATTTGGGCACTCGTTGCAGCAATTGGCGGAACATTTGATACTTTTTACAGCTTTGAAAGAAGTTTCTTTGGCGGAGATATGAAAGATATCGTAAAACAAATTCTCCTTATTTTTTTCGCAACGGGTGGTATGCAAACAGGTCTTACTATTATTAAATGGCTAACGCAGGAACATGTATGAGAGTACCAAGTGCCAATACAGCAAAAAAATGGTATTTAGTTTTAGCTGGTGCTGCTGTTGGAGGCGTGTTGAGCTGGTTTATTTTTTTGTACATATACGGTGTTTTTCAAGAAGAACAAGCTAGTAAAATAGCAGAGCAACGAGAAATTATAGAAAAACAAGAAGCAAAGCTCCACGTCCTTCTCGAAGATCAAGAAAAATTGAATACAGAAAATAAACGACTCTTAACTATTCAAGAGATTAAAATAAAAATAATTAATCGAGAAAAATACGATTTAGACAATCTTACACTCGAAAATATGACCACTTCTATTCATAATGACCTCCAGCACCTTTTAACGAAAAACATACAAAGTATCGCAAAAAATAAAGACCTGCTCAAAAAAGCAATCGAAAATAAAACGTATAAACATTACGATCGTCTATACCGCTTTAAAGTCGATACAATATCTTTTGATACCGTGCTTGAAATTAGCATTACTATAGAGAAAGAAAAATAAAGAAGGAGGACTTTAGCGCCGCTCCTTCTTTTCGTTTTCATATATAATCTCTTATCTACACAGCTCACGTAAATCAGCAAAAAGACGATCCGCTTCTTCCCAAGAAGATGCTTTTGCACCGGAAGCCATCGGATGCCCTCCGCCATTATATTGCATTGCTAATTTATTTATCACTGGTCCTTTTGAACGAAGACGAACACGAATCACATCGTCTTCCTCTAAAAATAGAACCCACGACTTTAATCCATCAATATTACCAAGTGCTCCAACAACGCCAGATGCCTCAGAAGGAAGTACATCAAACTTTTCTAATACTTCTTTCGTTAATTTAATGTAAGCTGCTCCTTCTTCTACCATCGTAAAGTTTTGTAAAATATAGCCGTTTAAACGAGCAATCTTTTCTTTCGTCTTATACATTTCATTGTATAAATCTGTGAATTTCACATCCATATCAACAAGCTCACTTACATAACGAAGTGTTTTCGCTGTTGTATTCGGGAATAAGAAACGACCTGTATCCCCAACAATACCCGCTAAAATAAGACGCGCTGCTTCTTTTGTTATCTGTAATCCTTTATCTTTTCCATAACTGTAAAACTCATAAATCATTTCACTTGTAGAACTTGCTGTCGTATCTACCCACGTAATATCTCCGTACGGATCTTCATTTGGATGATGGTCAATTTTAATTAACATCTTCCCTTTTGCATAGCGTTGATCGTCAACACGTTCTTGGTTCGCAGTATCGCATACGATAACAAGTGCATTTTCATATACACTATCTTCAATATCATCCATTACTCGTAAATATGCTAGTGACGGTTCATTGTACCCAACCGTATAAATATTTTTCTCTGGAAACGATTCTTGTAGAATGGTACCAAGACCGCCCTGTGAACCTAACGCATCTGGATCTGGACGCACATGGCGATGAATAATAATTGTATCAAACTCTTTAATTGCTCCTAAAATTTGCTCATGCATATGTATAATCTCCTTTTTACTCAACTTCTTCACTTTATCTTCCATTATAACGGAAAGTATTTCATACATGCGAACAATTGCTTTATAATAAAAGTTAGAAAGTTTAGATATTTCTTTTTTCGCCACTATTATTTTTACAAAGCGATGGGAGTGTGCATTATGCCAGTATTAGTCTTCTGTATTATCGTCTCATTTATGTTGTACCTCTTCTACAAAACAAAATACTTTCGTACAAACCGCCCAATGGAGAAAGGTTGGCTCTCAGGAAAATCCGCAATGGCACTCGGTTCATTCGTCTTATTCTTCGGGATAAACCAATTCTTTTTAGAACTTTCAACCGCTCGTATTATCGTTGGTGTTTTATTTGTTCTATTTGGTAGTGCAAGTGTATTTAATGGATTTCGCCAATACAAACATTTCTTACCATTAGCCGTTGAAGAAGCTGAATCTGTCTGAAGCAACGTAAAAAAAGCATCAATATTGTGATGCTTTTTTACGTCCCCTAACTTTTAAAATCATATATGCGACAAACGCAGATGGTATATTAAAGGGATTTCCTTGTACGTGAAAATGTAATTGTTCTTCCTCAAAAGACATTTTTTCATACAGTTCTCGCTGAGATAATCCCGTTCGTTTCTTCTTTTCATGCAATCCTTGTAAGTATAAATATTGAAACGGGATCATCACAAGAAAGTAAAATAGTGCGATTCCACCAAAAAAGAGCACTTCTGATGACATATTGCATACCACCTTCCCGGAATCCATTTTCTTACAATACAATTATAACATAATATATAGCCTAATTAAATCACTATTCTGTCTTCTTTATATAACCGTCTCTCCACATAACTCTTTTTCAGCATACTGAACATATCGCCGAGTAAAAGCACCGGGATCTTTTCTAATAGGCTCGATATCAAGCCTTAACGGAATCTTTCCCGCCATATAAAAAATTCTTGAGGCAGTCCCAAGTCGAATGGCTGCTTCCGAAATATTTTCCCCATATCCCATCATGAAATTCCCCCATACGTCTTCTAACTGTCCCGAAGCAATTAAATGTAATCTCGGAACACCAATATCAAACTCTTTATACCCAAATCCACATTCATCAAAATCAAGTACATACCAATCCTCTTTGTCTACAAGAACATTACCAAAATGCATATCACCATGAACAAATTGTTTTTCTCCTAGTTGAGTTGAATTTGTGAGCTCTTGTATTCTTTCTGCAATTTTCATGCATTTATGCTTATCAGCATGCGATAGAAATGAAACATTTAGTAATCGCTGTAAAGGCTCGTGAATTAGCTTTTGCTCACTATATATTGGCCTTTCGTAACCTCTCCAAGTTTGCGGCACTCTTTTGAGCACTTCATTTGTTTTTTCATGAAACATTCGCATTAGTGACCCCAGTTTTTCATAGTCCTTATCCCTTGGTTCTAAAATTTCACTTCCGTTTATAAACCTAAAGACAACAAAATACCGAATACTTCCCTCATCTTTCATAACAGATGTGATCCAATCACCATTTTTATTTGCAACTACTTCTGGTACTAGCATTTGTTTTTGCATCGCTAATAACCAATGTATTTCAGCCTCTATTTGCTCTGCTATATAACGTCCTTCTCTATACTGCCTAACTACAAATTTATTTTTGCCCGATTCGAATATATATGTTTGATTTTCTCCCCCATGCAACAATGAAACTTCCGTAAGACTATTTAAATTATATTGCTTACATAACTGCTCTTTAGTGTGAAAATCCATTCTTTTCCCCCTAGTTCATATAGTGAAGAATCATTTCCCTATCCAACTCCACGATTGTTATCTTTTAACGATTAGTAGCGTAATCGACTAACAACCAATTTTCTATCCACATTGATACATATCCTTCTATTTTTTCACTTCTCTATCCGAACTCTTACATAGCTTAAGCATTAACTTCAAAACCCAATAAAACAAAATAAAGTTAAAGAAAAAGCCTAATGGATTAAACGAAATTTCCCATCCACCATAATAAACAAACGTTTCAGCTGGTATACCAAAGTAAAGAAAGTCCGGCTCATTTTCTCCTGATATAGGAATAAAGGCGCCCACACTAGCAAGAGTTAAACTTACAAAATACAGCCTCTTTTTAATAGCATTCATTCTTCTATGCGTTAACACATGCATAATGATGAAACATACGACCACTAAAAAGAAAATGATTCCGTCCATTCGCTTCCTCCTTATCGCTATTCCATTTCCACATCTTCAAATTTTTTAGTCTTTTATTATAAATATGAAATGATACGCTATTTATTTTTGTTTCTATCCTTTTAAATAAAAAAATGGAACAAACCAAAGCGGCTTGCTCCATCTTTTTATTTATCGATCAACTGCACCATAAGTAATGCTTTCCCGACAACATTACCTTCATGATGTACTTCTACATCCACCTTACCAAATTTACGTCCAATTTCTAATACTTTCGGATGAACCGATACAACATTGTCAATTTGAACTGGTTTTACGAAATAAATTGTTAAGTTCTCAACAATTAAATCACTTTTCTTTTGCGCACGAATAACACGGTTCGTTGCTTCCGTCACAATCGTTGTGAATACACCGTAAGATAACGTTCCGATTGAATTGGTCATTTGCGGCGTCACTGAAAATTGATATAGATGTTCATTTTTTGCTTCTTTCGGTGTCATGAATTGATTCGTTACAATATCATCGATTGTTTCCCCGACTTGTGGTTGACGCTGAATCATTTGCAACGCCTGAAGTACATCTTGACGGCTAATAATACCTTGCAGTTTATTTCCTTCATCCACAACAGGAAGTAACTCAATACCTTCCCACACCATCATACGTGCCGCAGCCGCGACAGACATTTTTCCATTTACCGTAATTGGATGTTTTGTCATCACTTTATCAATTGGTGTTTCTTTCGCTACACCAATCATATCTTTTGAAGTTACAATACCTAATACCTTTTTATTTTCATCAACAATTGGATATCTTCCGTGCATCGTCTCTTCGTTATACGCATGCCATTGCTGTACTGTATCACCTGGTTTTAAATATAGCGTCTCTTCAATTGGTGTTAAAATATCTTCAACGAGTACTATTTCTTTCTTAATAAGCTGATCGTAAATTGCGCGGTTAATTAACGTCGCAACTGTAAATGTATCGTAACTACTTGAAATAATCGGCAGCTTTAATTCATCTGCTAATTTCTTCACATGATCTTCCGTATCAAATCCACCCGTAATCAATACCGCAGCTCCGGCTTCTAACGCTAATTGATGTGCGTTCGTACGGTTACCGATAATAAGTAAGTTCCCAGCTTCTGTATAGCGCATCATCGCTTCTAATTTCATTGCCCCAATTACGAACTTATTTAACGTTTTATGTAGTCCTTCTCTGCCCCCAAGTACTTGACCATCGACAATGTTAACGACTTCTGCATATGTCAGCTTTTCAATATTCTCTTTCTTCTTTTGTTCAATTCGAATTGTTCCGACACGTTCAATTGTACTAACATATCCTTTATTTTCTGCATCTTTAATTGCACGGTAAGCTGTCCCTTCACTTACACTCAAATCTTTCGCAATTTGCCTTACAGAAATTTTATGCCCTACTGGCAGGCCATTAATATGTTCTAAAATTTGGTTATGCTTGGTAGCCAAATGGTTTCACCATACTTTCTTTTCCCTAAATTCTTCATGTGTTGTATTTTCAGTATACTATATTTTCAAAACTGTTACACTCTCTCTTTGTATGTCTGTACTATTTTTTTTATAACAAAATACGCCTTACATTATACTACTTCTTCTATTACAACAATGTAATGGTATTGTCATCTCGTTCGATAGTTTGTCCAGCTGCTTCAATATACAATGAAGACAAGAAATGAAACAAAGGAGCGGATACATGATGAAAAAATTATTAGAAGTTGTAGGTGCTGTATTTTTAGCTTTCGTAGACGGGAAAAAAGTTGCAATGGCATTGAATGAAACACCTGAACAGCCACTTCCAAAAAGAAAAGAATCACCAAAACAAGTACAAACTTTAAAAGCTGTCCTACACACGTAAAAAACCCTTCACTTGTCTTTTCAAATGAAGGGTTTCTTTTCTATAGTGTAATACTTTCTCCAGCTTCTAATACTTCCCCTGTACAATTTTGTAGCTTTTCTACAAATTGATATGGGTCTTGTTCAATTACTGGGAACGTATTGTAATGCATCGGTACAACAGTTTTCGCTTGAACCCATTTCGCTGCTAAAACAGCATCTTCTGGTCCCATTGTGAAATTATCACCAATTGGTAAAAATGCTATATCAACGTTGTTCAGTTCCCCAATTAATTTCATATCAGAGAATAGAGCGGTATCTCCTGCATGGTACACAGTTTTCTCTTCTGCTGTAAATAAAATTCCTGCTGGCATACCTGTATATGTAATCGTCTTATTTTCTTCATCAATATAACTAGAACCGTGGAATGCTTGTGTAAACTTCACTTTTCCGAAGTCAAATTCATGCGAACCACCAATATGCATCGGATGTGTATTCACACCTTGCCAACTTAAAAAGGTCGCTAGTTCAAATGGTGCCACAACAACCGCATTATTTTTCTTCGCAAGCTCTACTGTATCTCCAACATGATCTCCATGTCCATGCGATAAAAGAATCGCATCTACTTTTACATCTTCAGCCTTTAAATCCGTTGTCGGATTTCCAGTTAAAAATGGGTCAATTAAAATCACTTTTCCATTCGTTTCAATCTTTACAACTGAATGTCCATGATAAGATACTTTCATTATTACATTCCTCCCCTATTCACATTCTCACTTTTTATTCTACATGATTTTTCAATTCCCTGTCTTTTCTAACATCTATTTACTTGTCATAACGCTTTCCTCCGATGTAAAGTTATATTTGTAATTAAATATCTCGGGGGTGCCAATCGATGAATGCTAGATTAGAAAATTTAATGCAATGGCTAAAAGAAAAAAACGTAGAAGCTGCGTTCTTAACTTCTACACCAAACGTTTTCTACATGACAAACTTCCACTGTGAGCCACACGAAAGACTGCTTGGTATGTTTGTATTCCAAGAAAAAGAACCTATTTTAATTTGTCCTAAAATGGAAGAAGGTCAAGCACGTAACGCTGGCTGGGCACATGAAATTATCGGATTTACTGATACTGACAGACCATGGGATATGATTGCAAAAGCAATTAAAGACCGTGGTATCAATGCAAACGCAGTTGCGATTGAAAAAGAACATTTAAACGTAGAACGTTACGAAGAATTAACAAAACTATTCCCAAATGCAGCGTTCAAATCAGCTGAAGAAAAAGTTCGTGAACTTCGTTTAATTAAAGATGAAAAAGAACTTTCTATTTTACGCGAAGCAGCTAAAATGGCGGACTACGCTGTTGAAGTTGGTGTAAATGCAATTAAAGAAGATCGTAGCGAGCTAGAAGTACTAGCAATTATTGAACACGAATTAAAAACAAAAGGCATACATAAAATGTCATTTGATACGATGGTATTAGCAGGTGCAAATTCTGCTCTTCCACACGGTATTCCAGGTGCAAACAAAATGAAACGCGGCGATTTCGTACTATTTGATTTAGGTGTAATCATTGAAGGTTATTGCTCTGACATTACACGTACAGTAGCATTCGGTGACATTTCTGAAGAACAAACTCGCATTTATAACACTGTACTTGCTGGACAACTACAAGCAGTTGAAGCATGTAAACCAGGTGTTACACTTGGCGCAATCGACAACGCTGCTCGTTCTGTGATCGCAGATGCAGGTTACGGCGACTTCTTCCCGCACCGCCTTGGTCACGGACTTGGAATTAGCGTACACGAATATCCAGATGTGAAAGCTGGTAACGAGTCTCCATTAAAAGAAGGTATGGTCTTCACAATCGAGCCAGGTATTTACGTACCAAACGTAGGTGGCGTTCGTATTGAAGATGATATTTACATCACAAAAGACGGATCAGAAATTTTAACGAAATTCCCGAAAGAATTACAATTTGTAAAATAAGAAAAAAGGCAGCATAATTGCTGCCTTTTTCTGTTTCTCTAATATTTCAAACTTCTCTACAATCATTTTTGCTGGATAGCTTTCAAGTGTTTGAGAAGTCCATACTTTTATTTTATCCCCTGTTTTTAACTGTTTATATGCACCTTTATCTTTAAAGCTCAAAACTATATGTGATGGATACTCTTTATTCATTTGTTGTTCTATATAATTTTGTAACTCTATTTTTGTTTCATACTTTTTATCATTGACGAAAAATACCGTGTCATTTCTTACTATGACATACCCTTCTTCAGTTACTTTTTTTACCTCTACTTGTTTTGTAGTGCACGCTGATAATATGATTAGAAATACACTTAAAAACATTAATTTTTTCATATGCCTATTCATTTTTAACTCCTTATTCTAGGCTATTTCAAATTTAACACCATCTTCTCTTCATACTTATCATCCCATTTAATCACAATTTCTATCGGTTCATCTTTAGAAAGAGGTGAACAACTTACGCAAGAAGACTTCATTTCAATTCTTGCTCCTTTATGAACTTCTGAAGTTTGTGTCATTGTACGAAAGGTTTCAGTAATAGCAATCTCTAAATTTTTAAATTCTGTATTTCCATCTCCGCCCTTATATTGAAACGTAAACATTCCATCTTCACTGTCATCCTTAATATACCCTTTATATTGCCCCGTCCAACTTTTGCTCTCGCTAGAAAAAGTAACATACGAAAGTGAACAGCTTCCTAAAAAGAAAATACTGATGAAAAAGAATAACACTCTCTTCATAATGCCCCCCATTCAAAAGCATTTATTTATTGTCTATTTCTTCCTCTTATTATACTATTAAAATACAGAATTTTCTAAAATATGATGCAATAACAGTAAATAAGAATCTATAAAAAACTATAAAAATTTACAATTACAGGTTTTATATTTTACAGAATTCAACCTATAATATTTTCAGGTGATGAAAAGGGGGAAAAGGATGAAAACAACACGTAGTTGTAAAATCAATTCTATTACAAAAGAACAAACGGAAGCTTTAATTACTTTGATCCGTACGTTCGAAA
>NZ_MACF01000024.1 GCF_001884045.1 Bacillus mobilis | reverse complement strand
TCTAGCATCTAAAAATAAAAATTGACGTTTCACGTTGTTTGTTTCGTTCAGTTTTCAAAGAACTACTTAGTCGCTCATTTGCGACTTCCTTATGTTAACATCTTCGTTTTTCGATGTCAACTAAGTTTTTCAATTTCTTTTTTGTCGTCTTCTGCGTTTCTGCATCAGCGACGTTTATTAATTTATCATATAATATCTATTAACGTCAACACCTTTTAATAAAAAGTTCTTTTCCTTACATAACGCATACATTCTTCTGCATTAGCGACTCTTCGAAACAAACAAAAAATGATTTTATATCTTTCCTCCATCGCCTTTTTTACAACGTCATGAATACGTTCATCTTCAAAATCAAATAAAAGTTCTTCTAACTCTCTCTTCAATATGTATTCCATTTCTTTTTTCTCTTCTTTCGTTAACATAAACCCAAGCAAATCATCACCTCAATCATTTCCTACAAAGCAATAAACGTTTCGCTCATTTTCACTTATTAAAATCCTATCATTCATTATATCCACTGCTTACGATATTAATCCTTTGTTCTCTTTTTAATATTTAAAGCATATATGTAACTGAAAAGGATTGGACAAAGGGGCGTAATATTATGTTTTTCTTTTTTATTACGAGTAAAAGAAATTTTAAACACATTAGCTTAATAGTGATACTTTCCTTATTTACAGCATGGCTTCTCTTTTTAAAAACATATTCACATGAATCTGCTTTTTCAACTGCTACAGGACCTAAAGTTATTTACAAGGGCGACACCTCTAAAAAACAAGTTGCATTCACATTTGATATTAGTTGGGGAGACAAAAAAGCAATTCCAATCCTTGATACACTTAAAGAAAGAGACATTAAGAATGCAACCTTCTTCCTTTCTGCTGCATGGGCAGAAAGACACCCTGATGTTGTTGAACGCATCATAAAAGATGGACATGAAATCGGTAGTATGGGCTATAATTACACGTCCTACACTTCTCTAGAGACAAATGAAATACGAAGAGATCTTTTACGAGCTCAAGATGTTTTTACAAAACTCGGCGTGAAACAAGTCAAGCTATTGCGTCCACCTAGTGGAGACTTTAACAAAACAACACTTAAAATAGCAGAATCACTCGGATACACCATCGTTCATTGGAGTAATAACTCAAACGATTGGAAAAACCCTGGTGTAAACAATATCGTTTCCACCGTCTCTACTAATTTAAAAGGTGGAGATATCGTCTTATTACACGCATCCGATTCTGCCCTTCAAACAAACAAAGCTTTACCACTGCTTCTACAAAAATTAAAGAGTGACGGATATGAGCAAATATCCGTATCACAACTTATTTCCAACACAAGTACGAAAAGTAAAGATGTACAGTAATTCTTTTCCATTGTGCCTTCCCACATAAAAAGCTCTACTACCTTTCATTCAGGTAATAGAGCTTTTTTCATTCGTACAAACTCTCTTATATTAGGCCGACTTACTCCTCTTTCCAATTAAACGATGTAATATAAGTAACTGATATGCATTACATAATAAAAGTGGTATCACCATTAAATATAACCAGTCTGTATCATTAATTCGAAGAGCTGGTACCCATTCAAGAATTGTTACAACAACCATAAAGAACAAAGCGGGCACAAATGCCTTTTTATTTGTTTCCTTACTTTTTATGTAAGCAACAATGGCCCCGAACATAAATAACACACCAGCAACAAGTATGTTATTCCCTAATGAAGCTTCCCCATTTGCAATCAATACAGATCTTAAATACACGAAATCAAACAAAACAAATGCAATAAAGAAGAGCTGGACTGCATTCCATAAAGAAGATGAACGGAACATACCTAACCCAAAACGATGGATTGTTAAATAAGCAAAGAATCCCATTTGACTTATAACACTAAAAATAAATCCTACACCCATCAACCAAAAGGAAACTGCTAGAATTTCCTTTCCGTCGAAATTTTGAAAAAATTTAGCGTACTTGTCCCACTCTAAAACAAACCCAAGTATGACCGTGCTAATCCCACCAAGAAACAACGTCGTAAAAAATAGTCGTACCCACTTGCGGCTATTCACAACACATCCCCCATTATCCTTATATTTCTAATCAAATTGTATCAATGACAATTTCAAAAAGCTAGCCATGTTCATGTATAAATTCCCTAAAGATATTTATATTAAAAAGAGAGAACTGTGCTGAAAGGAGTTCCAACTTATGAAACGGATGCTGCTCGTTTTGACTTCTTCTTTTCTATTCCTCGCACTTGTAGCATGTGCACAAGGAAAAGAAGCAAAGTCCGAACTTGATTACGATCAAACGAAGAAAATGATTGTTGATATTTTAAAAACCGATCAAGGTAAAAAAGCCATTCAAGATGTGTTAACTGATGAAAAAATGAAACAAGCACTCATACTAGATGAAACAGTAGTAAAGAAAACGATTGAAGATGCGATGGTATCAGACAAAGGGCAACAATTCTGGGAAAAGCTCTTTAAAGACCCTGAGTTCTCATCGAAATTCGCTAAAAGTATGGGGAAAGAACAAACAACCTTAATGAAAACATTACTAAAAGACCCTGAATACCAAGCAGGCGTTATAGAAATTATGAAAAACCCTGAAGTAGAAAAAATGATGTTACAAACGATGAAGAGCAAAGAATACCGTCAATATTTACAACAAGTACTAACCGAAACTGCTGAAAGCCCACTCTTCCAAGCTAAGATGATTGATATTATTAGTAAAGGTGTACAAAAGGCTGAAAAAAGTGGATCTGATAAAAAAGAAGCAGGCGGTGAAGGTGGTTCCCAAGACGGTAAAAAGGAACAGCAGTAAAATGATAACGATAATAATGAGTGGACAATATATGTATCGTCCACTCATTATTATTTTATTTTTGCGCGACAGCTATTTTATCAATTACTGTCTCAGCTATCGTGCGATAAATAAGACCTGTCGTATGTGTATCTTCATATACTGACGGCGCAAAGTCTTCTTTATTCCAATCAGGTTGTTGAAGTGGGATTCGGCCAAGTACTTCTGTTTGAAGTTCTGTAGCTAATTTATCTCCTCCACCTCTTCCGAACACATATTCTTTTTCACCAGTTGTTTTACTTTCAAAATACGCCATATTTTCAACAACACCAAGAATACTATGTTCTGTACGTAAAGCCATGGCTCCAGCACGCGCTGCTACAAATGCCGCTGTTGGATGTGGCGTTGTTACAATAATCTCTTTACAAGCCGGCAACATCGAATGTAAGTCTAGCGCAACATCACCTGTACCCGGTGGTAAATCTAAAACTAAATAGTCTAAATCGCCCCATTCTACTTCTGTGAAGAAGTGATTTAACATTTTCCCAAGCATAGGCCCTCTCCAAATAACCGGTGCATTATCTTCTACAAAGAATCCCATTGAGATTACCTTTACACCTAGACGCTCCACTGGAATAATTTTATCCCCTCTTACAACAGGACGTTTTTCTATCCCCATCATATCCGGTACGCTAAAACCATAAATATCGGCATCAATGATACCAACCTTTTTCCCTAGACGAGCTAGAGCAATAGCAAGGTTAACAGAAACTGTTGATTTCCCTACCCCACCTTTTCCACTCGCAACTGCTAAAAATGTTGTTTTTGAATTTGGTGACAATAAAGATTCAGTTTGCTCTTCTTCTTGTTCTGGTGCAAACTGAGCTAATTCCTCTTCTGTAAATTCTGCAAAGCGAAGCCCTACTGTTGCCGCTCCTAATTCTTTTACTAACTTTACAATTCCAGATTGCAATTGCATTTGTTCCGCTGTACCGGTTTTTACGATTGCAATTTTAACACTTACATGTTCCTTCTCAGGCTTAACTGTTACCTCTTTAATTGCCCCTGTTTCTTTTAACGTTTTATGTAAAAATGGATCTACAACCCCTTCTAACGTTTCCACTACTTGCTCTTTCGTTACCATGATTAGCCCAGCCCCCTGTATGAAAAATAACGTAATGTTAATTAAATTTATCTCTCTTTATTTTTTAAATAAATGCGTTTACATTTCCAGTATAACATATTTTCGGAAAACTTCGTTAACGAGAGAAACTCAAAAAATCCTCCTTATTCTGGAGGATTTCCTTTTTCCGTGAAATAGCGTAATATACCACGATATACTGCAGCCGCTACCTTTTGCTGATATTTCTCCGAATTTAACATATACCTTTCGTTTACATTCGATAAAAAGCCAGCTTCAATTAAAGCACCTGGTGTTTTCGCATACTTTAATAAATACACATGAGAAATTGTTTTAGCAGAACGATTCGTATTCTCTAAACTCGTCCTCAATTCAGCTTGTATAAATTTCGCAGCACGTTCATTTTCAATCGAAGAACGGTAATAGAACGTTTGTGCGCCTTTCGATCCACTACTAGTTAAAGCATTTAAATGAATACTTGCAAAAAAGTCTACATCAGGTTTATTAATAATCTCTACACGCTTTTTTAAATCCTCTGCTTTACGTCTACTATATGATTTTGTATCTTTCTGAGCTAAATCATAATCTCCCTCACGTGTTAAAATAACTAGCGCACCTTGTTCCTGTAAATAATCTTGTACCTTCTTTGTAATCTCAAGCGTAATATCTTTTTCTATAATATCTTTTCCACCAACAGCCCCTCCGTCTGGCCCACCATGCCCAGCATCTAATACAATCACTTTCCCTGATAAGGGTAAATTCCACGCTCGCCACGATTTTGTAATTTGAAATTCTTGTTTGACTAAAAAAAACAAAACAACCGCAGCGAGTGCAAAAGAGATAATTCGAATTCTCTTCATACCTTTCCTCCTCCAGCTAGTCCCTCTAATTACTTATATGGGACAAGAGGAAAGTTTATGCTTGTCTTAATGAAGCTTTAATCGATATCTTCTTTCACCTTTTTCATATCCTTCCTGCCACCATAAGCCAATAAACTGCTGACAAGATTCAAAAAGTAATTCCTCATCTTGTAACTTAATTTCCCTCATAGTCATGCTCGTTAAAAATTGAAATAATGTTTCCGTTAATTGTTGTTCTTCTTCTAAGGCTCTATATTTCACATCAAAGAATGATTCACCATAATAACCAAACTTACTGTATCTCGCTCCTAATAAATACGATTCTATCCCTAATTCAATACAGTAATCTTCATACTGACGATGAAGTTCCTGCATCTGAAAGGCATCTCTAATATTTGAACGTAATGTTTTTAATGATAATTCTCGCAGCATCTTCCGTTCATATTTCAGCTGCTTTTCTTTTTGTTTTTCTTGTAAGCTGACAATGACATTCATAGTACTTATAAACCTCCCTAATACGTATTAGTCTAAACTTCTAAAGAAGAAGCATACGCGAGAGGATAGCACTAAAATATTCCAAACTACAAAAATCCCAAAAGAGGAATGAAACATAAAAAAACCCCAACCAAAATGGTTGGGGTTTGTAGTTCGCAAAAATTAACGTTTTGAGAACTGAGGTGCACGACGTGCGCCTTTAAGACCGTATTTTTTACGCTCTTTCATACGTGCGTCACGAGTTAATAGACCTGCACGTTTTAGTGTTAGACGGTATTCTGGATCAGCTTTTAATAAAGCGCGAGAAATACCGTGACGAATAGCACCAGCTTGACCAGTGTATCCACCACCATTTACGTTTACAAGTACATCGTAGTTACCTAAAGTTTCTGTTGCAACTAGAGGTTGTTTCACTACTTCACGTAATGCAGCAAATGGGATATAGTTTTCAAAATCACGACCGTTAATGATAACGCGTCCTTCGCCTGGAACTAGGCGTACGCGCGCTACTGAACTCTTACGACGTCCAGTGCCATAGTATTGAACCTGTGCCAAAGTAAGCCCTCCTTTAATTAATTATCCGCGAAGTTCGTAAACTTCTGGTTTTTGTGCTTGGTGTGGATGCTCTGCTCCAGCATACACGTTTAGTTTCTTAGAAACTTGACGGCCTAAGCGTCCTTTTGGAAGCATGCCTTTAATTGCAAGCTCTAACATTTGTACAGGGTAGTTTGTACGCATTTCTAGAGCTGTTCTTTGTTTAAGTCCACCTGGGTGGTTAGTGTGACGGTAGTAAATTTTATCGTTTAATTTATTACCTGTTAAATGAATTTTCTCAGCGTTAATAATAATTACATGATCACCCGTGTCAACGTGTGGTGTAAATGTAGGTTTGTTTTTACCGCGTAAAATAGATGCTACTTCTGTAGATAGGCGACCTAAAGTTTGACCTTCAGCATCAACCACATACCATTTACGCTCAACTTCGTTAGCTTTTGCCATAAAAGTCGTACGCATGTGTTTCCCTCCTCGTTATCTTTTCCATAGAAAAAATCTATTGTTTATCTTAAACACGATTTCCTTCCGGGGCTAATCGTGGTTTTAGAAACAATACCATATGTTATGATATACTTTTGAGTTTCTAATGTCAAGCAAATGTTACACCAGGATTAGTTGTTATAGTTTACCTGCCATAAGTAAAGCCCATGACCAGGAGCCATCTTTCCAGCAAACTGACGATTTTGTTTCGCTAGAATCTCTGGAATGCTATCTGGATCAAGCTTTCCTTGCCCTACGTTCAGTAACGTACCAACAATAATTCTGACCATATTATATAAAAATCCATTACCTACAAAACGAAAAATTAATTCATCGTCTTGCTCGATTAGCTCAATTTCATAAATTGTTCTCACTTTATCTTTTTTGTCAGTTTTTGCCGAACAAAAAGAAGTGAAGTCATGCGTTCCAATAAAATAAGGAATCGCTTTTCTTATAGAGTTTATTTCGAGCGGATATGGATATTGATATACGTAATTTCTACGGAATACATCCGCAGTCTTTGATAATAACACACGATAACGATATTCTTTTCTCTCAACACCGTAACGCGCATGAAATTCTTCTGTTTTTTTCTCTACCTGTCTGATAACAATATCATCTGGCAACATTGTGTTTAATGCATTACTCCATTGCCACTCTTCAAGAGACAAAGGTGTATCAAAGTGTATGACTTGTCCTTTGGCGTGAACGGTAGAATCCGTTCTGCCCGATGCCTGAACACGAACAAGTTCTCCTTTATGCAATTTCTGCAAAGCTTTTTCAATCTCTTGTTGAACAGTACGATGCTGCGGCTGAATTTGATAACCACAAAAATGCATGCCATCATATGCAACCGTACATTTTATTCTATCCATTTCTCCATTCTCCATTACGATCGCACCCATGCCAAAATACAAGCTAAGCAAAGTAAGCTTATAATCGTTACTGTATCGCTTGTTTTCCAGCGTAGTTGCCTAAATTTAGTACGTCCTTCGCCACTTTGATATCCACGAGCCTCCATAGCAATTGCTAAGTCCTCAGCACGCTTAAAAGCACTGATAAATAGAGGAACCAGTAGTGAGATAATAGCTTTCATCCTATCTTTTATCGGTCCTCCTGCGAAATCAATACCACGTGACGATTGTGCTTTCATTATTTTACTCGTTTCATCCATTAATGTCGGAATAAAACGAAGAGAAATTGACATCATTAATGCGATTTCATGAACAGGAACTTTTATACGCTTCAACGGCTTTAATAACGTCTCCAAACCATCTGTAATCTCAATAGGTGTCGTCGTTAACGTTAATAATGTCGTCATTAAAATAATAACGAAGAATCGTATAGAAATGTATATTCCTTGCTCTAATCCTTTTTCATGTATTGAAAACCAACCAAGCTGGAATAGTACTTCCCCTTCTTTATTTGTAAAAATATGCAGGAAAAATGTAAAAAGAAAAATCCATAGAATTGGTTTTAAGCCCGAAAGTACATAACGAATCGGCACTTTTGCAAAAAATAAAGCAATGAGTGCATATAAAAATAAAAATCCATATGAAATCGCATTATTTGCTAAGAAAACAACAAATACATATAAAAAGACAATCAGCAGCTTCGTACGTGGATCAAGTTGATGAATAAGAGAATCCCCTGGAATATACCTTCCAATAATCAACTGCTGCATGATTCATGACCACCTTTTCGTAACACCTGCACAACTTCATGAGTAAGATCCTCTAAAGATAAGGTAGCCTTTGGGATTGAAATGCCAAACTTCTCTTCAATTGCACGTTTATACTTTAAAGACATAGGAAGATCCACGCCAATTTTCTCTAGCTCATCAGCATGTGAAAATACTTCCTCTGCACTTCCTTGCAAAAAGACCGTTCCTTTATGCATGACTACAATCTGCTCCGCATACTTAGCAGCATCCTCCATATTATGTGTTACTAGGATAACTGTAAGACCTTTTTCCTTATGTAGCTTATAAAACATCTCCATAAGTTCATTCTGCCCTTTTGGATCTAGTCCTGCTGTAGGTTCATCTAATACAAGCACTTCGGGTTCCATCGCCAATACGCCCGCTATCGCAACACGCCTCATTTGTCCACCACTTAACTCAAACGGTGAACGTGTTAACAGTTCTGGCTCTAACCCTACAAGTTCAATTGCCTCTCTTGCCTTTTGCTTCGCTTCTTCTACAGATACCCCAAAATTAGTAGGGCCGAAACAAATATCTTTCTCCACAGTCTCTTCAAACAACTGATGTTCTGGGAATTGAAAGACAACCCCTACTTTTTTACGTAGTGGCTTTAGCTTTTTTTCTTTCTTTCCTGCCGAAATGAAATGTTCACCAATTTGAACTGTGCCATTTGTCGGCTGCAATAAACCATTTAAATGTTGAATCATCGTCGACTTACCTGAACCAGTATGACCGATAATGGCATAATAGCCCCCACTTGGAAACGACACGTCTACATCATAAAGTGCGCGTCTTTCAAATGGAGTTTTATATTGATAACGATGTTCTACTTTTTGGAATGTAATCTCCAAAGTTCGTTCACCAAGCTTTCCATTGTAAGATGCGTATTTTGCAAGAGAATTTCATTTCTTTTTAATAATTCTGCTATTTTCACTGAAAATGGTACATCTAATCCAATTTCTTGGAGCATATGAGAGGACTTGAAAATTTGCTCTGGAGTCCCTTCCTCTAATATTTCTCCCTTATTTAAAATAATGACACGGTCTGATTGTGCCGCTTCTTCTAAATCGTGCGTAATTGATAACACGGTAATACCTTTTTGATTAACAAGTTGTCTAACCGTTTCTACTACTTCACGTCTTCCTTGAGGATCTAACATTGACGTTGCTTCATCTAATATCAAAATAGATGGCTGAAGTGCTAAAACGCCTGCTATTGCCACTCGCTGCTTTTGCCCACCAGATAACGAATGAGGTTCATCATTAAGAAAATCTTCCATACGGACAAGTTTGAGAGCCTGATCTAATCTTTCTACCATCTCTTCTCTTGGCATTCCGATATTCTCTAAGCCAAATACAACGTCGTCTTGCACTGTCGTTCCAACAAATTGATTATCTGGATTTTGAAATACCATACCAATTTGCTTTCGAACATCCCACACCGTTTCCTCTGATAAAACCATTGTATCATTTACTGTAATAGTCCCTGCTTCCGGCAAAAACAAACCATTCAATAATTTTGCAAGTGTAGACTTCCCTGAACCGTTTTGTCCAATAACAGATACCCATTCTCCCTCATACAAAGAAAATGAAACATCTTTTAATGCATAAGTGGCTGCCCCAGGATATTGAAATGATATATTTTCTGTCCGAAGTTTCTCTTTTTTCAATACAAGGCACCCTTTCCTTCGCCAAGTTAGCCTATTTTTATATTTAAAAAAAAGGGCCATGACCAGTTTCTTGAAAAGAACTGTCCTGCCCTTTTAATTATCATTATACTAACTCGATAATTACCATTGGTGCTGCGTCTCCGCGACGTGGACCAATTTTTGCAATACGAGTGTATCCGCCTTGGCGCTCAGCATAGCGTGGAGCTACATCAGCGAATAATTTTTGAAGTGCATCTTGACCAGTCTCAGCGTTAGCTACTTCATTGCGAATGAAAGCTGCTGCTTGACGACGAGCGTGAAGATCTCCGCGTTTACCTAAAGTGATCATTTTTTCCACTACAGAACGAAGTTCTTTTGCACGAGTTTCTGTCGTTTGGATGCGCTCGTTGATAATTAAATCAGTAGCTAAATCACGTAACATAGCTTTACGTTGCGCACTTGTACGGCCTAATTTTCTGTATGCCATTCGTAGTTCCCTCCTTTGTTGATGGGTTTAAATCCTCAGTCGTCTTTACGTAAACCTAAACCTAATTCCTCAAGTTTATGTTTAACTTCTTCTAAGGATTTACGTCCTAAGTTACGAACTTTCATCATATCTTCTTCTGTTTTGTTCGCAAGCTCTTGTACAGTATTAATTCCTGCACGTTTAAGGCAATTATAAGAACGAACAGAAAGATCTAGTTCCTCGATAGTCATCTCAAGAACTTTCTCTTTTTGATCTTCTTCCTTCTCGACCATAATCTCAGCATTTTGTGCTTCATCAGTTAAACCAACAAAGATATTTAAATGCTCAGTTAAGATTTTGGCACCTAAAGAGATAGCTTCTTTTGGCCCGATGCTTCCATCCGTCCATACATCAAGCGTAAGCTTATCATAATTAGCCACTTGTCCGACACGTGTCTTTTCCACTTGGTAAGTCACACGTGATACTGGAGTATAAATAGAATCAATAGGAATTACTCCTATTGGTTGATCTTCGCTTTTATTTGCATCAGCTGGCGTATACCCACGGCCACGCTTTGCAGTTAAACGCATGCGGAAATGCGCATTTTTTGCTAACGTTGCAATGTGTAAATCTGGATTTAAGATTTCTACATCACTATCGTGAGTAATATCAGCAGCTGTGACAATACCTTCGCCCTGCACATCAATTTCCAACGTCTTCTCTTCTTCAGAGTAGATTTTAAGAGCTAACTTTTTCAAGTTTAAGATGATCGTCGTAACGTCTTCTACTACGCCCTCAACTGTTGAAAATTCATGTAATACGCCATCGATTTGGATAGCAGTAACAGCGGCACCAGGGAGTGAGGATAAAAGAATACGACGTAAGGAGTTACCCAAAGTAGTACCATATCCACGCTCAAGCGGTTCAATTACGAATTTACCATATTTAGCATCTTCGTTAAGTTCAACCGTTTCGATTTTCGGCTTTTCGATTTCAATCATTAACTAAACCCTCCTTCAAAACGTCGAAACCCCGGTTAAACAAAGGGATACCCCCTGTCTAACCGAAAGTCCCCCTTAGGCAGTTCCCGATTGTGCACAACAAGCGATGTTTCTGTACGAAATTTCTCGATAATGCATCATATCCATTATAGACAAAAGGGAAAATTCTATACAGAAAAATTACACACGACGACGTTTTGGTGGACGACATCCATTATGAGGAACTGGAGTAACATCTCTAATTGCTGTTACTTCTAGACCTGCAGCTTGAAGAGCACGAATTGCAGCTTCACGACCAGCACCAGGACCTTTAACAGTAACCTCTAAAGTTTTTAAACCGTGTTCCATTGCAACTTTAGCAGCAGCTTCAGCAGCCATTTGCGCAGCGAATGGAGTAGACTTACGAGATCCACGGAAACCAAGTGCACCAGCACTAGACCAAGAAAGTGCGTTACCATGAGTATCTGTAAGTGTTACGATTGTGTTGTTGAAAGTAGAACGAATATGAGCTATACCAGCTTCAATATTCTTTTTCACACGTTTTTTACGAGTGTTTGTTTTACGTGCCATTGTTAGTTCAACCTCCTTTACTTATTATTTCTTTTTATTTGCTACTGTACGACGTGGACCTTTACGTGTACGAGCATTGTTTTTAGAGTTTTGACCACGAACTGGTAAACCACGACGGTGACGAAGACCACGGTAAGAACCGATCTCCATTAGACGTTTAATGTTAAGAGATACTTCACGACGAAGGTCTCCCTCAACTTTAATACGATCGATGATATCACGGATACGTCCTAGTTCGTCTTCCGTTAAATCACGAACTCGTGTTTCTGAAGAAATACCAGCTTCAGTAAGAATTTTTTCAGCAGTTGTGCGACCAATGCCGAATACGTAAGTTAAAGAAATAACAACGCGTTTGTCTCGAGGAATATCTACACCTGCGATACGTGCCATTCTGAATGCACCTCCTTCTGATTAACCTTGTTTTTGTTTATGTTTAGGGTTTTCACAAATAACCATTACTTTTCCACGTCTACGAATAACTTTACATTTTTCGCAGATTGGTTTAACTGACGGTCTTACTTTCATGTCTCGAACCTCCTTAAAGATTACGGAGTGCTATATTATTTAAAACGGTACGTAATACGACCACGATTTAAATCGTACGGAGATAATTCTACCGTAACTTTGTCTCCTGGTAAAATACGAATGAAATTCATACGGATTTTACCAGAAACGTGAGCCAATACGACATGCCCATTCTCTAATTCTACTTTGAACATAGCATTTGGCAACGTTTCAAGAACGGTACCTTCGACTTCAATTACATCATCTTTAGCCATTCAATAGTTCTCCCTTCTTCAAATCAGTAACATTTTACACTGCTCTGAAATCCCGGAGAGCCAGCTACTTATAAAGTGGTAAGGATTTCGTATCCTGCTTCTGTAAGAGCAATCGTGTGCTCAAAATGGGCACACCATTTACCATCTACCGTTACCACTGTCCAGTCATCAGATAGTGTTTTTACATATCGTCTTCCTTGATTCACCATCGGCTCAACACAGATGACCATTCCCGGCTTTAATCTAGGGCCTCTATTTGGTGGACCATAGTGCGGGATTTGAGGGTCCTCATGTAAGTCTTGCCCGATTCCGTGACCAACATACTCCCTAACGATCGAGAACCCATTCTCTTCAGCATGGGTTTGAACCGCATGTGAGATATTTGATAATCTTTCGCCTGGTTTTACTTGTTCTAGACCAAGATACAACGATTTTTCTGTGACATCAAGTAGCTTTTGAACAGATTCAGAAATGCTTCCAACTGGATACGTCCATGCAGAATCGCCATGGTACCCATTGTATTTCGCACCAATATCGATACTGATGATATCGCCCTCTTTGAGCTTGCGCTTCCCTGGAATTCCGTGTACAAGCTCTTCATTTACAGAAGCACAAATGCTCCCCGGAAATCCGTTGTATCCTTTAAAAGATGGCGTAGCACCATATTTTTGAATCGTCTTTTCCGCTATTTGATCGAGCTCTTTCGTTGTAATTCCTGGAGTAATGTGCTGTTTCAACTCTTGATGAGTTAAAGCAACGATCCTGCCAGCTTCTCGCATGATTTCTATCTCGCGAGGAGTTTTGCAGATTATCATTACGCTAAGCCTCCGATGAGAACATCGATATCAGCAAATACTTTATTGATATCTTGCTCACCATTAATGCTTTGTAGGTAACCAAGCTCCTCGTAGAAATCAAGCAAAGGTTTTGTTTGCTTAATATTTACATCTAAACGATTTGCTACAGTTTCTTCATTGTCATCAGAGCGTTGATATAATTCGCCACCACATTTATCACACACGTCAGCTTTTGCTGGCGCATTGAATTCTAAGTGGTAAGTCGCACCGCACTCTTTACAAATGCGACGGCCTGTAAGGCGTTTTAATAACAACCCTGAATCCACATTAATGTTTAAAACATAGTCGATTTTTTTGCCAAGATCTTTCATAATCTCTTCAAGAGCTGATGCTTGTGCAACAGTTCGTGGGAAACCGTCTAGTAAGAAACCTCTTACGCAGTCTTCTTGACTTAAACGTTCACGAACGATTCCGATTGTAACTTCATCTGGAACAAGTGCACCTTTATCAATAAAAGATTTTGCTTGCAAACCCATTTCAGTTTCAGCCTTCATAGCTGCACGGAACATATCTCCTGTTGAAATGTGAGGGATGTTATACTTGGCAACAATCTGTTCGGCTTGTGTACCTTTACCAGCACCAGGAAGCCCCATTAAAATTAAGTTCATCCTTGTTCCCCCTCAGAGTACATGAGCATGTAGGGAAGACAATTCTTCCCACTTACTCACTGCTTGATAAACCCTTTGTAATGGCGTTTTACCAGTTGGCTTTCTAGCTGCTTCATTGTTTCTAAAGCAACGCCGACAACGATTAACATACTCGTTCCACCAATCTGTGCAGATGGAGGAAGATTTCCCAGTTTCGTAAAGATAACTGGTAAGATTGCAATCGCTGCTAGGAAAATTGATCCTACAAAGGTCAAACGATACAAGATTTTTGTTAGATATTGTTCCGTATTCTTACCCGGA
The DNA here is from genome assembly GCF_001884045.1 of Bacillus mobilis. Taxonomy (GTDB): domain Bacteria; phylum Bacillota; class Bacilli; order Bacillales; family Bacillaceae_G; genus Bacillus_A; species Bacillus_A mobilis. The sequence continues at coordinate 44,057 of NZ_MACF01000024.1, read as the reverse complement.
CGAATACCTGGAACATATCCACCTTGTTTGTTTAGATTCTCTGACATTTGCTCTGGATTAACCTGAACAAACGCATAGAAATATGTGAAGGCTACAATGAGCGCAACATATATAATCATTCCCACTGGGTGAGAATAGTTAAAGTTTGCAATGATCCACTGCGATACATCATGATTCGGGAAGAACTGTGCAATAGTTGGAGGCGTAATTAAGAATGAAACAGCAAAAATGACTGGAATAACACCCGCACTATTTACCTTAAGCGGTAAATGTGTGTTTTGTGCTCCAGCATGATTCCCATTCCCTCCTGTTACACGCTTCGCATATTGAATTGGGATCTTTCTAACAGCCTGTTGAATGAAAATAACACCAACAATAACCGCTAGCACAGCTAGTAAGATCAATGCAACTTTAACGATACTCATGAACAATTGATCTCCGATATTTTGAAACTGTTGTTGATACACTTGAGATATAACACTTGGGATCGCTGCGGCAATACCTCCAAAGATAAGGATGGAAATACCATTACCTACACCTTTAGATGTAATCTGTTCGCCTAACCACATTAAAAATGCAGTACCAGCAGTCAGTACCGTAGCAATGTATAAATAAGTGCTCCAACCAGGATTCAAAATTAATTGCCCACCTACCATACCGTTAAAACCGATTGACATACCAAACCCCTGAATAAACGCAAGAACAATTGTAAAGTAACGCGTAAATTGCGTTAGTTTACGACGGCCCATTTCACCTTGCTTCGACCATTCCGAAAATTTAGGAACAACATCCATCTGCAATAATTGCACGATGATGGATGCTGTAATATACGGCATGATTCCCATCGCGAAGATGGAGAAGTTTTTCAAGGCGCCACCGCCAAATGTATTTAGAATACCTAAGGCATTTAATTGATCTTGTGCTTTCAGTACGTCTCCATTTGTAAATGGCACTGGGATAAACGTGCCAATCCTGAATACGATTAACATCGCTAAAGTGAATAATATTTTACGTCTTATCTCAGCAACGCGCATAAAGTTGGAGATTGTACGAAACATTAGATCACCTCAACTGATCCGCCAGCTGCTTCAATTGCTTCTTTAGCACTTGAAGAGAACTTGTGCGCTTTAACAGTTAGTTTTTTCTCTACTGCGCCGCTTGCAAGAATTTTAACACCGTCGTTTAACTTGCTGATAACGCCAGTTTCCAGCAATAATTCAGGTGTTACTTCTGTACCATCTTCAAAACGATTTAACGTTGTTAAGTTTACAATAGCAAACTCTTTACGGTTAATGTTTGTGAAGCCGCGTTTTGGTAAACGACGGAATAATGGAGTTTGACCACCTTCGAAGCCAAGACGAACACCGCCACCAGAACGTGCGTTTTGTCCTTTATGACCTTTACCAGCAGTTTTACCGTTACCAGAACCGATACCACGACCGACACGGTTACGTACTTTACGAGAACCTTCTGCAGGTTTTAATTCATGAAGTTTCATTCCCAGGCACCTCCTTATATTAATGAGTTATCCTTAAGCTTCTTTTACAGTTATAAGGTGAGAAACTTTGTTGATCATACCAAGAATAGCAGGAGTTTCTTCCTTAACTACAGTTGAATTCAACTTTTTAAGACCTAAAGCTTCTACCGTCGCACGTTGATCTTGTGGACGACCAATTACACTACGAGTGAGGGTAATTTCTAACTTTTTCGCCATTTGTTTTCCCTCCTTAACCTAGTAGCTCTTCTACAGATTTACCGCGTAATTTTGCAACATCTTCAGCGCGCTTAAGTTCGCTTAATCCGTTCACAGTAGCGCGAATCATGTTGATTGGTGTGTTAGAACCAAGAGATTTCGAAAGAATATCTTGTACACCAGCTAATTCAAGTACCGCACGAACAGGTCCACCAGCAATAACACCAGTACCTTCAGCAGCAGGTTTTAAGAATACTTCACCAGCTCCAAAGTGACCGTTGATTGTGTGTGGAATTGTTGTACCAACTAATGGTACAGCGATTAAGTTTTTCTTAGCGTCTTCGATAGCTTTGCGGATTGCGTCTGGTACCTCTTGTGCTTTACCAGTACCGAATCCAACATGACCGTTTTTATCGCCAACTACAACTAGTGCAGCAAAGCGGAAACGACGACCACCCTTAACAACTTTCGCGACACGATTTATCGTAACTACACGTTCTTCAAGTTCTAATTTACTTGGGTCAATGCGATGCATCAATTTTCCCTCCTTTGACCATTAAAATTGTAATCCAGCCTCACGAGCAGCTTCAGCTAGAGCTTTAACACGGCCATGGTATAAGTAACCACCGCGATCGAATACTACTTCTTTAACGCCTTTCTCTACAGCACGCTTAGCAACTGATTCTCCTACTTTCGTAGCAGCTTCAGTATTGCTAGTACCGTTAAGAGCAAGGTCTTTATCAAGAGTAGATGCACTTACTAACGTTACACCATTCACATCATCAATAACTTGAGCGTAAATATGTTGGTTAGAACGGAACACGTTTAAACGTGGACGCTCTGCAGTACCAGTAAGTTTAGCACGTACACGTGCATGTCTTTTCTTACGAGTCGCATTTTTATCAGCTTTAGTGATCATTTTCTTGTCACTCCTTTCTCTCACCTAACGGGTTTACTTAGCAGTTTTACCTTCTTTACGACGAACAACTTCGCCTTCGTAACGAATACCTTTACCTTTATATGGCTCAGGAGCACGTACAGCACGGATGTTAGCAGCAAATTCGCCAACACGTTGCTTGTCGATACCTTTGATTACGATTTTAGTTGGTGCAGGTACTTCAACTTCAATACCTGCTTCCGGAGTCATTTCTACTGGATGAGAATAACCTACGCTTAATACAAGTTTATCACCTTGTTTTTGAGCACGGTAACCTACACCGACTAATTCAAGTCCGCGTGCGAAACCTGCAGTTACACCTTCAACCATGTTTCCGATTAAAGCACGAGTTGTACCGTGTAATGCACGGTGGTCCTTCTGTTCAGATGGACGCTCAACTGTTAATGTATTCTCTTCAATTTTGATAAGCATATCAGCATTGAAAGTACGAGTTAATTCACCTTTAGGGCCTTTTACTGTTACAGTATTGTCTTCTGCAACTGTGATAGTAACACCTGCAGGGATTTCAAGAATCTTTTTACCAATACGAGACATGTGGTCACACCTCCGTTCGTTTTAAATATATATTACCAAACGTATGCTACTACTTCTCCACCAGTTTGTAATTGACGAGCGTCTTTGTCTGTCATTACTCCCTTAGATGTAGAAACAAGAGCGATACCTAATCCGTTAAGTACACGTGGTACTTCATCAGCTTTAGCGTAAACGCGTAAGCCAGGTTTACTGATACGTTTTAATCCAGTGATTACACGTTCATTGTTTGCACCATATTTCAGGAAAATACGAAGGATACCTTGTTTGTTATCCTCGATGTATTCTACATCACGAATGAAACCTTCACGTTTTAAAAGTTCAGCGATCTCTTTTTTGATTTTAGAAGCAGGAACCTCTAATTTCTCATGACGTACCATGTTCGCATTACGGATGCGAGTAAGCATGTCTGCAATTGGATCTGTCATCACCATGTGTTTTACCTCCTTCCCATTTGTGGGTTTTACCAACTAGCTTTTTTAACACCAGGAATTTGACCTTTATATGCAAGTTCACGGAAACAAATACGGCAAAGTTTAAATTTGCGGTATACAGAATGCGGACGACCGCAGCGTTCGCAACGTGTATACTCTTGTACTTTAAACTTAGGAGTACGCTTTTGTTTCGCTATCATAGATTTTTTAGCCACGTTTTCGCCTCCTCTACTTAGCGTTGGCTTCCATTATTTTTGGAATGGCATACCGAATTGTGTTAAAAGTTCACGAGCTTCTTCATCAGTTTTCGCTGTAGTAACGATTACGATGTCCATACCGCGGACTTTGCTTACTTTATCATAATCGATCTCAGGGAAGATAAGTTGCTCTTTAACACCTAATGTGTAGTTCCCACGACCATCGAATGATTTCTTAGAAACACCACGGAAATCACGTACACGTGGTAAAGAAACTGATACTAATTTGTCGAAGAACTCATACATTTGCTCGCCGCGTAAAGTTACTTTCGCACCGATTGGCATACCTTCACGAAGACGGAAACCAGCGATTGATTTTTTAGCACGAGTTACAACAGGCTTTTGACCTGCGATTTGTGTTAATTCTTCTACTGCATTGTCTAAAGCTTTTGAGTTAGATACCGCGTCACCAACACCAGTGTTGATTACGATCTTTTCGATTTTCGGTACTTCCATCACAGATTTATAGTTAAACTTGCTCACTAGAGCAGGAGTAATTTCCTTTTGGAACTTCTCTTTAAGGCGATTCAATGAAGTGACCTCCTTTCTTAAGAAAATTATTTATCTAATAATTCACCAGATTTTTTTGCAATACGAACTTTTTTACCATCTTCTACTTTGAAGCCTACGCGAGTAGGTTCACCTGTTTTAGGATCTAAAACCATAACGTTAGAAACGTGAATAGGTGCTTCTTTAGTAATAATTCCACCTTGTGGATTTAATTGAGATGGCTTAGAGTGTTTTTTAACGATGTTAACACCCTCAACGATAACACGGTTTTGCTTTGGGAAAGCCACAAGGATAACGCCTTGTTTTCCTTTGTCTTTACCAGTGATTACCTGTACTTTATCACCTTTTTTTACATGCATCTTAATTCTGCACCTCCTTAGCAAGGCAATACCTTAAATTATAGAACTTCTGGAGCTAAAGAAACGATCTTCATGAAGTTGCTATCACGTAATTCACGAGCTACTGGTCCGAAGATACGAGTACCACGTGGGCTCTTATCGTCTTTAATGATAACCGCTGCGTTTTCATCAAATTTGATGTAAGAACCGTCCGGACGACGAGCTCCGCTCTTCGTACGTACTACTACTGCTTTAACAACGTCACCTTTTTTAACAACGCCACCTGGTGTTGCTTGTTTTACCGTAGCAACGATAATATCACCGATGTTAGCATATTTACGACCAGAGCCGCCTAATACTTTAATTGTTAAAAGTTCACGTGCACCAGAGTTGTCAGCAACTTTCAAACGAGATTCTTGTTGGATCATCTTATGAAACCTCCCTTCGGACTAAAAATTCCGATTCATCTATTTAGATAATAACCGCTTCTTCAACGATTTCAACTAAACGGAAACGCTTAGTAGCAGAAAGCGGGCGAGTTTCCATGATTTTAACGATATCGCCAAGTTTCGCTTGGTTTTGCTCATCATGGGCTTTGTACTTCTTAGAATACTTAACACGCTTTCCGTACAAGGAATGAGTTTTGTAAGTTTCAACTAAAACTGTAATCGTTTTGTCCATTTTGTCAGACACAACACGACCAGTATAAACTTTGCGTTGGTTACGTTCGCTCACTATGCAAACCTCCCCTCAATTTATCGATTAATTCCGATCTCTCTTTCACGAACTACAGTTTTCATACGAGCAATTGCTTTACGCACTTCACGAATGCGAGTTGGATTCTCTAATTGTCCTGTAGCAAGTTGGAAGCGAAGATTGAACAATTCTTCCTTTAAAGCTTTAACTTTTGTTTCGATTTCGGCAGTGGTTAATTCACGAATATCATTAGTTTTCATTAGATTCACCACCATTTTCTTCACGTTTTACGAATTTACATTTCACAGGTAACTTGTGAGCTGCAAGACGTAATGCTTCGCGTGCTACCTCTTCAGATACACCCGCGATTTCGAACATAATTTTCCCAGGTTTTACTACTGCTACCCAGCCTTCTGGTGCCCCTTTACCGGAACCCATACGTACTTCTAGAGGTTTTGCAGTGTAAGGTTTAGAAGGGAAAATTTTAATCCATACTTTACCGCCACGTTTCATGTAACGAGTCATTGCACGACGAGCAGCTTCGATTTGACGGTTTGTAATCCATGAAGCAGCTTGTGCTTGTAGACCGAATTCACCGAAAGCAATTTCAGTTCCACCTTTTGCACGACCACGCATTTTACCACGATGCTCTCTACGATATTTTACGCGTTTTGGCATTAACATATTATTTTCCTCCTTCCTCAGAAGCTTTCTTTTTTGTAGGAAGGACTTCTCCACGGTAGATCCATACTTTTACGCCTAATTTACCGTATGTTGTATCAGCTTCAACTGCTGCATAGTCAATATCAGCGCGAAGTGTATGAAGTGGAACAGTTCCTTCACTGTAAGATTCTGCACGAGCGATATCAGCTCCGCCAAGACGACCAGAAACCTGTGTTTTAATACCTTTAGCACCTGCACGCATAGCACGTTGAATAACTTGCTTTTGTGCACGACGGAATGATACACGGTTTTCTAATTGACGAGCAATGTTTTCGCCTACTAATTTAGCGTTAAGATCAGCTCTCTTAACTTCTAAAATGTTGATGTGTACACGCTTGCCTGTTAATTGGTTAAGAGCTTTACGAAGTGCTTCAACTTCAGTACCACCTTTACCAATTACCATACCAGGTTTTGCAGTGTGAATTGTAACATTTACACGATTTGCTGCACGTTCGATTTCTACTTTAGCAACAGCAGAATCTTTTAAGCGTACAGTAATGTACTCACGGATTTTGATGTCTTCATGTAATAATGTAGCATAATCTTTCTCTGCGAACCAACGAGATTCCCAGTCACGGATAACGCCGACACGAAGACCAATTGGATTAACCTTTTGACCCATCGATTATCCCTCCTTCTTTTCTGATACCACAACTGTGATGTGGCTTGTGCGTTTGTTAATTTGGCTTGCACGACCCATTGCACGTGGACGGAAACGTTTCAACGTTGGACCTTCGTCAACGAAAACTTTTTCAACAACTAGGTTGTTAATATCCATCTCATAATTGTGCTCTGCATTTGCGATTGCAGATTTTAAAACTTTCTCTACAACTGGAGAAGCAGTTTTTGGTGTGTGGTTAAGGATAGCAATCGCTTCACCCACTTGCTTACCTCGGATTAAGTCTACTACTAAACGAACTTTACGAGGAGCAATACGAACTGTTCTCGCTACTGCTTTAGCTTGCATTGAAGTGCCTCCTCTCATTATCTTCTAGTTTTCTTATCGTCAGCAAGGTGACCTTTATACGTACGAGTTGGTGCGAATTCACCTAACTTATGGCCAACCATATCCTCAGTGATGTACACAGGTACGTGTTTACGACCATCATATACAGCGATTGTGTGTCCGATGAACTGAGGGAAGATTGTTGAACGGCGAGACCAAGTTTTAACAACTTGTTTTTGCTCAGATGCAACTAATTTTTCCATTTTGCTCATTAAGTGATCATCGACAAATGGTCCTTTTTTTAAGCTACGAGCCATTTTGGTGCCTCCCTTCGTGATTGGCGTACGGTTCTAGAAATGAACCGTACTACAATCCCATTATTTTTTACGACGACGAACGATGAATTTGTCAGACGCTTTGTTTTTCTTACGAGTCTTGAATCCAAGAGTTGGTTTACCCCATGGAGACATTGGAGACTTACGTCCGATTGGAGAACGTCCTTCACCACCACCGTGTGGGTGATCAACTGGGTTCATTACAGAACCACGAACTGTTGGGCGTTTACCTAACCAGCGAGAGCGACCTGCTTTACCGATCTTGATAAGTTCGTGTTGTTCGTTACCTACTTGACCGATTGAAGCGCGACAAGCAGATAATACAAGACGTACTTCACCAGAAGTTAAACGTACAAGTACGTATTTACCTTCTTTACCAAGTACTTGAGCAGATGTACCAGCAGAACGAACTAATTGTCCGCCACGACCAGGCTTAAGCTCGATGTTATGAACAACAGTACCTACTGGAATGTTGATTAATGGTAATGCGTTACCGATTTTGATGTCAGCTTCTGGGCCAGACATAACTTCCATACCTACTTCTAAGTTCTTAGGAGCAAGAATGTAACGTTTTTCACCGTCAACGTAGTTAATTAATGCGATATTCGCAGAGCGGTTTGGATCGTATTCGATCGTAGCAACGCGTCCTGGAATTCCATCTTTGTTACGCTTAAAGTCGATGATACGGTATTGACGCTTATGTCCGCCACCTTGATGACGTACAGTAATTTTACCTTGGTTATTACGACCAGCCTTCTTGCTTAAAGGAGCAAGTAATGACTTTTCTGGTCTGTCAGTCGTGATTTCAGCGAAATCATTCGTAGTCATATTACGACGACCGTTAGTAGTTGGATTATACTTTTTAATTCCCATCTCAATTTCCCTCCTTCTTTAGTAAGAATTAAACGCCTTGGAAGATTTCGATTTCTTTGCTGTCAGCAGTTAGCTTAACGATTGCTTTACGACGACGGCTAGTAAAACCAGCGTGACGACCAACGCGTTTTGCTTTCGGCTTGTAGTTCATGATGTTCACTTTTTCTACTTTAACACCAAAGATCGCTTCAAGAGCATCTTTAACTTCTGTTTTATTAGATTTAACGTCCACATCGAACGTGTATTTTTTTTCAGCCATCATTTCCATAGAACGTTCAGTGATAACTGGGCGCTTAATGATATCACGAGGATCTCTCATTATGCAAGCACCTCCTCTACTTTTTCCACTGCCGCTTTTGTCATGATTAGCTTATCATGATGAAGCACGTCTAAAACGTTTACGCCATCAGCAGTGATTACTGTTACTCCAGGGATATTGCGAGCAGATAACTCTACAGATTCGTTTGCATCAGCAGTTACGATAAGAGCTTTCTTCTCAACAGTTAATCCTTTAAGTACTGCTAGCATGTCTTTTGTTTTTGGTGCATTTAACACTAGGTCTTCAAGAACTACAATGTTGTTCTCAACTACTTTAGTAGCTAATGCAGATTTGATTGCTAAACGACGAACCTTCTTAGGAAGTTTGTACGCATAGCTTCTTGGTGTAGGTCCGAATACCGTACCACCACCACGCCATTGAGGAGAGCGGATAGACCCTTGACGAGCACGTCCAGTTCCTTTTTGACGCCATGGTTTACGACCACCACCACGAACTTCAGAACGAGTTTTTACTTTGTGTGTACCTTGACGTAAAGATGCACGTTGCATCATTACAGCTTCGAAAAGTACAGCTTCATTTGGTTCGATACCGAAAATAGCTTCAGCTAATTCGATTTCACCAACCTGTGAACCAGTTTGGTTATATACAGTAACTTTTGGCATTGGAATTCCTCCTTCCTATGTGAATTATTTGCTAACCTTCACAGCGCCTTGAACAACTACAAGAGATTTCTTAGCACCTGGAACGTTACCTTTTACTAGTAATAAGTTGCGCTCAGTGTCAACTTGAACGATTTCTAAGTTTTGGATAGTAACTTGGTCTCCACCCATACGTCCAGCAAGTTTTTTACCTTTGAATACACGGTTCGGAGCAACTGGGCCCATTGAACCTGGACGACGGTGATAGCGAGAACCATGAGACATAGGTCCGCGAGATTGTCCGTGGCGTTTGATAACACCTTGGAAACCTTTACCTTTAGAAATTCCTGTTACGTCAACGATTTCACCTGCAGCGAAAACTTCAACTTTTACCTCTTGACCAACCTCTAATCCGTCCACGTCTGCATCGCGGATTTCGCGAATGAAGCGCTTAGGAGTTGTAGATGCTTTAGCAGTGTGGCCTTGTTCAGGTTTGTTAGTTAACTTTTCACGTTTATCTTCAAATCCTAACTGGATTGCATTGTAGCCATCAGTTTCAGTTGTTTTCTTTTGAAGAACAACGTTTGGATTAGCAGCGATAACTGTTACTGGGATTAACTCACCGTTCTCAGCAAATACTTGAGTCATACCGATCTTTCTTCCTAAGATTCCTTTGGTCATGAGTTACACCTCCTACATTTTTAAGTTATATGAATTATAGTTTGATTTCGATATCTACACCAGACGGTAAGTCTAAACGCATTAATGAATCTACTGTTTGTGGAGTAGGACTCACGATATCGATTAAACGTTTGTGTGTGCGCATTTCGAATTGCTCACGAGAATCTTTGTACTTATGAACAGCACGAAGAATTGTGTAAATAGTCTTCTCAGTTGGTAATGGGATCGGACCAGAAACTGTTGCCCCAGAACGCTTAGCTGTTTCTACAATTTTCTCAGCTGATTGATCAAGAATACGGTGATCATAAGCTTTTAAACGGATACGAATTTTTTCTTTTGCCATTATTTTCCCTCCTTCGTTCGCCTATTTCTAAAATAGACCTTCTCCATGGAAATTTCCCCACACCATGCCATGGCAAAGCGGCCGGGTGTGTCAGCAACCTTCCACTTCATCGCAGTCAAAGACCAACATTGTCTATTATACAATGTTATTCGTCTAGATGCAAGCATCTTTTTGTTTGCATCTGCTTTTCTCTACTTTTGCTATTATACATGGCACTTTAAAGAATTTCAAGTTTTCATCTAACAGAATTCATTTTACAGTTTCTGGATTTTAGTTTTATTGATTTCATATTACTATAGAAGAAACTCGTCAAAACATAAAAATAAAATTTCATTCATTATATAACTACAAACAAAAAACCCAAGGGAAGATCCCTTGGGTTTTTTTATATCAGTTAAGATTACTCAACGATAGTTGCAACTACACCGTAACCTACTGTACGTCCACCTTCACGAATAGAGAATTTAGTTCCCTCTTCGATAGCGATTGGAGCGATAAGTTCGATAGTCATTTCGATGTTGTCACCAGGCATTACCATTTCAGTACCTTCTGGTAATTGGATGATACCAGTTACGTCAGTTGTACGGAAGTAGAACTGAGGACGGTAGTTAGCGAAGAATGGAGTGTGACGTCCACCTTCTTCTTTAGATAATACGAAAACTTCAGCTTTGAATTTAGCGTGAGCTTTTACAGAGCCAGTTTTAGCAAGAACTTGTCCACGTTGGATGTCTTCACGAGCAACCCCACGAAGTAAAGCACCGATGTTGTCTCCAGCTTGAGCTTGGTCAAGAAGTTTACGGAACATCTCTACACCAGTTACAGTTGTAGAAGCATTTTCTTCAGCAAGACCGATGATTTCTACTACGTCACCAACTTTAACGATTCCGCGCTCTACACGACCAGTTGCAACTGTACCACGACCTGTGATAGAGAATACATCCTCGATAGGCATTAAGAATGGTTTGTCAGTTTCACGTTCTGGAGTTGGGATGTAAGCATCAACTTCAGTCATTAATTCAATGATTTTTGCTTCCCAATCAGCTTCTCCTTGAAGAGCTTTAAGAGCAGAACCTTTGATTACAGGAATGTCGTCGCCTGGGAATCCGTATTCAGATAATAGGTCGCGAACTTCCATTTCTACTAATTCTAATAATTCTTCGTCGTCTACCATGTCGCATTTGTTTAAGAATACAACGATGTAAGGAACACCTACTTGACGAGAAAGAAGGATGTGCTCACGTGTTTGAGGCATTGGGCCATCAGCAGCAGATACTACTAAGATACCGCCGTCCATTTGAGCAGCACCAGTGATCATGTTTTTAACATAGTCAGCGTGACCTGGGCAGTCAACGTGTGCATAGTGACGAGTTTCAGTTTCGTACTCAACGTGTGCAGTTGAGATTGTGATTCCGCGCTCTCTTTCTTCTGGAGCAGCGTCGATTTGATCGTATCCGCGTGCTTCAGCACCACCAGCTTTTGCAAGAACTGTAGTGATCGCAGCAGTTAATGTAGTTTTACCATGGTCAACGTGGCCGATTGTACCGATGTTAACATGGGGTTTAGAACGTTCGAATTTAGCTTTAGCCATTCTAAATTCCTCCTTAGTTTATATAGGTTATTTTATATTTAGGCTAGAAAGTGAAACTTGCGTCCCACTTTCTAAGCTTACATAAGTAGTTATACGTGAAGAATCGATAAAAATCAATTATTCACCTTTATTTTTTTTGATAATTTCTTCAGAAACAGACTTCGGTACTTCTTCATAATGATCAAATGTCATTGAGAATGTTCCGCGTCCTTGAGTGTTAGAACGTAATGCTGTCGCATAACCGAACATTTCAGAAAGTGGAACCATAGCGCGAACAACTTGTGCGTTACCGCGAGCTTCCATACCTTCTACACGTCCACGACGAGACGTTACGTCACCCATGATGTCTCCCATGTATTCTTCAGGAATTACAACTTCAACTTTCATCATTGGCTCAAGAATTACTGGGTTACATTTAGAAACCGCAGCTTTAAGTGCCATAGATGCAGCGATTTTGAACGCCATCTCAGATGAATCGACATCATGGTAAGAACCGTCAACTAATGCTGCTTTAATGTCAACTAGTGGGTAACCAGCTAGTACACCATTTTTAAGTGAGTCTTCAAGACCCGCTCCAACAGCTGGGATGTATTCACGTGGAACTACACCGCCGACGATTTTGTTTTCGAATTCAAATCCTTTACCTTCTTCGTTAGGCGCAAACTCAATCCAAACGTGACCGAATTGTCCACGTCCACCAGATTGACGAGCGAACTTACCTTCAACTTTCGCAGCAGCGCGGAAAGTTTCACGGTATGCTACCTGAGGAGCACCAACGTTTGCTTCGACTTTGAATTCACGACGCATACGGTCAACGATGATATCAAGGTGAAGTTCACCCATACCAGCGATGATAGTTTGGCCAGTTTCTTGGTCAGTGTGAGCACGGAATGTTGGATCTTCTTCAGAAAGCTTAGATAATGCTGTACCCATTTTATCTTGGTCAGCTTTAGATTTTGGTTCGATAGCTACAGAGATAACTGGCTCTGGGAATTCCATAGACTCAAGGATAACAAGGCTCTTCTCGTCACAAAGAGTATCACCAGTAGTAGTATCTTTTAAACCTACAGCAGCAGCGATATCACCAGCGTAAACTGTTGAAATCTCTTCACGGCTGTTAGCGTGCATTTGTAGGATACGACCTACACGCTCACGCTTACCTTTAGTTGAGTTTTTCACGTATGATCCAGAGTTTAACACACCAGAGTACACACGGAAGAACGTTAACTTACCAACATAAGGGTCAGTCATGATTTTGAATGCTAAAGCTGCGAATGGTTCTTCATCGCTAGACTTACGTTCGATTTCTTCATCTGTATCCGGAAGAGTACCTTTAATAGCAGGTACATCTAATGGAGATGGTAGGTAGTCGATAACTGCGTCTAACAGAATTTGAACACCTTTGTTTTTGAATGCAGAACCACAGATTACTGGGAAGAATTCTACAGAAGTTGTAGCCTTACGGATACCAGCTTTAAGCTCTTCTACAGTGATTTCTTCACCTTCTAGGTACTTCATCATCATTTCTTCATCAAGCTCAGCTACCGCTTCAATAAGTTTTCCACGGTATTCTTCAGCTAATTCTTTGTGCTCTTCAGGAATTTCAACACGTTGAATGTCTGTTCCTAAATCGTTACCGTACATGTAAGCACATTCTTCAACAAGGTCAATGATACCATTGAACTCATCTTCAGCACCGATTGGTAACTGAATTGGGTGTGCGTTTGCTTGTAAACGATCGTGGATTGTTCCTACAGAGTATAAGAAATCCGCACCGATTTTATCCATTTTGTTAACGAATACGATACGAGGTACGCCGTAAGTAGTAGCCTGACGCCAAACAGTTTCTGTTTGTGGTTCTACACCAGATTGTGCATCAAGTACTGCTACCGCACCATCAAGTACGCGTAAAGAACGTTCTACTTCTACTGTGAAGTCTACGTGTCCTGGAGTGTCAATGATGTTTACACGGTGACCTTTCCATTGAGCTGTAGTTGCAGCAGAAGTAATTGTGATACCACGCTCTTGCTCTTGCTCCATCCAGTCCATCTGAGATGCACCTTCATGAGTTTCACCGATTTTATGAATACGTCCTGTGTAATACAGAATACGCTCAGTTGCTGTTGTTTTACCAGCATCGATGTGAGCCATGATACCAATATTACGAGTGTTTTCTAAAGAGAACTCTCTTGTCATTTGGTGTCTTGCTCCTTCCATATATGGATTGGATTTTTTTATTTTAAGTAGCAAAAAAGCCACTTTATATTGTTACACATGTCAGTATGTCCAGTACCCTCATTATGTAAAACGAGCGCCCAACGAAAGGGAGAGGCATTCTCCCTCTCCACACTTCCATAAGCGACAAATAAAGCGGTTTATGCTTACATTTATTTTACGTTGAATCCTACCAACGGTAATGAGCAAATGCTTTGTTAGCTTCTGCCATTTTATGAGTGTCTTCACGTTTCTTAACAGATGCACCAGCGTTGTTAGCTGCATCTAAGATTTCGTAAGCTAGACGCTCTTCCATAGTTTTTTCACCACGAAGACGAGCATAGTTTACTAACCAGCGAAGACCTAAAGTTGTACGGCGTTCTGGACGAACCTCAACTGGAACTTGGTAGTTAGCACCACCAACACGACGAGCACGTACTTCAAGAACAGGCATGATGTTCTTAAGAGCTTGCTCGAATACTTCCATAGGGTCTTTCTCTGAACGTTCACGAACGATATCGAAAGCGTTATAAAGAATTGTTTGAGATTTACCTTTTTTACCGTCAACCATCATTTTGTTGATAAGGCGTGTTACTAGCTTAGATTTGTACATTGGATCTGGTAACACGTCACGTTTCGCAACAGGTCCTTTACGAGGCATATTGAGTTCCTCCTTTCATTTTAAAGTTATTATTTTTTAGCAGGTTTTGGTCGCTTAGTACCATATTTAGAACGTCCTTGCATACGTTTGTCAACACCAGCAGTATCAAGCGCACCACGAACGATGTGGTAACGTACCCCTGGTAAATCCTTTACTCGACCACCGCGAATTAATACTACGCTATGCTCTTGTAGGTTATGACCGATACCTGGGATGTAAGCTGTAACTTCAATACCATTTGTTAAACGTACACGAGCGTATTTACGTAACGCTGAGTTCGGTTTCTTCGGAGTCATTGTACCAACACGAGTACATACACCACGTTTTTGAGGTGCAGAGATATCAGTTGATTTTTTCTTTAAAGAGTTAAAACCTTTGTTTAACGCAGGTGATTTAGACTTCCATACTTTATCAGTACGACCATTTCTCACTAATTGGTTAATAGTAGGCATTTGATTATCCTCCCTTCGCATGTTTGTATGACCACATATCCAGGTGGTTCATTATTAGTTGAAAACAAAGTTTTTGCAAGGGAGAGCAAATGCTCTCTCCTCACAAAAACAGTTTTAACTTATTATTCCTATTGCTGAAGCTCCCACTTGAATCCCCGAAACTTTTCCAAGCTTACGAACTGATTCAACTTTGTTTATGGGTATGTTATGTTGCAAGGCAGTACGAATGATCATATGGGTTAACCGCATATCAGCATCTTCCGCAATAACAACTTCTTTAACTATACCATTTTTGATTGCCTCCAATGTGCGTTTATGACCAACGACTACATTTTCAGCATTTGACACTTTTTGATAAGACATATAAATATCCTCCAAAGCATCGTTCAGGAGCAACCTTGATTATAGTAACATTTTGCTTCATACAATGTCAACTAGGATTAGCTGTTTTTATACAAAATTTACGACGGAAAATTTTACTGTTCCACATAAACTTCATCGTTTTCTACATTCATGTCACCTTGAGTTGTTTTTACAAGGTCCACTTTGCGATAACGATTCATACCTGTTCCAGCAGGAACAAGTTTACCGATAATAACATTTTCTTTCAACCCTAGAAGTTCATCGCGTTTACCCTTAATTGCTGCATCAGTTAAGACACGTGTCGTTTCTTGGAACGATGCTGCAGATAAGAATGAATCAGTTTCAAGCGAAGCTTTTGTAATACCAAGTAGAACAGGTCTAGCTGTTGCTGGTTGTTTACCTTTCAGTAACACCTTCGCATTCGCATCAGTAAACTGATGGATATCTAGTAATGTTCCTGGTAATACATCTGTTTCACCCGCATCACTTACACGAACTTTACGTAACATTTGACGTACCATTACTTCTACGTGTTTGTCGCCAATTTCTACCCCTTGCATACGGTATACTTTTTGAACTTCACGTAATAAGTATTCTTGAACCGCCGTAATGTCCGTTACTTTTAGTAATTCTTTCGGATCAATAGAACCTTCTGTTAACTCTTTACCGTGGCTAATTGGCTGTCCTGGAGTTACTTTCAGACGCGCACCGTAAGGAATAGCATACGTACGAGCTTCAACTTCACCCTGTACAACTACTTCTTGGCGATCTTTAACATCGTTGATCGCTGCGATAACACCATCGATTTCACTGATAACTGCCTGACCTTTCGGATTACGAGCTTCGAAGATCTCTTGGATACGAGGTAAACCTTGAGTGATATCATCTCCGGCAACCCCACCTGTATGGAACGTACGCATCGTTAACTGTGTACCTGGCTCACCGATAGATTGAGCTGCGATAATACCTACCGCTTCTCCTACTTCTACGTCTGTACCAGTTGCTAAGTTACGACCGTAACACTTCTTACATACACCGTGGCGAGTGTTACACGTGAACGCTGAACGAATGTTTACAGTTTCAACACCCGAATTTTCAACGATATGAGCGATATCTTCAGTGATTAGTTGGTTTTCACTAACTAATACTTCACCTGTTTCAGGATGTTTTACAGTTTTTCTTGCAAAACGTCCAACAAGACGATCATATAATGACTCAATTACTTCATTACCCTCTTTAATCGCACCAATTAATAGACCACGATCTGTTCCACAATCATCTTCACGGACAATTACATCTTGTGCAACGTCTACAAGACGACGTGTTAAGTAACCAGAATCGGCAGTTTTAAGTGCTGTATCGGCAAGACCTTTACGCGCACCATGCGTAGAGATGAAGTACTCAAGTACTGTTAAACCTTCACGGAAACTTGATTTAATTGGAAGTTCGATAATACGACCAGATGGATTGGCCATCAGACCACGCATACCAGCAAGCTGAGTAAAGTTCGATGCGTTACCACGGGCACCGGAATCACTCATCATGAAGATTGGATTGCGTTTATTCAAGGATTTCATCAGTTTTCCTTGGATAACATCTTTTGCATTACTCCAAATAGAGATAACGCGATCGTAACGTTCTTCTTCTGTGATCAAACCGCGACGGAATTGTTTAATTACATTATCTACTTTTGCTTGTGCTTCATGGAGAATTTCATCTTTTTCGCCTAATACAAGAATGTCAGATACCCCAACTGTAATACCAGCTTTTGTAGAGTACTTAAATCCTAAGTTTTTCATGCGGTCAAGCATACGAGATGTTTCCGTAATTTGGAAACGTTTGAATACTTCCGCAATGATGTTACCAAGGATCTTCTTGCTAAATGGCGCCACTTCTTCGCGACTAGCAATAATTTCTTTAATGTTCGCACCTTTTTCGACGAAATACTCCGCTGGTGTTTCTTTTTCAAGGTTTGAGTTTGTCGGTTCATTAATATAAGGGAACGACTCTGGTAAGATTTCGTTAAATATTAATTTACCAACTGTTGTTAATAGAAGCTTACCTTTTTGCTCTTCAGTAAATGTTACGTTATTTACTGAACTTGCAGCAACTGCAACACGTGTGTGCAGATGTACATATCCATTTTGGTATGCAAGTATTGCTTCGTTTGCATCTTTGAAGACCATACCTTCACCGATTGCGCCTTCACGCTCAAGAGTTAAGTAGTAGTTACCTAATACCATATCCTGAGATGGAGTAACAACTGGTTTTCCGTCTTTTGGATTCAAGATGTTTTGCGCCGCTAACATAAGAATACGAGCTTCTGCTTGTGCCTCTGATGATAACGGAACGTGAACCGCCATTTGGTCACCGTCAAAGTCCGCGTTGTATGCAGTACATACAAGTGGGTGAAGACGAATTGCACGACCTTCTACTAATGTAGGTTCAAACGCCTGGATACCAAGACGGTGAAGTGTTGGTGCGCGGTTTAGAAGTACTGGATGCTCTTTGATCACAGATTCTAAAACGTCCCAAACTTCAGGTTGTACACGCTCGATTTTACGTTTAGCACTCTTAATGTTGTGTGCTAAACCTTTTCCAACTAACTCTTTCATAACGAAAGGCTTAAACAATTCAAGCGCCATTTCTTTCGGTAATCCACATTGGTACATCTTTAAGTTCGGTCCTACAACGATTACAGAACGGCCAGAGTAGTCAACACGTTTACCTAATAAGTTTTGACGGAAACGTCCTTGTTTACCTTTAAGCATGTGAGATAGTGATTTTAATGGACGGTTACCCGGTCCAGTAACTGGACGGCCACGGCGACCATTATCGATTAATGCGTCTACAGCTTCTTGTAACATACGTTTTTCGTTTTGAACGATGATGCTTGGTGCACCTAAGTCCAATAGACGTTTTAAACGATTGTTACGGTTAATTACACGACGGTATAAGTCGTTTAAGTCAGAAGTAGCAAAACGTCCACCATCCAACTGTACCATTGGGCGTAGTTCTGGTGGGATAACTGGAAGAACATCTAGGATCATCCAAGATGGGTGATTTCCAGAGTTACGGAATGCTTCTAATACTTCTAGACGTTTAATAGCACGAGTACGGCGTTGTCCTTGTGCTGTTTTTAATTCTTCTTTTAAGAAGTCTACTTCTTTATCTAAATCGATGTCTTGTAGTAGCTTTTTAATCGCTTCTGCACCCATAGCAGCTTGGAATGTGCTACCATATCGATCACGATATGCACGGTATTCTTTTTCAGAAAGTAATTGCTTCTTATCAAGTGGTGTATCTCCACTTTCTGTTACAACATAAGAAGCGAAATAAATTACTTCTTCAAGCGCGCGAGGGGACATGTCTAAGACAAGTCCCATGCGGCTCGGGATACCTTTGAAATACCAAATATGAGATACAGGAGCAGCTAATTCGATATGACCCATACGTTCACGACGAACTTTTGCACGCGTTACTTCAACGCCACATCGATCACAAACTACACCTTTATAACGTACACGTTTGTATTTTCCGCAATGACATTCCCAGTCCTTTTGTGGTCCGAAAATACGCTCACAGAACAAGCCATCTTTTTCAGGCTTTAACGTACGATAGTTAATTGTTTCTGGTTTCTTAACTTCACCGTATGACCAAGAACGAATCTTGTCAGGTGAAGCAAGTCCAATCTTCATATATTCAAAGTTATTTACATCTATCAAGGGGCCTACCTCCCTTTTAGTCTACAGGTTATCCCAATTATTCCTTAGTTGTCTCAACTTCGACATTCAATTTATCTGCTGATTGATGATCATCGTCATCTTCTGTATCACGCATTTCAATTTCTTTATCGTCGCTAGACATCATTTTAACGTCCATACCTAAACTTTGCAGCTCTTTAATCAATACTTTGAATGATTCAGGAACGCCTGGTTCTGGAACATTTTCGCCTTTAACAATTGCTTCATACGTCTTAACACGTCCAACAACATCATCAGACTTCACTGTTAAGATTTCTTGAAGAGTATAAGCAGCACCATAAGCTTCAAGTGCCCAAACCTCCATCTCACCGAAACGCTGTCCACCGAACTGAGCTTTACCTCCAAGAGGCTGCTGCGTTACAAGTGAGTATGGTCCAGTAGAACGAGCATGAAGTTTATCGTCAACCATGTGCGCAAGTTTGATCATATACATGACACCAACAGATACGCGGTTATCGAATGGTTCACCAGTACGTCCGTCATACAGGATTGTTTTCGCGTCATTTGCCATACCAGCTTCTTCAATCGTGCCCCAAACATCTTCCTCACGAGCACCATCGAATACTGGTGTTGCAATGTGAATGCCAAGGTATCTTGCTGCCATACCAAGATGAAGCTCTAATACCTGACCGATATTCATACGAGATGGTACCCCTAATGGGTTTAACATGATATCGATTGGCGTACCGTCTGGTAAGTAAGGCATATCTTCTTCTGGTAAAATACGAGAGATAACACCTTTGTTACCGTGACGTCCGGCCATCTTGTCACCTTCAGAAATTTTACGTTTTTGAACGATATATGCACGTACAAGTTGATTCACGCCTGGTGGCAACTCATCGCCATCTTCACGGTTGAATACTTTTACGTCTAAGATAATACCGCCACCACCGTGTGGTACACGTAGTGATGTATCACGTACTTCACGTGCTTTTTCTCCAAAGATAGCATGTAATAGACGTTCTTCAGCTGTTAATTCTGTTACACCTTTAGGTGTTACTTTACCAACAAGTAAATCTCCATCTTTTACTTCCGCACCAACGCGAATGATACCGCGCTCGTCAAGGTTGCGTAATGCATCTTCCCCAACGTTTGGAATGTCACGTGTAATTTCTTCTGGTCCAAGCTTCGTATCACGAGCTTCTGACTCATATTCTTCAATATGAATAGAAGTGTACACATCATCTTTTACAAGGCGCTCACTCATAATGATCGCATCCTCGTAGTTATAACCGTCCCAAGTCATGAAGCCAACAAGCACGTTACGTCCAAGTGCTAGTTCACCTAATTCCATAGAAGGACCATCCGCAAGGATTTCACCTTTTACAACTTCATTTCCAACACTTACGATTGGGCGTTGGTTGTAGCAAGTTCCTTGGTTAGAACGAATGAATTTTTGCATTTTGTAGCGATCTAAGTCGCCTTTTACTGTTTGACCGTCAACTTCTACAAAGCGACGTACCCAAACTTCACGTGCTTCTACGCGTTCAACAACACCAGGGTGTTTACAGATTACTGCAGCACCTGAGTCTTTTGCTGATACGTACTCCATACCTGTACCTACAATCGGAGATTCCGGATTCATTAATGGAACCGCCTGACGTTGCATGTTCGCTCCCATAAGTGCGCGGTTAGAGTCATCGTTTTCTAAGAACGGAATACAAGCTGTCGCTGCCGACACTACTTGTTTTGGAGATACATCCATGTAGTCGATGCGTTCTTTATTTGTGACAATGTTTTCACCACGGAAACGAGCTACGATATCTTCACTAAGGAATTCTCCTTCTTCAGATAATTTCATATTCGCTTGGGCTACAACATAATTATCTTCTTCATCTGCAGTTAAGTAATCAACCTGCCCTGTTACAAGACCAGTTTCTGGATCAACACGACGGTATGGTGTTTCAATGAAACCAAACTCATTTACTTTCGCGAACGATGATAATGAGTTAATCAAACCGATGTTTGGTCCCTCTGGTGTTTCAATCGGGCACATACGACCATAGTGAGAGTAGTGAACGTCACGCACTTCAAAGCCTGCGCGCTCACGCGTTAAACCACCGGGTCCTAATGCAGATAGTCTTCGTTTGTGAGTTAACTCTGCTAATGGGTTTGTTTGGTCCATGAACTGAGATAACTGAGAACTTCCGAAGAACTCTTTAATAGATGCAATAACAGGACGAATATTAATTAGCGCCTGTGGTGTAATTGCATTTGTATCCTGAATCGACATTCTCTCACGAACAACACGTTCCATACGAGAAAGACCGATACGGAATTGATTTTGTAATAGTTCTCCAACTGAACGCAGACGACGGTTTCCTAAATGGTCGATATCATCTGTATCCCCTACTTTGTATAGTAGATTGAAGAAGTAACTGATAGAAGCAAGGATATCACCTGGTGTAATGTGTTTTACATCACGAGTAATATTCGCATTACCAATTACATTAATTACGCGTTCGCCTTCTGACTCAGGAGCATAAATCTTAATAGATTGCAGCTCAACATCGCCTTCTACCACTCCACCCATTGGTTTCGCTGTTTTGAATCCAATGTTTTTCTCTAAGTAAGGTAAAATGCGATCAAGTGTACGACGATCTAAGATTGTTCCTTCTGCCGCTAAAATTTCACCAGTTTCTGGATCCACTAATGTTTCAGCTAAGCGTTGGTTAAACAATCTGTTTTTAATGTGTAACTTCTTGTTGATCTTATAGCGACCTACATTTGCTAAATCGTAGCGCTTTGGATCGAAGAAACGAGACACAAGTAAGCTCTTAGCATTTTCTACTGTTGGTGGTTCACCAGGACGTAGACGCTCATAAATTTCAAGCAATGCTTTTTCTGTGCTATCTGTGTTGTCTTTTTCTAATGTGTTGCTTAAGTATTCGTTATCACCTAAAAGCTCGGTGATTTCTTGATCAGAGCCAAACCCTAATGCGCGTAACAAAACAGTTACAGGAAGTTTACGCGTACGGTCAATACGCACATATACAACATCCTTAGCATCTGTCTCATACTCTAACCAAGCTCCGCGGTTTGGAATTACAGTAGCAGTAAAACCACGTTTTCCGTTTTTATCCACTTTGCCACTATAGTATACGCTTGGAGAGCGAACTAACTGGGAAACGATAACACGTTCTGCACCGTTAATTACGAATGTTCCAGTCTCTGTCATGAGTGGGAAATCTCCCATGAACACATCTTGTTCTTTTACTTCACCAGTTTCCTTGTTGATTAGACGCACTTTTACACGAAGTGGTGCTGCATACGTCACATCACGCTCTTTGCATTCGTCTACAGAGTATTTAGGTTCACCTAAGCTGTAGTCGATAAATTCAAGCGATAGATTTCCCGTAAAGTCTTCAATCGGAGAAATGTCTTGGAACATTTCTCGCAAACCCTCATCAAGAAACCACTGATAAGAAGAGGTTTGAATTTCGATAAGATTTGGTAACTCTAATACTTCACTAATACGGGCATAACTTCTTCGTTGGCGGTGGCGTCCGTATTGAACTAGTTGACCTGTCAACTGCTTCACCCCTCAAATCATGAGTATTATAAATGCACAAAAAAAATTGCGCAAAATCACAAATAAATACAACTACTGCTATTAGCGTAGTCTTTTTCTCTTAAAGATAAATACGTTGAGTCTTTCTACCTGCTCAAAAAAGAAAAATGGCTTCTATAAGAAAACCATCATTCTGTTTCATAATCTGCTGATTTTACTATCTTTTCCAAGAGAAACAAAAATATACATCTTTCTCAACGCAGAAAATCATATATTGGCATTGTATAATGTTAACATAGCCAAAAATAACCGTCAACGTTTTTTTGATTTTATGATATAATATCCCTTTTTCTTTTCTACAACTTCGACTTCAGAAAATACTTCCTCTAGTTTCTTCAGTGCAGATGGTGCACCTTGCTTCTTTTGAATAACAATCCACAACTCTCCACCTGAAACTAAATGATCTACAGCCTTTTCTAAAATCTCATGCACGATATCTTTACCTGCACGAATTGGAGGATTAGATAGAATAGCAGCATACATACCATCTACATTTTCATAGACGCTACTTTGAAAAATGTGTACATTTCCAACTCTATTGTTAGCGGCATTTTCTTTTGCAAGCTCAAGCGCCCTTTCATTCACATCCACCATGTGAACTTTACGGTCTTGAAACTCTTTCGCCAACGATAAACCAATTGGTCCATATCCACAACCTACGTCTAATATATCACCTTTAATATCTGGCACTTGAAACGCTTCAATTAAAAGACGAGAACCAAAGTCCACTTCGTTTTTCGAGAACACCCCACGGTCAGATAAGAAAGTAAATTGAGATCCACGAAGTGCAAATTCCCATCGCTTACGATCACTTTTACTAGAAGGGTCGTTAGAAAAATAATGGTCTGCCATATGGCCACCTCTTTTCTTTACAGTTAAAAAAAAAGCTCGCATGAGAGCGAGCTTTTTTTAAAGCATCAAAAGTTAATTACTTAACTTCTACAGCAGCGCCAACTTCTTCAAGTTTAGCTTTCATTTCTTCAGCTTCCTCTTTAGAAACGCCTTCTTTGATTGCTTTTGGAGTGTTGTCAACTAATTCTTTAGCTTCTTTTAAGCCAAGACCAGTGATTTCACGTACAGCTTTGATAACTTTGATTTTTTGAGCGCCAGCACTTGCAAGTACTACGTCAAATTCAGTTTTTTCAGCAGCAGCTTCACCAGCGCCACCAGCTACAGCTACAGGAGCAGCAGCAGTTACGCCGAATTCTTCCTCGATAGCTTTTACTAAGTCGTTAAGTTCTAATACAGTCATAGATTTAACTGCTTCAATGATTTGTTCTTTAGTCATTGTAAATATCCTCCCTTAAATAGGTTTGTATTGTTTTATAGATAACAAGTAATTATCTTTTAAAAAATTAAGCGCCTTGCTCTTCCTTTTGTTCTGCAACTGCTTTAGTAGCAAGTGCAAGGTTACGGATTGGAGCTTGAAGAACGCTAAGAAGCATAGAAAGTAAGCCTTCACGTGATGGAAGAGTAGCGATAGCTTTAACCTCATCAAGTGTTACAAGTTTACCTTCGATTACACCAGCTTTAATTTCTAAAGCTTCGTGTTTTGTAGCGAAGTCGTTTAATACTTTCGCAGGAGCAACTACATCCTCGTTACTGAACGCGATTGCGTTTGGTCCTGTTAAGAATTCGTTTAACTCAGCCATTTCAGCAGACTCTGCAGCACGACGAGTTAAAGAGTTTTTGTAAACTTTGAACTCAACGCCAGCCTCACGTAAGTTTTTACGTAATTCTGTTACTTCAGAAACTGTTAAACCACGGTAGTCAACAACGATCGTAGATTTACTTTCGCGAAGTTTTTCAGCGATTTCAGTTACAACTTGTTGTTTAGTTTCGATTACTTTGCTCATGTTATTACACCTCCTGTAGATTATATAGAAGATGTACCGAAAGTGCACTAAAAACCTCCATGCCCAACTTGTAGACATGGAGGCATATAGTCACAGAAAAAAATTCCGTTTCGTATATTAACACCTAGGTAGGAAATTAAGTCTATTGACACCTACTGTCTACGGTACACTAATTAAATTCACAACATAAATGATTATATAAAAACTTCTTTATGAAGTCAACTTCCAAAATTTACGCTAATGTAGAAACGTCTACACGTACGCCAGGTCCCATTGTAGAAGCAACTGTTACGTTCTTCATGTAAGTACCTTTTGCAGCAGCTGGCTTAACTTTTTGTAAAGTGTCAGCGATTGTGCTGAAGTTTTCTACTAATTTAGCATCTTCGAAAGATACTTTACCGATTGGAACGTGGATGTTACCAGCTTTATCAACGCGGTATTCAACTTTACCAGCTTTGATTTCGTTAACAGCTTTAGTTACATCGAAAGTAACTGTTCCAGTTTTAGGGTTTGGCATTAAACCTTTAGGTCCTAATACGCGACCAAGTTTACCAACTTCACCCATCATGTCAGGAGTTGCTACTACTACATCGAAATCGAACCAACCTTGTTGGATTTTACCGATGTAATCAGCATCGCCTACGAAGTCAGCTCCAGCAGCTTCAGCTTCTTTAGCTTTTTCGCCTTTAGCGAATACTAATACACGTTGTACTTTACCAGTACCGTGTGGAAGAACAACTGCACCACGGATTTGTTGGTCAGCTTTCTTAGGGTCAACACCTAAACGGAATGCAACTTCTACAGTCGCATCAAATTTAGCTGTGTTTGTTTTCTTTACTAATTCTACTGCTTCTGTTGCAGAGTAAGCAGTTGCACGATCAACAAGCTTTGCAGCTTCTACGTACTTTTTACCTCTTTTAGCCATTTTTATTTCCTCCTCGAATGTGGTTTTAGCGGAATAACCTCCCACGTTTACGCTTATTTTCAGGTATAACCTGAGGACGCGCGCCATCCATTTATTTAAAAACGATAATCATTTACGATAATAAAGGTTGCGAATTGGAATTCCAGACCCGCAACCTTTTTAAAAAAACAAATCGAATTAGTCTTCGATAACGATGCCCATACTGCGTGCAGTACCTTCAACCATACGCATTGCAGCTTCTACGCTAGCAGCGTTTAGGTCAGGCATTTTAGTTTCAGCGATTTCGCGTACTTTATCACGCTTAACAGTTGCCACTTTATTACGGTTTGGTTCACCAGAACCAGACTCAATACCAGCTACTTTCTTAAGAAGAACAGCAGCAGGAGGAGTTTTAGTAATGAAAGTGAATGAACGGTCCTCAAATACCGTAATTTCAACAGGGATGATAAGACCAGCTTGATCAGCTGTACGAGCGTTAAACTCTTTACAGAAGCCCATGATGTTAACACCTGCTTGTCCTAATGCTGGACCAACTGGTGGAGCTGGGTTAGCTTTACCTGCAGGAATTTGAAGCTTTACCATTTTAATTACCTTTTTAGCCACGAGACACACCTCCTTAAGTCCGTGATGTGGTCAATTGGACAGTGATTTGCCCTCCCACGTCATATTTTATCTGTAAGGATAAAATCTTTCAAAAAACGTCTCCGATAACGAAGACGTACTGACTTAAAAGATATTATCACTTTTTACAATTCATTTCAAGTTTCATTTTATAATTTTTCAATTTGATGGAAGTCAAGTTCAACTGGAGTCTCGCGACCGAACATGTCCACAAGCACGCTAACCTTTTTCTTCTCCACATCAATTTCTTCAATAGCACCTGTATAATCTGCGAATGGTCCTTCATTTACACGCACTGTTTCATGAAGTTCAAAGTCGAAATCAACCACTTCGTTGTCCATTCCCATATGCTTCATAATGGTAACAACTTCCTCTTCTAATAGAGGTGATGGTTTAGATCCAGAACCAGAAGAACCAACGAACCCAGTTACACCTGGTGTATTACGTACAACATACCAAGAGTCATCAGTCATGATTAATTCTACTAATACATAACCTGGGAACACTTTTCTTTTCATTAATTTTTCTTTACCGTTTTTCATTTCTACTTCTACTTCTTCCGGGACAACAACACGGAAAATTTTATCTTGCATACCCATTGATTCTACACGTTTCTCCAGGTTTGCTTTTACTTTATTTTCATATCCAGAATAAGTATGGACAACATACCAACTTTTTTCCATTCATTTAGGACGAGCGTCCTTCCCTCCCTGACGTACATTTTTTTGCGCAAATGAAAAAACCCGTTCACCGGGCTTTTACACAGTTCTTATAAATAACATTATATCATGGATAAGTGCTTCTTATTCAAGAATTAACCAAGAATTAACCGAATTAAAGAAGAAATGCCCATATCAACTACTGCGAAGAAAATCGCAAAGAAGACAACTGTAGCGATAACAGTCGCTGTTGAACGGAGTAATTCATCTTTTTTAGGCCAACTTACTTTTTTCATTTCGCGACCTACATCGCCGAAAAAGTTCGTTAAACGCATCTACGGGACCTCCAGTGTATTATTTCAATTATTTATTTTGTTTCCTTGTGAACTGTATGCTGATTGCATGTTTTACAAAACTTCTTTATTTCAAGTCGCTCTACTGAGCTCGTATCTTTCATCGTAGAGTAGTTTCGATTTTTACACTCTTCACATGAGAGTACAACTTTTTTCCTCATTAGTTACACCAACCTTGTAACATTATGTCCCTAAAAATGTATCATACAACAAAAGACAATGTCAATGACATGCCTTTTGTACTCTCTACAAAAAGAAAACAGGTGATTTTTTACACCTGTAGTATTTATTATGAATTTAACGTAGTACTCTCTCTCATTTCCATATATCGTTCCAATTTCCGCTTTACCCTCTGTAAAGCGTTATCAATAGATTTCACATGTCTATTTAACTGTTCCGAAATCTCTTGATAAGAACGACCATCTAGATATAAAGAAAGAACTTTTCTTTCTAAATCGCTTAATAATTCAGATATTTTAGATTCTATGTCTGTATATTCTTCCTGACTTATAATCATTTCTTCAGGATCCGTTACCTTCGCTTCCGAAATAACATCTAATAATGTCCGATCAGATTCTTCATCATAAATCGGCTTATCTAAAGAAACATATGAATTTAACGGGATATGTTTTTGCCTTGTTGCTGTTTTAATAGCGGTAATAATTTGTCGAGTGATACACAGTTCAGCAAATGCTTTGAATGAAGACAGCTTGTCCTCTTTATAATCACGAATCGCTTTAAACAATCCAATCATACCTTCTTGAACAATATCTTCTCGATCGGCACCCACTAAGAAATAAGATCTTGATTTCGCGCGAACAAAGTTCTTATATTTGTGAATCAAATATTCTAGAGCGTCAGTATTACCTTTTCGAACTAACTCAACGATTGCCTCATCCTCTAAATCACGAAATGTAACGTCGCCTACACTTACGAAGCCTGCTTCCACCTTGATCCCTCCGACCGCTATTTATTTAGCAATATTATACAGTAAAAAGATAAAGAGCGTCAATGCTTCAACGCTCTCCTCTTCTTAATTTTTCTAATTTTTCTGTAATATCTTTACTAAATATCTTTCGCATGGCGGGTTGCTTTTCTTTTGTGTCTTGCGTACGCCTTCTTACTTGTTGCTCCATCGCTTGTACTTCCAGCTCTAATTCACGTGCAGATTTCCGAAGAGCACCTTGCGCAAATATAACCCATTGTTCCGTATAATCAGAAGTCGCAACATATATTTGCGTATTTATATTCCTAAGCTCAATCGCTAGTTGCTCTATCTTTTCATCTGCAGTTTGATTCTTTCTCGTGAATATGACTTCCACACGCGATTGTTTCATCTTTTTTTCAATGCCTTGTACTGTATAAGCATCAAAGACTATCATTACCTTTGTACCAGTGTATCCTTGGTAATCCGCCATCTTATCAATCAGTGCATCCCTTGATGATTGCAAATCTACATCCCGTAGTTTCTTCAAGTCTCCCCAAGCTCCGATAATGTTGTAACCGTCAACGATTAAAATATCGTTCATTTTTTATTTACCAATTTCGTGACGCTTACGATATACCTCATACATTAACAAACTTGCGGCTACTGAAGCATTTAAGGATGTAACTTTACCCACCATCGGTAAAGTAATTAGGAAATCACATTTTTCACCAATAATACGACTCATACCTTTTCCTTCACTTCCAATTACTAATCCAATTGGCATTTTACCATCTAAATTACGGTAATCCGTTTTCCCTTTTGCATCTGTACCAGCAATCCAAAGTCCACGTTCTTTTAACTCATCAATGGTACGAGATAAATTCGTTACACGTGCAACAGGAATATATTCAATTGCTCCAGTCGATGCTTTCGCAACTGATGCTGTAAGTCCCACAGCTCTTCTCTTCGGAATAATAATTCCATGAGCTCCTGTTGCATCCGCAGTACGCATAATAGAACCTAGGTTATGTGGGTCTTCAATTTCATCTAAAATTAAGAAGAACGGATCTTCATTACGCTTCTCTGCTACTTTAAATAGATCTTCTAGCTCAGCATATTGATACGCAGCCACTTGAGCAATTACACCTTGATGGTTCCCCTCAACTAATTGATCTAACTTCTTCTTTGGTGCATGTTGTAAAATAACCTTATTTTCTTTCGCTAGTGCTAGTACAATTTGTACTTGTCCTTTGGCAGCACCTTCTGCGATCCAAATTTTATTAATATCTCTTCCTGATCGTAACGCTTCAATTACAGGGTTACGTCCGATAATATATTCACTACTCATGATGATGTGCCCCCTTCCTTTTCTTCTAAAACAGCAATTGCTTTATATACAATTTCGTCTAATCTTTCGCGATTATTTAATAAGTGATGATAGCCAATTAGCGCTTCAAAAGCTGTACTATGTCGATATGTTTGTACATCCGTGTTTTTCGGAACAGTACCTGAATTTGCATTACGCCCTCTTCTTAGTACTGCTTCTTCTTCCTCAGTTAAAAATGCTGTCTCTAATAAATGATAAACAACTTTCGCCTGTGCTTTTGCCGAAACAAAGTTTGTCCCTAATCGATGTAATTGGTTAGGACGAACTTTCCCTTTTTGGAGTAGGTGATAGCGGATATATTGTTCATATACCGCATCACCCATGTATGCTAACGCTAAGCTGTTTAATTGCTTTGCATCAATCATTCTTATCCTCTTTTCCATCTTGTACCTTGAGCGGTATCTTCTAAAATAATATTACGGTCTTTTAAATCATCGCGAATTTGATCTGACAATGCAAAATCACGATTTTTACGAGCTTCAATACGTTTTTGAATAAGTGCCTCGATTTCTTCATCAAGCAACTCGTCTTGCGCTAATTCTAACCCCAAAATATCAAATAATGTTTCAAGTTGTTTTACGTATGCCTCAATTACCACTTTAGACGTATGTTCTTCCAGTAAATATTGATTCGCATGATTTGCTACATTATATAACTCAGTGATTGCATTAGCAGTGTTGAAGTCATCATTCATTGCTTCTTCAAATGCAGTCTGGAATTTTTCCAGTTCCGCTAACCAATTCTCATTATGGTCTGTTAAATCGGTACTACTTTCCATACGGTGTTTTAAGTTACCGTAAGCCGTTTTAATTCTTTCCAGTCCGTTATTTGTACTTTGTAATAACTCTTCACTGAAATTAATTGGGTGACGGTAATGCACCGATAGCATAAAGAATCTGATTAACTGTGGATCATATTGCTTAATGATATCGTGAACTAAAATGAAGTTCCCCAGCGACTTAGACATCTTCTCATTATTAATATTAATATATCCATTGTGCATCCAATAACGTGCAAATGTTTTTCCAGTTAACGCCTCAGACTGTGCAATTTCATTCTCATGATGAGGAAATGCTAAGTCTTGACCACCAGCATGAATATCGATTGTATCTCCTAAGTATTTACGCGCCATTGCCGAGCATTCAATATGCCAGCCTGGACGACCTTTCCCCCAAGGGCTTTCCCAGAAGATTTCTCCTTCTTTCGCAGCTTTCCATAGAGCAAAATCAAGAGGGTCTTGTTTCTTTTCTCCTACTTCAATACGCGCGCCGTGACGTAAGTCTGCAATTGGTTGATGCGATAATTTACCGTACCCTTCGAATTCCTTCGTTCTAAAGTACACATCACCTTCTGATTCATATGCATATCCTTTATTCACAAGTTCTTGAATAAATTCAATAATGATATCCATATTTTCCGTTACACGCGGATGAACCGTTGCATGTTTGCAACCTAGTGCTGTTACATCCTCAAAGTACGCCTCAACGAAACGGTCAGCAATTGTCGGCACATCTTCACCTAATTCATTTGCTGCTTTAATTAGTTTATCATCTACGTCAGTAAAGTTAGATACATACTGCACATCATACCCTTTATATTCTAAATAACGGCGTACCGTATCAAATACCATAGGTGGTCTTGCATTCCCAATGTGAATATAGTTATACACTGTAGGTCCGCACACATACATCTTTACCTTATTTTCTTCTAATGGAGTAAACTCTTCCTTTTGACGCGTTAACGTATTATAAATGTGAATAGTCATTTTTATCCTTCCTTTCTACCTTTACTTCAAGTTGTTTTTTCAATTTATCAAGTTCTACTTCCATGACCTTTAACTTATCAAAAATTGGGTCTGGAAGGTCAGAATGATTTAATTCTTGACCGATCTTTACTCCATTTTGAATAACGACTCGGCCAGGTATACCTACAACTGTAGAATGTGCAGGGACTTCTTTTAATACGACAGACCCCGCTCCAATTTTAGAATTCTCTCCAACTGTAATAGAACCTAGTACTTTAGCACCTGTTGCAATTAATACATTATCCTGAATTGTAGGGTGCCTCTTTCCCTTTTCTTTACCCGTACCACCTAATGTAACCCCTTGATAGATCGTTACATTATCACCAATTTCGCACGTTTCTCCAATTACAACCCCCATTCCATGGTCTATGAAAAAACGACGACCAATTGTTGCTCCTGGATGAATTTCAATGCCAGTAAAGAAACGACTAACTTGTGAGATCCAACGTGCAATAAAGAAGAAATTCTTTTTATAAAAAGCATGTGCAATTCGATGTGCCCAAACTGCATGTAATCCAGAGTAAGTCAAAATGACTTCGAAATAACTTCTTGCCGCTGGATCCTGTTCAAAAACGACTTCAATATCTTCCCGAAGCCTCTTAAACATCGATGTTCCCTCCCCTTTATGGGCTGCTTTTTCGAGCGAACTAACTCCCTACTTATCTCCCTAAACCTTTATACACGTAGATAAAACTTATACTCATATCCTGTTTTACGGTATAAAAAAAGACGCCTCTGTCATATTGACAGAGACGCCTTATAAGCGCGGTTCCACTCTGTTTAGGCTAAAAAAAGCCTCAAACTCATCTCTGATAACGGTGTACACCGCTTCTGCTTACTTTACGCCCTAAGACGTTTCGCAAAACAATTTGCTGTTCAGCAGAAGACTCGAAGGGGCATTTCAAAAATCCGCTTATAAACCACTTCCAGCCTAAAGGTGGTTCTCTCTGTAAAAAGCCTGATTTTCTACTTCTCCTTCTCGTCGCTTTTCCTTATTAGGTTTTAAGTATACTTATTATATTTCTAAACCTAGAAAATGTTAACCAATTACTTTTTGAAGACGATTTAAAACTTTTTCTTTTCCAAGAAGTGCAATAGCATTAGGAAGCTCTGGACCATGTGTTTGACCAGTAGTTGCAACACGGATTGGCATAAATAAGTTTTTACCTTTATGACCTGTTTCCTTTTGAACTGCTTTAATAGCAGCCTTAATTGCTGCTGGTTCCATCGCTTCTAGTGCTTCTACTTGACCAGCAAATGCGCGAAGTACTTCTGGTACTTGTTCACCTTTTAATACTTCTTGTCCTTCTTCTTCATGATCAACATGATCTTTGAAGAACATTTCAGAAAGCTCTACAATTTCAGCTCCAAAACTCATTTGTTCATGATATAACGCAATTACATCACGAATCCAAGCTTGTTCTTGTTCACTTAAAGTCTCACCTATACGTCCAGCTTTCACTAAATGCGGTAAGCTTAATTCTACCACCGTATCTAAATCTTGCTTTTTCATATATTGGTTGTTCATCCATTTTAATTTTTGAGAATCAAACAATGCAGGTGATTTTGATAAACGAGCTGCATCGAACATTTTGATAAACTCTTCTTGAGAGAAGATTTCTTCTTCTCCTACTGGCGACCAGCCTAGTAGTGCAATAAAGTTAAAGATTGCTTCTGGAAGATATCCAAGCTCTTTATATTGCTCAATAAATTGAATAATAGATTCATCACGCTTACTTAATTTTTTACGGCTTTCATTTACAATTAAAGTCATATGACCAAATTGCGGGATATCCCAACCGAAAGCTTCATAAATCATCATTTGTTTTGGCGTATTTGAAATATGATCATCACCACGAAGTACGTGTGTAATTTCCATTAAGTGATCATCTACTGCTACCGCAAAGTTATAAGTTGGAATTCCATCTTTTTTCACGATAACGAAATCACCGAAATCATTTGAATGGAATGCAACTTCATCTTTTACGATATCTTTAAATGTGTAATCATGGTCAGCTGGTACACGGAAACGAATACTTGGAATACGTCCCTCAGCTTCAAATTCTTTCTCTTGTGCTTCAGTTAAATCACGGTGGTTACCTGCGTAACGAGGTGTTTCACCACGAGAGATTTGTCCTTCACGTTCTGCTTCTAGCTCTTCTTCTGTCATATAACATTTGTAAGCTAAACCACGCTCTAGTAAATCTTCATATAATTTTTTATAAATATCTAAACGCTCTGTTTGACGATATGGTCCAAATTCACCACCAACATCAACACCTTCATCCCAGTCCATACCGAGCCATTTCAAGTATTTTAATTGGCTTTCTTCTCCACCAGCAACATTACGTTTTACATCAGTATCTTCAATACGAATAATAAACTTACCATCTTGATGACGAGCAAATAAATAATTAAATAATGCCGTACGCGCATTTCCGATATGTAAGTGTCCTGTTGGACTTGGCGCATAGCGCACTCTCACTTGCTTTTCCATAATTGGTACACCTTCCATTCTTAATGTCAACACATTCTATAATTGTACACCAAACAAATGTGATTATCCATCTTACGAATTAAAAACCCTTATTTTTTCTGTAATAAAACAACTGCTTGAGAAGCAATTCCTTCTTCTCTACCTGTAAATCCTAATTTTTCTGTTGTTGTTGCCTTTACATTGATATTATCAATAGACGTTTCTAATAGCTCACTAATGCGTTTACGCATACTTTCAATATGTGGTGCCATCTTCGGCTTTTGAGCAATAATTGTACAATCTAGATTTCCTAACTCGTAACCTTGTTCACGTACAAATTCCCAAACCTTTTGCAGCAATACAGCTGAATCAGCATCTTTAAAGGCAGGATCTGTATCAGGGAAATGCTTTCCAATATCTCCTGCTGCAATTGCACCTAAACATGCGTCCGCAATCGTATGTAACAATACGTCTGCGTCTGAATGACCAATTAATCCTTTCTCATGGGGAATTGTAATTCCACCAATAATTAACGGTCTACCTTCCGCGAATTCATGCACATCAAAACCTTGTCCAATTCGAAACATTTTTTATATCCTCCTCAAGCTAAACTACAGAGTTTTATGATTCTATATTATATCGCTATCCTTATAAAGAAAAGCCCGGCTGTTGCCGAGCTTTTCTTCGCTATGCTCATTGCTATCATTTCGTTTGAACGTGAAGAAAGCTTTCAGCAATTAGTAAATCTTCTGGAGTCGTCACTTTAATATTATAGTAACTTCCTTCTACTACACCTACTTGCTTCCCAATACGTTCTACGAGACTTGCATCATCTGTACCAAGGAAACAACTCTGTTTCGCACTTCTATGAGCTTCTAACAAAAGAGAAACAGCGAACCCTTGCGGTGTTTGTACAGCTTTAAGCTGAGATCTTTCTACCGTTTCGATAACAACACCCTGCTCTACCTTCTTAACGGTATCTTTCACTGGCACCGCACAAATAGAAGCCCCATATTTTTCTGCTGCAGTTAATACATCTTGAATCACTTTATTCGTTACGAATGGACGCGCACCGTCATGTACAAGAACATACTCAACATCACTAGTATGCTGAATCGCATTGTACACACTATCTTGTCTTTCAGCTCCACCCTGAATAAATTGTACTGGCTTTTCAATCGGATACTCCTGCATTAATTCTTCAAAATACGGACGTTCTTCTTCGTTAATTGCCATAATAATACTTTTGCACGCTTTATCTGTTTCAAAAGCACGTAACGTATGCACAATAATCGGTACTTCATTAATAAGTAAGAACAACTTATTTTTGCCAGCACCCATCCGCTTACCTTGACCAGCTGCTGGAATAATTAATGTATACATATTAATAATCCTCTACTTATAATGCTTTTTCTAATAATTTACGTTTGGCGAAAATCATACGACCAGCCGATGTTTGTAACACACTCGTAACAAGCACATCGAGTTGTGAACCTACATATTCTCTACCATCTTCTACTACAATCATCGTGCCGTCATCTAAATATGCAACACCTTGATTTTGTTCTTTTCCATCTTTTACAACATAAACACTTAGTTCTTCCCCTGGGAGTACAACAGGTTTAATTGCATTAGCTAAATCGTTAATGTTTAACACCGTTACCCCTTGTAGTTCAGAAACTTTATTTAAGTTGAAATCATTCGTTACTACCGTTCCACCAGTGATCTTCGCCAACTTTACAAGCTTGCTATCCACTTCTTGAATATCATCGAAATCGCCTTCATAAATTTCTACCGGAATCGGCATCTCTTTTTGAATACGATTTAAAATATCTAATCCTCTGCGACCACGATTACGTTTTAAAGCATCCGAAGAATCGGCAATGTGCTGAAGTTCTTCTAACACGAATTGTGGAATCACAATTGTTCCTTCTAAAAACTTTGTTTGGCAAATATCAGCAATACGTCCGTCGATAATTACACTCGTATCGAGAATTTTCCAATGAGTTGTAGATTCTTCTACCTCTGCTTCAGTTTCTTCATTATCACTATTATTATTTTTCTTCTTCCCACGTTGTGGTAGTGTAAATAATCCTAGCAATTCATTCCTCTTTTTAAACCCTACTTGGAATCCTAAGTATCCAAGTAAAAGAGTAAAGAACACTTGCAACACTGTACTAATAACTGGAATTGTAAATTCACGAATTGGTATTAAAATTAAATACGCAACAATAAGCCCAGAGATTAAACCTAATGTACCAAATAAAACATCCGCTACAGGCGCCTTTACAAGAGCCTCTTCAATATGCTTAATAAGTTGAACAATATAATCTACAAGCCAAAATGTTGTTAAAAATAAAATAATTGCACCAATAATTGCACGAGCATACGATCCTTCCAATAAAGGAACGGCACCGATGTCTAATACATTAATAACTTTTGGGATTAAGTAAATCCCTAACGCTCCCCCAATTACTAGAAAGAAGAGCTGTACAATCCGTTTTAACATCCAACCACCTCCTACTCATTATTAACCATTGTTTCGCTAATCAAAACGCCGAATGCAAAAGCGGACGTGTTTTTTTATAAATAGTTTTATTTACCAATATATCATATCATATACCAAAAGTGTTCTAGTGTCGTTATATTATGGAATCAATGTAATATTCTTAATTGTGTCTACTCATATAGAGATGCTCTTGGATTCTTTTTAGGCCTTCTCGTATTTTCTTCGCCCTAACTTCTCCAATTCCTTCCACATCATCCAATTCATTAATAGTTGCTCGACAAACACCTTGCAAAGTCTTAAACCGATTAATTAAATTTTCAATGATAAGTGGCGGAACGCGCGAAATTTTGCTTGTGATTCGGTATCCTCTCGGCGTCACACTTTCTTCTAAACTCGTTTGTCCTGGGTAGCCAAGCAATTTAACTAAATCGCTATCCTCTAGAAGTTGTGTGTTCGCAAGATCTTGTAACTTTTTCAAAATTTGATGATGGTCTTGTGTTTTTTCTTGGTAATAATCTTTAATTAATAACGCTGCCTCTGCCTCTAAATCAGCTAGTAGCTCTGTAAGTTGTAAACGAATTAACCTACCTTCTGTTCCTAGCTCATGAATATAGCTCAATATTTCATTTTTAATACGCAGTACCATTTCAACACTATGTAGCACATGAACCACCTCGGACATTGTAACGACTTCTTCAAATTCTAGAATGCCCAAATTGGTAATACCATCATTCCATACAGCCTTATATTTTTCTAACGTCTGAATAGCTTGGTTTGCCTTTGTTAAAATAACACCTATATCCTTTAGTGTATAACGTAAATTCCCTTGATATAGTGTAATTACGTTACGTCTTTGTGAAATAGCCACAACGAGACTACCTGTCTGCTTTGCTACACGCTCTGCTGTCCGGTGGCGCATACCTGTTTCAATAGAATCAATAGATGCCTCTGGAACTAACTGTGCATTTGCAATTAAAATTTTACTTCCAGTTTCATTTAAAATAAGTGCCCCATCCATTTTTGCTAATTCGTATAAACTAGCAGGAGAGAATGCGCAATTAATATGAAATCCTCCATCTACAATACTTTTAATTTGTTCGTTATATCCAAGAACAATTAGTCCCCCTGTTTGTGCGCGAAGCACATTATCTATCCCTTCGCGCAGTGGTGTTCCTGGGGCCACGAGTTGTAAAATATTAATCATACTTTTGACACGTTGCTTGTTTTCTTCCATAGCCTAGCCTCCTAATGTCAAACGAAGCGCTTCCCCTAAATTAGATACACCTACTACCTCAATCCCATCCGGAATTGTCCATCCTCCCAAATTTTTTCTAGGAATAATAGCACGTTGAAATCCTAATTTAGCTGCTTCTTGTACACGTTGTTCAATTCTTGATACTCTTCTTATTTCTCCAGTTAATCCTACTTCTCCTATTACTGCATCGGTTGGTGCCGTAGATTTATCTCTAAAACTTGAAGCGATACTTAAAGCCACAGCTAAATCAATTGCTGGTTCATCTAATTTCAAACCACCTGCTACTTTTAAATATGCATCTTGGTTTTGCAATAATAAACCTGTTCTTTTTTCTAACACTGCCATAATAAGCGATACACGGTTATGATCAATTCCCGTCGCCATTCTTCGAGGGTTTCCAAAACTAGTAGGGGAGATTAATGCTTGTATTTCTACTAAAACCGGTCTTGTTCCTTCCATTGAGGCAACTACTGTTGATCCTGCGACTCCAACGGGTCTTTCCTCAAGAAAGATTTCAGAAGGGTTTAAGACTTCCGCAAGACCAAGCTCTTTCATTTCAAAAATACCCATTTCATTCGTGGAACCGAAACGATTCTTCACAGCTCGCAAAATACGGTATGTATGATGACGATCTCCTTCAAAGTAAAGAACTGCATCGACCATATGTTCTAACATACGTGGCCCTGCAATTGCCCCCTCTTTTGTTACATGTCCGACGATAAAAATAGGGATTCCTTTCGTTTTTGCAAGTTTCATTAATTCTGCTGTACATTCACGTACTTGTGCCACACTTCCCGGCGCTGACGTTACCTCAGGTAAATGTATCGTTTGAATGGAGTCAATAACAACAAAAGCTGGATTCATCTCTTCAATGTGTGCTGCAATTCGCTGCAAGTCTGTCTCTGATACAACAAATAGATTACTACCATTTACATGCAAACGATCTGCACGAAGTTTAATCTGTTTTGCCGATTCTTCACCGGATATATATAGTACATCATATGAAGAATCTGCTAATTGCGATGAAATCTGTAATAGTAATGTTGATTTTCCAATCCCAGGGTCTCCACCAATAAGTACTAATGATCCATCTACAATCCCACCACCAAGTACACGGTTAAACTCTTGGAATTTCGTTTCAATACGTGCCTCAGATTTTGTTTCTACTTCTGTTAGGCGTCTTGGTTTTGTTACTTCCGATTGAATTGCATTGGCATAATTAAGGCGTCTTGATGATACAACCGGTTCCATCTCTTCAATAAGTGTATTCCATTGACCACAACCAGGGCATTTCCCCATATATTTTGGTGACTGATAACCACACTCTTGACATGTAAATTTTGTTTTCTTTTTAGCCATATCGTTTTATATTTCACTTCACTTTCATCTATACACAGTTTATCCTTCTCGTACAAGAAAGAGGGCTATCTCGTAGCCCTCTTAGTTTGTCTATACTTATTTTACCTTTTCAGCACTATGAATGACAAATGTTTCCCCTTCAACATCAAAGATAACTTTTTGTCCTTTCTCAATAGCACCTTTTAAAAGTTCTTCCGATAGTCTATCTTCTACATGTTTCTGAATTGCTCTACGAAGCGGACGAGCACCGTATTCTCGGTCAAATCCTTTATCAGCAATGGCTGAAATTGCTCCTTCTGTTAAATGCAATTCAATTTCTTGCTCTTTTAAGCGATTCACTAACTGATTTACCATAAGTGTTACAATCTCTTGAATATGTTTTTTCTCAAGCATATGGAACACGATAATTTCATCAATACGGTTTAAGAATTCTGGACGAAATGCCTTTTTCAGTTCATCCATTACTTTACCTTTCATATCTGAATAATCGCGGCTCTCATCTTGTACGTTAAATCCAAGATGTTTATTACGTTTTAATGCGTCTGCACCAACGTTAGATGTCATAATAACAATTGTATTACGGAAATCAACTGTACGCCCTTTAGAATCCGTTAAACGACCATCTTCTAATACTTGTAGTAAAATGTTAAACACATCAGGGTGAGCTTTCTCTACTTCATCTAATAGGACAACTGAATATGGCTTACGGCGAACCTTTTCTGTTAATTGTCCACCTTCTTCATATCCAACATATCCTGGAGGAGATCCAACTAAACGAGAAGTAGAATGCTTCTCCATGTACTCAGACATATCGATGCGAATCATTGCATCCTCATCACCGAACATAGATTCTGCTAACGCTCTTGCTAGCTCTGTTTTACCTACACCTGTTGGTCCTAAGAAAATAAATGAACCAATCGGACGTTTTGGATCTTTCAATCCCGCTCTAGCACGACGAACAGCTTTCGCTACAGCTACTACCGCTTCATCTTGACCAATAACACGATCGTGAAGGATGGATTCTAAGTTTAATAATTTATCAGTCTCTGTTTGTGCAAGTTTAGAAACCGGGATACGAGTCCACGTAGAAACGACATTTGCAATATCTTCTACTGTCACCTCTGAGTTTTCTTTTCCTTGTTGTTCTTTCCATTGACGCTTCGTATCTTCTAACTTCTCACGTAAGCGTTGTTCCATATCACGTAAGGAAGCAGCTTTTTCAAATTCTTGACTTTGCACAGCTGCATCTTTTTCTTTTCTAATTTCCTCAAGCTTCACTTCAAGCTCTTTTAGATTTGGTGGTGTTGTATAAGAACGTAAGCGAACCTTTGAAGCAGCTTCATCAATTAAGTCAATTGCCTTATCTGGTAAGAAACGATCTGTAATATAACGGTCTGAAAGCTTTACAGCTGCATCAATTGCATCATCTGTAATAGATACACGGTGATGTGCCTCGTAACGATCACGTAAACCTTTCAAGATTTGAGTTGATTCATCTAAACTTGGCTCATCAACGTGAATCGGTTGGAATCGTCTCTCTAAAGCCGCATCTTTTTCAATATATTTACGATATTCATCTAAAGTTGTCGCCCCAATACATTGTAACTCTCCGCGTGCTAAAGATGGTTTTAAGATGTTCGATGCATCAATAGCACCTTCTGCTCCACCTGCACCAATTAATGTATGAAGTTCATCAATAAATAGAATAATGTTGCCAGCTTGACGGATTTCATCCATAACTTTCTTTAAACGATCTTCAAATTCACCACGATATTTCGTTCCAGCTACAACTGTACCCATATCTAGTGTCATAACACGCTTATCTCTTAATGTTTCAGGAACTTCATTATTTACAATTTGTTGTGCTAATCCTTCTGCAATTGCCGTTTTACCTACACCAGGCTCTCCAATTAATACAGGATTATTTTTTGTTCTACGGCTTAAAACTTCAATTACACGTTGAATTTCTTTACCACGCCCGATAACAGGATCTAGACGATTTTCACGTGCAACAACTGTTAAATCACGTGCTAAGCTATCCAGTGTCGGTGTATTTGCATTTGTTGAAGAACCACCTTGGTGACCTGAACTTGCTTCATTACTTCCAAGAAGTTGTAATACTTGTTGCCTTGCCTTATTTAGGCTAACACCTAAGTTATTTAAAACACGTGCTGCTACGCCTTCACCCTCACGGATTAAACCAAGTAAGATATGTTCTGTTCCGACGTAAGAATGACCTAATTTACGAGCTTCATCCATTGACAACTCAATAACTTTTTTAGCACGCGGTGTATAATGTACAGTTTGAGAAGCTTCTGTTCCGCGTCCAATTAATGCTTCTACCTCTTTTTGAACTTTCTCTGGACTTAATCCAAGAGCAATTAACGCTTTTGCTGCAATTCCTTCACCTTCACGTACAAGCCCAAGTAAAATATGTTCTGTTCCAATATTATTATGCCCAATACGAATTGCTTCCTCTTGAGATAAAGCTAATACTTTCTGTGCTCTTTCTGTAAATCTTCCAAACATCATAGAAATCGCCTCCTACTTGCGCTTAGTTTTTTTCAATACGTAATCGCTCACGGATTAAGGTTGCTCTTCGATAATCTCTTTCTTCTGGTCCTAAAGGTCCACCTGCATATTGTTGTAAAATACCTGGTTGTGTAAGAACCATTAGCTCAGTCAAAATATTTCTCGATACACCTTTTATATATCCTAAATCAATACCAAGTCGTACATCTGATAAGCAAGTGGCCGCTTCCGCAGATTGAATTAACCGACTGTTTGCTAGTATGCCATAAGAGCGATAAACTTTATCTTCAAGCTCAATACTTGAATTTTGTACAATTAATTCTCTAGCCATTTTCTCTTGCTGTATGATTTGTTGAATGACACTCTTTAAATCTGCAATAATATCTGCTTCAGATTTTCCTAGCGTCATTTGATTTGACACTTGAAATATATTACCTAACGCTTCGCTACCTTCACCGTATATTCCTCTTACTACTAACCCTAATTTTTGAATTACTTGTATAATACGGCTAATTCTTTTCGTTAAAACGAGTCCCGGTAAGTGAATCATTACGGAAGCCCTCAATCCTGTACCAACGTTAGTAGGGCAGCTCGTTATATATCCAAGTGATTCATCAAAAGCATATTCAACCTCTTCCTCTATCCAATTATCTATTTGATTGGCACTTTGAAGGGCCTCTGATAACTGCAACCCTGAAAATAAGCACTGAATCCTAATATGGTCTTCTTCATTCAGCATAACACTAATATGTTCGCTTCCTGACAATAGACATGCTCCATATTCTGTTCCTGCAAGGTTAGGACTAATTAAATGCTTTTCAACTAATACTCTCCTTTGAAGAGGCGTTAATTCATTCATTTTTAATAGTTCAAACTCTCCAAAGGGTTCTACCGTTTTATTTATAAATTCCTTTTTAAATAATTCATGAATCTGTTTAGCTTCTTCTTCGTTTTGCATAGTAGAGAATTGATATTTTTTAAAATTACGAGCCAAACGTATTCGACTACTTAAAACAATATCAGAATCAGGGCCATCCCCCTTCATCCATGGACTAATCGCTTCATTCATGATTTTGTCCAGTGACATAGAACTATTCCCCCTCTCTATGCTCACTAAGCTGATTTTCAAGACCTCGAATTTTATCCCTTACTTCAGCAGCTTTCTCAAACTCCTCTTTCTGTACGTATTGTTTCAGAATGAGTTTTAGTTCATCTAATTCTTTCTTTAAGTGAATATTTCCTTCTATACGTTCCGGAATTTTTCCACAATGATCTGTATGTCCGCCGTGAAGACGTTTTAATAATGGCTTTAAATGTTCCTTAAATGTATCGTAACAAGAAGCACATCCAAAACGTCCCACCTTTGTAAATTGCTCATATGTCATCTTACAATCTGGACACCTTAATATACTTGTATTCGAAAGCCCGTTTTGTCCTTCTTCAAACATTGTTGATTCACCATGTAATAACCCAGCAAATAAATCATGGAATGAAAAGTTAGACTGTGGCGATTGAAAGAAAGACGTATAGCCACTTTGTTCTGCACATTGCTCACAAAGATGAACTTCCGTCTTCTGTTCGTTGATTACTTTTGTATAATGTAAAGTTGCTGGTCTTATATTACAGTTTTGACAAGTCATC
This sequence comes from Bacillus mobilis, assembly GCF_001884045.1. Classification (GTDB taxonomy): domain Bacteria; phylum Bacillota; class Bacilli; order Bacillales; family Bacillaceae_G; genus Bacillus_A; species Bacillus_A mobilis. The sequence continues at coordinate 903 of NZ_MACF01000024.1, read as the reverse complement.
ACTATCCCCACCTTTACAACAGGAACGATCTATCTCATAATACTTTTTCATACATTACTAGATTGTTCGCTTTCCCTTATTCGTTTAAATAAAAGTGCGTGTTCTTTTTTCAAAACCTCTACAATATTTAACTGCCTGATATCTTAGTTATTACTCTTTTACAAAAGCTGTATTTATTTATATTTCAGTGTTCTTAACATTGCGCATAATATTCGAGCCCTAAGTTCATCTCGAGAAGGAACATCCATTGATAATACAGAACGATCTAGTACACTTAACATAAGTTTAGCTTCACGATTTGTTATGATTCCCTCTTCTATTAAACGTATAATCATACTCTCTGCATTCCCTTGCGCAACGCTATGATCAATCATATGAAGCATTTGATCGATAATGTCTATATCGTCATGCAGTTTGACTTTTATAATGCGAATGTAACCTCCTCCACCACGTTTACTTTCTACTACAAATCCTCTTTCTATCGTAAAACGGGTATTGATTACATAATTGATTTGAGATGGTACGCACTCGAATCGATCCGCAATCTCATTTCTTTTGATTTCAATCACATTATTATTACTTAAGTCAATAACTTGCTTTAGATATTGCTCAATGATATCAGATATATTTCTCATTTATCCGCCACCTTTATTGACTTTGACTATCTTTGACTTTAATTATATACGTATTAATAAAATTTGCAACTCTTTTGCTTATTCACTATCCTAGCCACATTCCCCTGTATTTAATCAAAATAATAATTATTTAAACACATTTTTTAATTACTATGGATTATAAAAGAAAACACGAAAAAACACGAGTCATTTGACTCGTGTTTAGTTGCTTGGCGACGTCCTACTCTCACAGGGACAAGGTCCCAACTACCATCGGCGCTAGAGAGCT
>NZ_MACF01000023.1 GCF_001884045.1 Bacillus mobilis | reverse complement strand
CTTGTCCCTGTGAGAGTAGGACGTCGCCAAGCAACTAAAAACACAAGTCTTTTGACTTGTGTTTTTTTTATTTCCCATGAAATAGGTTCGGTTCTGTTAGTAAAAAAGACGAAATATAGTAAGGGATTTTTTGAGCAGAAATAGTAAGAAATTGATAAATAAATGGATAATCTTCAGAGCCGTAGCTCCCAAGTAAATCATACCACCAATCTGTTTCGTATCTAGAAATCATACTTAAATTGTAGAGCAATAAATAGTGAACGAGAAGTTCAGGTAATATGGGTTTAGGATTTCTCGGGTCAGTTGGAATTGGTAGGTAATAAGTATCGGCAAGATATTCGTAGTATAAAGGCGTACTATATATAGGGTTCCACGACTGGATAGGGGCTGTAAAAAGCAAATTCGATCCGCTCGTTTTCCCGGAGACATGTTGTATGGATAAATGCTTACAAGTTGATTCAATGTAACGTGAAAATCTCTCTGTAGTCATATGAAGCCGATCTAGTATGTTGACCGAAAAGGAAAGTTCATTTGTATTTGTTGAATCAATTTTATATAAAGTGCCCCCCCTTTGACTGTAGCGAAATAAATTTTGTAATTCAGGAATATTTCCCATTAAATCCAGCATGTTAAACTTTTCTGCTTCTAAGTGTTTCATGTGAAACAGCTGTTCTGCAACATGAGTAAATAATCCATTTTTTTGTACTTTCACCTCATCTTCTAAAAATTGATATCCCTGTTTTTTTCGTTTGCGAGTTGTAACACCATGAGCTAAAACTGTAGTGGATTCTGGATAGTTCGGATCAATAGTTAGTAAGCAGGCTTTAAAAAGTTGGCTCATTCCATAAAACAATAACATTGGCTGAATCGAAAAGGGGGCTACCTTATATAATTCATAATAGTTTTTCCCGTGTTCTAAGTAATAAATAAAGGGATAACAATTTTCGAAACTTTTTTTTTCAGCATCTTGTATGGAGAATTTTTCATAACAACGGGCAAGATAACGTTGTACATTTTGAGATGAAAAGAAGAAACTTAGTTGCTGCCAAGTACAATGTGTTTGATGCATATATTACGCTCCTTTTATTGTCTAAAAATTCTAACATATATATACGTCCTTGACAGTATTTTAACCAATTGATAAGCTACTAATAATAATTTCTGGTATCATGGGGGGAACAAATATGTGGGAATCTAAATTTGTTAAAGAAGGTTTGACTTTTGATGACGTATTACTTGTACCAGCAAAGTCAGATGTACTACCAAGAGAAGTAAGTGTTAAAACAGTTTTATCTGAAAGCTTACAGTTAAATATCCCGTTAATTAGTGCAGGAATGGATACAGTAACAGAAGCTGATATGGCTATTGCGATGGCTCGTCAAGGCGGTTTAGGAATTATTCATAAAAACATGTCTATCGAACAACAAGCGGAGCAAGTTGATAAAGTAAAACGTTCTGAAAGTGGCGTTATTTCAGATCCTTTCTTTTTAACTCCAGAACATCAAGTATATGATGCAGAGCATCTTATGGGAAAATACCGTATCTCAGGTGTACCGGTTGTAAATAATTTAGACGAGCGAAAATTAGTTGGTATTATTACAAACCGTGATATGCGTTTTATCCAAGACTACTCAATCAAAATTTCCGACGTAATGACAAAAGAAAAGCTAATTACAGCTCCAGTTGGTACTACGCTGGAAGAAGCTGAAAAGATCCTACAAAAGTATAAAATTGAAAAACTCCCTCTTGTTGATAACAACGGTGTATTACAAGGGCTTATTACAATAAAAGATATTGAAAAAGTAATTGAATTCCCAAATTCTGCGAAGGATAAGCAAGGACGCTTATTAGTTGGAGCAGCGGTTGGTGTAACGGCTGATGCGATGCTTCGTATCGACGCATTAGTAAAAGCTAGCGTAGATGCAATCGTACTTGATACAGCTCATGGACATTCTCAAGGTGTTATTGATAAGGTAAAAGAAGTTCGTGCGAAATATCCAGCACTAAATATTATCGCTGGAAATGTTGCTACTGCTGAAGCAACGAAAGCATTAATCGAAGCGGGTGCAAATGTAGTTAAAGTTGGTATTGGACCAGGCTCTATCTGTACAACACGTGTTGTAGCTGGCGTTGGTGTACCACAATTAACAGCAGTTTATGATTGTGCAACAGAAGCTCGTAAACACGGTATCCCAGTTATTGCTGATGGTGGTGTTAAGTACTCTGGTGACATGGTAAAAGCCTTAGCAGCAGGAGCACACGTTGTTATGCTAGGTAGTATGTTTGCTGGTGTTGCTGAAAGCCCTGGAGAAACTGAAATTTACCAAGGCCGTCAATTTAAAGTGTATCGTGGTATGGGTTCTGTCGGAGCGATGGAAAAGGGAAGTAAAGATCGTTACTTCCAAGAAGGAAATAAGAAACTTGTTCCAGAAGGTATTGAAGGTCGAGTACCATATAAAGGGCCTTTAGCAGATACAGTTCATCAATTAGTTGGTGGATTACGTGCCGGTATGGGATATTGCGGAGCGCAGAATTTAGAATTCTTACGTGAGAATGCACAATTCATTCGTATGTCAGGTGCTGGTTTACGCGAAAGCCACCCTCATCACGTACAAATTACAAAAGAGGCTCCAAACTACTCATTATAATGTCTTATATACAAATAGACAGAGATTTGATATCTCTGTCTATTTTTTTTTGATTATGTTAGAATAACGGTTATGTGAGTACATAGATATTGGGGGTAGCAAAAGTGAAAGGTATGTTTTGCAAAAGATTCATTGCTTTAGTAACAATGCTTACACTAGCTTGTAGTATGTTGTTACCATATAGCAATGCATCAGCAGAAACAGGATCTGCTCTAAACATTGAAGCAGGTGCAGCAATTTTAGTTGAAGCGAATTCTGGGAAAATTTTATATCAAAAGAATGCAGATGAATTATTATCAATTGCTAGTATGACAAAGATGATGAGTGAATATTTAGTTCATGAAGCGGTGGATAAAGGAAAACTTAAGTGGGATCAAAAAATTAAGGTTTCTGAATATGCGTATAAAGTTTCACAAGATGCTTCATTATCAAATGTTGCATTAGAAAATGGTGGCACTTATACAGTAAAAGAGCTATACGAGGCAATGGCAATCTTTTCTGCAAATGGTGCAACAATTGCATTAGCAGAAGCAATTGCAGGTAAAGAAGTAGACTTCGTAAAAATGATGAATGATAAATCAAAAGAACTAGGGTTGAAAAATTATAAATTTGTCAATTCTACAGGTTTAACGAACAAGGATTTAAAGGGAATGCATCCTGAAGGAACAACAGCGGATGAAGAAAATAAAATGTCTGCAAAGGATGTTGCAACTTTAGCACAACATTTAATTAAAGATTATCCAAAAGTGCTAGATACAGCAAAAATCCCGAAAAAAGAATTCCGTCCAGAAAAAGAGAAGTTTGCAATGTCGAACTGGAACTGGATGTTAAAGGGCTTAGTGAAAGAATATGATGGCGTTGATGGCCTGAAAACAGGCTCGACTCCAGAAGCAGGGGATTGTTTCACTGGTACGGTTGAAAGAAACGGTATGCGTTTTATTTCTGTAGTTATTAAAACAAGTTCTCATACAGCACGTTTTGATGAAACAAAGAAGCTATATGATTATGGATTTGCTAACTTTGAAATGAAGCAAATGTATAAAAAAGATTCTTCAGTAAAAGGGCAAGAAACAGTACGAGTAGAAAATGCTAAAGAAAAAGATGTAGCAGTTCAAACAAAAAAAGCTGTTTCACTTCCAGTGCCAAAAGGAAGTAAAGATGTTTATAAAACAGAATTAAAAGAAGCAAGTAAGGGACAAGAAGCACCAATTAAAAAGGGAGCTGCACTTGGCCAAATGGTAATCACACCAAAAGATGCGAATGATCCTGGATTTTTATCTGGTAAGTCATTACAAATAGATCTTGTAACAACATCTGCAGTAGAAGAAGCGAATTGGTTTACTCGTTCTATGCGTGGAATTGGCTCTTTCTTTAGTGGTATATGGAATAGTGCTGTTGATACAGTAAAAGGTTGGTTTTAAAAGCTCCTCATTGTAGGGGCTTTTTCTTATTCCTATTTTTCATACCGACTTTATGAAAAAGTAGTAGACAAGCATCTGATAGTTAGTGGTAGAATGTAAGAGTATTCTTAATTTTCGCCTTTAACGGGGAAAAGCAATTCACCTAGGGGGGTTTTTGTAACATGACAAATGTAACAGGGACAGAACGTGTAAAACGTGGAATGGCAGAAATGCAAAAAGGCGGCGTTATTATGGACGTAATTAACGCTGAACAAGCAAAAATTGCAGAAGAGGCAGGCGCAGTTGCCGTTATGGCACTAGAGCGTGTACCAGCAGATATTCGTGCAGCAGGTGGCGTTTCTCGTATGGCAGACCCAACGATCGTTGAAGAAGTTATGGGTGCAGTGTCAATTCCGGTTATGGCAAAATGCCGTATCGGTCACCTTGTAGAAGCACGTGTATTAGAATCATTAGGGGTAGACTATATCGACGAGAGTGAAGTATTAACTCCTGCTGATGAAGTATACCATTTAAATAAACGTGATTACACAGTTCCATTTGTATGTGGTTGCCGTGATATCGGAGAAGCTGCACGTCGTATTGCAGAAGGTGCATCTATGCTTCGTACAAAAGGTGAACCAGGAACAGGAAACATTGTAGAGGCAGTGCGTCATATGCGCCAAGTCAATGCAGAAATCCGTCAAGTTGCAAGTCTACGTGAAGATGAGTTAATGACATATGCAAAAAATACTGGTGCTCCTTATGAAGTACTACTTGAAATTAAACGCCTTGGTCGTTTGCCAGTTGTAAACTTCGCAGCAGGTGGTGTAGCAACACCAGCAGATGCAGCGTTAATGATGCAACTTGGTGCGGATGGTGTATTTGTTGGATCTGGTATCTTCAAATCAGAGAATCCAGAGAAATTTGCACGCGCAATCGTTGAAGCGACGACTCATTATGAAGATTACGAACTAATTGCAAGCCTTTCTAAAGGATTAGGTAATGCGATGAAAGGTATCGAAATTTCAACGTTATTACCAGAACAACGCATGCAAGAGCGTGGATGGTAATTGAAGGAGAACTTTAAAATGGTGAAAATCGGTGTACTAGGTCTTCAAGGTGCAGTTCGTGAGCATGTGAAATCAGTTGAAGCAAGTGGTGCAGAGGCTGTTGTTGTAAAGCGTATCGAGCAACTTGAAGAGATTGATGGTCTTATTTTACCAGGTGGTGAAAGTACAACAATGCGCCGTCTTATTGATAAGTATGCTTTCATGGAACCACTTCGTACATTCGCGAAGTCTGGTAAACCAATGTTTGGTACATGTGCAGGTATGATTCTTCTTGCAAAAACGCTTATTGGCTATGAAGAAGCACATATTGGTGCTATGGATATTACAGTAGAGCGCAATGCGTTCGGACGCCAAAAAGATAGCTTTGAAGCCGCACTTTCAATTAAAGGTGTAGGAGAAGACTTTATTGGTGTATTTATCCGTGCTCCATATGTTGTACGTGTAGCTGATGATGTTGAAGTACTCTCCACACATGATGATCGAATGGTAGCAGTAAAACAAAATCAGTTTTTAGCTGCTTCATTCCATCCAGAATTAACGGATGATCATCGTGTGACAGCATACTTTGTAGAAATGGTAAAAGAAGCGAAAATGAAAAAAGTTGTATAAGTAACTTGCAACTTGTATAAGATTATAGTAAATTGATGGTAACAATTTTATAAAATAAGCGTGTTGATAGGAAATAGTAACAAATGCCGTTTCTTATAGAGAGTCGATGGTTGGTGGAAATCGATAGAAACAGTTTGTGAATCCATCCTGGAATGGAATGTGGAATATCTTTATGATTAGTAAACATTCCCGGTGAAGAGCCGTTATTTCTACTTGAGAGGAAGGCGGCAATGCTTTCAACTAGGGTGGCAACGCGGGTTAACTCCCGTCCCTTTATATAGGGACGGGAGTTTTTTGTGTTTTATAAAATAAAAGGAGGAGTATATAATGCTTGATATTAAATTTTTACGTACAAATTTTGAAGAAGTAAAAGCAAAGTTACAGCATAGAGGCGAAGATTTAACTGATTTTGGTCGCTTTGAAGAGCTGGATACGAGAAGAAGAGAATTACTTGTTCAAACAGAGGAACTAAAAAGTAAACGTAACGAAGTATCTCAACAAATCTCTGTATTGAAGCGCGAAAAGAAAGATGCAGAAGCTCTAATTCTAGAAATGCGTGAAGTTGGAGAAAAAGTAAAAGATCTTGATAATGAACTTCGTACAGTTGAAGAAGATTTAGAAAGATTAATGTTATCTATTCCAAATATCCCTCATGAATCTGCTCCAGTTGGTGAAACAGAAGATGATAATGTAGTAGCACGTACTTGGGGAGAAGTGAAAGAATTTGCTTATGAACCAAAACCACATTGGGATCTTGCTACAGATTTAGGAATTTTAGATTTTGAGCGCGCTGGGAAAGTAACGGGAAGCCGCTTCGTATTCTATAAAGGTGCTGGCGCAAGATTAGAGCGTGCTTTAATTAGCTTTATGCTGGATCTTCATACTGACGAGCATGGATACGAAGAAGTATTACCTCCGTATATGGTAAACCGTGCAAGTATGACAGGAACGGGACAACTTCCGAAATTTGAAGAAGATGCATTCCGTATTGAAAGTGAAGATTACTTCTTAATTCCAACAGCTGAAGTACCTGTAACGAATATGCACCGTGATGAAATCTTAAATAAAGAGCAATTGCCGATACGATATGCTGCATTTAGCTCTTGTTTCCGTTCTGAAGCAGGTTCAGCTGGACGTGATACGCGTGGCTTAATTCGTCAGCATCAGTTCAACAAAGTAGAGCTTGTAAAATTCGTAAAACCAGAAGATTCTTATGAAGAGTTAGAAAAATTAACAAATGATGCAGAACGCGTGTTACAATTATTAGAGTTGCCATATCGCGTTATGAGCATGTGCACAGGCGATTTAGGATTTACAGCAGCGAAGAAATACGATATCGAAGTATGGATTCCAAGCTATGGCACATATCGTGAGATTTCTTCTTGTAGTAATTTTGAGGCTTTCCAAGCGAGACGTGCAAATATCCGTTTCCGTCGTGAGCCAAACGGAAAACCAGAACATGTTCATACATTAAATGGATCTGGTCTTGCAATTGGACGTACGGTTGCAGCTATTTTAGAGAACTACCAACAAGAAGATGGTACAATTATAATTCCAGAAGTTCTTCGCCCTTATATGGGAGGAAAAACAGTTATTAAGTAAATGTAAACATTCATCGGTATGAGTGATTGGTAATTATGAGCGTTGTCAGTACTATAATGTAGGAGAGGAAAAGTAAAATTTTCCTTTCCTCATAATTTATTTTAGTAGGGTTGACTAACTGTTTTTCTTTTGATATTATATTTGATGTCAATATGGAGGTATACCCAAGTCT
>NZ_MACF01000022.1 GCF_001884045.1 Bacillus mobilis | reverse complement strand
GGGATCGGTCTTGAAAACCGACAGGCGGCGAGAGTCGCGCGGGGGTTCGAATCCCTCTACCTCCTCCAGATATAATTGACAACAGCGCATATAAGTGGAGATTGGAGAACTCGTTACCAACACGTAACGAGTTTTTATTTTAAAACCAATCATAAAGTATGGTGTAAGGAGATTTCCTCCTTATTACACACTCATATTCCGATGATTATCTTCATAGATATGAAAGGAGTCAACATGGATCTTATTATACAAACGTTTCCTTTAGATGGAAAAACTTTATATTATGTACAATGTCCTGTCTGTAAGAACAATAGAATTTTAAACAGTGGTGCAAATGTTTCACGTATTATTAGCGATGATACATTCCGTAAACTTTGTGGTTGCACTTGTGATGTAAAGCAAACTGCGACAAAAGTAGAAGCGCCAAAAAAAGTTGAAAAAGCAGCTGTAAAGAAAGAAGCTGCTCCAAAACGTACAGGTAAAGTATTAACAGCAGTGATTAACGGGAAAGAAATGACCGTTAAAGAGATTGCTGAAACATACGATATTAGTACAAGTACTGTTCGCCAGCGTATTAATGCTGGAAAACCTGAGAGTGAAATTATTGCTCCGACAAAAAAGAAGTAATTTAATAAAAAAACCCGTGCATATGCACGGGTTTTTTATTTTACAAGTTTACGTGTTTGTTTTAAAAAATGGCCAATTTTTTTAATGATTGGTTCAATTGAATCGCCATCTTTTAAAATATCGTATTCATTAATGTTTAATCGTAAAACAGGGCATGCATTAAAATTATTAATCCAGTTTTCGTAACGGCCATGCATCTCTTTCCAATACTCAATTGGTGTTTGCTGTTCCATCGGACGTCCGCGTTCTTGGATACGATCAACGATATCATCGAAAGAACCTTCTAAGTAAATTAATAAATCAGGATGAGGGAAGTAAGGAGTCATGACCATAGCATCAAATAGACCTTTGTATGTTTCATAATCAGTTTCCGTCATTGTACCTTTTTCATGATGCATCTTTGCAAAAATGCCAGTGTCTTCATAGATAGAGCGATCTTGAACAAAACCGCCACCGTATTCAAAAATTCTTTTTTGTTCTTTAAATCGTTCTGCTAAAAAGTACACTTGCAAGTGAAAGCTCCAGCGTGTGAAATCAGCATAGAACTTGTCCAAGTAGGGGTTAGAGTCTACCTTTTCAAATGATGTGCGATAGCCTAAAGCGTTAGCTAATGCAGTTGTCATAGTTGATTTACCGACACCTACTGTTCCAGCAATCGTGATTACTGCGTCATTTGGTATATCATATTTTTGCCTTAAATTCATTATTATTTCGACTCCTTTAAGAGAGTATTTTGAAGGGCAGATAGGATGACATTTAAATCATCAGGATTTTTTACAAAATCCATATCGTCTCCGTTAAATTTCAATACTGGGATTTCTGGATGATCCTTTTTAAACGTATCCATTGCAGTTTCATAATCTTTTGTGAGCTGTAGTAAGTAATTTGGATCCATATTTTTTTCGAATTCTCTTCCGCGCTTTGCAATTCGTGCTTGTAATGTTTCCAAGCTAGCCGTTAAATAAACGATTACGTTTGGTACAGGCATATCTTGTGTAAGGATACGATAGATTTGCATGTACTTATCGTATTGAGAATCTTTTAATGTACGGGATGCGAAAATTAGATTTTTAAATATATGATAATCTGCTACTACTGGCTTCCTTTGATTCAAATACTTTATGTTAATATCTTCTAATTGTTTGTATCTATTACAAAGAAAGAACATCTCTGTTTGAAAACTCCATTCGTCGATGTCTTCATAGAACTTTCCTAAAAAAGGGTTTTCATCAACAATCTCTTTCAGTAAGTGGAGTTGCATGTGAGTTGAAATTTCCTTCGCAAGTGAAGTTTTTCCAACACCAATTGGTCCTTCAACCGTGATAAATGGTACTCCGGTCACGCTGTTTCCTCCTTTCAATCAGTGATTTACCGTGGCTACTAAAAACACAAAACAGAATTATTGTAGCACAAGAGGGAAGCGAGCGGGTTAATTTGATATAAAAAGTTAGAAAATAGATATATGTATTAATGAATTTTTATTTGAGATGACGGCACTATATTTGCTTTTAATGTGGCTTCCATTATTTTTAAAGCATGTAAGTTATCCTGATCATGATTAGAGGCAATACAGTCCTGTGGTACATACAGTGTATAATTTCTCATATGAGCATCGTTAGCTGTAAAGAGGATACATATATTCCCTGCGACTCCTGTTAATATTAGATTTTCTATTTTTAAATAGCCTAATAAAGAATTTAAAGGTGTTTCATAAAAAGCGGAGTAATGTGGTTTAATAAAAATGTAATCATCGGAATTTGGGGCAATCTTACGAATGATATTTTCGCTATACTCATTTGTACAATGAGTAATTAGTTGGTCAATATCAGATCTCCAAAGTTGATAATGGTCATTAACATAAATTATGGGATAACCAAGGGATTTCATTGTTTTCTTTAATTGTAGAATAGGGTTTGTTATAATTTCGCATTTTTTGGCTAGGGTGGGCCCGTGTGAAAATTGAAAGTCATTAATCATATCGATAATGAGTAAGGCAGTATTCTTCATATGTAATCCCCTCTCTTTTTTATTAGGGTGGATTGAATTTGTAAAAGTTATCCCATGTGTAGTAAATGGAAATTAGTGTACGTTATTTGTAATGAAAGGACTATGGTATGGAACACGATCAAGATATTTATTTTATGCAGTTAGCAATAGAAGAAGCTAAAAAGGCAGAGGCAATACAAGAAGTACCGATTGGTGCAGTTATAGTGTTAGATGGTGAAGTAATTAGTGTTGCTCATAATTTAAGGGAAACCGAGCAAAGATCAATAGCGCACGCTGAGTTACTAGCTATTGATGAGGCGTGCAAAAAATTAGGGACATGGCGTTTAGAAGATGCGACATTATATGTAACATTAGAGCCTTGTCCGATGTGTGCGGGTGGAATTGTTTTATCGCGAGTGAAGCGAGTTGTATATGGTGCAAGTGATCCGAAAGGTGGATGTGCAGGGACGTTGATGAATCTTTTAACGGATGAACGCTTTAATCATCAGTGTGAAGTAGTGGCTGGTGTGTTAGAAGAAGAATGCGGTACGTTGTTAACAAACTTTTTTAGAGAGCTTCGAAAAAAAAGAAAAGCGAGCAAGAAATTAGAGAAAAGCAAAGAGAATTAACGTATTTGCATTTTATAAAAAAACAAGTTATACTGATAATGCCTTTAATGAAGGCAACCGAATATTGGTTTTAACTTTGCCGTGCTAAGCGGGGAGGTAGCGGTGCCCTATACTCGCAATCCGCTCTAGCGAGGCCGAATCCCTTCTCGAGGTTATGTTGCTGTAAGGTCTGCCTTAAGTAAGTGGTGTTGACGTTTGGGTCCTGCGCAACGGGACCCCGTGAACCTTGTCAGGTCCGGAAGGAAGCAGCAATAAGCGGGTCTTCTCGTGTGCCGCAGGAGTGCCTGAACCGAGCTAACTGCTTGAGTAACGCTTATGGTACGTAATCGACAGAAGGTGCACGGCAGTTATATATGTATACAAAACTCACCTTAATATTAAGGTGGGTTTTTTGTATAGAAAATAACTTTTGGAATCTATAAACAGAATGGGTTATAATAAATGAGATAATAACCTTTGAGGGAGGCCGTATTTTCGTGTCATACCAAGCGTTATACCGAACATGGAGACCGCAAAAATTTGAAGATGTAGTTGGTCAAAAGCACGTGACAAAAACGTTGCAAAATGCCCTTCTTCAAGAGAAAGTTTCACATGCTTATTTATTTTCTGGGCCGAGGGGAACAGGAAAAACGACAATTGCAAAAGTGTTTGCAAAAGCAATCAACTGTGAACATGCTCCGGTAGCTGAACCTTGTAATGAATGTCCTTCTTGTTTGGGGATTACACAAGGATCCATTTCAGATGTATTAGAAATTGATGCGGCTTCAAATAACGGTGTAGATGAAATTCGAGATATTAGAGATAAAGTAAAATATGCTCCAAGTGCTGTAGAATATAAAGTATACATTATTGATGAAGTTCACATGCTTTCTATGGGTGCCTTCAATGCGCTTTTAAAAACGTTAGAAGAGCCGCCAGGACATGTCATCTTTATTTTGGCGACAACAGAACCGCATAAGATTCCGCCTACAATTATTTCACGTTGCCAACGTTTTGAATTTCGAAAGATATCAGTAAATGATATTGTTGAGAGATTATCGACAGTTGTGACGAATGAAGGTACGCAAGTAGAAGATGAGGCGTTACAAATTGTTGCACGTGCTGCTGAGGGTGGTATGCGTGATGCGCTTAGTCTTATTGATCAGGCAATATCTTATAGTGATGAGACAGTTACGACAGAAGATGTATTAGCTGTGACAGGTTCTGTTTCCCAGCAATACTTAGGTAACTTAGTAGAATGTATACGTGAAAATGATGTATCAAGAGCATTACGTATCATAGATGAGATGATGGGTAAAGGGAAAGATCCAGTTCGTTTTATGGAGGATTTCATTTACTATTATCGTGACATGCTTTTATATCAAACTTCACCACAACTGGAACATATGTTGGAACGAGTAATGGTAGATGAGCAATTCCGGATGCTAAGTGAAGAAATGCAACCGGAAGTAATCTATGAAATCATTCATACTCTTAGTAAGGGACAACAGGAAATGAAGTGGACAAATCATCCGCGAATTTTCTTAGAAGTTGTTATGGTACAACTGTGTCAACAATTTATGATGCAAGCGAACGGTGCAGATCGTTTACAAGCAATTATGAACAGGATGCAGCAATTGGAGAAAGAGTTAGAAGAATTCAAAAAGAATGGTGTGCCGGCTGGTGTGCAGCAGGAAGTCAGAGAGACACGTGCAACACCAAAGCCAGTGCGTACAGGTAGTATGAAGATTCCTGTCGGACGTGTAAATGAAGTGTTAAAGCAAGCGAAACGTCAGGATTTAGAACAATTAAAAGCTGTGTGGGGTGAGTTGTTAGGAAGACTCAAAGCATACAACAAAGTAGCGTTTGCTGTTTTATTAGAAAATAGCGAACCGGTAGCGGCTTCGGATGATACTTACGTGTTAGCGTTTCAATATGAGATTCACTGTAAAATGGCAAGCGAAAACCGAGAAGCTATGGATACAGTGGAACAAGCCTTATTTGAATTGCTAAGTAAAAGATTAAATATGATTGCCATTCCAAAAAGTGAATGGGGTAAAATCCGTGAAGATTTTTTACAGCGTGAAGGTGGAAATGCTGAAGAAAGCCCAGAGAAAAAAGAAGACCCTCTTATAGAAGAGGCGGTAAAATTAGTAGGGCAAGAACTTATTGAAATAAAAGAGTAATAATAATTAGGAGGAATTAATTATGATGCGTGGCGGAATGGGAAATATGAATAACATGATGAAACAAATGCAAAAAATGCAAAAAGATATGGCGAAAGCGCAAGAAGAACTTGGCGAAAAAACAGTTGAAGGTACAGCTGGTGGCGGTATGATCACAGTTATTGCAAATGGTCATAAGCAAATTCTTGAAGTGAAAGTTAAAGAAGAAGTTGTAGATCCAGAAGATATCGAAATGTTACAAGACTTAGTGTTAGCTGCAACAAATGATGCACTTAAAAAAGCTGATGAACTTTCAAATTCTACAATGGGTAAATTTACAAAAGGCTTAAACTTACCGGGTGGAATGTTCTAGGAGGATATTGATATATGCATTATCCAGAACCGATATCAAAACTAATTGATAGTTTTATGAAGTTGCCAGGGATCGGACCGAAAACAGCGGTTCGCTTGGCATTTTTCGTATTAGATATGAAAGAAGATGATGTGTTAGGTTTTGCAAAAGCGCTTGTGAATGCGAAGCGAGATTTAGCGTATTGTTCTGTATGCGGACATATTACTGACCGCGACCCTTGTTATATTTGTAACGATTCACATCGAGATCAATCGGTTGTTTGTGTTGTGCAGGAACCGAAAGATGTAATCGCAATGGAAAAGATGAAAGAGTATCAAGGTGTATATCATGTGTTACGTGGTGCGATTTCTCCAATGGAGGGAATTGGACCAGAAGACATTAATATCCCGCAACTTTTAAAGCGACTGCACGATGAAACGGTACAAGAAGTAATATTGGCAACAAACCCTAATATTGAAGGGGAAGCTACAGCGATGTATATATCCCGCCTCTTAAAGCCGACAGGTATTAAAGTAACTCGTATTGCACATGGTCTGCCAGTGGGTGGAGATTTAGAATATGCAGATGAGGTGACACTGTCGAAAGCGTTAGAAGGTCGTAGAGAAGTATAAGAGGAGAAACAAAAATGTTCTTTCAAAAAAAGGGTAAATTGCGCAAAGAGTATGATGATAAATTAATCGTACTATTAGAAAAGGTGAAGAATGAATGGTTACGTCAGAAGAGAATGGTTGAACAAAGTGTGGAACCATCTCAAGATGTGATTTGTTCTTTGAAAATAGCAGAGGCGAAATATTTCTTCTTGTTAAAAGAAGCAAAACGTCGCCCTGTAAAAATGGAACAATGGTAAAAGGTTCTGCTGAAAAAGCAGAACCTTTTATTTTATTTGTTAAACATTTAGTGGTTACTTCGTTCGGAAAGGACGAATAGTGGTTTTTATGAAGGAAGTGTTGTCAAATAAAGGTGAACAAGATAAAACGACTGGAGTTATGTGATACATGTTCTTTTTTATCGTCTTGTCCCATACAAATGAGTGTGTATAGGTCATTCATAAGGAGGAAGAAAATGAATTCTACAATTGTTATTGTCGGTATTCTTACTCTAGTTTTTATTTTTCTTGTTTTTGGTGTTTCTTCAAAGCCATTACGTTTTATAGGAAAAGCGCTTTTTCATGTTACTTTAGGAATAGCATTACTATTTATCGTAAATGTTATAGGAACATATTTTGATTTTCATATTCCAATAAACTTGGGTACAGCAGCAATCACAAGTTTATTAGGTCTACCCGGTGTTGCTGCATTAGTGGTTATTAAGCTTTATATCATGCCAAGATAAAATTATTTTGGCATTTTTTTAAAAAGTGTTGACGAACAAATGATTAATATGATAAATTAATAAGCATCGTCAGGAACGAAAGAAAAAAGTTGTTGACAGATTTAACGCGAAATGTTAAGTTATAAAAGTCGCTGAAACGCGATGTTGAACTTTGAAAACTAAACGAAACAAACAACGTGAAACGTCA
>NZ_MACF01000021.1 GCF_001884045.1 Bacillus mobilis | reverse complement strand
TCGAAAATTTACTTTTAAATTCTTCACCTAGTAAACGTAACTCTTCTTGTGTAACATCATTAATTTTATACATAAAATGGGTCATCCTTCCTTGCGGTATGCATGGAAGGATGACCCATTTAGTTAAATTTTATTCATTTCCTTAAGTTGATGGCTATGGCCCATATGGACAGCTTATTTACATCATTATTAGGAGTGGACAAACAAATCACTTCCATGTCATCTTAATTTTAGTTTTTTCAACTCTTCTTCAGGGACATTTCTATGTTTGTAATGAATGGCTTTTATTTCATTTCCTTTTAGATGATATTATTGATTATTACACGATTCAACCTATTCAAAATGAATAATATAACTTTTAAAATCCCTCATTAACTAGCTCTCTTATCGAGTTTAATTTTGCAGAGAGCTCAATAAACCATTCTTCATCCCCTGTTAATAATGCAAGGTCTATAAGATAAAGGATTTGCTCCTTATTTATTACCTTTGATTCAGGGAGTTTGTTAACGTGTTTACTAAAGAGTAAAATCGCTTCGTTCATTGTGTACTTGTCGTCACGTTTCACAATGCTAACTGTAACTACATCTTCCACTTCATCAAGTGATACAATGTAACCAACTATGAATTCACCATCATTTGATATTCCACGAACCCAATCTCCCACTTTTAAAACATGATTATTATTTGACACCATACCTTTTCACCTTCTTATAAGTATTTTTTGTAACGTTAAAAACTAACTCTAACTGTAATTATTTTCATTACAGTTGTTTTTGAAGAACTCACGGCTACATAATAATTAAGCCGCTTAACGTTCTTGATTAATAAGGTCAACAACTTCTTTCATTGTATAATTCTTTAAATATTCACCTAGATGTTCTTCCGCACCTAAGAAAATAGCAAAAAGAACTTTCCGCATGTTCGAACCTACAATACACTGATCATTTGATTCTGGACACTTCGGCTGCAATGCACCTTCAGAGGTTATTTGATAAATATTCCAAAGATTAATTTCACTTAAATCACGGGCAAAAATAAAACCTCCACCAGTTCCCTCTTTTGATTGTATAAACTTATGTTTTTTTAACAAACTTAGCACCTTTCGAATGCGTACTGGATGAACACCTGCACTTTCTGAAATAGCATTACTTGTTGACATCCGATCTGGCTGTAAAGCTAAATAAGTTAAACTGTGAATGGCCAAGGTAAAGTCGCTGTTCATTATTGTCCTCCTACGATAAAAAATATGATTTCTCGCTTAGTAACATACTGTAGCCATAAATATTACAGATAGGTTAGTCAAACGTTAAAATATATAAGAAACATGCTTAACATGAAAAAATAAATCCCTTTATATTCTATCAGAACTCCCCTATATCTCCTAACTTCATTTAACTTTTTAAGTTGCAAATAAATTTAAACAGTCCACTGTTTCTTAACTTGTTCTTCTGCCAATTGTTTAATTTTCGTCCAAATCGTATCTTTACTCACAATAACATTTGTGCGATAGTTTCTATCTTTATAATTAACTGTAACACATACTTCAATCACTTTTATTTCCTCCTTTCAAAATATTACTTATTAATTAGCCATTTTTTGCAATTCCATATTCAAAAATGTTCGAACGCTACGCGGTAAAAATTTTCGAATTTCATCCTCATTAAAACCAACCTGTAATCTTTTTTCATCCAGCATAATTGGACGACGTAACATTTGAGGATACTCAATTATTAATTTATAAAACTCATTAAGCGTAAGCGCCTCAATATTGATATTTAATTCCTGAAAAGTTTTAGATCTAGTTGAAATAATTTCAGTAGCACCATCTTCAGTTAAACGAAGAATGCATTTAAGTTCATCAACTGTAAGCGAATTTGATACGATATTTTTTTCGGTATAATCAATTTGATGTTCTTCAAGCCATGCTTTTGCTTTTCGGCATGAACTACAGCTTGCTGTCGTATATAAAATCACCATATTTTACACACACCTTTACTTTTTAAAATTATTATATAGATTATTGAAATGTATTAAAAAAAATTACAGTTTAGAATGAAATACACGTTATATTATTTATTCGAGAATATTTAATTTATCTGTTTTTTACAAACGATGGCAACTCACTTCTAAAAACTATACTGTAATTTTAAACTTTACAGTTCAATTAATCAACTGTTAAGTCTTGGATGCATGCCATTAGGGGAACAAATCATTTTCTTTTGTACGAATATCCCATAGTGTTACAGCTAATCACTTCTTTAAAGTACATTTTATCCCGCTATTTGAGTGCACCGCCTCAAAATTTAGCAAGAGCAAAAAAGCAAAGCGCGCACACTTTGCTTCTTACAAAATCCCTTTTAACTTTTTACCAATTAACTCCGCTACATATTCATAACCTTGTCGGCCAAAATGTAAACCGTCTTTTTCATCATCTTCTACAAATCTTTTATAATTCTGGTCTTGAATCATCTCAGCATATAAATTCAGAAAACAACTTCCTGTTTCCTTCGCCACTTCCTCTACTACACCTGCATACTGACCAAGTACTTTATTGGTTCTATTACGCTGGCGTTCTTCATCAACTGGTGCAGGACTAATAAGTAATACTTTTTCTGGTGAAATCATACTTACAATCTTCTCTAAATTACCTTTGTATACTTGTAATGGTACTGGATCAAATAATACCGAATCATTCGTACCAAGAAAAACAGTTACAAAGTCTGGTTTATGGGATAGTACATCATCTTCAACCCTATGTAACGCATCGAACGTATTATCACCCGGAACACCCGCATTTACTACCTTCCAATTTGAAAACATCTCTTGCAGACGCGGTGTTAACCTCGGCGTTCCATCAAAAAACATTTCATCAGCTGTAATACTATCACCAAAGCATACTAACGTTTTCATAGAGCTAATTCTCCTTTTACGTACGAAATAATTTTCCTTCTACCGCCTTAATATATCTTTCAGCAGAACGTTCCACTGCTTCATTTGCATTCTCCTTCACTACTCCGTGAAAAGCATTATATAAACGATTAAACTGTAACGGCTTCACGCGATTCGCCATTTCCTCCACTTTTCTCGCTGGTAATGGAATTAAGTTTGGATAACTGTACATGAAGCTCACCCACTGTCTATCCGCTACGACTTGAATAATATCACCTGTTAATAAAATACCTTTCCCATCATTTCCTTCTTCCCAATGTAATACAGAACCACCGCTAAAATGTCCTCCGAGACGATGAATAGTAATTCCGTCCTCTAATTGTAAAGACTCGCCAGACCAATAAATAATACGACTACTTGGTCGTACTACCCACTCTTTATCGTCTTCATGTATATAAATTGGTACATCAAACGTTTCTGCCCATTCTACTTGCGTTGAATAATAATGAGGATGAGATAGTGCAATCGCATCTAACCCGCCCCACTCTTTTATCTTCTCAATTGTCGTTTCATCTAAATAAGTAATACAATCCCATAATAAACGATAGGAATCTGTTTTCACGAAAAATGCCGTTTGACCGATTGCAAATTTCGGTTTTGTCGTAATACTATAAAGCCCATTTTCTTCTTCTATCATTTCATTTTTATATGTACCACTCGATTGCAAGGTTTCTAAAGTCGTCCAAGACTGCCCTTTCGGATTCACATATTGTCTCTCCTCATCACAAATAACACAACTTACCGGTTCTTCCACACTCGCTGCATACTGTACGCCGCACGTTGTACAAACGAAATTTTTCATAATAATTCCCCCTATCCCTATATTTTTATTAAGCTGTTTTTTGTTTATAATGATCTACATTTTTATTTTCGATTAATAAACCTATTAGAGTCAGTAAATAGACAGCTGTAACTGACAAAGGAATGACAGTAAATCCATTGTCTGCAAAAAGAATACCGCAAAATGCCGTTACGAATACAGTCCCTATTGACAATAAACCATAACTTTTACTCTCATAAATCCATACGTACGGTACAAAATGAACACCTATTAACATCGCTACTACAAAAGGTAACCACTCTGGAAATTGAAAATAGGCAAGTAATACAAACGGAATATTTAATACATTTATCCCGCCAATTAATCCAGCTAAAGTCCCGAGCGGATTTCCTTTCGCAAACATATCAATTTTTAATATGGCAGCTATCATTAAACCTAAAGGAAACACACAACCCATACCAATTAAATACACCCACACAACTTGCTTTTCTGAAAGAAGAATACCCGTTACACTCGCTACAATCCAAAACAAAATACCAGCTATTATAACAGGAACTCCTTTCTTCGTTTTTTGTGCTAAATCTTTTTTTGCTTCTGCTATGTTCATTTCAATATCTCCCCCCAACTATTTGTACTATAAAGCCGGATTGATTTCGTCCATCCAATAACGCCAAGCTACTAAATAATCTTCTAAATCTTTCGGGTGGTGCCTCAAACATGTATCTATACGCAAATATAATCCTATGACTATTTCCTCGTACAAATCTCGTTCTTGTTTATGAAATACACATTGTTTCATCACATAATTAATCGTTTCTTTCGTTAACTCTTCCGGAGTTGAACAGAACGCATAAATTAAGTCATATAAAGGATCTCCAAGGACTGGTAACGGATCAATTACTCCATGTAACTTATTCTGCTGGAATATAAAATTATGAAATCCGCAATCACCATGTAATAAAAATGGCTGATTTACTCCGGCGTCCCTATTTGCTAGTTTAAGAACAATTCTATACTCTTCCTCACTTATGTAACGTCTTACATTTTCATAAGCTGTTTTCACGTTTCCCGTTAAAAATTCATTCCAAGATTGAACCGGATTTTCTTTCCACCCCCAGCCATCTGCCTCTGGAACAATTTTATACTTATTAATAACTTCTTTTACAAGTGTACGAAGCGTACTTCGTTTATATCCTTGTTCGTACGACGTACTGCCTTCAAGGAAAGAATACACGAAATATGTATGGAAAGGTTCCTTATACAAAAGCTTTGACAATAAAGTATCCCCCTCATAAAACGAAAGAAAATGAGATTCTTCACGTATTACTTCCGCTTCATTCAGCTTTACTACATATTTTTCATCCAACAAATATACAGTACTTGTCGTTCCTCCGTTCAACACTTTCACACTATTTGGATAATGTGAAATCACTTTCTCCTTAACGAGTTGTGCAGCAATTATTGAAATGTCCATTTCCTCACCCTTTAATTCCGAAGATTCCCTTAATTAAAAAGACAACTTTACTATTATTTGACAAACAAATAGGAAACCCCTTCCAAAATCTTAATATAAGAAAAATTCATTTACTTTTATATTTCAAAAATAAGGAAATAATAAAAACAACGCTATATACATATAGGAGGTCAATATGAAACCTGAATTTTTAAAAGCTGTACATGATGCCATTGGTAATGTCGAACACATTCATATAGAAGAAAGCGGTGCTGACAGCTTACTTATCCATCATGATGATGCACAGCAGTTACAACAAGTCGCTAAAACGTTAGAAAACAACAATTTCCGCTCTGCTTTAAGAACAACTGGAGATGCTTCTTATATTGAAGTGTTGAACAGATAATGAAAGTCCGGATATATTCTGGGCTTTCTTTTTATATCGAAACTTCAAATTCGTTCACATACACCGCTGTTCCTGCAATATCTATTTGTAACTTCTCATTTTCTACATCTTTCGTTACATATACCGTTACACGACCATCTTTATTCATTTCCTGTCCTTGTTCCACGATTAACTCCATTTCATGATCAAAATCTTTCTTCAAATACGTCGCATAGTACGCTCCCATTACACCTGAAGCTGTTCCTGTCACTGGATCTTCAATCGTTCCCGCATAAGCCGATGAGAAATGACGCCCGTGCATTTGTGCCTGCTCATCATAAGTTTCTAAACAAACTGGATGAATAGAAGCTTTAGGTATTTCTTTTAATACGGATGGAAACACCTCATTGTTAGGTTTCATTCTCTCACATACATCTAGATTTTTAACCGGTACAAGTACGGTCCAGTTCCCCGTACTTCCATATACAATCGGCAAACTTACATCTACATCATTTTCTTCTAAACCGATACTATGAGCTAATTCTTCTTTTGAACCGGTAAATTCTTTAAACTGAGGTGCTGCCTGCCTCAGTTTAATAAAGGTTTCTCCATTTTCATTTACACCCATTTGTATCGGTAAAATCCCAGCCTTCGTTTCAATCGTAAGGTTACTTTTCTCTTCTAGTAAACCTCTTTCACACAAGGAAAATATTGTCCCTACTGTCCCATGACCACATAAATCCATTTCAAAACCAGGGGTAAAAAAGCGCATTCTTATATCTGCTACTTTTGAAGAAAGGACGAAAGACGTTTCATTAAATCCAACTTTTTCAGCAATAAGCTGCATTTCCCCTTCCGTTAATCCATCCGCATCTAATACAATACCTGCTGGATTCCCCATATTTGGTTTATTCGTAAATGCATCATAATGAAATACCTTTATAGTCTTCATTTTTTCTCCTAACTTTCTTTAAAAATTTTATAATAAAGCTCTATCTCCGTTTTCACCGAACAATTATTTCTCCAAAATATCTTCTGCATCTTTTCATTTGAAGTATGTGTGCTGCCGATGTAATAAGTAGCGCCCATTTCCTTTAACATATGTAAAGATTGAAGATGCAGTTGGGAAGAGATTCCTTTCCCGCGATAATGAGGCATTACCCCAAAGTAAAATAATCGTCCTTCACTTTCTGTTCCAGTCTCTATATGCGGTATAGACAAACCAACCGGCTCATTTTTATCATAAAAAACAATGCATGACTTCTCCCAACCTTTACCTAACTCTGTTTGCACTGAATGAAAATGCTCATCAATATTTAAAGTGGAAGTTTGATTTCCTGAATTCAACATACATTGCTCCCAAATGCATTTAAAATCTTTTACCGATAACGTTTCTTCTATTGAACGGTATGTAAATTGTTTTCCAAGCGCTTCTACATTGTCTAACTCTCTACACACTTCTATCTTTGCTGCATATAAAGAAAAACCCGCATCAAGTAACACTCTCGCGCTTGTGTTATAACTACTAAACCTTTTATTCAATACAATACTCGCTCTTTTCAAATCCCAGTTAAAACAAATTTCTTCAAATCTACTTATCTTTTCTTTATAAGTTTGTACGTTATAAAAGGCATCTTCTTCTATTTCTTCAATCGTTACTGCATTTGGTAAGCCATTTAATACTTTTTTAGAAGGACCAAATAAACTTTGAACAACTGTAAGATCGTACTTCACCACTTTAATTCTCCTATCCCAGGCTCAATAAACTTCCCTGAAACATCCTCATTTGAATCGATTACCCAACCATATATATTTTGCGCTCCTTCAGCCGGAGTCATATTCGCATCAAAGGCACCAATGTCAGTCTTTAATTTTCCAGGGTGAATTGCCGTTACACCAATTCCTTTATTCTCAAACTCTTGTTGTAAGCAGAGTGTTAACATATTTTGTGCAGCTTTAGCAATTCGATAGGAATATGAGAACTGACCTTGCGGAAACTCTTTACTCGCCATTTTATGTAATGACCCTAAGCGAGAGGACACATTTATTATTCTCGGATGATCCGATTTCTCTAAAGCTACATATGTACCTTTTACAGCTCGAATTACACCTAAGCAATGAATGTTAAATAAGTCCGTTAACTCTTCTGAATTCGTCTGTAAAATCTCAGTCTCCTTTCCAGTAATTCCAGCGTTATTTATAACTAAATCAATATACTCTGTATATTTCTTAAGCTGGTTCTTAATTTGCGCCGTACTCTCATCAATCGATAAGTCTGCCAATATAGGAAAACATCTACAACTAAACATTTGCTTCAATTGCGTTACCGCAGCCTCAGTTCTAACTAACGGATAAACGATATGCCCATGTTCATGAAATACTTTCACTAACTGTAACCCTAATCCGCGATTTCCACCTGTAATTAGAACTCTCATATTTCCATCTCCTTATTTTTAAAATAAATAAGAAAATCCATCCACTTATCCTTCTCTAAAGAAAAAGCCTCTCTCTTGCATTCCAATGAAAAACCTGCTCTTTCCGCGAGACGGACGGACGGCTTATTATCAACATGTATATGTAATTCAATTCTATGAAAATGAAGACTATTAAAAAATAACGATAACGCAGCTTTCACACTTTCCATGCCATATCCATTTTTCCAGTATTGATTATGTATGGAATACCCCATCATCGCCCATTGATAGTCCATACGTAAAATTTTTATAAGCTGTAGCTTTCCAATATTAGCCCCATCTTCTTTACGAAAAATACCTAATACATACATCTCATCTCGATGTGCTGCTTCATCAAAACCTCTTATCCATTCCGTGAACCATTCTTTCGTTGAAGACGACATGTCATGATAGCCATCATCGTATTTATACTGAGCTGGTAACCGCATTTGGAATCCATCTAGCCAACTTTTATAATCTTCTTTTTGAAACGGACGGATACTAAGTCTCTCTGTCTCTACTTGTAATAGCGGCAGCTTCATTTATATCTCTTCCTTTAATTATTAATTGAATATTCTTTATTATCTTACAAGAAATAGAAAATCTAGTAAATTATTATGTTTTTGATGAACAGAGCTCTGTTAAACTACAATGCCGATTTTTAAGACATACAAAAAGGAAACCCCGTTCTGAAGGGTTTCCTTTTGCCATCACACTACCAATGTTATCTATGATTTAAAAAGGTATATTCTGTCTTTAATATTCCATAAACATCGACATCTTCATATGTATTTAATAAAAGTCTATTCTGTCTCAATGTGCCTTCTTTACACAAACCCGACTTTTCTAACACCTTAATCGATGATCTGTTTCTGGAAATAGCAGATGCCCAAATTTTATTTAGACCTAATTCAATAAAGCCAAAATGAATCATTCTATTTACAGCCTCGGTTGCAAAACCTTTCCCCCAATAATTCTTACCAATCCAATAACCAAGCTCACCTCTATTGTTACCTTTGTCAATTCTTAGTGTAATTGTACCTACAATTTCTCTTGATTCTTTAGAAATGATTCCTAAAGGATATTCGATTCCTTGCCTTATAAGTTCTGGTTGCATATCGACCCAATCTTGCGCGAACTCCAATTTATATGGGTGTGGAAGCCCAAGAATATTGGCTAATTCCTTGTCATTAGCTAATTCTTTAATTCTACATACATCATCATTGGTAAAAGGTTCTATACATAAATTCTCAGATTCTAATTTTATAGCCACATTTTCTCCCCCTTGTACTGAAATTAATTAACTTCCTTTATTTTCAATATTACACTAAAAATAAACAAAAAGTTTCAAACATTAACAATATCCACTAACAGAATCATAAACAAAAAATCCAGCTATGCTTTGTACATAACTGGATTCCTCATCATCTAATCACTTTTTATTTTACAAGTACACCTTCTCTTAATTCCCTCTTCAATACTTTCCCTAACGCATTTTTTGGTAATTCTTTCATAAATACAACTTCGGGTATTTTATAACTTGCTAGTTTTTCTTTACAGTGCTGTCTAATTTCTTCTTCCGTTAAAGACGTTTGCGTATCTTTTACAATGTACGCTGTCGGAATCTCTCCCCAAAAGTCATCTGGAACTCCAACCACTGCAACTTCTAAAACACCATGTAGTTCATGAACGATATCTTCTACTTGATCTGGATATACGTTATCACCACCGCGTATAATAACATCTTTATATCTTCCCATAATATGCAGGAACCCGTCGTCATCTATCATGCCAGCATCGCCCATGTTAAACCAATTATCTTTTACTACCTTGTTTGTCGCCTTTTCATTATTCCAATATCCTTTAAACATGTATGGACTTCTTACATGAATCTCTCCGACTTCATTTGTTGCTAGTTCATCACCTGTTTCTGGATGAACAATTTTCAGCTCTACATGTTTCAGTGTTTTCCCTACAGAAGACATCTTTTCTTTTCCCATCATTGGATGCAAAGATGTGACTACCCAACCTTCTGTACTCCCATATCCTTGCACCATATAAATTCCTTTTTCCATATATTTTTGAATAAGTGTTTCTGGCACTTTTGTACCACCGCTTTGTGCTACTTTAAAAGTTGAAATGTTTCGTTCCTTTTTATTTAGCTCATCAAGCATGTAGCTATAAACAGCTGGGAACGCAAGCATCGTCGTAACCTTCTCTTCTTCAATCTTATCCCAAATAAGAGTAGGATTCGAATCAGCTAAGAAGATCATCGTAACACCATGATAAATACAATTTAAAATAGACAGCACGCCACTCATATGAAATAAAGGATGCACGGATAAAAAGCGTTCACCTGCTGGAAATTCTCTTTGGCCCGCAATTTCAGTAAAATAATGATGTAAGTTTTTATGTCCAATTACACATGCTTTTGCCTGTCCAGTCGTTCCTGAAGTAAATAAGTAAATCGCATCATCATCTTCATGAACTTCTACGTTCGGTTCTGTCATTGGCTGTTCTTGTAATGTTACTTCAAATGTACCAAAGCCTTCTTCTGTCGTTTTAATTACATAAGGAATTTCTTTAACAGCATCACTCTTTAAAACTTCATGAAATTCTTCATCAATAACTAACACTTTTAATTTTGCTTCTTTTACAATCGTTTCTAATTCATACACAGTAAGCTGATGATTTAGTGGAATACATACAGCTCCAATTTTTAAACTTGCCATCATAACGCTTGGAAACGGATGATTATTTTTGCATAGTATTCCAATGCGATCCCCTCTTTGTACACTGTTCTGTAACAAATAGTGTGCAAACTGATTTACTCGTTCATTATACTGTTGAAACGAATACCTTTTCTCTCCGCCTACAAGCGCTTCCAAATTTGGTGACTGCATTGCTCTTTTTTGTAATAATTTTTGCATCGTTCTCAAGTAAAACTCCCCTTTATATATGTTAGGTTTTTTATTTTGCCAGATTAACTATTAATTTACTAAAGATTACACTTAGTGAATATAAAATCAATAAAAATAGCCATCTACTTAACAAGTAAATGGCTATTCCCTTTTATATATTAGAATACTGCTTATTCATCACATATCGTACATACTCAGGCGCACTTTTATCAATCTCTTCATCACTTAATTTATATTCGGCACCATATAAATAAAATGAAGGTATAAATTCCATGTCTGTATATAAGCACGTAGCTTGAAATGGTTTCGTCAACTCATCCATCGTAATTCCGCTATTTTCATAGTCTTTTTCTAATCCACCTATAGAAATAGCTAAACCAAATTCTTTCCCCTTCACCTTATCTCCTTTTGATCCGTACGCAAATCCATATGTTAATACATCATCAAACCATTTTTTTAATAATGGTGGTGAGCTATACCAGTAAAGCGGAAATTGAAATATATATCGGTCATGTTCTACTAATAGCTTTTGCTCTTCTTCCACATTAAACTCCCAATTCGGTGCTACTTTATATAATTCATGCACCGTAATTTCATCCGAATGTTTCTCAAGTTCTTCTATCCATCTTTTATTAATTTTTGATTTTTCAATATCAGGGTGTGCTACAATTACAAGTGTTCTCATCATTTCCCATCCCCTTTTCAAATTATTCAATCCTTTACGTATTAGTATGGATGAGTCACATATAATTGAAAAGTACGTACTTTAAAGTGCTATAGGAACCTTAAAGTACCTTTGGAGGTGTTATATGAATCAAAATGAAGACTGTCCAATTGCAACGACACTTGATGTTATCGGCGGAAAATGGAAAGTGCATATTTTATGTGTTTTGATGGATGGAAAAATGCGAACAAATGAAATAAGACGAGAAATCCCAAATATTACACAAAAAGTTCTTACACAACAACTTCGGCAACTTGAAGCTGACGGGATTATCCATCGTACTGTATATCAAGAAGTACCACCAAAGGTTGAATACACAATAAGCGAGTACGGGAAATCTTTAATGCAAATTATGGATGAACTATGTGAATGGGGAAAAGATCATCAAATCAAAAGATTACATGACTAAAAAAGCGTACCCATTTCTTTACAGACTAGCGGGAACGGCACATCACTATCAAGCTAACAAAAAGACCTTAATAAGAAAGCTTTCATTTTTACAGTCCATTTAAAATTTAGCTTGATAGTGATACGGCAAGACCCAAATAAAGAAATACATTAGACAAATAGAAAAACAACAACAAATACGACTAACGTTACTAAGAACATTACAGTTACTGGAGTGCTTTCTTTTGAAGTCTAAACATTCACCCTTTAAGCTAAACTTAATAATATCGCTTTTGTACGGTTATCCGTTACTTCATAATAAATTTCTAATCCTTTCCGAGTACCTGTAACGACTTTAGTAGCTTTTAGTTTAGATAAATGTTGACTAATTGTACTTTGAGGCATTTGTAATGTTTCATACATTGTCGTTACGTTAATAGGACCTTTTGCAAGCATTATTTTTACTAATGATAAACGGACCGGATGCGCCAGCACCTTTAATACTTCAGTGATTTCTTCATACATTTCTCTCATATTTTTTCTCTCCTTTTATATAAAGTGAAACTTTAATCAGTGGGGGTTTTCTTCATCCCCCACTGATTATTAGTTGAACCAATCGGGCTTTTATGGGCAGTTGATCCCCCGCCTAACTTCTTTGCTTTCGCTGAATTTTGAGGCGGGGGTCTTACTGCCCATTAAAGCGGGATAACTATTAATGATATCCATATATATAATTCGAAAGGATATACGATTTTATGTCCGTCATTTTAAAAAAATATTAAAAAATCTCTTCAGATGGAGGGAATCCTCCCTATTCTATAGATTATTCTTTCACTCGATATTATCTGGTAGGGGCCTTCCTTACTGAGACCCTCTGCCGTTGCTCCCTTGCTGGTGCCCATTATTCCCTTGCGATTCTCTTCCGTTGTTTCCTTGACCATTTCCATTATTCCCTTGCGACCCTCTACCATTGTTTCCTTGG
>NZ_MACF01000020.1 GCF_001884045.1 Bacillus mobilis | reverse complement strand
TGACCACTTCCATTATTCCCTTGTGATTCTCTTCCGTTGTTTCCTTGACCATTTCCATTATTCCCTTGCGACCCTCTACCGTTGTTCCCTTGCTGATTTCCATTATTCCCTTGTGATCCTCTTCCATTGTTCTCTTGCTGGTGCCCATTATTTCCTTGCGAGCCTCTTCCGTTATTCTCTTGCTGGTGCCCATTATTTCCTTGTGAGCCTCTTCCGTTATTCTCTTGCTGATTCTCGTTATTTTCTTTTATCTGCTTCGGCTGTTGTTCCTTATATTGCTTTTGTTCTATATACTCTTTCTTCTCGTTGCTTTCTTCTTTTACAGGAGGTGCGTCCAATGATGCATCAGAAGATGACTTTTGTTGTTCTTGATTAGACGGCAGTACAGGTGGAGTAAGCGATTTTTTCTTCTCATTCTCTTGTTTTATATAAACGCCCGTTCCAACTCCTGCTTTCTTGGCATCCTCCCGCATTTGCATCGTACTGCTTTGATATTCAACTGTAATATGTTTTATCTCATACTCTTTCTTTAATTCTTGCAAAGCTTTTTCCAACTGTGGTTCTAGCGATTTGTCCTTTGCAACAGCTGTTAGCATAACTTTCTTATCATTTGTTAAGTACTTATCCTCTTGACTCTGCTTTATAATCGTACGTATTACATCTTGCAGATGCTCATTTTCCCATCCTTTCATTTCTTTTAAAATACGCCTTCCGTCATCATTACAAGCCCGTAAATCTATAACACGAAGATCCTCCGTTACGCTCGCCTCTAAACTTGGATTTATATCAACTGAGACATAAGCAAACACTTTTTCTTCTGGTTGATTGTAGAAAAACAGCAATACGCATAGAAAACCAGCAACAATGACTGTTGTAGGCTTTAAGAAAGGTGGTATTGAAAAACGCGGAACTCTTTGTTCTTGTTTGTTAAACGAGATTTCCTCTCCTATCATGTATGGGTGCGCTTTTCTTTTAAAAGTAATAAACTCTCCATTTGGAGTTAAAACAACTACGTTATGTTTTTTTATATCCATTACAATTCCTTTATTCATCATGCTTTTCCCCTCTTATGTAATCAAGAATGTATGTATAGTTGTTTGCAAAGATAATACACATTGCAATAATATATTTTCTATGTCGTTCCAACGTTTTACGACTTACCCTAACACGCGGTTCAATATGTTTAAGTGGTAATTTTTTCTTTCGGAACAGCTCTTCTATCATTTCGTCTTCTTTTATAATAATCTGCACAATCTCTATTAAATGCTCACGCGTATCACGATGCTTAGGAGATTCTTTAGCCAGCTCTGAAAATGTGATTTTAAACTCAGCTAACACACTTTGAAAATGAAGAATTTCCTCCTTACGGTTACTATTGTCCATCTCTTTCATATACTCCGTAAGCGACACTTGCATTTCTAGCATTTCCTCTTGCTCATCTTCTTTTAAAAAGACAAAGTTATGCTTAGACTCCTTGCGTATATAGTCAATTACATCTCTTTTTATAAGAAGATCAGCAAACGCTAAAAAAGATTTCCCTTTTTTATATGAATACTGTTCAATTGCTTCATTAAACGCAAAGAGTCCAATACTATATTCATCATCCTGTTCTGTAATATATCGGCGACAGACAGACGATATTGATTTTCTAATAAACGGCTGATATTGTACGATAAATGCTTCCTTATCTCCTCCGTTGTTTTGTATGTCACATACGATATCTTCTATTTTCGGTTTTCTTAGGATCTTCATTACTAAACTCAACACTAGTAATCTCCCAGCCTCCTTCAAATAGCAAAAAGGCCACTAAACAAGTGACCATTTAACCACACTTTGCTAGTACTTTTCTTTTGGTTTGTCTTCTTGCTGTTACTTATATTTTTCGAGACTAACTTTTTTCACCGTTTTCTTAATGATTTCCCTTTTCTCTCGGCACTAAAGTTCAGTTTGTATGTTAATTTTCTTTCACTTGTTTTTCTTGCTCTTTTTCTATTTTATCTGTAATTCTTGAATAACTCTTCTCTATACCCTTGGTAATTTAATCCTTTTATTTCGGATTCTCCACTTAATCTAGTATTTTTATTACCACTTCAATGTTCTTTCATAACCATTTTTCTTCTATCGATTTTCTTCACTATATATATTCGAAGGAATACATAGTTTTATGGGGGTCAAAGAATATTTTTGATAAAATATATATTTATTTCAAAAATAAAAACCATTGATTTGAAAAAAGGCTAATCAATGGTTTTCTTTTTATATGCCTCTGATACCTTTGTAATTAAATCCAAACATTTTCTACTGTACTTTTCTTCATTAAAAAAACCACAGTTTACACCTAAACTGTAGTTTTTCGACGTACAAGGAATTATATAAATCATTAGTTGGCTGTCTAATGATTTATCAGTATCTGTTTCTAGTTTTTTAACTCTATAATAGATGCAAGACTAATTTCTTACAGAATGAAACCAAGGCAATTGTTTAACACATGTATCGCCATAACATATGCAAGGGATCTTTTAGAAAGCAGATAAGCAATAGTAAGTATCACCGCGCCTGGTAAATAAATAGCATAATCCGAAAGCTGGTTCGTATGAAGGAATGTAAAGATTAGAATCGAAATGATAGATGCAATAGCAGTACCAATATAATGTGAAAAGCGATTTATTAAAATATGACGAAACACAATTTCTTCAAGTATTGGACCCAGAATACCAAATACAAGCAATGTAAATATAAGAGGTACCTCCGCACCTGCTTCAAGGAGTTGTTCTTGGTTCTCTGGCTGACCAGTTGCTAGAAAATGCATAATAGAATTCTCAATAATTATCATAAGTAAAACCACCATAGGAATACTTACTATTTTCAAAATTGTTTTCTCTTTAAAATATGCAAAACTCTCAATAATTTCGTTCTTAAATAAAATTATTCCAACAATAGCAGGTACAGTAAAACCGATGGCACCAAGAACAAATTCTGATTCAACTAAATTGTTGTTAGTTAAAAGTGATATGCCAAATAATATGAACAAACCCATTTGAAATGGTAAGAACAGTGTTAAAATTACTAGCATAATAAGTTCTTTTTTATTCATTTTTATAAAGTTCATTTTATTATCCTCCTAATTAAATTACCTACAATCTTTGATTTTTCTTTCTGCATAAAGTTCTCCTTCCAAATATATTCATATAATTCACCGAACCGGACCGTTCGGTTCGGTTTCAGTGTTCAATAATACTATATGTTTCTAGTTTTTTAAACCCTTTTTACAAAGTATTAACAAAAAATATGTTAAAAACCAAATATATTTATTTCTCAGTTGCTTATTTACAATCAAATTCCAGTAATTATTAATGATTAATCGTTTATAGAATGGAGTGAAAGTGGGAGTAGCCCGCCCCCTTTAGCTTTAGTTTTAGCTAATCCTATTAATAAAAATTAGATATAATAGTCATATGTTTATACATTAAAATTAACGATATTTTTACTTCTT
The DNA here is from genome assembly GCF_001884045.1 of Bacillus mobilis. GTDB lineage: Bacteria > Bacillota > Bacilli > Bacillales > Bacillaceae_G > Bacillus_A > Bacillus_A mobilis. The sequence goes on along the minus strand of NZ_MACF01000020.1, from coordinate 12,001 downwards.
CTATGATTTTAGGTAAAATTAGTTGTATAATATGACTGAATTAACCAATTGGTCATATTATAATTAACAGAAAATTCATTCAAATAATATAGATAATATAATTTAATTAACCTCAAACTGTATTGTTTTAAGTTCCCATAAGATAGGGATTGATAAAATATTTTTACTTTAAACTTATTTTTACTTACAATAAAAATTCAAGAAAAATCATAGTAAAAATCACCTTAAATATTAAGTTCGTTTTATTAGGAGGGCCACAAAGCATGAATAAAGTTGATAAGGTAAAAGAAAAGATTATTGAAACATCTTTATATTTATTTAATACTAATGGGATAACTTACACATCCATCCAGGATATAATGACAGCTACTGAACTATCTAAAGGAGCTATTTATCGTAGATTCAAAAATAAAGAAGAAATTGTCCTTGCTGCCTACGACAAAAGTGGTGAGATTATGTGGGGGCATTTTCATAAAGCAATGGAAAATAAAAAGACAGCAATCGATAAAATTCTTGCAATTTTCCTTGTATATCAAGATGCAGCTAATAATCCTCCTATTGCTGGAGGCTGTCCATTGCTTAATAGCGCAATTGAAAGTACTGGAGTATTTCCAGAATTACAAACAGCAGCAGCAAAAGGTTATGATGATACAGTAATGTTAATGGCTTCTCTCATAAAAGAAGGAATAGAGAAACATGAACTTAAAGAAGATATAGACATTAGATCGCTCGCTTCTTTTCTTGCATCTTCAATGGAGGGCGCTATTATGGCAAGTCGAGTATCGAACGATAATATACACCATCAGTATTTTATTGAACAAATAAAACATCATCTTCTCACTTATTCTAGATAAGTGAGAACTTGCATTGCTTTTATTCCATTTTTAATAGCCTTAAATTGAATAAACCCCTCTCATAAAAAGTATTTTCTGTTTATGAGAGGGGTTTATTCATATATTTATATAAAAACTGACTTATCGCTAGTAAGTAGGAATTTCATTTATCATTGTATATTCTTCGCATACCTCTCCTTTTTATCCTACCCTTAAAATAAAAAATGACATTCCTGCCGTAACATTAAAATAGACCTTCAAATTTTTAGATAATCCTACTGTCGGCGTTCAAAAGCAAGACGTACAGCAAGACCCGTTAATACACTTGCCATAAGCCAACGCTGCACTCGTAGCCACGTTGGGCGTGTACCAAACCATGTAGCAATTTTACTTGCTGTAAACACAATTAGAAGGTTGACTATAAAACTAACAGTGATTTGCGTAAGGCCTAAAACTGCACCTTGTATAAGCAACGATCCCTTCTCAGGATCTTCAAACTGAGGTAACAGTGACACATACAAAATAGCAATCTTCGGATTTAGAAGGTTAGTCATAAGACCCATCAGAAATAATTTCCGTGGTGGCTCATTAGAAATAGTACGAGGTTCTATAATAGAAGTAGCACCCGGTTTTATCGAATTCCAGGCGAGCCAAAGCAAGTAAGCAGCACCTGCCCATTTGACTGCTTCGTAGACAGCGGGTACTGCAAGAAATAGAACTGTAAGTCCAAACATTGTTGCGATTATATAAATTACAAATCCGAGCATAATGCCTAAGAGAGAAATAAATCCTGCCATACGTCCTTGTGTAATGGAACGAGAGATAAGATAAATCATATTAGGCCCAGGTGAACAAACCATGCTAAGTGAAACAATCGCAAAAGCTAACAAAGTACTAAAGCTGACCATATACCTTCCCCCTTTATGTTACATAAAATTTCCTATTGTACATTTTATCATGATTAAGGAGAGAAAAGATTAATATAAGCCGATGCAGCTAAGTAATATGATCGGATCGAATGTATGGTAATCATATACTTCTCCTTCTCTTAAAGAGGGATTTAAAAATAACCTATCCATAGTGATACTGCAGCAACTACTAACAAAGCAAAACAAATTATGATATTTCGAACCCACTTCTGAATATCATCAAAATACCGTTCTATAAATATAGCGTTGATATAAACGATAAGAAATAGAACAATGAAAGTAAAAGACCCCAATTTATCGTTGAATTTTTCATTGGTATATGTGCTTACATGAAGGAATAGAAAAACAAACACTACTATGAATAGCTCAAATATCCGTCTTTTATTCAATCTGCCATCACCTTACATTAATTCCCTTTTATTCCATTTTATCAGAACATAATGTGTAGCAGTATATGAATATTATATTCATGTCAAAAAGGCTAACAATTCAAGATTGTTAGCCACTACTTTCCATATTCGTACCTTTTATCACTTTACTTCCTAACAACCGGAATCCACATTTCACCAAATACTAAGCCGTCTCTTTGCCCCATCTCAACTGTTGTATTTGGCCCACCAACATAAGCAAAATCTGTTGCTTCTCGTAAAGCTTGACCGAAGGCGATGCCAGTCAGCTTATTACTTAGCTCTTCAGCCGTTTTATCTTCCCCTTTCACTACTAAGTATTCTCCCTTCGGAAACTGGATCACTCTAGATTCTTCTTCTATTTGTGCTTCTGTCATGACACCAGCATAATACATCATCTTGTTATTCACTGCTTCGCTCACAGAAAAAATGTATTCGTTTGTAGCTAGAGATTTTAAAGTGTCCAACCTTCCATCTTCTTTAACAGCTGACCAAAAGTCTTCCTTTTCTTTATTGATTCCAGCAAAGTCTGTATAGTCACTCTTAATTTCAGTTCCAATACCTAACACAATAAAGCTATCTTTTTCTTCTATCGTATAATTTTTCATATTTAATACCTTCCTTTTTTTTTAATGAATCAAACGATTTATCTTTTCATCTGATGAGTTTATAATAACTTTAAATCATGTCAAAAAATGATACTGTTTAGGAGACTCCAATGAAAAAAGTTGAACGGATTAATACAATTATGCGGTATATCAACAATCGCTCTCACTTTACAATTACTGAAATCATCCGAGAATTTAACATATCACGGTCGACAGCTATTCGAGACATTAGAGAAATTGAAGCTATGGGCATGCCACTTGTCGCTGAAGTTGGGAGAACTGGTGGATATTTTGTCATGCATAATTCTATCCTGCCCGTTGTTCGTTTTACTGATAACGAAGTCAAAGCTCTTTTTATTGCCTTTATGGCTACAAGAAACCAACAACTTCCCTATCTAAAAAGTCGTCAATCTTTAGCCGAAAAACTATTAGGACTCATCTCAGAAACCCAACAAGATGACCTTGTTCTTTTAAATCAACTTTTTCTTTTTGAAGGGACTAACCCTCATAATCCCGATCTACTGGAGCTTTCTGACCTCCCCCACCCTATGTTAGAAAAACTCATCCAAATCCTTCTTTCCGATAGACATTTATTGATTACCGTCAAAGAAGAAGAAATCAAGTCTTATCCAATTTATCTATTACACCTTTATCAAGAAAAAAGCCATTGGATCATTGAAGGATTTGACTTAAAAGAAGAAAAGAAGCTGATTTTCCCTGTCGATGACCTCGTCAATATTGAACCGTACACGACGAAAAAAAGGTTAAGCAAGAAAAAGATTTTAGAAAAACTCAGTAAAAAGGACGAAATAATCAATCTCGTACTTGAATTAGGACCGAAGGCGATTGCACAGTTCAAAAAATACCATCCTTTTAAAGTTTCAATATCTTACACAAATCCTTACCAATCTACAGCCATTTTAAAAACATTTATCGATGTTAATAATTCCGATGAACTGACAGAGTTAGCAAATTGGCTCCTTTTCCTAGGGAAGGATATTACAATCAGGGAAATGCCTGAAGAAGTATTAAACGATTTACAAGAGCGGTTATGTTTATATTCTCCATGAGCAGTGATCCCTTAAACCCAAAAATATTGAGTTTAATTCGTTACCAGCTGCACATATTTTTTACCATGAGAGTACAATACATAATAAAAGCACGGAAAACCTCCCGTGCTTTTTCAAATATATATAATTTCGAGTGACTTAATTCACTTATCCTAACTGACGTTTAAATGCTTTACTAGCGAAAAAATAAGAGATGATCATGATGCCTACGCACCAAGCGAGTGCAATCCAAATATCATTACCAACAGTACCGTTATATAAAAGGGCACGAATCGCATTCACGATTGAAGTTACAGGCTGATTCTCAGCAAACGCACGAACAATTTTAGGCATCGTTTCAGTAGGTACGAAGGCTGAACTAATAAATGGAAGAAAAATTAGCGGGTACGAGTAAGCTGTCGCCCCTTCCATAGACTTCGCTGTCAGCCCTGGAATGATAGCTAGCCATGTGAGTGCTAACGTAAACATCCCCAGTATTCCAGCTACTGCAAGCCAATCTAGCATATTAGCACTTGAACGGAAACCCATTAAGAGTGCAACAAGAATAACCACCACAATAGTAAGCACATTAGCAACAAGAGAAGTTAAAACGTGAGCCCACAATATCGATGAGCGCTTAATAGGCATCGTAATGAAACGCGCCATCAGCCCACTCTTTATATCTGTAAATAATCGTACAGAAGTGTAAGCCACACCGGATGCGATGGCCATTAGCAAAATTCCCGGCAATAAATAATTGACGTAGTTATCCGTTCCTGTCTTTATAGCCCCACCAAATACGTAAACAAACAATAGCATCATCATAATCGGTGTAATCGCTACAGTAATAATTGTATCTGGACTACGCATAATATTACGCATTAAGCGCCCTAGTAATACCCCTGTTTTGCTTTTCATTTACATCTCCCCCTTTTTACCGATAATCGCAAGGAAAATTTCTTCCAATGTCGGCTGCTTCTCGATATACTCTACTTTAGCTGGCGGGAACATCTCTTTCAGTTCAGTAAGGGTACCTGTCGTAATAATTTTTCCGTTATGCAAAATTGCGATACGATCAGCTAGCTGTTCTGCTTCTTCCAAGTACTGAGTCGTGAGCAAAATCGTTGTGCCGCTGCCGGCAAGTTCCTTGACTGTATCCCACACTTCGATCCGTGCTTCCGGATCAAGTCCAGTCGTTGGTTCGTCAAGAAAAATAACTGCTGGTGCCCCGATCAAACTCATCGCGATATCAAGGCGGCGCTTCATCCCGCCTGAATACTGATCTGCCCTCTGGTTGGCTGCATCTGTCAGACTAAATCTTGCAAGTAAATTGTCAGCAACTTGGGCGGGACTGGAAATACCACGTAACTTGGCAATCATTATCAAGTTTTCCCTCCCAGTAAGCATACCGTCTAAAGCTGCGAACTGCCCTGTCAAACTGATGCTTTGACGAACATGATCTGATTGACGCTGGACGTCAAAACCGCAAATACTTACTTCACCATCATCTTGTTTCATTAACGTCGAAAGGATATTGACCGTTGTCGTCTTTCCCGCTCCGTTTGAACCTAGCAGCGCGAAAATTTCTCCACGCTGCACATCAAAATCCACGCCCTTTAAGACTTCTTTATCTTTAAAAGATTTTTTTAATCCTTTTACAGAAATCGCTGCATTGCTCATACTTTTTCCCCCTTATTAAAATAGGTTACCTACACCCTCTATTTAGTATCACTGATAATCCGTATTACTTAGTAGTGGTTTAAAAATATAACTGAATAGCGATGGCGGCATTTCACATTGGTAACCAGCTAATCAGTCGGTATGACTTATTCCACTTATTTTTTTCTCAATTTCTTCATAATGCTTTCATTCAAATCTTCACGATACTTGGAGACGTACGTTTTCGCATTTGCCACAAGTTCATCAGCAAAAGATGCTACGTCCTCCCCAGTAATGTCAAGCACTTGTCTGCCTTCCGCTGCACCAGCTTCAAACAAATCGATTAATTCATACTGTATGTGTAGCATATCCATTCCATTACCCGCTGAGAAATTCCACATGTAGTTTTGAATTTTCTTAAACACAAACTGATAGTCCTCTGGCAGTGCTCCAACACGTGCCATCATCATTTTGTACTCTTTTTTATCACCGATTAATTTTTTAAACATTTCCAACATCTTATTTTCCTCCTTTTTTATAAAGCAGAACAAGAAACTCTCCAAATATGAGCCGGAACATTTTATATTATGAGGCTAGTTTGACTTCAAGACGTTAATTTTTGAAGATACAAAATCCCATTTTTTCCAAAACAATTCAAGCTCCTGACGACCATCCTCATTTAATGAATAAAACTTACGAGGCGGCCCCATATCTGATGGCTTCTTTTCAATATTCACAAGCTTTTTCTTTTCTAATCGCACGAGGATAGTATAAACCGTCCCTTCTACAACTTCGGTAAACCCAAGATCATTCAGGTGGCGGGTAATCTCATAGCCGTATGTTTCACGGCGACTAATGATTTCCAGCACACACCCTTCCAGTGAACCTTTTAGCATTTCAGTTAAATTTTCCATATCCTGATCCTCCTTTACCCCCTATTCTGTCTGACTTATATTCAGTATCACAGAGTATTAAGGCGAATTTTTACTGAATAGCTTTTGAGTAAAACCACACTATTCAGTATTACTTATTACAACTACATTGTATGACTGAGTAGTGATGAATGTCAACTGATTTTCAAAATTTTTCTAAAATCCGCTATTACCTATCGTTTACTGAAAACATTTTGAGAAACAACACTACTCGGTATCACCTATTACTTCTACATTGTATGACTGAGTAGTTATAAATGTCAACTCGATTTTTATATTTTTCTAAAATCAACTATTACCTATCCCGCCAAGAAAAGAAAATACCCCAAAACAAAAATGTAAAATTTTTGTTTTGGGGTGCTATAGGTTAGCTCTTCTTAATAAGACAGATTATCCTTTTGTTACGATAACATCATATCCATATCTTCTGCTGCAGTTGTAATTAGTTTCAAACCGAATGTTTCTTGTAATACATCAAGCACGCCAGGTGAAATAAATTCAGGCGCCTTTGGACCGATGCGAATATCTTGAATACCAAGACTAAATAGTCCAAGTAAAATGGCAACCGCTTTTTGTTCAAACCATGATAGGACAATACTTACTGGCAATTCGTTCACTTCGCATTGAAAAGCATCTGCTAAAGCGGCCGCTATTTTCACTGTAGAAATTGAATTATTGCATTGCCCTAAATCAATGTAACGCGGAATTTCTGTACCAGGTACAACACCGTAATCCACATCATTAAAGCGAAATTTCCCGCAAGAAGTCGTTAAAATAACTGTTTCTGGCGGAAGCGACGTTGCTAATTCACGATAATATTCTCCGCCTTTTCCTGGAGCATCACAACCTGCGATGACAAAGAATCGCTTAATCTTTCCTTCTTTTACGGCCTCAATAATTTCTGGAGCTAATGATAATACTGTATTATGATGGAATCCTGTTACTAACTGCTCATCCGACTCCATATGTACTTCTGGAAGTTCTAGCGCTTTTTCAATCAACGGCGTGAAATCATCATTTTCAATTTTTAGTACACCTTCTAAACCTGCAATATCATATGAAAAGAATCGGTCAGAATATGATCCTTTAATTGGCATCACACAGTTCGTTGTCGCTAATATGGCCCCTGTAAATTTTTCAAAAAGACGTCGTTGATCATACCATGCCTTACCGATGTTTCCTTTTAAATGCTTATATTTTTTCAGCTGCGGATACCCGTGTGCTGGTAACATTTCAGAATGCGTATAAATATTAATTTCTTTTCCTTCTGTTTGCTTTAATAATTCTTCTAACGCAAATAAATTATGACCAGTAACTACAATTGCTTTACCTTCCACATGGTTTTGTGTAATTTGAACAGGCTCTGGAACACCAAAGTGATTCGTATGCGCCTCATCTAACAACTCCATTACTCTTAAGGCTGATTGCCCTACTTTCATAGCCATATCAATATGTTCTTGTTCATTAAAGTTAGAATTGGTTAATGTCATATACAATGCTTCTTGCGTCGTAGCATCTACAAAAGCATCCGTATACCCTAGCTGAGCAGCATGCGTACGATAAGCAGCAATTCCTTTTAATCCAAACACGATCGTATCTTGTAAACTTGCAATTGTTTCATTTTTACCGCAAACACCTATTACTTTACATCCGCCTGTTGGCGTTTGTTCACATTGATAACAAAACATGATCATCCCACCCTCTCCCAATCATTCCTTACAAATCAAGCATAATACCCATTAGAAAAAAAGGATGTGATATCAATCACAATAATATGTATAAATTTGTGACAGTTCACATTGTTGACATAATATTTTTACTGTATCCTGATATTCATACTTGCACATGATTTATTCGCATCATATATCGGCACACTTTTGAAAATTTTTCCTTACTGATGGTACAATTAAAGTTATGGAGGGAGAATATGATATATATGATGTTTTATTACGGAATACTGTTTCTTATACTCGGTATTGCAGTATTTCTGTTTATTATGGCTGGATCACGAAAAATTAGGAATAAAAATCTTTCATTCGTATTGATCGGTTTAGGGATAAATATACTTGCAAGTCCAGTGGCACTTTTTATAGGGGTGATGGCAACAGATTCACCGTATAGTACGAGACTAGATTTTTGGAAAGGTTTTTTCTTTATTCAAGGAATACCTCTTTGCTTACTACTAATAGCTTTCATTTGGTGGCTTATTCGCCCGCCAAAAGTAACGGTTCAAACGAGTATTGAAAAAGAACTTGAACAAAATAGTAAAAGCACTAAGAAAAAAGCGACACGGAGACGTCACATTACTACCTTACGTATCGTAATTCCAATTATTTTAGTAGTAGGCTGTTTGTCTTACATTTTGTATTTACAGGACATTACACTTAAAAAAAGTCATTCTCCAAATAATAAAAATACGATTAAAGTAGTGAAACTAGATTCAGACTCTTCTCTTGGTCCCACTCCCGTCAGAATTAAATACGGCTTATGGGAACATTTTGACACAAGTATTGCAAATGACGGGGAACGTCTCGACTCCTCAGATGTTTCCATAGATTGGAAAAATGATTATGAGGCAACGATAACGCTACGAGAAAAAGAATCCGTACCTGAAGTTGTGGAATTTAACATATCAAATAAATCCAATGGTCCTGTTTTTAAGAAGGTACAAAAAGTGGTCAGTTCCTTTACCTTTCAAAAAAGTGAATCTCCAAATCTCATAAATATTATCGAGCTTAGAGAAACAATAAAATCAAAAGGACCAAGTCCCAGCTCAACTGTAAGAATCTATTATGGGAAAAGAGGTAGCATTTTAGAAAAATATAAAGAGGTCACTCTTAAGGAAATGTATACGACAGACAACTTCAATATCAATTGGAGAAACGATGAACAAGTACAGGTAGAAGTAATAGAGGAAAATGTAGTAACAACTAGCATCGTGATTGATGTGTCAAAGTAAGTTTTTTCACATGTTATAACTGTTTTCTACCTGGCACTTGAGAGATACATAGTATTTACAAACAAAAAGATTTATAAACATGATGAGCCCCCTCTTTCTTTACAATACATTTACACTATCTTTACAATGTTTACATTATTTATATGATATATTTATATAGAATCTACTTAAGAAATTTCATGCACATTGTAATCTCTTATCTAATTAACAAGAGATTATGTTTATATTTTTATACCAGGGGTGAATGAGGATGACTGAAACTTTAAAAACACTTATAATGCTTGATGCTACTTACGTTGTTATAGCAATTATGACGGTACTGGTATTTGTATACTTGGAATTAAAATCTCAATAACGTATGCAGGCTTCGCATTTAAATATAGTTAGAAGAAAACGAGGAGAAATTTGTTTCTCCTCGTTTTTTTATTTCAACAAATCCAATGTATGTAAAAGTAATCCTTTGTCCCCTACTTCCCCATGACCAGGCACTACTGCATTTATAGTTCCATATCGTTTCAGCACATTCTCAATCGATGTAGACCATTCATTTACATAGGCATCAGCAACGTTTCCTAAATCTTTCGCGGACGCAGATTTTACTAAACAGCCTCCAGCTAAAATGTTGTATTGCGGTAGCCATACGACGATATTATCTTCTGTATGTCCTTTCCCTGGATAGAACGTTTCTACTTTCATATTTCCAAACTTCAAATTTGTAATGGTTTGTAAATCTCCAAGCGGTTCTTCATATCCATTTTTCTTTGCTAGTTCTGCAGTCAATGTCGTACTATGCGCTTTAATGCCTCTTTCTTTCAACGTTTTTATTCCGCCAATTCGATCAGCGTGCGCATGTGTAATAATGACATCCGTTACACGCTTCTTAAATTTCTTTTCTACCATCTCTATTAATTCCTTCGTTAACTTATCATCCCAAGAAGAATCGACTAGTACTAACCCTTTAGAAGTAGTAAGAACTAGCCCGTTCGAAGGAACTGCTTCTCCGTTAAAATAACCTAACTCCGTATGAACCCATACATGCTTGTTTAACTGAGAAATTGAAATGGTTCCTGACTCATTTTTCACTACTTTTTGCTCTAGATTTTGTTCCGCTTGTACAGAAGAAATTGTACTACCAAATTGAGTTAATCCTAATAAACTTACACATACCCCTACTTTTAATAACGTACTCTTTTTCATTCTCTCCACCCTTTCTTTCAAACGAAATAGTTATTACCTATATTAGACAATTCATCTCAAATGTTTGTTCCATCTTTTCTTACATATTTTTCATAACATTATTAAAAAGCGCACAAATTTTGTACGCTTTAAAACTTAATCTTTTATTCCATAATTCTCAAACTCTTCCTCGTTCCCATAAAATACATTTAAATCAATATACTTCTCTTTCCCATTATAACCATTTAAGCTCCCACGGTTCGTGTATTGCCAAAACGTCCATTGTCTCTCATCAGATAAACTCGGTTTTGTAAAAACACTACGAATCCATATATCACATTGGGGATACGCATTCTTTATATACAAATCATATGCCTCTTGAGTTGCATACAATATTACTTTCTTACCGTAATGTTTTTCTAGCATTTCAATCATGACCGACAACTCTTTCACAACATCTTCACGCTTAGGTGGATTATCTTTTTTGTTAGCATAAAACTCAACATCAATTACGGGTGGCAATGCTTGTTTATATTTTGGAACAGTTCGTATATATTGCTCTGCTTGTGTTTCACCCTTACTATCAAAACTAAAAAAATGATACGCTCCGACGCGCATACCTGTCTTATTCGCATTCGTCCAATTTTTCGAAAAGTACTTATCCACAAACGCGCTTCCTTCAGTAGCCTTTATAAACGCAAACCTCATATTTTGCTTTTCCAACTCCCTCCAATCTATATCACCTTGATACGATGCGACATCTATACCTTTTATTTCATACTTATCCGCACTTATTTGATTCGGAATAAATATGCCTTGAAAAACTAAGTAAGCGAAAATGCTCATTACACTAATTAAGGTAAAGACTCCTCCTATAATAAACTTCTTTTTCATTCATATCACCCATCTTTACAAATTAAAATCCTACCTACCATTCACGCTTTTTATTTATCATCATTTTTTCTTCGAATGCCTTCTCTAAATCAATTTCTAACTTATTTGCTAAATCACATACATTCCAAATGACATCAAACATTTCTAAACCAATCTCTCTTTTCGAATCTTGTATTTTATCACGCTTTAATATCACTTCCGCTAATTCACCCAATTCCGCCATCGTATACATCGTACGCTCTTCAATGGTTGTATCTTGAAATCCTTTTTCTTTACTGAAATTTGATACATATCTCTGGAATTCCACAATATTCATACTTAATCTCCCTTCATGATAAATACTCCATTTTTCTATTACACTTAAAATCTATTTTGTTAAATTATAACATTCATACTATAATTTATTTATAGCCCTTTCATGGAGGTGTTTTCAATGACTCTCTTCGCTTCCCCATCATTATTCATACTAGCAATCATTTCATTTGCACTAGCCTATTTCATCGGAGTAAAACAATACACTTGGCTCTTATCAGGATTCAACGAACGCCTTGTGTC
>NZ_MACF01000019.1 GCF_001884045.1 Bacillus mobilis | reverse complement strand
TGGGGGTTTTCTTCATCCCCCACTGATTATTAGTTGAACCAATCGGACTTTTATGGGCAGTTGATCCCTCACCTAACTTCTTTGCTTTCGCTGAATTTTAAGGTGGGGGGCTTACTGCTCATTAAAGCGGGATAAAGTTAAGTTATCAAAAATAGTGGGTCTTTATAATTTAATTGCTGGTGCTATTGCCACAATTGGCAGTGTCTTCACTACTCCTAATGGAAAAATCTTATTTCCTATCATTATAATTGGCCATGTTATAATCGCTGCCTATGTAAATACACGCATGGTACAATGAAAAAAGATCACCCAAATGGATGATCTTTTTTATAATTTATCAACATATTGCTTCGCTTCTACTAAGGAAAAACCAAAAGCCTCTCTTACTCTCTTAACTGCTGTAACTGTTTTTCCTTCTTCCATAAGCTGGCGCAACTCTTTATTAATTTCAGGTTCTCTATCTACAATTCCCATTTCTTTCGAAATTAGCTGTAATTTATCTTCCATTCTCTTTAAACGTGCATCCGTTTTCTTTTCGATTTTATTTAATTTTTCAGCAATATAAATAAACCCAAAGACCGCTATCGGTATGATCATCCAAAATTCCATGACTATTCCTCCTCATTAGCTTTCATTTGTTTTATTTCACTAACTTATGTAAATTTTACCACAAGACACATTTAATGTATAATAGTAATATACAACACTGTTGATACAACCTTTTATTTTAGGGGGACACATTATGAAAAGATTTTTTAAGACATTACTACAATTTGTAGTTCTTTCAATTGCACTACATTTATTATTTGATATCGTTGGCTGGCTTGTTTTCAATGCGCCAATTCAAAACAAACAAGTTATCATTTCCTTACTAACAACTTCATGGTTAATGTACATGTACCGAGACAAATTTTTTAAAACAATCACTTCAAATTAACTAAAAAACTTCATCGATAAAAGATGAAGTTTTTTCTTTTTCTCTCATTCTCTCTATTAACTACTGTATAATAGAACTAACATTCTGTCTTTTCGAAGAAAGGAGTCACTATGAACTTAAAAAGTAACAATATATACGAAAAAATGAACCAATATTCCGTTGCAGGTTTAAGCCTTGCCGTTATACGTGACGGCACACTAGACGAAGTCGCTACTTTCGGAACACTTGAATCTGGAACAACTAGAACTGTCACTACGGATTCCATATTCAATTCTTGTTCAATTAGTAAATTCTTCACTACAATGCTTGTATTAACGTTATCAGATCAAGAAATCGTGCATTTAGACGAAGACGTAAATGTTAAACTCACATCTTGGAACATACCTACCAATCTATTTACCTCCCATAAAAAAGTCACATTGCGAAATTTATTAAGTCACCAATCTGGAATTATTGATCCTCCTAATAGTTTTGAACATTATACACTTGTACAAGGGCGACCAAACATGTCTGAAATCCTTGTTGGTAAAACATCCTATTGCCCAGTACCGATAGAGATAACTTATAAACCAGAAAGTGAATTTCACTACTCTGATGCAAACTTTTGTATTATCGAACTACTACTTGAAGATATAACCGGAAAACCATTCAACCTTTTACTTGAAGAATATATCTTTCAGCCACTGCAGCTGAAGAATAGTAGAGTATTCTCTACTGAAGATATAAAAAAAATGGAGGCCTTTGCTTGTGGGCATAATAAAGATGGCACCGTTACAAATGAGAAGTATCCATTTTATCCATTCGCAGCTGCTTCAGGTATTTGGACAACACCAACAGACTTATCAACTTTAGTAATTGAAATCATTCATTCCTTGCAAGGACAGGGCAGACTAAAACTTTCTCAAAGATTAATACAAGATATGATTTCTCCTCAAGGTTGCTCAAAATGGACTGGGTTAGGGGTTTTTCTAGATGATTCGAATGAAGACTTACAAATGTATTCACTTGGATGGGGCGTTGGATTTCAATGTATGATGATATGCTATCCATACCGAGGTAATGGTGCTGTTATTATGACGAATGCTGACTTAGGTGTTCATCAAATGGAAGGGATTATTGGTGACGTCTTAAAAACGTTATCCTTATAATGAAAAGAAAGAAGCTGTTCCTTCCAGCTTCTTTCTTTATATTATATTTTTCGCAACAATTTTTATATGTTCTGGTGCGATAATCTCCGTTATACTTTCTTGGAAATCTTCCTGCAACATTTCTTCAACATGTTCTAACTGCACTTCAACATGTGTGCATTCTAAATTATGTATATTTAATAATGCATAATGATCTTTTTTCTTAATTACTAAATATTGATTTTCCTCTGTTACAAGTACAGAACCTAATCGTACTCCTAGTAGGCGTTGATCATCAAACTTCACAACCATTCCCCCTTACTTTATATGTAATAAAATAACATTTAAGGTAATCTATTCTTTATAAACTATATCACACTTTATTAAAATATAAAGTGAAACTTTAATCAGCCCTCACCAATCGGGCTTTTATGGGCAGCCCGACCCCCACCTAACTTCTTTGCTTTCGCTGGATTTTGAGGTAGGGGTCTTACTGCACGTTAATGCGGGATAAATATCATATTCCTTTTTACTAAAAATCCCTATTCTTTCATATATTTCGATACAAAAAACTTTCTCAACATAAAATTAGAATTTTCAGTTTTTATTCTTATGAAAATCAATTATAATAAAGTTAATAAATGTTTGACCTCTCCTAATTCATGTACATATGGATGATCAGTAGTCGCTGCTACTGATCTATTTTTTTGCTCCATATCTTCAATGATAGTTCTTTATTTTATTCGCCAAGCCATTAACGCAACAATCCAATCTAATAAAGGATTGCTTGGTAAGCCTAAGCCCTCTCCTCATAAAATATAATTCTATTTGAAAACGGATCGATCACAGTTAATTCCATTGTATCCCACGGTGTTCTCTCTATATCAGGTTTTGCATAAGCATAATCTTTACTTGATAAAATAATATAATAACCTTTTAAATCCTCTATTTTCACACGAATCGCACTACCTGGCGAAGCATCCCCATGATGCTCTGATAAATGTATTACAGCATCATGTAACGAAATTTGCATATATAATGGCATATGTTCCTCATACCGATGTTCCCAATCCATTTTAAATCCTAAAAAATCTATGTAAAATAGCTTTGCTTTTTCAATATCAAAAATTCTAAATATAGGTGTAATCATTTATAATCCCCTCCTATTTATAAACATCTGCCGCTAGTTCCCTCAAAACATCCACATTCACTACTTCAAAGCAACCATTGTTCTTTTTTATAATCTCTTTATCACAAAAAATATTTAATGTACGTAGTAGATGCCGATAACTCGTTCCTAACAATTCAGCTGTTTCCGTTAAATTCCCACTAAATACAATTCTATTTCCATGCTGCACCGCTCGTTCTCCTGCCGCTAACATGTAACTCGCAAGTCTGTTTTCAAGTGGATATAATAAATTAATTGTACTATTTTTTGAAAGTCGATTTAACTTATGTGCTAACGATCCGCAAATACATCGTAAAAATTTCGCATCATGAAATAGTTGATTTCTCACCTTGCCTAAAGGTAAACCAACACAATATGAATCTGCCATCACTTGTACGTTTGAAGCTGTCTTTTGAGAATGAATTAACTCCACATCTCCTAACAGCTGCAAACTATCATAAAAGCATAATAATACAGATTTACCGTTACTTAATGTATTAAACGCTTTCGCTTTTCCCTCAACGAAGAAAAATAAATAATCTATCTCTTCATTTTCTCTACAAATAAACTCGTTCTTTTTAAAAAATATGAGTTCCATATATGGTTTCATATCATTACTAAAAAAGGAGTCAATATTATTTTGTTTCATATACTCTGTTAATTTAATAGAATTACATACTTTCTTCATAGTTCTCCCACCTTTACAACTACTCCCCATTGTAATCAAAATTTTCTTCTTTCACTATGACATATGTCATAGTAATACACAATTTCAGCATGATACAGTCATTACAAATATGAAAATTAAAGGGGATATTACATTGTATAACTTTCTTTCTGTCTTTATTGGTGTGCTCATCGCCGTTATGCTGCCATTGAATGGGATTTTATCTGAGTTAATTGGCAAGTATACAGCGAGCGTTGTCATTCACCTTGTCGGTTTAATTGCAGTTATTTTCGTTTTAATTATAAACAAAAATAAAATCCGTTTTGATAAAAGCATTCCACTTTTTCTATATAGTGCTGGAGCGATTGGGGTATTCACTGTTCTTTTTAATAATATAAGTTTCTCCGTCCTTGGTGCCTCTATTACGATCGCATTAAGTTTACTTGGTCAATCCATTGCTTCCATCGTTATTGATCATTTCGGCTTATTAGGAATGAAAGTTGCAAAGTTTGAAAAGAAAAAACTAATTGGATTATGTTTCATCTCTTCCGGAATTATAATCATGACAATTTATTAATGGAGGCAGAAAAATGTTATATATTACGATCGCTGTTTTAGCTGGTGTTTCTATCGTTGTTGCTAGAATTATTAACGCGAATTTAGCAGCGAAAATTGGAAATTGGGAAGGCACGTTTTTTAACTATATTACTGGATTATTTTTCTCTATGTTATTTTTAATTTTTAGTTCAGATTCAATGTACATTCCTGTTCATACGTTACAATCTATTCCTATCGCTGTGTACTTAGGCGGATTAGTAGGCGTTATCGTTATTTCATTATCCAACTATATTACTCCTAAAATATCAGCATTTTATTTAACGTTACTCATCTTTATTGGACAATTATTTGCGGGGACTATCATTGATTTCATCCTGTCACACGAACTCTCAATGGGCAAAGTCGTCGGTGGCATTTTCGTACTAATCGGGCTCACTTACAATTTACTCGTCGATCGTCCGATAAAAACTGTGAAGCATAACCAAGTTCAACTATAATACTTTACGCTTACCTATCATATATTAATAGAAACACTCTTCATACGAAGTAATAGAGAGGAGAATATTCTATTAAGAAAATCATTTTACTGCTCGGTAGCGCATTGATTATTTTTGGGATCGTATGGTTTTTCAACTCGGGAAAATCTATTCAAGACTTCTATACAGCAAATAAACCAAAGAAGAAAGCTACTATCATTTCAACGCAAAGAGACCCAAATGAGCCCCCTGTCTTTTTAGGAAAACAGGAAATAAAAGATATACATGTCGAGTCAATTAAAACAAAAAAGGATATCTTTCTCACAAAAACAGATGAATTAAAAGCATTCATTAACAGTATGGATACTGCAAAAAAAGGAAAATTAACATTAGATGAAGAAGGATCGGATTTAATAGATTGTGATATGTGGATTACTTTCGAAGATGGAACTTATAAAAAATATTTCATATGGGTAGTTGACCATCACAACAACGAAGTGATGATTGCTCAGCAAGATACTCCTGATGATGTAAACCTTACGTATTATCAATTAAATGAAGATAGTTCCAAAAAAGTTTATAACTTATTTAAAAAAATCATTTAAACGAAAAAGTCATGAGCTCATTCGCTCATGACTTTTTTCAATTTGCGAATCGTAAAATATGCGAAAACAATCGAAATATAACATATAGCAATCCCTAAGAAACTAACGCTAAAACCATCTTTATGAATGGTCATAAGTTTTAAAACATCAATATCCAATAAGTGACCGATGAAAAGGTACATCATAATAATTCCCGTTACTACAAAATAGTCGCTTCTTCTTAACTGCATTGTCATTAGCCATTCACCTCGCAATGTTTTCTATCTAAAACATACCATATATACGTAATATTTAAAATAATTTCCAAGTTCATAAAAATAATTTGAGTGTACTTTTTTACATACCTACCTTTCCCCCCTATAATAAAAGAGAAAAAGACTCTTACTTTAATGGAGGGAATACAAATGAAAGCAATTGGTTTACATGAATACTTACCTATTGAAGAAGAAAATAGTTTAATTGATATCGAAGTTGAAAGACCTGTTGCTACAGGAAGAGATATACTCGTTAAAATTAACGCTATTTCCGTTAATCCAGTTGATACAAAAGTTCGCTCTCCGAAAGATAAAAAAGAAGATGTAGCGAAAATACTTGGCTGGGATGCTACTGGTGTTGTCGTGCAAACGGGCGAAAGTTGTACGTTATTTAAAGAAGGCGACGAAGTGTTTTACGCTGGAAGCATTACGAGACAAGGTACATATAGTGAATATCATTTAGTTGATGAAAGAATCGTCGGTAAGAAACCAAAAACGTTAAGTGATGCTGAATCTGCAGCACTTCCTTTAACAGCTATTACAGCTTGGGAAGGTTTATTTGAACGTTTAGGTATTGATTACAATAAGAGAGATGAGAATACATTTAAAAACATTTTAATTATTGGCGGTGCTGGTGGTGTAGGTTCAATTGCCATTCAACTTGCGAAATGGGCTGGACTGAATGTCATCACAACTGCATCCCGCACTGAAACGATACACTGGGTTGAAAAATTCGGTGCCGATTATATTATTAACCATCACCAACCTTTACAAGATCAAATATTAGAGTTTGGACTAAAAGATGTAGATTATATTTTCTGCTTAAACAATACAGATCAACATTGGCAAGCAATATGTGAGCTTATTAAACCACAAGGAAAAATTTGCTCTATCGTAGAAAATGAACACCCTCTTGAGATGGGCATTTTAAAAAGTAAAAGTGCTACATTCGTTTGGGAATTTATGTTTACAAAAGCGATGTATGAAACTGGCGATATGATTACGCAGCACGAACTATTAAATAAAGTAACCGAACTATTAGATGAAGGTATTTTAAAGACTACTTTAAATGAAACACTAACACCAATTAACGCTGAAAATGTAAAGAAAGCACATGCGCTACTTGAAAGCGGCAGTACAATCGGGAAAATCGTTTTAGAAAAGTTTTAATAACAAAAAGTCCGATTTCCAAATGAGAAATCGGACTTTTTTACTATCTTTATTTACTTGAGATCTCTTGATCATTTGGAACATCTAACGGAGGTCGTTTTCCTATTCCGAAAGCATAGAAACTAATTGTTACGATAGCTAAGAAGACAATGCCTACAACTAGTGAAATGCGCGTATCATCGTTAAACCACATTCCGATTAATACCATAATTAAAAAGGCAATTGTTAAATAGTTTGTAACAGGAGCAAATGGCATTTTGAACGGATGATCTTTCATCTCTGCCCCTTTTTCTTTTCTAAAATTAATTTGACTAATTAAAATGACGAACCATGGTACCATACCAGGAAGTACGCTCGCACTATATACATATACAAATAAGTTTTTCGGAGCAATATAACTTAATACAACACCAACCGCTAAACCGATAAGTACGCCAACTGTACCGAATAAAGGTACACCATTTCCAGAAAGTTTCGTGAAATATTTCGGTGCTTGTCCATTTACACCTAACGTGTAAAGCATACGACCCGCACTATAAATACCACTATTACAACCAGACATCGCCGCTGTAATAACAACAAAGTTAATAAGTCCAGCTGCTGCCGTAATACCAACCTTCGCGAAAGTTGCTACGAACGGACTACCAATTGTACTTAATTGATCCCACGGATACACAGTTACAATAACGAAAATAGCACCAATATAGAATATTAAAATACGCCAAATTGTACTTTGAATCGCTCTTGTAAGTGTCTTCTTCGGATTCTTCGCTTCACCAGCAGTAATACCGATTAATTCCACCCCTTGGTATGCACCAACTACAAGTGATAATGCAAAGAAGAATCCTGAAAAACCACCTGTAAAGAAACCACCATTTGACCAAAGATTAGATATGCCAATCGCTTCTCCGCCGTTACCAATTCCAAAGAAAATAAGTCCAAATCCCGCAATAATCATTAATAGAATCGTAACGATTTTAATCATCGCAAACCAAAATTCAAATTCACCAAATGACTTAACAGAAATTAAGTTAGCTGCGCCAAGAATAACCATCGCGATTACACCCGGTACCCAAGCTGGTAATTCCGGGAACCAATATTGCATATATGCTCCAACCGCAATAATTTCTGACATCCCAACGATAACCCACTGGAACCAGTTACTCCACGCTGTCATATAACCAGCTAACGGATGAATATACTTATGACCGAACGTCGCAAATGAACCTGTACTCGGCTCCATATACAACATTTCACCCATCGCACGCATAATGAAGAAGATAAAAATACCTGCAATTGCATAAGCAAGCATTACTGACGGACCTGTCCATTTAATCGTGCTGGCCGACCCCATAAACAAACCAACACCAATTGTTCCGCCTAAAGCGATCATTTGAATATGACGTGCTTCTAAGCCTCTTTTCAATTCTTTGTTTGCCACTTCACTTCCCCCTCTTAGATGATTCATAGCCGCATTTTAAAACAAGATGCTTTCCCCTAATTCCTTTCGGCCCTGAAAATGATGAAGCAAACGTCATTTTACACTAGCTTTAAAGCTATCCTAAAATCGTTCCTTGCCTCTCACAAAATTTTCAAAACCTTTCATCTTCCAATATTCTATAAATCTTAAAATTACTTACCTTATATTAATTCATTAGTCTGAAAAATTCAATTATTTTTTCAGTAAATCATTATACATAAATCTGATTAATTTTTAACTAAATTAACAATAAAATACATCTATTCAATATGATTCCGGCATGAATATTATTACAATATAAATAACCGAGGAGAGTATTTCTTCCTTGGTTTCATACTGCATATACTTCACTAATTATAGTTTGTACTATAATTGCTTACACATACAATTAACACATCACGTATAAATTTAATATATTAGTAAACTACAAAGTCACTAACTTCTGTATCTCCATCCCCTACTTTAAGAAAAATATAATTACACTTAAATCTACCAACAATCCCTTTAATTTTTGTTCGTATATCCACTAATCATTTTCATAAAATATAAAAGAGTCTCATTAAAAAATGAGACCCTTTTACCATTTCATATTTAAATCATTTTTGAAGTTTGTTTACCTAAAATAAACACCCTAGTAAACACCATCATGATAACTACTATCGCCAGAAAATAAAGTGGCATCACGAGTAACGAGCCTGTATGCAGCTGGCTCATTCCCCAAATTGTCATCGTTACAATTACATAGTAGCCTAAGCTAAACAATGCTCCTGCTGTACCAATAACATCTTGAAAATCTACTAACGCTAAACTTAAACAGTTAGGTAACGCTATTCCAATCCCTAATAGCAATATAAACATCGCTATTAAAAATCCAATCATATATATTATGTTTGGATTTGATCCAACAAACGTAATAACAGATAAAAGGATAGCTCCCCCTGTCATTACAAGACAACCGATATATATAATCTTCTCTGGTTTATATGTGGCAAGCAATCGTTTCGAAACTTTCGCTCCAATAATTGAAGCGGAAGCAACAACAATTCCTAAAAATCCATACATACTAGGCGATAATTGAAAGTATTCAATAAAGATAAACGGCGCTTCTGCATAATAGCTAAATAAAACACCATTCGCTCCTCCAATTAATAACCCATATGTTACTACTTTCGGATTTGTAATCAATCGTTTTAAAACAGAAAACACATTTATTTTATTCGTTACTGAGTCCGTCTTTGTTTCTGGAAGAGAAACAAACGTATACAGAAAAATTCCGACACTCATAACTACTAAACTTAAAAATACAATTTTAAATCCAAACATTTGATCAAGAAAGCCTCCAATTAACGGTCCTATCGCTGGTGTAAAAGCAATGACTGCCGAGATTTGAGCAAACATAACATGCCTCTTATGCCCTTCTACACTTTCACGAAGAATCGTTTGTGTCACAACTGATCCAGCACTTGCTCCAAACGCTTGAATAAAACGACTTACCAATAAAACTTCAATGGAATTTGCAATAAAGCATAAGAAACTCCCTACGCCATATACAACAATTCCAAGTAACATTGCCGGGCGACGGCCAATTATATCCGATAACCATCCAATAAAAAATACACCTAAAGCAAATCCAGCAAAATACACACTAAGCGTTAACTGTACCTCATTATTACTTACATGTAACGCCTTTGAAATGTCAGGTAAAGACGGTGTGTAAATCGTTTCACTAATTTGCGGAAATGCGACAAGTATAATCATTAACAAAAGTGATGGTACTGAGACTTTTTTCATATTTCATACCCTCCTATAACTATGAAAATCTCAAAAATAAAAAGACTTTCCTAAGCTACGGAACAGGAGGGGCCATTATAGAAATACGGTCATAAAACAACAAAGAAAACACCTCAATTACGTATGTTAATACTTATAGGAGGGTAATATTAACATTGATTTTTTAAATATACTTTTTCAATTATATTACATATTGCGTTTCTTTTTCTAGTATTGAGCCTTGAAGGATTCCTTGATACCAATACCTTTTTATGAAATAATTAAGAATAGTTGAAATTAATAAACGCAAATAAAGAGTACTTCTTACATTCGTTGTGTGAAATTAGATGTCTATTGTTTTTTAGCGGTATTACTAAAAAAACAATAACAATCATTGAATCAAAAATCACCTAGAAATGAGGAACTACAATTGAGCATTGAACAACAATTATATGATGCAGTGAAAAGTTTAATTGACCAAAGATACCCACATGGTTGGGGCGGAGCTGCAGCAATTCGTGTAGAAGATGGATCCATTTATACAAGTGTGGCCCCTGACGTAATAAACGCTTCAACAGAACTTTGTATGGAAACAGGTGCTATTTTAGAGGCCCATAAATTTCATAAGAAAGTTACACATTCGATTTGTCTTGCAAGGGAAAATGAGCATTCTGAGTTAAAAGTATTATCTCCTTGTGGTGTATGCCAAGAACGTTTATTTTATTGGGGACCAGAAGTACTATGCGCCATTACAAATTCTAAACAAGATATTATTTTCAAACCGTTAAAAGAATTGCAGCCATACCATTGGAGCGAAGCATATCATGATGAATTCACAAAAGAATGGAGTACAAGATAAAGTAAAATCTGCTCGCAAATAGCGAGAGAATAAAAATGATTCACTAAAAAAGCACCGTCACAAATGACGATGCTTTTTCTATGTAAGAGCTACTAGAAGGTTTCCTTCTAGCCTACTCCCATTTATAAGTCCAAAATTGTTCAAGTTGCAGCCATTTTAATGTTGCTGCATCTTTATTTTTGATTTTTGCATGTGTGTCTTCCAGCATTGCTTCTGTTTGGGAACGATGCGCGCCTAGTGCAGCTAATTTATGATCAAACACTTCACTAATATTATTTACAACATCCGGCTCACCTAATACAGCTTCGCGATTTTTCGTAATCGCGACTGCATGAATGACTGGACGTTCTTCTTTTGACATACGTGATACAGCGCGAACGACTGCGCGGCCAAATGCATCATGATCTGGATGTACGCCGTGCTCTGGATAAAATGTAATAATTCGAGATGGATTTACTTCTTGAATGATTGCTTCAATTTTATCTGCAACGAAATCAACATCTTCAAATTCTAACGTTTTATCATGGAAACCAAGCATTCTTAAATCTTGAATTCCCATCGCTTCACATGCATCTTTTAATTCTTTTTCACGGATATTTGGAATCGTTTCACGGTTAGCAAATACATTTTTCCCCATGTTACGTCCCATTTGTCCTAAAGTACCGCACGCATACGTTACAGGTACTCCTTGATCTGTTAATAAGCGAATTGTTCCTCCCGCAGCAAATGCTTCATCATCTGGATGCGGAAATACAACAAGTACATGTCTCTCCATAAGTTTCCCTCCTTCTTACTTAAATGGTGTTAAGCTTAACTCAAGTGCAACTGCTAAGCGACCTTGATTATCATGCCCTGCAAGTAATAAACGCTCTTTATCGTCTAC
Source organism: Bacillus mobilis (assembly GCF_001884045.1). Classification (GTDB taxonomy): domain Bacteria; phylum Bacillota; class Bacilli; order Bacillales; family Bacillaceae_G; genus Bacillus_A; species Bacillus_A mobilis. The sequence goes on along the minus strand of NZ_MACF01000019.1, from coordinate 44,823 downwards.
TTCCCAGTGCGTAATACCTTCTGCATATACCCAACCATGATCCATTTTCAAACCAACTCGGTATGGATTCGTTCCAGTAATCTTCCCGCGTTCAAAGCGAATAATTGCATTTCGAATGAATGCTCCAACTGTCATCATCTTTTCATTAAAGTGTGACGCATACGCTCCGTTCGTTGTTTCTAAATGAATATATACATCTTTATTTACAAAACGTTCAATTTCATTTTGAATAAGAGAACTATCTTTTACTATTTCCATCGGAATTCACCTCTTTAAACCATTTTACGCAAAAATAATGTAAATTGCTATCTCTATATTAGAGGACAGCGCCCACTTTTCCTAATAATTTGCACTGTGTTTCTTTATTTTTTTATATCATATGTAAAATCATCATTTTTTCCTTCACTTTGTTAAATAGTTTTCTTTCTTTTTTGAATTTGCTACAATATATTTTATCCCGTATGAATACAGCGAGATACATTTTGACAATTGAATACATACTTTAAAGAAGGTGACATGATTGGAACAATCAGCACATGAAGTAGCAAATTGGCAATATTATTTTGCAATTGCCGTATTTTTAATCACGTATGGATTTATTATTTCTGAGAAATTGAATCGTGCTGTAATCGCACTATTCGGTGCTGCTATTATGATGATTTTTGGAGTTGTAGATTTACATACCGCTTTCACATCACATATTCAATGGGAAACGATCACCCTTTTAATTGGGATGATGATTCTCGTACATATTACGAGTCAATCAGGCGTATTTGAATTTGTAGCCATTAAAGCGGCAAAAGCAGCTGGTGGAAAACCCATCCGCATTTTATTATTGCTATCCCTATTAACTGCTGTCGGATCAGCATTTTTGGACAACGTAACAACCGTGTTATTAATCGTACCTGTTACACTATCCATTACACGTATTTTAAAAGTAAACCCTGTTCCTTATTTGATTTCAGAAGTACTATTTTCAAATATAGGCGGAACAGCAACATTAATCGGTGACCCACCGAACATTATGATTGGATCAGCAAACAAGCATTTAGATTTTAATGCCTTTTTACTAAACTTAGCTCCAATCGTAATCATTATTTCTATCGTTACACTTGGCATTATTTACTTTATGTATCGCAACAAACTAAAAACAACACCTGAGCAAATCGAAAAACTTATGGTATTAAACGAAAAAGATTACATTAAAGATCAAAGCCTCCTTTTAAAATCAATTACGATTTTGGGACTAACTATTTTAGGCTTTATCCTCCATTCTGTTATTCATGTAGACGCTGCCGTTGTCGCGATGACAGGCGCTACACTTCTTATGCTAATTGGAGTAAAGGAACATGATATTGAAGATGTATTTGCCCACGTTGAATGGGTGACCATTTTCTTCTTCGCCGGACTATTCGTTCTCGTTGGCGGGTTAATTGATATCGGACTTATTTCTTCACTTGCAAAAGAAGTACTCGACGTAACAAATGGCGATATCGGTTTCGCTGCGATACTTATCTTGTGGGTATCAGGCATCGCATCTGCGACAATTGACAATATCCCCTTTGTCGCAACGATGATCCCGCTTATTCAAGATTTAGCTACAGGGCTCGGATTATCTGTCGACTCTCCGCAAATCGAAGTACTATGGTGGGCGCTTTCACTTGGAGCTTGCTTAGGCGGAAACGGAACATTAATCGGAGCATCCGCAAACGTAGTCGTTGCTGGTATTGCAAAACGTGAAGGACATGCTTTCTCTTATATGGACTTCTTAAAAATTGGCTTACCCTTAACTATCATTGCATTACTATTATCACACGCTTATATTTATTTACGTTATTTAATCTAAAAGTTATAGTGCGTGAAATTATATCGACTATTTTTAAAATATATCAATCGTTTCTTCGAATATATCAACGATTTTCTAATTATATCGACGATTCGACAGAGAATATCGACTTACCGACAAATAACGACAATAAAAAAGGTATGCAACTCTAAATTGCATACCTTTTTTCGTTCACCAAAATATACCGATAATTGCTAACCCACCTAATATCATACCGCCAATTTGTCCGATGATTGTTGGTGATAATTGAACACCCTTTCGCACTTCAACAACCGGTCTTTCGTGCCTTAGTTGCTGCACTTCACTTTGCAGTTGATGTACACTTCCGTGCAATTCTTTAATTAGTTCCTTTAATTCAGCGACTTCTTCATTTACTGGTTTTGCTTTTTCTAAATTCATTTTGCATAACTCCTTTTTCTCTAATCCACACATTGTAAAAATTCTCCAACAAGTGCTCTTTTTCCTTTCTTCACAGTCTCATTTCTAAATTATTCACATAATAGATTTCAGAATGCGATTTAGAAAAAGCTTAAATTTATATCTATACCTCTTTATAAATCTGAATTTTCAGTTATAATTAATTACACAATTACATTTTATACCAATTTATTAAAAAGGAGGAATTCTAGTTGACTATTCTATCTATCAATAATTTATCAAAAAATTACAAACATAAAAAAATATTAGATGGCATTAACCTCACCATCAACTCCCCAGGAATTTGGGCTTTAGTTGGTCCTAACGGTGTTGGTAAAACTACTTTTTTAAATGTAGTTACTAACCTTTTGCCAGCTACATCTGGAAATATTGAATTGATCGGGAAATCTAACAAAGATGTTTCTGTGTTTACAGACGTTTCTTTTTTACAGGACAATTCTGTACTATATGACTATTTAAACGGCTATGACCATCTTGCATTCATTTGTGATGTGCAAAAAATTTCAAAAGAACGCATGAATGAAGTTGTAAAATATGTAGGAATGGGAAATTATGCGAAGAAGAAAATTAAAGAGTACTCCTTAGGTATGAAACAGCACCTTCTCTTAGCGATGGCAATCTTAAACAAACCAAAGCTTATGTTCCTTGATGAACCTCTAAATGGTTTGGATCCAACTAGTGCGATACTGATGAGAAATATTTTATTACGCTTAGTAGAAGAAAGTACAACAATCATTCTTTCTTCTCATAATTTATCTGAAATTGACCGTGTTACAAAGAAGATTCTTTTTTTAAAAGATGGAAAATTAATAGAAGAGGATATGACAAAGTATGAAAAAATTTATTATTACTTCTTCTTTTCAGATTTAAAACACGCACAACACGTTTTATTACAAGAAAACGTACAAGCAGTGTTAACTAAGAAAAGCCTTCGAATTCAATTAGAACACCACACCATCCAAGACCTTATTAATCTATTTCATTCTCATAACATTAATATTATTGATATTCAAAAAGAAGTTATCGGTTCTGAAAAAAGATATGAAGAAGTATTTCATGTATGTGGTGATACGACATGAAAATATTTCTATTCGAACTAAAAAAAATGCTCTACTCTAACATTCTCTTTACTTTAATCATCGCTACTATACTAATCATCTGCGGGTTATTTCTTCATAATGCACTAAAACAAGACATAGTCCAAATGAAAAAAATCGAATTTTTTTCCAAATACGAAACAGAAGTTTTTAATCAAGTTACAGGAGATCAAGATTCATTAAAAAAAGGACCTAACGCAAAAATTGAATCTCGATTAGAGATTGGACTTCCGCTATTAAAACATTTAAATCAACTTATACAAGAAGTAAAAGATAACAAGTGGAAAAATGAATTACAGACTGAAATGAAAGTGTATGACTTAGCTATGCGCTTTCAACAAGTAGAAGGAGGTTTCTCAGCTAGCGAAAAAGATATGAAAAAAGCAATTCAACTGAATGAAAACTTATTACAACAAGGTTTGCCAAAAGAAGACCTTGACCTTTCCATTCAACCATCTCTATTTATGAAAAAAGTAATTTCACTACTACTCAATGCCCCAGGATTCTTTATTTTACTATTCTTACTAGGTACAGTCATTACGAAAGAATTTGAAGACCATACGATTAAGTTAGCCTATACTTTACCTATTTCTCGTAGTCACTATGTCTTAATAAAATTTTTCAGTTTACTTGTTGTTAGTCTCCTATGGATTTTACTAGTATTTTCACTGTCTTATATACTACCGACAATATTCGGAAAATCTACCGGTAATATTTTTAATTACCCGCTTTTCACAAAAACAGAAACTATTACTAGTTCAGGTACATACTTAAAAACAGCTCTCACTTACAGTCTATTTTATTCCACTGTAGCTATTTCCTTATTAGTACTCATTGGATTTTGGATAAGAAATACTCTTGTTACATATTTAATTCTCACTTTTATTTTGAGCATTGGTTTCATTTTATCAAAAATCGGCTTTAATCCGTTTCTATCCCCCCTTTCCTATCAACAAATAGATCGCGTCATTTTAGATAATAATGGATATTATCCATTAGGTGCAGTGGTGTTAATTGGAAGTACATTTTTGCTCTTACTATGTGCCATATGCATGAATCGAAAGCGAGGTGTGTAATATGAAGCAACTCTTCCAATTTGAATTCAAAAAATCTTTCAAGAAAAAAACAACATGGATTGCTTTATTAACTTCTATTCTTTTCGTTAGTAGTTTATATTTCTTAAATTATTCTGTCGCGAAAGATATCCAGCGTGGAAATTTATCATTTGCACAATATAGCGTTAACATTTCGCAACAGGCTTTAAAAGAACTAGAACTGCAAAAGATTGAAGCTGAACAGAATGGCGATGTTGAAAAAATCACAGAAAGTAAATTAGCTATTCAAGAATATCAGCAATCTCTTTCCAAGAAGAACAAATGGATCACGAACTATTCTCAAGGTAATTGGCAAGACATATATGAAGAAAATATAAATCAGTTACAATTTATGTTTAAGAGCTCAAAAGGCACTAACTCTTTCCCTCTCGTCATTGAGAAACAAAATATTTCCTTATTTACAGCACGAGCAACGTTGGAAGAATTATTATTACTGAAAAAAAATACAGTTGAACCATTTATTCAAAATACTACTTATACCCCCTTCCTATTTACAATTTACGATCAATTTACAGGTAGTGCCTTAGATCAATGGAAAAAGAGCACTATGCGTTATGGTACAACTGGCTCATTATTTTTATATCAAATAATCCAGTACTACTATATACCAGTACTCATTTTATTGGGGTGCTTTATTTTCGGAAATAATATTTCTTCTGAAATGAATAATAAGAAGCGTGGTTTGCATTTTTACTATACTTTGCCTATTAAACGAAAATCATTATTTCTAACGAAGTATTTTAGTGGATTCCTTTCTACACTTGTTTTCGTTTTACTAATGCTACTCATTCCTTTGTTATGTAGCTATTTTACGAAAGGAGTCGGGAGCTTCAATTATCCAGTCCTTGTATACGAAGGATCAGAGCCTAATCCATTTGGCAGTGAATACAATAGTTTAAATCCCATTAAAGATCAATTTCACTTTATCACTTTGAAAAATTACTTCGGACAAGTATTATTACTAACTGTTGTACTCACATTTTTTCTATATTCTTTTTACTATATTTCATCGCTTTTACTAAAAAGCCTAAGTATTACAACGTCTTTTGTAGGTATTATAGCTTTTATTGGAATGAAGAGTTTCTCTTCTCCTTACAATCCATTTACTTACGTGAATATTCACAGTGTTCTAACTGGCGAAACAGCGACTTTAGTTTTTAATCCTTCTATTAATCTTTCAACTGGAGTAATATTAACATTCGCTTTAGGCTGTACCCTTTTATTCACAGGATACAAACTATTCATAAGAACATATAATTAGTACCAAAAATAAAAAGGAAAACTAGTACCTACCTAGTTTTCCTTTTCAGTTAATTATTCATAGTATGAATAATTAACTTGTTACCACCATTTTTATTTTTGCAGCTCTATCCACTCATCTCGCAATATCCCCATAATGATACGATCAAAACACTTCCCATCCCTTTGAACTGCTTCTCTCATACAGCCTTCTATCTGAAAATCCATTTTTTTATACAACTCAATAGCAGCTTTATTATAAGAAATAACATCGAGGCCAACGCGGTGTAAATTCATTTCATAGAAAGCATATTTTAAGATAAGATGGATCGCTTCTCTTCCATATCCTTTCCCTCTATCATTTGCATCTCCTATACCAATTGCTAATAAACCCGTTCTGTTATTCCACTCTATGCCATGAATTGCAACAAAACCAATTAAGCGATCTTCTTGAACTGTCCTTACCATGAAAGCAACACTATTCGATCTTCGCCCCTTTAATAGCCCATCACTCGCTATTTCTTGTATCGATTGCGGAAATGCTACATCTGTATCTACATTCCTTACATACTCACTATCTTCTTGCCACATAGCCATTACTTCAGCATCTGCTTCTCTCATAGCTGTTAATTTCATTGTTTTATTTTGAAAAAGATTCACTGTCATTTCAAACTCCCCCTTTTTTAATAACGGGGATACTTATTTTAACCTATTTATCCCCTTATTCCATAAACTGCTTTATAAACGGGATACTTACAATAAGCGCCGACATTGGCACATCTCCTCTACATTGAATTAACTTCATTTTACATTTTTTTATTTTTTCAAACAAACTAATTATAGTTCTCTATCATTTAGAACTATAGTATACTAAATTATTCTTCAGATTATTCAATCAAAACAAGAACTCATAGAAGGTGAAAACATGTTTTATGTAAAACAACTACTCTATTTTACTTATGAACAAGCATTATCCTGTTTATTCCCAGTCGTTATTTTCTTAACACTAGCCCTTTCAAAAATCATTTCGATTCCAGGGTTATACCGCTACGATTTCATACTCATTGTATGTCTTCTTATGCAGTGGATTATGTACAAAACTGGACTTGAAACGAAAGACGAACTAAAAGTAATTACTGTCTTCCACTTCATCGGCCTTCTACTAGAAATATATAAAGTACATTTCGGTTCATGGAGTTATCCTGAAGAGGCATTTTCAAAAGTTTTTGGAGTTCCGCTTTACAGTGGCTTTATGTATGCAAGTGTTGCCAGTTACATATGCCAAGCGTGGAGAAGATTGCATTTACAAATGCACCATTGGCCGAGGGCTATTTTTGCCGTACCGCTAGGAGCAATGATTTACTTTAATTTTTTCACACATCATTTTCTATATGACTTTAGATGGGTATTAACTTTACTATTATTCATCGTTTTCTTTCGGACATTTGTAGAATTTTCATTACGAGGCGTTACATATACAATGCCACTCGTTCTCTCCTTTTTCCTTATTGGTTTCTTTATTTGGATTGCGGAAAACATCGCAACATTTTTCGGAGCATGGCAATATCCAAATCAACGGGAAGCGTGGAATTTCGTTCACTTAAGCAAAATTAGTTCATGGTTTTTACTCGTTGTTATTAGCATTATGATTGTTACACAACTTAAACATTTGAAGGCGTCGAAAAGATAATACTGATTATGTAAAAATAGTTAGCCCATCACTCATGAGAAAGTGATGGGCTTTTTTATCTTACTTATTAAAGGAGTTACACATTATGAACTACTACTAGCTGAAGAGGTTGCTACAGATGAAGCGGCAATCGTTGCCATCATAGCTGCTTGTTGTGCTTGTATGAGGACTTCTATCATTGTTTGTAAACCTGTGTTGGTAGCTTTACTTTCCTCACCTTTCTGACTTACGAACAGTTGAATGGCAATAAGAATATTCGCATCTGTCTGCCAACGGAATAATTTCTCCCCCTGTAGTTTTTCAATCAACGCTTTAATAGCATGAATCTCTTTTTCTCCATCTTCAAGTAACGCTAGTAGCCCGATTGCTGGATAATGCATCTGTTTCACTTTTACTTTTTCTTGTTTTAACAAATTCCATATATTTGTACATGTTGCAACTAACATTTCTTCACGGGCATCTTTCTTTAGTGAAAGAATATGACTTAAAAATTGAAGGTCATTCCCCTTACGCAAACCCGCTTCCGCTAGTTTCTGATAAAGACGTTCTACACGGTCCATAAGTGTTTCTACATTCTCTGATTGTCCTGCTAGTAAAACCGCGAGTGGGTAATCGTTTGCACTTGTAAGAAAAAGGTGATCCTCTTTCATACGTTTATATACTTGCATCGAAAGCTGAATGTGCGTGCCATGCTGTTCATTCTCTTCTGTTAAAAGCACAGCTGCTGCGAGATAAGTAAATATACTTCGGCTAAAACCACCAGCAACCAATTGTTCATATAAGTCTAAAAACTTCCGAAAAGCTTTCTTATAATCTGTAAAGTGAATATCTAATGTTGCGGCCACCACAAAGCGATGATAAGACTTTAAGTATGAAAACATCCCTACTTGATTTTTAATATAACTACTAATTTCTAAAAAACGTCCAAGATCAAACAATTTATCACTACCTGTATACATAGCAGCAATCATCATTCCAGTTCGAGAATCACTCGTTTTCCATTTTAGCTCTCCCTTTAACTGTCCATATGTATGTGTGTATTGCTCCAACTTTTGTTCTAATGTAATCATAGTATTCACCCCTATTTCTAGTTCTTCTCTACTATTATACTTATATTTCATATAGATTTCGCAACCTTATTTCTGTATTTCCTTCAATATTTTTCTATTATGCAAACCAAAAAGTAATAACTATTCCTACTCATAATCCTTCAAGAAACTCAACGACAAAAAGGATAGATAATAAATTATCTATCCTTTTTGTCTATTTATACACCTGTATTGTCAAAAATAAGATTGTAACTACTTACACCTCATTTTTGACAAACCATCTGTGATCTCGTTTTCTATATGCAATTTAAACTAAAGAGCTTTAATCATACGTTCCATCGCCTTCATTTGTCCAATATGATCAGCTTCATGATAAAGCATCATGCCGTAAAGCTCCCCTACTGTTTCCAATCCTAGGAATGGCTCTTGCAGTTTATTTTCAAACGCTTCTGCTGGAATTTCGTTAATACGTTTTGCTTGTTCTTTTAATTGAGCCGCTAACACTTCCAATGACGGCCCCTCTGTTTTCCATTTAGATGGTCTTGATCCATACCCAAACATACCTGGATATTCAGTTGGTAATTGTTTGAATTCTTTTCCAAACATGAAAACTTCTGCTGCCGTTAACACATGACCAATATGCCAACGAATTGTATTATTAAATCCCTCTGGCTGTGTATCCACAGTTTTATCATCTAACGTTTCCATAAATTTAAGTAATGCCCCACGCGTTATTTCAAATTGTTTTAAACCAATTATTCTATTCATTTTATCGTTCCCCTTCTCCATGTACCATTTATTATGAACTAAGAATGTTCAACTTATTAAAGTTTCATCTTGTTTAATCTATCAGAAACAATGAAGAAATACATCTAATATGCTTTGTAAAAACATTTAAAAGGTTCACCCCTAATAAATATAGAATTACTTACTACACAAATAGTTTAATAAATAAAAGAGGAGTGTAATTACATGTTACATATTTTAAAACAACAATATCATCTTATTAGCTCTACAAGAGAAACCCTATTTTCGTTTTTGGAAGAAATCCCATTAGAAAAATTACATAGCACTGTTCCGAATTTCGGGGGCGGTAGCATTATAAAGACACATATTCATGTAGCCGATTGCTATCGATACTGGCTTGGATCATTCGCATTCAATCAAAAACGAGCAGATTTTTCATTCGCTAGTGATGATGAAATTGAGCATGCAGATGTCGCCAAAGTCCGTGATAGATTTAAGTTAGTAGAGGCGACTGTACAACGTTTTTTAGATGAATACAATGACCGCTGGCTCGAAAATATAGCAAATGAAGTGAAATGGCAAAAAGAACCTTGGAGCACAACACCACTATGGCTTTTAACTCATACAGAGACACATGAATTTCATCATAAAGGACAAATTGTATCAATGGCTCGTCACCTTGGGTACAATCCTCCGGATACGGACCTTAGTTAATTCGGTTGTTTTAGCAAATGAACTACTATAACTATCGTTAACATTGTATATGTATACGGAAAGGCTCTTCATTCTTTTTGACGCTGTTTATAGTTTTACAATTTTTTTGCGGCACAAACCTGTATTATTTTTTAATTATGTTTGTGTCGTGTTCTTATTAATTAGTTTCATATCCATAATAAAATATATTAATATGTTTCCTTTTATTATTTCAGTTACCTAATCAATAAGAGATTCTTTCTTTTTATTACGACTTTATACACAATAAACACGAAAATCCCGAAAATAAAAGTTGAAAATGCTGGTAACACTTTATCATTTGGCACATACACACTCCAAAAAGAATTAAGAAGCGCATGGAAAGTTAGACACATAAAAATACTTTTAGTTGCGTTAAAAATTGTAGTTAATAAGAACGATATGGCAATTGTCGTAATTATAAAAGCTATAAAATCCCTTTGAGTTTGATTCGTGCCCGGAATAAACCATAACGGCCAGTGCCAAATAGCCCATATAAAGCTCACAATAATCGTACTAAAAAATGCCGAAAACCTTTTCTGAAGGGCAGGCTGTAAGAATCCTCTCCATCCGATTTCTTCAAGACCACCACCAACGATCATTATTGGAAAACTAAGCAATGCCACGTATAATGGTTTTTGCATCGTTGCTCCACCAAATATTATTGGCAGATAACAACTAATAAAAGCCAAAACAACGATTAGAATATACCATAAAAAATGATACTTAGGATTAACAACATTTTTTATAAACACTCTGAAATCTTCTTTTGATCCATATTTTTTCTTTAAGCTAATTGCAACGATTGCCGGCATGATTCCCCCAAAAACAAATACTATCATCGCTAGCGGTGTACCAAATGTCGTAATGTTAAATTTTATTAAGTTAATTAGTAGCCCCCATAGTATCCATGTAAATATCAAAGTGCACATTACATACCGTTTAATTTCTTTCCCCATTTACTTGCCTCCTTTGTTTTAATTACAGCATAAATTTGGATGAAAGAAAACATATTATGTTAAATTATTCCAAAATACTAAAGAAACATCCATACTCTATCCAGCTTTTATGAGTGGACAAACTTCCCCCTACCTACTTTGCTTCATTCGCGACTCGAATATGGTGTCTTACTATCCGTTAATCGGGAATAAACAAAAAGAAAGGGCTTATTTTGAAAAATAATCAAAACACGCTCTTTTAAAGTGTCGATAAAATTATTTAGTTCTTGTTGAACTACGATGCAGATTAGTGGTACATACTTATTTTCTACTTAAACTATCTAGAAAAAACTCATGTTCATTTAAAAGTGGAATGAAAAACAATAATAATGATAATAACAAATAGTTTAATGATATATTTTGTTGTGTATAAAACTTTTATCATTTATTTTAGGTATACCATATCATTATAAAATTCATGTAACATTAAAGTAAGACTCATACTTTTCAAACAATACAACTCTTATCAAAAACATTTAGATACTCTATCACCAACCTTAAGGAGAAATTTATAATGAGATTAGAGAGTGACAGAATTTATTTAAGACCTCTTTGTCAGCTAGATGCGCCTATTATATTAGAAAGTACAATGGATGATGAAATAAGATATATGACTGGAACCAAGTCTACTTTTTCATTTGAGCAAATTAAAGCACATATAGATCATATAAATAATGATTCAAGTCGCTATGATTTCGCTATTTGTTTAAAAAGCACTAACGAAATGATTGGAGAGTTGTCGATTTTAAATATCGATGAGGAGAACAAAAGAGCAGTATTCAGAATATCAATGCTTTCCATAGCATTAACAGGAAAAGGCTATGGAACTGAAGCAATTACAATTGTTTTAAGGTTTGTTTTTGAAAACCTATCATTAAATCGGTTACAGTTAGAAGTTTTTAGCCATAATTTACGCGGAATTAAAGCTTATGAAAAGGTTGGGTTTGTAAAAGAAGGCACCTTACGCCAATCTTTATTTTATAACGATACGTACTCGGATGAAATTATTATGGCGATACTTAAAAGTGATTATAAAGATATGTCCTTGTAAATAACTGTTCTTAAACTATTAACAACTTGAAAGAACCTTACCACAATAAAATGCAGTAAGGCTCTTTCACTTTTATATCAAAATCAAATAACACTCCGAACACTTTTATACTAATATTAATACCAATTTCTCCACTTAATCCGTCGTAAAAAACTCCCTCGTCACATCAATAAATTGTTGTAACGGAGCTGTCATCCACTTATCTTTATGCCAAGCAATTTGTGTATAAATCGGTGAAATTACATTTTCTACATGTAACTGTTTTATAGTCCCCTCTCGTATATTTTTTTCTACTACTATCGCTGGTAAAACGGCTATACCTAAATCTGCAATAACACATTGTTTAATTGCCTCGACACTAACGAACTCAATTTTATTTGCTGGATACACATCTTCTGTACGAAATAGCTCTTCAAATAAAGTTCGGTACGAGCAACCAAGTTCTGTTAACAAAAGTGTTTCCCTTTCTAAATCTTTTATAGAAACGGAAGTTTGCTCGAGTAAATAATGCCCTGAAGCAGCTACTACTTTTAATTCTTCTTTCATAAGCGGCTCCACATGTAAAGCATCTTCTGTTTTACATTCGTCCAAAATAAAAGCAAGATCGACTTTACCCTCCATCAATTGTTCCTTCGCATCTTTATTGGAATGTGCTGGTTTAAATATAAGCTTTATTTGAGGAAATTGTGCTTTAAACCTCTTTAATATAGATGGCAGCCTATATGTACATTGACTCTCTTGCGCACCGATTATTAACGTACCTGCTATTTCCTCATCATCTTTCACAGCCATTTTCGCTTCGTTACTGAGTGCAATCATCTTGTCGGCATATAATTGAAACTTTCTGCCTGCTTCAGTTAAAAAAAGACGTTTCCCTAATCTTTCAAATAACGGCGTACCTAACTCAGCTTCTAACGTTTTAATTTGCGCCGTTACGCTCGATTGAGCAAAGTTTAATTTCTTCGCAGTTTGTGTAAAATTCAAAGTATGTGCCGCTATTTTAAATGTAATTAACTGTTTTATCTCCATTTATCATCCCTCTTTTCAATCGATATTTCCGATTGATTTCATCGAAATAATCCTCTTTGTCTATTGATATATGTATTGTATGATAAAGAGCATCGACAAACAATACAAATGGAGGTATTCCATATGAAAGCACTTTGTTTCGAACAGTTCGGAAATCCGGATGTACTACAATATAAAGAACTAAATGATCCAATCATAAATCCAAATGCAATTCTTGTCCGCACGAAAGCAATCGGTTTAAATTTCGCCGATATTTATAGACGCCGCGGTGATTATCATCTCGCTGGCAATCCGCCTTATGTATTAGGTTATGAAGGCGCTGGTATTGTTGAAAAAGTAGGAGCTGACGTTACGAATATTAATCCTGGAGACCGCATTGCATTTGCTGATGTCCCATTTGCAAATGCAGAGCTAGTTGCTGTTCCGTCTGAGAAAGCAATTAAGCTTCCAGATTCTATTTCTTTTGAAACAGCCGCTTCTGTCTTATTGCAAGGTCTAACAGCACATTATTTAACGAACGATAGCTATCAAATAAAACAAGGTGATATAGCTTTAGTACATGCTGCCGCTGGTGGTGTTGGGCAACTTCTTATTCAAATAATTAAACTACTAGGCGGAAAAGTAATCGGCCTCACATCATCAAAAGAAAAAGCACAAATAGCTACATTAGCTGGTGCTGATCATGTATTTTTATATACGGAATCATGGCCTGCGAAAGTACTTGAAATAACAAACGGTGATGGAGTAAATGTTGTATATGAATCAGTAGGTTCTACATTAGAGGAAAGTTTTAGCACAACTAAAACTGGTGGTACTGTCGTATTTTACGGAATGGCCGGCGGTAATCCTGCGCCCGTTGATCCGCGTATGCTTATGGATACTTCGAAAACTTTAACTGGCGGAGACCTTTGGAACGTGCTTACATCTTATGAAGAGAGAAAAGAACGCTCCTCTCAATTATTCGAATGGATTATGGCCGAGAAAGTAAAAATTGCAAATCCTACTACATTCTCTTTAGAAGACGGTGCCCGTGCCCATGAATTATTAGAGAGCAGAAAAAGTACAGGGAAGATTTTATTAATCCCTTAATCGTTACCACTTAAAAAGGAAGTTAAATTCGATTTTATCAAGACCTGAATTGAAAACAGTTAATAAATGAAAGGACATAACATATGTTATGTCCTTTCTTCTTCAAATAACGGGTCCGTGTAAATTTTGTGCTCATTTGTAAATAAAACTACGTACTAATTTATGCTAAAAACGAGAATTCACTCCTATAACGACAGTAGCGTCTAGTTCCTCATCTCTAACCAATTTCGGAGTAAGCCCAGCATCAGCAAAAATTGCAAAGGTCTGAGTTGCCTGCATTTCACTCGTCTCTATTAAAAGATGACCTCCCGGTGCTAGCCAGAGAAATGCTTCTTTTGCTACTCTTCGCTGAATGTGAAGTCCATCCTCTCCCCCGTCAAGCGCTATCTTTGGTTCATGTAGGCGAGCTTCCTGTGGGAGTAGCTTTATTGCCTTGGTAGGAACATATGGTACGTTTGCAACTAAGGTATTCACACGACCTTTAAGTGAATGAGGCAAAGCATTATACAAGTCACCTTCAAAAACATGTCCACCGAAATTTGTTACGTTGCGGCTTGCACATCGTACTGCGACAGGGTCAATATCAACAGAATACAACTCAACTTGTCCTAAAGCTTCCACCAGAGCTACACCCACAGCCCCTGACCCGCAACATAGATCAACGACGATATCATCAAAACATGACAGAGCTTTTGCCTGGTGAACAAGAAACTCTGTACGTTGACGAGGCACGAAAACACCTCGGTCCACTTCTATCCGCAATCCACAGAATGCTGCGTATCCAACAACATATTCAAGTGGTAAACCATGGGCCCGCATTTCCACCATTTTCTTTAAATCCTCTGGGGTTTCTGCCTCTGACATAAGTAACCGGGTCTCATCTTCTGCGAAAACACACCCCGCGCTCCGAAGCCTGTTAATGATACATTTCTCCGTTTTATTTTCCAAAAAGAAATTAAATTCTCTCCCTATTTATCTCACCACTTTTTCTTATTTATAACCCTGTATTCGTTAAAAATTGGAGATATCCTTTTCAGCAAAATGGCCTTATTCAAAAAGCTACACCTTTATTCAATTAAATGATCCAACTGTTGAACAAAGAAATACTCTACATAATGGATATTTTCACTAAAATACCCCAACCTAATTTTATAAATAGAAATAAGAAAAGGAAGCTAGATTTTCTAGCCTCCTTTTCTTATTTCTATTTGAGATTTAATTATATTTCCACACTTTCTTTCCCTTTTGCAACATAGCTCATATCTCCAACCGACTCGACTGTGTATGTTCCATTTTGATATATAATCTTCGTCACACTAGCATTCTCTACTCCAAGTTTTGTTTGGCTACTGTCTAACATTTCGATTAATGTAGTAATCAAAAGCCCATGAACGACAACTAAAACGTTGCCACCTCCATTTGCAGCAGATTCTTCACTAATTTTATCAATCTCTTCTTTTATACGAGTAGAAAATAATTCCCAATCTTCCGCCTGTTTCGTAGGATCTGCTGCTCTAATGAGATTAATCACTTCTTGAATAGAAAACTTCATGAGTTCTTCAGGTGATGTAACACCCGCAGCTTTTCCAACCACATCCCACATATTTTCAAGTTTTTCACCTTCAAAAATACCAAAATTTAATTCTCGTAAATGTTTTCTTTGCTCTAGTTTCAATTTTGTTTGCTCACTATATTTTAATACTAAATTAGCAGTTTCAATCGCTCGGCCGCTATCACTACTATACGCATTCGCAAAATGAACATCTTTTAATCCTGTTCCTAAATTAGAGGCAACTTCCACACCTTTTTCTACTAATGGAGAGTCTGCCCAACCTTGCGCGCGATGATTCGTATTTAATATCGTTTTACCGTGTCTTGTAACATATAACGTAACTACATTCTCATTGCTATCTGTTTCTCGATTCTTCATCATATTCTCTCCCTTTACATTTCTATATCAATTTTACCACCTTAATTATTCATTGAGCAAAATATACGCAAGTGAATTTGTTTAATAAAAAAAGCTATCTTTCTGTATATCTCTACAAAAAGATAGCATCTTTTATGATTACATTTCTTAACTGATATTCCTACTGAGCAAATGCACTCGAGTACTGAACAACTCCTTCTACACCTTCAAGAGCATTCTCCCTTAATTCCACCACCATAAACACCTCTTCAGGCACTTCAAACGGTGCTTTTATATTCCACTCACTTGCTTTCTTAAAACCAAATTTCGGATAGTACTCTGGATGTCCTAATACTACAACTGCCCCGTATCCAAGTTCTTTCGCTTTTTCTAACGCAGCTACAATAAGCTTCCCACCGATTCCTTTTTTCTGATGCTTCCTAGCAACTGATACCGGTGCAAGCGCTAATGATTCTACAGAAGTTGCACCTTGTTCTATCGTAATTTTAGATAACATAATGTGACCAACGATTTCCTCATCTACTGCAACGATTGATAATTCAGGAATAAACGCGTCACATTCTCTAATACGTTTTACAAGTTCATGTTCTGTTTTATCACTAAATTCTTCATGGAAAAATGCTTGTTGTACCACTTCTTCTGTTTTTCTATAATCGTTTTTTTGCTCTTGTCTAATCGTTACCATTCTATATTATCCTCTATTCTTTCTTATTTCTTTTTGGATTTTACGAAGCGCTTTTTTCGATCCGCGCTCTATATCATGTTGCATTTTTCTTTCTTTATAATCGACAAATAGTGTATTTAAGTCGTACCCCTCTGGATATAATTCCTTCGCCGCTACCTCTAACGTTATACGTTTTACATTCACTTCAACAAATTCACCGTTATAATATACAACGACGTTATAGAAATTATCTATTTCCTTATAGATAATACCAAAATCATCATAATCTAATACATTTACACGATCGCCGATTTTATACTCGTAATGATTTTCTCTTTTTTCTTGCACGAATTTCGGTTTTCTAATTTTGCTTTCATTCAATTTCTCTAAAGCATATTCTTTATTTTCCATGTACTCTTTCGCTCTTTGTAGTACACGCTCTGTTACGTTCATTTTATTCGCAATCCAAAGCGCATTACTTTCACCTGATTTACCGATTACTAATTTATAAAGCGGTTCTAGTGTCTCACTATTAAATTGCATCGCTGCGTTCATAAAATCATCGTGCATTTCTGAGAAGCGTTTAATTTCACCATAATGCGTACTCGCAACTGTAATACATCCTGCAAGATAAAGCTCCTCTAAAATAGAAATTGCAAGTGCTGCTCCTTCATTCGGTTCAGTCCCACTTCCTATTTCATCAAATAGTAACAACGTATTATTATTTGACATCCTCATAATCTCAGATAAGTTTTTCATATGAGATGAAAATGTACTTAGTGCGTTTTCGATACTTTGATTATCACCAATATCTACAAATACATTTTCAAAAATAGCAATTTCTGTTTCTTTATCTCCAGCAATATGCAAGCCTGACATTGTTGCTAATGTTAGTAGCCCAATTGTCTTTAATACGATTGTCTTTCCGCCCGCATTTGGCCCTGTAATAATTAAACTACGATAACTTTGACCGATTTCAAAATTTAACGGTACTACTTTCCCATTTAAAAGCGGATGCTTACAATTCACTAAATGAATGTAGCCATGATCATTTAACTTCGGCTCTATTCCATCGATTGATTTACTAAACTTTGCTTTCGCAAATACCATATCATACTGACTAATTAATTCCATATTAATTTTTATATGATAAATATTTTCTACTACCATCCCTGATAAAGTCGCTAAAATTTGATACTCTTCCATCGCTTCTTCTGCTTTCAAACCTGTAAGTTCCGCATTTAACTTTGTAACCGTATGCGGTTCTATAAATACAGTAGAACCTTTAGCGGACGCTTCAACTATACTTCCCGCAACTTGATTTTTATAAGAAGATTTAATTGGAATCGTATACCTATCATCTTTCTTACTAATAAAGAATTCTTGAATATACTTCTTATTTGCACTACTATTTAAAAACTTCGTTAAGCGCTCTTTTATTTTTCCGTCTACAGAATCAATGTTATTTCGAATTCGTTTTAACTCTTTACTCGCAGCTGCATCAATACTATTGCCTTTAATGGAAAAGTTAATTTCCTCTTCAATACTTTTATATTCAGTCATTGAATTCCCATAAGAAGCTAATACTGGCGCAAAAAATTCTTTATCTAACATAAACTTTTTAATCTTTCTACAACCACGTAAAAAGTCTGAAACACTTACTAACTCTTCAGGATCTAAAATCATCCCTTTTTCTAATTTTTGAATTGTACTAGCAATATTTGAAATGCCGAAGAAAGGAACATGCCCTTCTGCATCTACTATAGCTCGTGCTTCTGTCGTTTCATTTAAGCGATTCCTCACTACTTTTATACTCGTACTCGGTTCTAATTTATTTAATAATTCTTTACCTAACCCACTTACACAATAAGATTTCACTATATCCTTTAATTCGTTATATTGTAACTTTTCAAAAGTCATCGTATTCATTTTGTTTCTCCTCACTATGATTGATTTTTATCATAAATGAAGATACCTACTCATTAGATTCCAATGAGCCCTACATGATTCAATTACCATTTTTATACATTAAAAACATATACAAAAAAGCTGCGGGGATACCGCAGCTTTTACATTTACAAGGCATGAGTAATAACATATGAGGAAATAAGCCATAAAAACGGATGGCAATCCCCTTATTACACGCTTTATAAAGTATTGTAGGTATCTTCATAGGTATCGAAATAAATCCATGACAAAATTAGGGGTATGATATACATAAAAATCCCCTGGTCTTATCCGATTTATTTCATTAAATTTTTCCTATTTAGTACCTACCGCACTCACAAAAAGCACCTCTCATTAATTTATATTATAGTCATTGAAATCTAATTTACTGAAATCATCATACTATATGTTTTGTGAGAAGTAAAGGTGTCAGACTATTCCCTTGCAGATTGTAAAGCTTTCATATAATCAACCTTTTTCTCAAGAGTCTTTTTCGCATCTTCAGCCGTTACTATATAATCTACCGCAATATGCAGTAATACATCCTTATTAGCATTTGGCAACTGAATCGTTATATCATCCACACTACTTTTACTATCTTCAATCGTTTTATTAAATTCCTGAATACTTCTTGCAACCTCAGCTAATGTCTCCATATGTGCACGGTTGTTTACATCCAAAAAGATATTACTTCTGAAAACTGCCGTAACATAATGCTTCGGATGTTTCTTCGCTATTTTTTTCTCTTCATTCTTACCGAAAATAGTATCCCCTGTCTGCATTTTCTCGAAAGTAAGTATAGTATTATTCCTTTTTTCTTCATAATATGTATTGAACCTTTCTCGTAAATCATTCGCTTCTTTTTTTATTTTATAGTTATCATTATTTACCTTTGGAGAGCTTCGTCCATCGAAGGATATTTGAAATTGCAAATATGGTTCATCTACTTGCTGTACATAAGCTGTCCGTTTGTTTGGACCTAAAAAATCCTTACCTTGTTCGGGTATTTCAATTCGATCTAGTTTCACAGAAATACCATGCTCCGATTTTGTATAACTTTGTGCTTTTCGTTCAATTTCTTCATCCGATATATCACATGATGTTAATAGTAATAAACTAAACATTATGCTATATTTCATTATTATTCTTTTCATATTGCCTCTCCTTTTGCTACTACTGCCTATACAGAAATGTCCTTATGGATTTTAAATTACGATTTATATAAAGAACTTCTTCTCACAACCCAAAGTGTAAAAACACTCATTTATTATCATTTTACACTTACAGTGTAATTTTACACTATAATCATTTTATCGTAAAGCAAATATAATATCTATGAAAATCACGTTAAAAACATACTAATATTTAGTTCTATAGCAATCACAATACAGTTTTTTATTGTATCGAACTCTAAAGTAATAACTTTAATTTCACTGCAAAAAAATTAAATAAGCGCCTCCGCTATTGCGAATGTCATTTACTTTCTCTAATACATTTAATAATTATGACAAGCAATCATAGGAGGTTACTATATGAGCGAACAATATATTATTTTACATGGACCTGCTCTTGAACCAGGTTTAATCGGTCCCACACTACCACCAATTCCACCATTTACATTTCCGACCGGACCTACTGGAATCACAGGACCTACCGGTGCGACAGGTTTTACTGGAATTGGAATAACTGGTCCTACTGGGGGTACAGGGCCTACCGGAATTGGAACTACTGGTCCCACTGGGATTACAGGACCTACTGGAATTGGAACTACTGGTCCTACTGGGGGTACAGGACCTACCGGAATTGGAATAACTGGTCCTACTGGGGGTACAGGACCTACTGGAATTGGAATAACTGGTCCTACTGGAGCAACTGGTTTAGGGATCCTCCCCGTATTTGGAACAATAACTTCTGAAGTAGGTATCGGTTTTTCAGCAGTGGTTAATACAAATGTTAACTTTACCATTCCAGGACCTGTTAGTGGAACTACTCTAAATCCAGTAGACCACTCCATTACAATTAATACCACTGGTGTATACGCTGTATCCTTTTCAATCGTATTTGCGATACAAGCTATTTCATCTAGCATATTAAATCTTACAATAAACGATTCGATTCAATTCGGAATTGAATCACGAGTTGGTGGTGGTTCTGGGGTAAGAGCTACATCCGCCAGAACTGATTTATTACCTTTAACCCAAGGAGACGTTCTTCGAGTCCTAATAAGAGAAGCTACAGGTGATATTATTTATTCCAACGCATCTCTCGTTGTTTTAAAAGTCGACTAATTCATTTATGAAAATAAAAATTTAGAAATGATAACAATATAAAAAGAAGAGGATGACTTATATTTCATTCTTCCTCTTCTTTTTTATCACCAATTCACTGCTGAACATATATGGAAACTGATCCTCCACTTACATGGAACTGCCCCCACCCGTCCTTATTAATTGTTACAGTATTTGTTTGATTACCCGTCATATCGTACCATACTTCCCCTGCGTTATTCTTTCCAACTTCCATCCACTTTGATCCTCCTGGTCCATCTGAGATTAATGTTGCTAGACCGGAATCCGTATGTACACCATCACCTTCTCTTGTCCATCCAATTACATCTGGATGGTCTAAATAATCACGCTGCGTACCATATGCAAAGTTTTTTCGTGCCGTCAAAATTGGATCAATTTTATCTTTTAACGCTGGAATTTCATAACTACTATTTCCGTTTGTCCCATAGTAATCACCATAGAAAACTGAAGGATAGCCCTCTGCACGAGTTAAAATAAATGCATATGCCAACGGTTTAAACCACGGACTTACTACAGATTCCAATGACTGTCCAGGCTGAGAATCATGATTCTCAACGAGAGTAACTGCGAGTGCAGGGTGATTTTGCATTACTGTTCCATTTAAAATATTTCTCATATCATAATTCCCATTTCCTTTTGAAGCATAATGAAAATTGTAATGCAGTGGTGCATCAAATACAGATTGATTATAATTGACCTTCGCTAAATAATTATTTAAAGTTTGAATATCATTTTGCCAATATTCAGCCACCGTAAACATTTCTTTCCCTGTTTGCTGTCTGACATGATTTACCCAATCGCGTAAATATTCATGATCAATATGTTTAACAGCATCTAAACGAAAGCCATCTAAATTTAATTCATTCGCATACCACGTCCCCCAATTTTTCATCTCATTCGCAACATCTGGATGATCAAAATCAAGATCTGCATACATTAAATAATCATAATTTCCATTCTCGCTAGACACTTCCCAGTCCCACGCTTTACCTATACCCCTAAATTTATAAATTCGATTTAATTTCCTTCCTTCATCCCAATCCGTTCCGTCAAAATGATACCATTTCCATTTGAAATTAGAATAAGTATCTCCGCGCCCAGGAAAGTTAAACCCCGTCCATGCATTAATTTCATAATCACCTGATACCTCAACATTTCGATTGTTACGGTCTACCTCAACAGCCGTTACATTTTCAGTATAATCTGCTCCACCTTTATGATTCATAACTACATCGCCGTATACATCGATGTTTTGCTTATGTAAAGCTTCGATTGCAGATTTCAATTGTGCTTTCGTCCCATATTTTGTTCGTACCGTTTCTTTTTGATTGAATTCCCCTAAGTCATATAAATCATATGCTCCATATCCTACGTCATTTTGCGTAGTTCCTTTATATGCAGGCGGTATCCAAACAGATGTAATTCCTTTCTGAGCTAAATTTCCAGCATCTGAATGCAAGCGGTTCCAATGATTCCCATCATTTGGAGCATACCACTCAAAATATTGCATTAACGTTCCATTGTTAACCTTATCTGCATACACTTTACTTCCTCCATGTATACTAGGTAAAAACAAAACAACCGATAAGCCGACTACTGTTATTTTTTTTAACATATTTACAACATCCCCTCCCAAGAAAACGTTTGCATAGTTTATCGAAATTATTATAATATTCGTTCTACAATTAGTAAAGTAGCAATCTCTCACTCTCCCACATTATTTTTTAGACTAACTTCACATATTCACCAAATACTACACCATAGTTTTTATTTCACATCTTATTCAAGATTGTTTACAATTTATCTATAAAAGCATAACGGAGGGGTTTCTATGACGGACTTTCAAAAACAATTTTTTTCAAGATTACATATAGAAGAAAAACACAACGTTTCATTTGAAGATTTACCTAACATTATGTACGCGATGGCGCAAACTGTCCCTTTTGAAAACTTAAATATACTCGAAAACAACTTTACAGAAATATCAAAAGAAAATCTAAAAGAAAAAATTTTAGTAAACAACCGGGGCGGTCTTTGTTATGAACTCAATCCTACTATGTATTACTTCCTTAAAGACGTTGGATTTGATGTTTATCTCGTTTCAGGAACAGTGTACAATGCTGCAAATTCTATATGGGCTGTTGATTCTAGTCATATCGCAACTGTTTTAACACACCATAATAAACTTTATTTAATTGAAGTAGGATTCGGATCATACTTACCTCTTGCACCTGTCCCTTTCTCAGGTGAAGTCATTCACTCCGTCACAGGAGATTATCGTATTCGTAAAGAAATGACCGAAAAGGGAAACTATATTTTAGAGATGCGTAAAAACAATGAGTTTTTGGATCAATCTTCTGCTGATGATTGGACGTTAGGCTATGCATTTTATATAGAAGAAGTGAATGAAGAAAAAGCAAATGCAGCACAAAAAATTATCGTTGAACATGAGGGCTCACCATTTAACAAAGTACCTCTTATTGTAAAACTAACTGAAGATGGGCATGCATCTTTAACAAAGGATAGTCTGACAATAGCGAAAAACGGTAAAAAAACGAAAGAAAACGTTACAGATGTGCAATATAAAAATCTTTTACATTCAAAATTCGGAATTGCATTATAATTTTTTAAGCCTTGCCATTTAGCAAGGCTTTTTAATTTTCAGCAGGGATTTTTTGCAATTTGTTGTATTTCATAGTTATATAGGAATATAACTACATATTTAGAAAGGAAATGATTATGACTGAACTTAAAGATCGACTACAAGTAGATGATAAAGAGAAATGGGATTTAACGGATATTTATCATACAATCGAAGATTGGGAAAGCGATTTTCATAAAATTGAAGTATTAACGAAAGAATTACACGAGTTTAATGGAAACATTCAGGATGGCAATAGTTTATTAGCCTATTTAACAAAGAGCGAAGAAACTTCTAGCATAATATCTTTAATGTTTGCTTATGCACGATTACAATCTGATCTTGATACGCGCAATACTGACGCTCAATCTCTTGTCGATAAAGTATCACAATTACATGTGAAAGTAAGTGCGGCTAAATCTTTCTTTTCCCCATTCTTACTTAGCATAGATGAAGACACATTACATTCTTACATAGAAGAAGCAGAAGGTTTACAATACTATAAAGAAGACTTATTTGAATTGTACCGTTATAAAAAACACGTATTAAATAAGGATCAAGAAGAGATTTTATCACAAATGGGCGAAGCACTTTCCTCCCCTCAACATACATACGGCATGTTAAATAATGCAGATATACTATTTGGTGAAGTGACGACTGATGAAGGAGAAAAAGTTACTTTAACGCGCGGAATGTATGCAAAGTTAATAGAAGATGAAAATCGTGAGAAACGTAAAGAAGCCTATAAAGCTTATTACAAACCGTACGTTCAATTAAAGAATTCTATCGCTTCCACTTTATCTGCTGCTATTAAAAATAATGTTACTGTTTCAAAGCTAAGAAAATATCCATCAGCTTTAGAAAAGTCATTATTTGGCGACATGGTTCCGAAAGAAGTATATGAAAATCTAATTGAGACGACGAAAAAAAATATTCAATCACTACATACTTATAATGAACTTCGAAAAGAAAAATTAAATGTAGACGAACTACGTCAATACGACTTAGGCGTTGATTTAGTAGCGGGTGTAAAACAAGACATTCCATATGACAAAGCATTTGACATGATGATCGAATCACTAGCTCCTTTAGGTGAAGAATATATTGAAACATTAAAAACCTTTAAAGATAAACGCTATATAGATGTGAGAGAAACACCTGGAAAACGTTCCGGCGCTTATAACTTTGGTGTATACGGTGTTCATCCTTTCATACTTTTAAATCATCACGATGATTTAAATAGCCTTTTCACTCTTACTCATGAATGTGGACACGGCATGCATACACATTACTCTCACGGATACCAACCAAGAATTTCTGCACACTATACTATTTTCGTCGCAGAAGTCGCATCTACAGTAAATGAAGTGCTATTAATTCATCATTTATTAAAAGAAGCAAAAGATGCTGCTGTACGCAATCATTTAGTAAACCATTTCATTGAGAAATTTAAAGGCACTTTCTTTACACAAATCATGTTCGCTGAGTTTGAAAAAATCACACATTCAATGGCTGAGCAAGGTAAACCATTAAATGCCCAAGTCTTTAGCGAAGTTTATGAAAACTTATTTAGAGAGTATAATGGCGACTCCCTCGTATTTGACGAAGAAGTAAAATACGGATGGGCTAGAATACCACATTTCTATCGTCCATTTTACGTGTACAAATATGCAACTGGATTCGCTTCTGCAATCCAAATTGCTGATAAGTTATTGAGTGGCGATCCAAATGCTCAAAAACATTATATTGAATTCCTTAAAGGCGGAAGTTCTGACTATCCATTAAACTTACTGAAAAAAGCTGGAGTTGATTTAACTACGCCAGAACCGATTGAAAGTGCACTAAATCGTTTTAGCTCACTTGTTGAAGAGTTTTCAGCATTATAAAAAGCATGCAGAGTATATGCTCTGCATGCTTTTTTCATTTCAGTTACTTTATGCTAAATGTTGCTGCGTTACACAGTGAATCATGCCGCCATACGCAAACAATTCGTTTACATAAATACCAACAATTCTTCTTCCCGGAAACTGCCCTTCCATCATTTGAAGCGCTAACTTGTCATGTTCATCACCATATATAGGAACTAATACAACTTCATTTCCAATATAAAAGTTCAAATATGAGCCCTTACAGTCTGCTTCTTTTACCATTTTTCTTGTCACCGGTACTGGTATGAGCTGAAATGGTTTTCCATCTATATTTCTTGCTTGTCGCAATTCTTGATAATGTTTTTCGTACGCCTCCAAAAGGTAGGATTCACTTTCCCCGAAAGGATCATATTCATAAAGAATTGTATTTTCATTTACAAAACGTGCTGCCCCATCAATATGGTAATCTGTATCTTCATCATAATTATCCTCACCGCGAATGCCCGTTATCCATATAAAATTCGCTACCCCTAAATGCTTCGTTAACTCTATTTCAATCTCTTCCTGACTTAATGTAGGATTTCGATTTTCATTTATAATAGAAGTTTTTGCCGCCATTAAGGTTCCATTTCCGTTTATCTCTATTCCCCCGCCCTCTAGACAGACACTAGAATTAACTTTTGGAATGCTATACGTTTCACTTATTTTTGCCGGAACAACAGCATCATTTTCATACGGATATTTCTCACCCCAGCCATTAAAAATCCAGTGCGTTAAGCAGAGATTGCCTTCCTTATCTTTTACAAAAATCGGTCCATTATCTCTTATCCAAATATCATCCGTTTTTTCAATTAAAAAATCAATTTTATCCATGTCCACTTTCTCTTCCATTAACTTCGTTTGGACATGTACTTTTTCTTCCTCATCATATACAACAATATGCACATTTTCTCCGTAATGAAGCTCCTTTGCCATCGTTACCCAAATATCATCTAGCTTAGTTCTGTAACCTTCACCCCTATGAGCTTTATCATGAGGCCATTGGAGCCATGTCCCCTCATGCTTTTCCCACTCAGCTGGCATATAAAACAAACTATTTTCTATATTTCTCATACGTGTTCATCCTTTCTTCGAATGTAAGTTTAGTCTAAACTTTGACATCGTGTTAAGGTCAACAGAAATATACTAACTAATTCTTCATTCTCCCTTGTGATACACTACTTCTCCTTGTAAAACCGTCACTAAAACTTTCGCATCTGGAATCTTATCGAAACTCATTTTAGTAATATCTTCATTTAGTAATATCATATCGGCTGATTTACCTACTTCAATTGAACCAGTAATATTATCAAGACCTAATGCTTTGGCGGGCTTAATCGTATAAGCATCAATAGCTGCATATATATCAGATAAGCCTTTCTCTTCAATACTTAGCGCATTCGAAATCGTCACAAGTGGATTTAGTTCATTTACATCCCAATCACTACTAAGTGATACGTTTGCTCCTGTCTTCCAAATGCGTCCTAACGGCATAATTCGTTCCATCTGTTGATTTGAAAAATACGTACTTGCCCAGCTTTGTTTAGGATCTTCTGCAAAATCATGACCTACTTGGAAATCAGCGCTAATACCTAACTTAGCAAAACGATTTATATCACTATCTTCTACCATTTCAACATGCGTAAGCGTATAAGGCTGATTCGCCCCTTCTTTTTTCGCAGCTTCAATTGCATTTAAACTCTCTCTTACCCCGCCATCTCCAATCGTATGAATGAGTGCACCGTAACCAAGTTTATTGAGTTCCGTCAACCACCATTTCATTTTTTCTTCTGGAATATAGTTCAAACCGTACGGTGTTCCTTTAAACCACTCAAATTTATATTTTTCTAGTATTTTAGCAGTACTGTTAATGCTAATTCCATCACTATACATCTTCACTTGATTAATAAGCATTCGAGATGATACATCATCACGCTTAATTTTTTTGAAATACTCAATTTGTTCTGTTTCATTTAAGTTCGGATATACCCACGGACGCAGTACTACTCGTGACGTTAACTTTTTCTCATCGTTAACTTTATTCCAAACATCTAACCAGCCTCGTTTCCAGTAGAGACGTCCATCGCCGACTGTAGTAATACCATTCTTCGCAACCTCATCTAAACCGTCTAACAAACCTTCATAATTTTTTTCAAAGAGTTTAGGCTGAGAATTCCATGCTTTTTCCATTACGATATCCCCTGCTGTATCATACAGAAGCCCGAAAGGTTCTCCTGTTTCTGGATCCCGGATAATTCTTCCGCCTTGCGGATCTTTCGTATCTTTATTTATTCCCGCTACTTCCAATGCTTTTGAGTTAACCCATACAGAATGAGAAGTTCTTTCCATAATTAATACCGGGTTATTAGGAAATAACTCATCAAGAACTTGTAATGGCGTTTGTTGTTCTGACTTTTCGTCCATGTCTTTTAACAACTCTTCCAAACTAAATCCTGTTCCACTTACCCATTCGCCATCTTTCATATCTTTTTTACAAGCCCTTAAATACGAGCGTTGTTCTTGCAACGAAGCATCTGGTGAGACACTACAATTCCCTGCTGCTGGTGATCTCGCCTCAAATATATGATTATGATTGTCCACAAAACCAGGAAGAATAAAACGCCCTTGTAAATCCACCACTTTCGTATCTTCATTTATAAATTTTTCTACATCTTTGTTTGAACCAACAAATGTAATTTTCCCTTCTTTAACGGCTACAGCCTCTACAATGTCTTGCTTTCCATTTGAAGTATAGATTGTACCATTTTTAAACACTACATTTTTAGGCAATTCCTTAGGTAGAACAAAGCTACCATTCTCACCTTCTCCTCCAGGAGTACATGCTGAAACCAATGTCATACTTAGAATCAGACAAATAATCATGATTGTTTTTTTCATATTCTTTCTCCTTTTTATTATGATGAATTACTTACATAAATAGAATAAGGATTGACATAATGTTAATGTCAATCCTTATCTTCAGTCTATTTTCATAACTACAAAACAAATTTGTGTCACATACTCCTCTACTAAACAATCACATTCAGGTCCTTTTACGTAAACCTCATATGGTGAATCCTCTATTACATAACCATTTCTTTCAATCCATTTTTCTAATGCTATATAAGCGTAACCTATATAGTCATAACTTCCATAATGCATAGTAGTAACGATTTGATGCGGATTTAGTTTTTTTATTTCATATTCTTGTACTACATCTGTATTGTTCCCATGCATTACCGGAATTCTTAATTCAATATCACTCTTATTTGGAATATACTCTTCATCATAAAAAACTGTAGAAGGCGAGCCGACTATTTGGAAGTTATTCTTGTGTACTATTTCATATAAGTCATAAAAATAATCATCCATATCATCTATATTTATTTGTAACCTTTGAGAAATTACTGTTATTTCATTTCTCATCCCAATTAATATATCGTAATTTCTATGGCAAGCAGTATTTAAAGCAGAATTCATATTTACCATTTCATTCATTTCTGAAATAACCTGTAAATTTTGTTTTACTTCATGAGATAACTCTATAATTTGTGCTTGCATATGTTTAATAAATGAATCTTGATCTGACGACTGAAGAATGATTTTAATTTTCGGTAGAGGGAATTTATACTCCCTTAACTTTTTTATTTTCAATGCTATTTCTAACTGCCCTTGCTCATAATATCTATACCCATTTTCCGGGTTCACGTATGCTGGTTTTAATATACCCTCTTTGTCATAATGCCTTAGCATCCGTGTACTCATTTTACAAATCCGCGAAAACTCAGTAATTGTATACATATACTTACCCCTTGAATACATTTTCTTATACGCTTATTTTAAAGCCAATCAAAAATTTTCCTAACTGAAAATTCTTCATTCTGATTGTTCAATCTTTTCATTTTTGAAGGTAACAAATGCGAAGGACAATACCACGTTAAACAATTGATTGCGCCTCCCATTGTCGATATTTCTCCTACATGAATTTGAATAGCTTGTTTCTCCGTATGCTGTTGAATATATCGTAACACTTCCTGATCTTTAGCTAATCCAAATTTAGGCACGTAAATCGTATCACATGTTTCTAACATATTTATATACAATCCTTTTGCCGACGCTATTTCTTGATCATATTGCCCTTTCTCTGTATATGACGATGGCACAACTATAAATTTAGCTTCTGGCATTTGCTCTTGAATAATCTCCTGAACATTATATCTAAATTCATGGTCCCCTAAAAAATCACTAATAAACATCGTGTGTTCATCAATGAATTTAACCATTCCGTCTGCATGTGCAAGCACGTCCCCTTCTTCAGCAGGAATAATAATAACGCGGCTCACATCCAAATCCCATTCCAGTTGCTCTATAATTTCTTCTTCTGTCCAATCATAATTATCATCAAATATACGTTCCGTTACTATAACAGTATCTTTTTTATTCCAAATAAGATTTCCACCGTCTAATATCAATGGAGATTTCACATATTCAAAGTCGTTCTTTTTCAACCATTTATTAAATTGTTGATCTAAATATCGCCATTGATCTTTCGGTAAGTAATTGGGTTGATATTTAAATTTAACTAAATGATTTGTGACGACTGGTGCAACATCTCTTAGCCAAATATCATCATACTCAAAAAAGCTTGTATGAAAATCTTGCTCTTCAACAGATAAAGAAACAAGTTGATCAGTAAATGATTTATTTTCATTTAAGTATTCATTAAAATAAATCAAATCCTCATAAAACGGACGATAATATCCATTTGATTTATCTGGAATTGCAGTGAAAATAATTCCATTTTGTTTTTGTTCCATATTATTTACCTCGCTTTTTAATAATGGTTCAATAACTAATTTCACTATGCCAACTACTTCTCTTTTCATAACAATTTTCGAAACGTGCACATTTCATGAATGGATTATAGCACGGAGAAATATTATATATTTATATTAAAAATATAAAGCTGTCATTAAGCCGTAAATTGACTCTTGACAGGATTTTAAAATACAAAAATAGAAATTTATATGAAAATATGAAATTGAATAATAGCATCATAAATCCTATCATTATGAAGCTAGTTAAGATTATTCCGTTCAATACCCTTACTCCCTTTTCACCAAAAATAAAACATGACAAAATAGGTAAAAAGTAACAATTCACTTATTTTGTCCGTAGGTTGCTACATTTCAATCGATTACTTCAATTGAATCGGTTGTTGCTGTGTCACACAATGAATCATACCGCCATTTTTATAAAGCTCTCTCACATCAATACCAACTACTTTACGATCTGGATATAACTTCTGAATCGTATCGTTTGCGATTTTATCATTCGGATCATTATAATTAGGCACCAATACCACTGTATTCCCAATATAATAATTAATATACGATCCCTTATAATCGAGAGCTTTTCCATTTTCTAAAGTAACTTTCTCTTTACTAAGAGGTAAATATTCATACTTATATTTCTGTCCTGACGCATTTTTTGCATCTAACAATGTGTCCATATCTTTGTTTGATAACCCCCATTCGGCTAGGTCATCTTCTTTCATCGTTACAATGGTAGATTTACCATGAAATTTAGCAAATCCATCGATATGGAAATCAGTAATATCTAAATTAGGTACTCCGTCTAACCAAATAAAGTTTGTTACTCCAAGGTCACTTATATATTTTTCAATTTCCTTTTCTGATAGATCCGGATTTCTATTTTTATTTGTTACTGCACTTCGAGTTAATAAAGCAGTCCCATTACTGTCTAATTCAATTGCGCCGCCTTCCAGGACAAATTTCCCCCAATCAATCCTTTCAATCCCCAATTGTTTACTAACATTTTCACGTATACGAGCATCATTTTTATAAGGAGTTTTCTTTCCCCAACCATTAAATGCCGGATCTAATATTTTGAGATTTTTATTATTGTCATAAACAAAAATCGGCCCACTATCTCTTGCCCATACATCATCAGTAGGAGCGATAAAGAAATCAATTTTATCCATATTCAGTCCTTTATCTATTAAAAGATTATTGATGCGCTCTTTCTCTTCCTCATCGTATGCAACAATATGGACTTTTTCACCCTCGGTTAAAGCACTTGCCATCTTAACCCAAATCGGTTCAACTTCCTGCTTATACTCTTCACCATATGTGTATTCATGAGGCCATTGCAACCATGTACCTTCATGCTTATCTTTTTCATCTGGCATCGTATATTTCCCAACTTTTTTCTGTACCGCTATTTTTTCATTCTCTTTCCCTTTTGCATTTTCATTACCACCTTCAAAAGAACAACCACTAATAATCGCCGTGGATAATGTAGCTATTAAGCAAAACTTTACTATTTTCTTCATTTTTTCAACCTCCTGTTCTTATCTCCAATAATATAAAGCTTCACATAGTGTGAAGCTCAAGCTTTTTCTCCAATGTAAAAATTCCCAATCACTCTTTACATTCCTATCATTTAACTACCAATATGTATTTATTCAACTATCTTCCTTACCTATTTGTTTAGCACGCTGAACTTTACGAAATAAAAAAATCGGTATTGATAATTACATATCAATACCGATTTTAAAATTATTCTTTTCCTTCTATTAAATCATTCGCCATTTTCCTAAACTCTTGGTTAAATGCATCACTCATACCATTTTGAACGTTAGAGAATAATATGACAAACGTTCTTTTATCCCAGTTAAAATTATTAAAAGTATTCCATCCTGATAATACGCCGTGGTTATGATAATAATCTGGATACGTATAGAAACTAAATCCATATTTTCTTGCAGGTGATGCAGTAAACATATCTAATACACTTTGTTTAGATAGCAGTTTTCCATCCATAATAGCCTCATCTAATCTTTTCATATCTTCAACAGTCGTATACATTTCACCACACCCATACAACCAGCTCATTTTTAAGCGGGGTGCAGCTATTAACTCATTATCTTTTCTCGTATAACCTTCTGCTAAAAAAATATCTTCTGGGAGAGTTGCACCCATTCCAGATTCATGCATTTCAACAGGGGTAAAAATATTTTCTTTCACATATTCAGCAAGTGGTTTATTTGCTATTTTTTCTACAATATACGCAAGTACCATATAATTATAATCTGTATATCGCCATCCTGTCCCTGCAGGGAATTGTAATTTTTGCGCCCCAATCCACGTTACTAACTTTAGTCGTGACGCCGCATCAACCCTACCTTGTCCCTGATCTGGTAACCCAGATGTATGTGTTAACAAATTTCGCAACGTAACGTTTTTATCTGCCGGAAACGATGGAATATACTTATTTACATTGTCTTCAATATTTAACTTCCCTTTTTCTTTTAGCTGCATAATTGATATTGCAACGACTGTTTTCGTAATAGAACCAATGCGATATTTCGTTCTTGGCGTTGTTACTACTTTATCTTCCACATTCGCATACCCATAACCTTTTCGTAAAATCACATGATCTTTACTAGCTACAAGAACACTCCCATTAAATCCTTTATCTTTTAAATATTGATCTAGCTTTCCAGCTGCAACTTCATAACGCTTTTTCTCATTTGCATCAACTTCCTGCATATTGCCCTTTTGCTTACTATTTACATTAGAAAATGCTTTTATATCATATTTCTTACCTTTATTTGCATGTATTAGTGCAACGACACTCCCACAAAAAATAGCAAAAATAAAGAAAACAATTAACCATTTCTTTAACATAATAGGAACCCTCTTTTATCTAGTTTCACTTAACGCGCATCCATTCTATTCTATATCTATTAATTTTCAGATACT
Source organism: Bacillus mobilis (assembly GCF_001884045.1). GTDB lineage: Bacteria > Bacillota > Bacilli > Bacillales > Bacillaceae_G > Bacillus_A > Bacillus_A mobilis. The sequence continues at coordinate 11,518 of NZ_MACF01000019.1, read as the reverse complement.
TTATATTATTATCTATCTATTATTCACCTTATTAAACTAGATTCCTTTTTCTCATATTCAGTTTTTGACTACTCTCTATTGTATTTCTTTCTTGCAAAATTTCCACCTTACAATCGGATACACCCTACTATAATTTCAATATCTTATGTAACATTTGTTACACATTATCAAAAAGGAGTTATAAACATGAAAATTACTGATAAACGCAATCGTTTAGATGATATGATGTTTCATTACAGGGTAACAAAAAACAACATAGTTTTAATTGAATATTACAGGAAACAAATTATGATATTAAAAGGAAATGCTGCTGAAAAATTTTTAAACAAAATAAATCTTGCACATAACGATACAGAAAGACAACTCATTATGGCTAAAGTAACAGGCAATTTCAAAAGGGGCAATGAACCTCATTGAAAACGAATCTCATTTATATTTTGATTATACAACATATAAAAAAAGAAATGTCGCTCATTCGGCATTTCTTTAGACTTTCTTCATAAAAAATTTACATTGCTAACTTTCTTTTATTTTTTTATTTTTACTATATAAACTCACTACCGAGATACTTAATAATATCACTATACACAACCAAGCATACGTATACCCTTTCTTATCGACAATATAACCAAATAAAGCAGGTGCAACAATAATCGCTATTTGATTGAATGTAAGTGCCAAACTAACTGTTATTCCAACAGATTCTTCACTTGCCAATTCAGCAACTTCGACGATAAAAAGACTAAACCAACCAATTGAAAAGAAGCCTAACAATGCGCTTACACCATACAATACTCCACTCGTTACTGTATGTATGCTCATTACTAACAATAGAATCAAACCGATAGAAGCACAGACAGCTATAAATAAAGGCGTATGCCGATTCCCCTTATAAAACAAATCACTACTAGCTGCTAATACAACACGGCCAATCATTCCAGAAAAGAACATCACTGAAAATACTGTTCCAGCTACAATAGATGTAATGGATTCTTCCCTTACTATAAATTTCATGAAGTGCCCAACTAACACCATTTGCAATGAAATCATGCAAATACCCGTTATATATATTGGATACAATTCTTTTTTACATATCACTACTTTTAGCTCCATCCAAAAAGAAATTTTAATATGTTCTTTCCTTGCATCTTCTTGAACATATGGCTCTTTATAAAACATAAAAAATAATAATCCTCCCATTATACAAATGCATGCCATACTATTTATTGCGTAAGTTACATCATATTGTATCGTAAGAAAAGGGATTAACACTCCCGCTAACGCACCACCAATCGGTATACCAGCTTGCCTTATCCCCATTGCTAATCCTCGATTTTCTTTTGGGAACCATTTTAAAATTACTTTACTTCCTCCTGGCTGAGAAACACTATAAAACATTCCTACTAATAAAAGTACAAATAACAGACCATTAAATCCACTTACTATATTAGTTAGTAAAAACGAACCTCCTAGCAAAAATGAACTGATAGAAATTAATAATTTTTCATTATATTGATCCAGTAACCGCCCAACAAAAAGCATACAAAATAACGGTCCAATATTTACAACACTTACTAACAATCCACTCTCCATATTCGTAAGCCCATATTCTCCTTTCCAAAATAAAGCGAAAACTCCAACACCATAAGTTATAAGCGTCGCTGTTGTTTGAGCAATCGTCGCAACAATTAACATAACCCACTTATAAGCACTATTCATCCTTTCTTCGATTAACAAAATAATCCCTCCCCTCTTCCATTGTATGAAAGTTCTGATATCATATAAAATAAAGATATATCATATAATCCATCAAAAAAATTGATACCTTTTCGGAGGGAAGATGCATGGACATAAAAGATTTAACTGTATTTTACGAAGTTGCAAAGGAAAGTAATATTTCTCACGCAGCGAAAAATTTGAACTATGTACAATCAGGCGTAACAATGCGTATGAAACAACTAGAAAATGAATTAGGTGTGCCTTTATTTTATCGTAACGGAAAAGGTGTAACTTTAACTTCTAACGGTGAGATTTTATTAACATACGCTAAACAAATTATCCACTTAATGGATCAATCTATAAAAGCGGTTCAAAGTAATGGAACTGATCCTAAAGGCACTTTGAAAATCGGATGTACAGAATCTACAACCGCGGTAAGGCTACCATCTATATTAACGGCCTATTATGAGAAATATCCAGAAGTCGAATTAACTTTAGAAACAAATACGACCGAACAACTAATTAAGCTAGTGCTAGAACGAAAACTAGACGGAGCATTTATAGCAGGATCTACTCAGCATACTGAACTTCATACAAATGTATTTCGTGAAGAAGAATTAGTTCTCATTAGTAAAAAACCTTTATCCGCCCTTACAGACATAAAAAATATGAATTTACTCGCTTTTAGTCACGGTTGCTATTATAGAAGTTTATTAGAAGACTTGCTTCAAGAAGAAGGCATCTCGCCTAAACGAGTATTAGAGTTCGGAACAATTGAAGCAATACTCGCCTGTGTAAAATCAAATATGGGTGTAGCGATTATGATGAAATCAATTTTAAAGGGGCATGAACATAACTTATCATTCAATCCTTTACCAAATAAATTCAAAAAAGTTCCTACTACTTTTATTACTAGGAAAGATATATATCACTCAGCTGCATTACAAAAATTTATGGAGATGGTTTAACAATGCGTGAAAAGAAAATACGTGGGATGAAGCGTAAAACAAACACGATGATAAAGCGAATTGAAGAACATACAAAAACGTTCCCTTCTGCTTTCTATAACGATGAATATTGGTATATTCCTTTACCAGTTTCCCAAGCTTTTATCGATTCGTGTAAAACACCTAGAAAAGTAAAACGATTATGTATACAAACCTTATTAAATCAAGCAAACCATTTAATAAAAATAAAACCGATCGATACACATACATATCGAGTTGTTGTTTTGATTTCTATAGAAAGTTTGTGGGATTCACAAATCATAATATTTAAAAATGAAGACTACTTTCATAATTTCTTTAATAGAAATAGTGAATTTCAAAAATGGATTCCTCTTTTAAATGAGTTTGATTTTTGGGAGACATGGGGAATTTCAATTTGTTCTACTGTCCAAACCTTGCACTTCCAAGAGATCATTTATGATGAGGATACAATCGATAAAAAAGAAATTTGGTTTATTGGAGAGTTATCTTAAAAGGGGAACTTTCTAATTAGAAGCTTCCCTTTTTTCACTTAACAAAATCGCTATATAATGAATTTGTCATTTTACTATATAGGAGGTTTTCAAATGGTAATCCCTAAATATCCCGATGTCCCTACTCTTACGAAAAAACAAATCGATCAAATTACAGAAATCACTTTTCTAAAAGAAATTACACCACAAAAATGTGATGCCATTTTCGTTTTCGGCGGTTCTCATCCTGGTAATTGGCAAGCTCCTCTAAAAGCTTATCAACAAGGTTTAGGAAACCAAATTATCGTTACAGGTGGTACTAGTTTGCATGGCATGAAACATCCGAGCTGGAATTACGGGGATTTATCAGAAGCAGAAGTAATTGTAAATAAATTAATTGAACATGGCGTACCAAAAGACGCTATCCTATTCGAGACAAGCTCCCTCCATTCTATTGCTAATGTAATTGAAGCGAAAAAGATTTTTGATTTCACAAAAATTAATCGGTTACTCTTTGTATGCAAAAGTTTAGGAGCCGGTCGGCAATATAGAGTATTAAAAAAACATCTACCTAATACTGTTACTTGTATTCCATTTACATTTGATACAAGTTTCGATGGTGAGTTTATAATTAATAGATATAACTGGATGGAAAATGAAAAGAGTCGCTCCATGATTTTTGGAGAATACTTGAGAAATGTTTGCTACGGTAAAAAAGGCGGTATTGAACCACCTGAAAAAGAAGTTCAAGGTTTAGAGGAATATGTATCCTACTACTATAATCTAGCATAATAGAAAAGGTATACCTAAAACAACGGTATACCCTTTCTCCTATTTATTTTTCCTTTAACACACTATGTAATCGATCAGGATAATTTGTAAACATTCCTGTAGCACCCCATTTAATTAACAATCTCATATCTGGTTTCTCATTAATTGTATACAGGTGAATTAACAGTCCATTTTTCCTAGCCATTTTTCCTAGCCATTTTCATATATGACTCATCAATAATTAGTTCTCCGTTATCATTACGTAAGTTTGGCCCAATACCAACTGCATACTTTTTAATTTCTTGAAAATCATCATTCGTTACACTTTTCGGTTCATGTGTAATTCCAGACCATTCAACAATCTCATTGTTTTCATTTGGATAATACCAAAGTAGTTGAACTAACGGAATATTTTTATTCATACTATGAATCTTTGTTAAACTATCTTTACTAAATGATTGAATCATAACACGGCTAGAAGACATGTTTTGACCTACTAAATTATATTTATTTAACAACGCTAACAATTTTTCTTCCATTCCTGGATACACATCTGGTGATTTTGTTTCAATGTAATACTTCATGCTTCTTCCGTACTTTTGGAAGATTTCTTCAAGAGTCGGAACCTTTTGACCAACGTACTCTTGCTTAGCCTTTTCTGGATAAGCTTTATTGAACCAAGATCCTGCATCTAAGCTTTTTATTTCACTTAATGTTTTATCTCGTACTTCACCTGTTCCATTTGTAGTACGATCAACTGTTGTATCATGCATTGCAATTAATTGGCCGTCCTTAGTTAACTGAATATCTAACTCCAAATAATCCGCTTTCATTTTTTTCACAAGATCATAAGAAGCAAAAGTATGCTCAGGTGCATGTCCACTTGCTCCGCGATGTGCAATGTTTAAAAACTTATTCGTATTCCATTCATGCTTCCCTTCTGCTTTTGCATGAACAGCTCCCACAGCATAGATACTTCCCATCATAAAGAAAATAACTAACACGCTAATAATTTTTCTCATCCTTCTAACCCTTCCTACGTTGCAAATTTCAACAAGTTAATGAGATTTACACGGAATAGAAGATATACTTTCATTATTTTTATAAGCTTATATGAAAATCCCAATCTTACAAATACAATTCCCCTATGTTATTACTATACTATTTATTTTCCATACCCCTCCTATTCACATGTAACTCCTTATTGATTACAGTTCATCAATAAAAAAAGCCATAATTTATTTAGAGGACACTTCTGTATCCCTAAATAAATGTATGGCTTATCTCAAATATCTCCGGCCTCGATTAACTTGTCGAAATTAATCATACAAACCTATTAAACTTTGTGAATATTTTTTAAACAGATAGTTTCTATGCTAAAGCAGCTGGCAGCATTAATTGCGGACCTTTTCCCATACGTGCCAACACCCAGTCATCATAATACCACATTTCCGTTTGACGACGACTCATCATATAATCCCAGCGTACTTCACGCTCAAATTCGATGATTTGTCCGTCTCCTCCAATTGTCACCCAGTTAAAACTCCCATTATCATGCATCATTTTCACCCATAAAACAGGAAAAGTAACAATTTCTCCTTCATCTTTATACTGTCTCATTTGTTTTTCTATACGAAGTAAAGTTAAACCACTTGCATATTGTTGATCAACCTTTTCCATTACATCCATTGCTATTTGTTCAGCATTATCTTTATGAGGCAGTTTGTCTGAGTATATTGGCATCATATTCGTATAACTTAATAAACACTTATCATTTTGAGTAGTAATGGTTGTAATATGAGCACCACCGTAATGTAACAGCTCTTCTGCTTGATAGCGTTTGATGGAAACTTGTACACCGTCACGTAATTCTTCATGCTCCCGTACCAACTTTACATACTTCGGAAGTGGTAATAACATTGACACTTCTTTACTACAATTTTGAAAAGTATTATATTGATTCGCCATTTAACATCTCTCCCTTATATATAATTCTTCTGGAACATGTGTAAGAAATTCTGTTAGCTCCCCGGCATAATATACATATAATTCATGCATCGCCCTCGTACATGCTGTGTAAAACAAATTGCGTTCAGACTCCCTATTATAGCTGTCATTAGAAGCTTCAAATATAATTACCGCGTCAAATTCTATCCCTTTCGCCAAATAAGCAGGAATAATAACAACGCCGTTCTCATAAGGTGTATTCTCTTTTTGCATAAGGTGGACGTGTAATATATCTCCTATTAACTCCATCACTTTCATGCATTCTTCATTTGTTTTACAAATTACCGCAACTGTTTTATGGCCTTTTTCTTCTAACTCTTTCACCTTAAGAACTATATTCTCTACACGCTTTCGCTCATCACTTACTTTTATATAAACAGGCTTCTTACCATCCCTATTAAAAGCTTCAATCTCATTTCCATTTGGAATCATACACTTTGTAAATTCAATGATCGGTTTTGTCGATCGATAACTACGGTTAAGCTGGACTGTTTCCACTTTACGATTTACAAATAATGTGGAGATAATATTGTTTTCTCTATTTTGGTCATGCGAGAAAATATTTTGATTACGATCACCAAGTAACGTCCATTTCGCCTTCGGAAATAGTCGTTTTAGAAATGCTAATTGAAATGCTGTATAATCTTGCACTTCATCAATAAATACAAACTTCACAAGGTGATTCGTCTTAAATCCTTCAAGTAATTCTTTTAAAAACAAATACGGCGCTGCATCTTCATTTGTTAGCTGTTTATTCTTCAAATGCTTCACTGTCTGCTTACATATATCTCCCCAGCAATCTGGTACGAAAATATCTTTCTGCATGCTTTCAAATAACTGCTGAAAAATCGCAGGATGATTTACAAAAGCGAAATTTTTTACCCTTCTACGTAATGAACGAAAATGTTTCTTCACTACATATTTCGTTAATAACTCATGTTCCTTCTCATAATAATCAAATTGATTATCCTTCTCTAATTTTTCATATATTCGATTGTAATCTTCTTTATTTAAATACTGAACTTCTCGTTCCACCCAATCTTTTTTCAATTCTATCTTTTCAAATTCATGTAACTTCCGAAGAATCCATTCCATTGTAAGTTGCATTCGATTCGGTATAGCAATAAACATGTCTAGACTATAAAAATAAGCACATATTGATTTTGCCTCCATGAGCACTTCGCCTTTACATGTAACATCATGAAATTGTATACCTTTTTCACTTAAGCTTCGCGCGTATTTCTCAAGTAGTCCCATAAATTCAACCGAAGATTTATATTGAATGCCTTTCACTCTAGTTTCATACGTACTTTCATGCTTTTTCGTTAAAACGTATTCTAACTGCGCAAATGAATCTTCTACAGTAAAGCTTTTTCCAATCATATGTTCCACATACGTTTGAAAAGTCGTTTGTTGCATATTTTCTTCCCCAAGCTCTGGCAAAACGTTCGCAATATAACTATTAAACAACTCATTCGGAGAAAACAGTAACATTTGATCCGCATGAACCGTGCCGCGGTAACGATACAATAAATAAGCAATACGTTGCAGTGCTGCTGAAGTTTTCCCGCTCCCAGCAGTCCCTTGCACAATTAACACATCACTTTTATCGTTTCGAATAATTTGGTTTTGTTCCCTCTGTATCGTCGCTACAATACTTTTCATTTGCTCACTTGCATTTCTTCCAAGTACTTCTTGTAATAATTCATCACCTATCGTCACACCTGTATCAAACATACTTTGAATCGTCCCGTTTCGAATTATATATTGACGTTTTAAAAGTAAATCACCTGAAATCTTACCTATGGGCGCTTTATACTGTGCCCTCCCTAAAGTGTAATCATAATAAAGGCTCGAAATAGGTGCCCGCCAATCGTATACTAAAAACTCATCATTTTCTTTATCATAAAAAGAGCCGATACCGATATACATTTCATCGGTATCCGCTTCAGCATCTTCTTTAAAATCAATCCGCCCAAAATACGGCGTTTCTTTTATTTTCGTTAAAAGGTTATATTCATTTTTCGTATGACGATGTGTATGTTCTCTTTCAGCAAGAAGCTCTGCCTCTTGCCTAATACTCGCCGCCGTTTCAACCGCTTCTTTAATATTATCTATATTTACTTTTACATCTTCCCAAAAGTTTTTTCTAATACTTACAATTTCAGACTTCACTGAGCCAACTCGATCATCCAGCTCTTTCAGTTCCTCCTCTACTTTTTCAATAACTACATCTACACGTTGTTGCTCTTCTTTATAATGACTCATATAATCTCCCCTTCTCCTACTATTTGAAAGCCTTATATGATACGTAACTTTTTACTTTTGAAAAATGCCACAAGCAACAATCTCCCACGACTTTTGAAACTCTTCGTTTATCCTCTCTTCTTTCCACTTCTCAGAAAAAGCAGGGTGATAGAACGATGAAAGCAAACCAAATAACGTATACGCTAAAAACAAACTATCTTGTTTTTCAATCTCATTGCGCTCTATCCCACGATTTATCACGTTCTCCAGTTGTCCAACTAATCTTTCTTCGTGCTTTTGAATCACCTTATTCTTTTGCTGCACTAACGAACTATTCAATGTAAATAACTCTTCATTTTCAAGTAACTCTTTCTTTTTAAGCTGAAATAAACGAAAGAACCACTCTTGTAAAATGATTTCCGTCTCTCCATCTTTTCCCGCAATTTGTTCAAGCTGATCTGAGTACTTAAGCAGCCATCTTTCTAAAATAGCGTCGCGCAGTGTGGCCTTACTCCGAAAATAAGAATATAAAGCCGCATGACTAACATCAAGTGACTTCGCAATACTAACAAGTGTCGTCCTACTCCATCCATATTTCATTAACTCTTTTTCCGCTGCATCTAAAACAACATTCTTCGTTAACGCCTTCTCTGTCATTTTTCTCACCGTCCAATTTATTTACATAATACTATTATTCCAATAACAACTTACATTTTTTATTATTTGTAAGTTGAATGCAAAAAAATACGATTTCAATTAGGTTATAAGATTAACATATCCTTTTTCAACTTACAATATTTTTATTTTGTAAGTTGAAAAAGGATAAAAGAAGTGTCTTATATAAAACACTTCTTCCTAGTTTCTTAAAAATTACACAATAAATGATTCATTACCTCGTTAAGCACCGTACGTAGATTTGCTGTACCTTTTGCTGAACGCCACGCAATGAAGCTATCTGGTCTAATCACTACAGCTCCTTCATTCTCTAAACCATATAATTCACGAAAAACATTTTCTTGAGCAATAAAGTCTCCGGTTAAACCTACTCGATACACTTTTATATTTATTCCTAATTCAGCTGAAACATCTTGTGCACAATCGGCCCAAGCGCGATTTTCTGCTCCAATAAGTAACACAAAATCATTTCCTAATAAATCAAGTATAGAAATTTCTTTTCCATCATACGTTCCACAAAAGTGTGGTGCTCGCGTTCCAGGTCTTCCATTCAACTCTACGATATCCATTCTATGTGAAGTAGCTGAGTCATCTACTATCGCTTCAGAACAATAGTGATACCCAACAGTTACAGTTAAACCATCCATATTATTCAAACTGCCTTCTTCTCTATTCGCAGCACGGAACAATAAACTACTCGCATACTCCGTCGTTAATTTTGCCACAGGATATCTCTCTTCATAATATGTTTCTAACAATTTTGGATTTGCTTTCCCTTTTATAACAACCGCTAATTTCCAAGCTAAGTTATGTGCATCTTGTATGCCTGTATTTGAACCAAATCCTCCAGTTGGTGGCATAATATGGGCAGAATCACCAACTAAAAAAATGCGATTATCTTGAAATTTCACGGCTGTACTTTCAGTCGCTTCCCACGGTAAAACACTTACTATTTCTGGCTCAACATTTGTGCTTCCAATTGCTGTTTGAATGATTTGTTTACAACGTTCTATAGTGAAATCCTCTGGTCGCCCTCCTTTTAACGGATCGTAGGATACATGGTAAATCCATCTTCTTTCGTTATCAACTGGAATAAGTGCACCAAGAACTTCCGAATGAAGTACCATAGTAAAACCAAATGCATCTCCTTGTATAAACTCACTTAAATCCGCTTCAAAATAAATATTCATATAATAACCACCGATTGTACCTCGTCCCTCAGTACTTATCCCTAGCTGCTCACGTATTTTACTTTTTGCCCCGTCCGCTGCAATTACATAGTCACAATGAATAATACTTTCTTCTTCCGTTTCGCGATTCCGAATCGTTGCTATTACTCCGTGCTCATTTTGTTCATAAGAAACCAATTCATGATAAAAAGATAATCCTCCGCCTAATGTTCTCGCTTCTTGTAACATCATTTCTTCTAAAGTAATTTGATAACAAGCTGTTTGTTTTGATGGACTAATCTCTTCTATTTTTTGAAGTAACTTTTCATCGTTTCCATACTGAGTCGCCCTCATTTGTGCCAATTCTTCCTTATCCGCCTCAGCTATTGTATGAACTGCTATTCTTCCCCGACAATTTTCTAATGCTTTACCCGCTGATCTAATTCTTTGTTCTAAACCCAATTCTCGAAATAACTCCATCGTACGAAAAGTGATTCCACCTGCCTTTGGATGAATTGCAGTAGACTGATGCCTTTCAATCAGTAAATAATTTACGTTATGTTTTGCAAGGAATAGCGCAGACGCTAATCCTGATAATCCTCCTCCAACAATTAAAACTGATACGTAATTCGATTTCATAAATTTACCCTCCACATCATTGTTCTGAGCTCAATGACATAAATATAATCAAAAAAACAACAAAGATATAGACTTATATTTCATTTTAAATTATCATATAGATAGATTACGCCCCAAATTACTTTTTCTTTTTCATATATCTATAATCTGCTTGAATTATGCATGTATGAAAGAGTAAAACGAAACAACTCACTTTAGTAAACACCAACATAATAAGCGGTCGTAGCCCTGTAAAGTTAAAAGGGCTTACGACCGCTTATTTTTTTAAAATCCTTACCCTCTATCATTTATAAACAACGTATTATTCAATCACTTTTTCTTTTTAAAACTTCATCCATTTTAATATGCTATCCTTTTCTACCCCCTACCATTTTCAACACAAAAATTTCATTCGTCTCGATTTTCTTTCCCAATATTGCAGCTCATTCAACAATCATGTAGCATTACCGTATCGATGTAATGGTTCATCATCTTAAGCCTTTCGACTAATTTTTTGGAGGTAAAGTGATTGAAATGAATAAACAAGAACAATTAAATGTTATAAAAAAAGATTTTATTGATTCTCAAAAAGTATTATTGGCAATTGGCGATGAAACACGTCAAGCTATTTTGTTCGTTCTCATGGAAACGGAATGTCAAACCGGATTACGTGTAGGCGAAATTACGAAACAAACACACCTTTCTCGACCAGCGGTATCACATCATCTTAGAATTTTACGAGAAGCCGGTATTATTTTAATGCGAAAAGAAGGTACAAAAAACTTTTATTATATTGATATACGTACAAAATTAGGTTTATTAAAAAATCTTGTATTAGATATAGAAAAGCTAT
>NZ_MACF01000018.1 GCF_001884045.1 Bacillus mobilis | reverse complement strand
GGGGGATCAACTGCCCATAAAAGTCCGATTGGTTCAACTAATAATCAGTGGGGGATGAAGAACCCCCCCACTGATTAAAGTTTCACTTTATTGAAATTTGGAGGTACAAGAAATGAAAGCAATGATAATTGATAAGTATGGAAAAGTTCCAATGCATATGGCAGAGGTACCTACTCCTGAAATAAATGAATATGAAGTGCTCGCAGAAATTCATGCAGCTAGTATTAACCCGATTGATTTTAAAATACGCGATGGAAAAGTGAAGATGTTACTTAAATATGAAATGCCCCTAATCCTTGGGAATGACTTTTCCTGTGTCATCGTAAAGGTTGGATCAAAAGTAACTCACTTTAAAGTCGGTGATGAAATATACGCACGCCCAAGAAAAAATAAGATTGGCACTTTCGCAGAATATATAGCCATTCACGAGGATGATGTAGCCTTAAAACCTAAAAATTTAAGTTTTGAGGAAGCTGCTTCGATTCCACTCGTTGGCTTAACATCATATCAAGCATTACATGACATCATGCACTTACAAAAAGGACAAAAGATTTTAATTCACGCTGGTTCTGGTGGTGTTGGTACTTTCGCAATTCAGTTAGCAAAAATAATGGGAGCTACCGTTACAACGACTGCTAGTGAAGCTGGTTCCGATTTAGTAAAGTCTCTTGGTGCAGATGAAATTATTAATTACAAAACAGAAAAATTTGAAGAAATGCTAAAAGATTATGATGCAGTATTTGATACAATCGGCGGTACAACACTTGAAAAATCATTCGATATTATAAAAGGCGGCGGCAACATTGTTTCCGTTTCAGGAATGCCAAATGCTCGTTTCGGTAAAGAATTTGGTTCTGGATTTTTTAAAACACTCTTATTTTCATTAGCAAGTAAAAAACTTACTGCACTTGAAAAAAAGCATAATGCTCAATATTCATTTTTATTTATGAAGCCAAGCGGGAATCAATTACGTACTATCGCAAACTATATTGAATCTGGAAAAATCAAACCGGTAATCGATCGAGTTTTCCCTTTTGAAGATGCTCAAAAAGCAATGGAATATTCAGAGGCTGGAAGAGCAAAAGGAAAAATAATCGTAAAAATTAAGTAATCATAAAAACTCCATTAAAAAAATGGAGTTTTTATATTTGCTGTTAAATAGACATAGTGCAATGAAGTCCTTACAATAGATTGCAAGGGGAAATGTCATATTATACTTTTAGCTAATTTTACAAAGAATACATACGTACAAATACATAATAAAAAAATAAACAAGGAGGAGATAAAATGACTAAAAATAATGAAGCTGGTTGGAATTTAGATAATAGTTATACGACTCTGCCGCAATCATTTTATACAGAAATCCCCCCTACTCCTGTAAATTCACCGGAGCTAGTTAAACTAAATCATTCACTCGCAATATCTCTTGGCTTTAATCCTGAAGAACTGAAAAAGGAAGCTGAAATTGCTATTTTCGCTGGTAATGCTCTCCCAGAAGGAGCTCATCCATTAGCTCAAGCATATGCAGGTCATCAATTCGGACATTTTAATATGTTAGGCGACGGTCGTGCCCTTTTAATTGGCGAACAAATTACTCCTTCAGGTAAACGTTTTGACATTCAGCTAAAAGGTTCTGGCCCTACTCCGTATTCACGCCGTGGTGATGGTCGTGCGGCACTCGGTCCGATGCTACGTGAGTATATTATTAGTGAAGCAATGTATGCACTTGATATTCCAACTACCCGCAGTTTAGCAGTTGTCACAACTGGTGAACCAACATATCGTGAAACAAAGTTACCTGGAGCAATTTTAACTAGAGTCGCTAGTAGTCATATACGTGTCGGCACATTTCAATATGCTGCAGCTCGTGGTTCTATCGAGGATCTTCAATCACTAGCTGACTATACAATAAACAGGCATTATCCAGAAATTGAGGCTCATGAAAACCGATATACTGCATTACTACAAGAAGTTATAAAGAAACAAGCAAGTCTCATCGCTAAATGGCAACTTGTTGGATTTATTCACGGCGTCATGAACACTGACAATATAACAATCAGTGGGGAAACGATTGATTACGGCCCTTGTGCTTTTATGGACAATTACGACCAAGGAACTGTATTTAGCTCTATCGATACACAAGGTCGCTACGCATATGGAAATCAGCCATATATGGCCGCATGGGATCTGGCACGATTAGCAGAATCTTTAATACCGATTCTGCACGAAGATGAAGAAGAAGCATTAAAAATTGCTCAAGACGAAATTTCTAAATTTAGCGTACAGTATGAAAACCAGTGGTTCCTTGGAATGAAAAAGAAATTAGGACTATTTAGCAACGAGGAACACGATCACTCCCTTATTGAGCAACTTTTAAAAATGATGGAGAAATTTAAAGCAGATTACACAAATACATTCCGTTCATTAACTCTTGATACGATCTCAAATACAGCTCTATTTGAGAGTCCTGAATTTAAAGAATGGTACAAACTGTGGCAATCTCGATTAGAAAGACAAGAAGAATCGAGAGAAAACGCCTACGAAATGATGAAAAATAATAACCCATCCATCATCCCAAGGAACCACCGTGTAGAAGAAGCACTAGAAGCAGCTGTCACAAATGGCGACTATAGCGTAATGGAGAAACTTCTTGAAGCGCTATCCAATCCTTATGCTTATACTACAGATCATGAAGAATACTGCGTTCCACCTGTACCGACGAATCGTCCTTATCGTACTTTTTGTGGGACTTGATTATTTAATATCTTTTAATGTGCTTTCAATTTTTGAAGGCACATTTTTTAACATAAGCATAAATCGTACATATATCACTATTCCAATCCTATTAATTGATTATCTTCGTGAAAAATGTTGAGAAATATAAGTTTTTCTTTTTAGTATTATTATTTTTGTTATCATTATTTATAAGAATATTCTAAAAAGGAGGAATCTTCATGTTTACACCCACTAAAAGTGAACAAATCACACAACTATTAAACGAATGGTACATAGAAATCCGTTTAAGACGCATTGATAGTGCAAACCGTTTTAAAGAACAAATAGATAATAAAATCAACATTTTAAAAAACGAATATCCAAAAGGTATACCTGATCAAAACTTATTACTCTATTATTCTCTACTAAATTTCAGATACAATTATTTAATTGATAACTTAGGCGTCTCTAAAGATAGCTTTAATAAAATTGAGTCGTTTGAAATTCCAACAAATAATTTCTTATCATATTACTATCATTTCTTTAAAGCTATTCACTCAGATGCAATTGGAAACTATATACTTGCGAGAGAACATTATGATACAGCTGAAGCTTTGCTTCAATACATTCCAGATGAAATTGAGAAAGCAGAATTCTACTATAAACTAGGATATTCCTACTATGATAATCAACAAGCACTTCAAGCCATCAAAGAAGTAACAAAAGCTAAAGATATGTTTTCTAATCATCTAGGATATGAAGTGAATGTAGCTTTTTGTGATAATATTTTAGGTTTAGCATGTATAAATTTAAAAGAATGGGAACTTGCTGAAGAACACTTTACAGCAGCAATGAATAAATTCCAAAAAACAGGAGTAGAAAAATTCATTTTAATGGTTCGACATAACTTAGGATGGATGTATTCAAATCAAAACCTTAATGCATTAGCTATTCGTTATCTCTCCGAAGTTGTCGAGAAATCCCCAAATCATTATAAAGCTATCTTTGCTAGCGCTTTAGAATACTATAAATTAAAGGAAATTAGCGTTGCAGACGAGCTAATAAAAAGGGGATTAAATATTAGTAACGAACTAAAACAAGAGGAGTTTCAGCATCGCTTTATGATTTTACAAGAATTAAATAACAGTTCATCTGCTAAAACATTTGAAAAAATAGCATTAGCAGGAATTAAATATTTCGAGCGAGAAGAATTATATGAAGATGTTCAGGAACAATACGAAACATTGGCAATTAAATTCTATGATGAAAACGAACATTCTGAAGCAAGTAAATATTTTTATATGGCATTACAAGCAAAAAAACAAGCAAATGCTAAAGGAGGATTAAAATGAAAAAGTTACTCTTAAGTTTTATGGGAATCGTTACAATTCTAGCATTTAGTACTGGTATAACAAGTCCAACAAAGTTAGATCATTCTAATACTAAGATACAAAGCCTTTCTGTAGGTGATGGAGGCGGTTGATCTATACATTTTTTCACACAAAAAATGAAGTCATGCATTATTGTATGACTTCATTTTTATTCGTTGAAACTTTCGCTTCTTTTTCTTAGCTCTCTTATTTCATTTCCATTACCAAAATCAATAATATATAACTTATCTTTTCTATTACAACGAATTCCACATCATCATTCTAGCAATCCCCCTACTCCCCGCACTATCAACTTTCTCAAGTTCCTCCACAACTAAATTCCGTCTCTCCACAGAATGATTTTGGCTTAACTTCGCTTTTCCTTCTATTTTATTTATCTTTATTTTGAATCCAACTATTCCCCTACTTAGGCCTGCCATATAATTCGAATCTACCTCATTTAGCGAGTATGTACTCTGTGGCTCTTCATATTTATGTACTAACTCTTGAAGTGAATTTAATAATTCCTGTTCATCCTCAACAATTTCTAATTCACCGTATACATGCACTGCAACGTAATTCCATGTTGGTACTGCATTGTTTGTTTCATACCACGATGGCGATATGTAACTGTGGGGTCCTTGGAATATAGCAAGCACGTGTTGATTCCCACTATCTTTCCACTGTTCATTCGGACGTGCGAAATGGCCATGTAAAGTTAGAGTTTCCCTATTTAATAACAAAGGCAAATGCGTTGCATATGGTTCCCCGTTATGTTGAGAAAATAATGTCGCAAAGCTATTTTGTTCCATTATTTCGTACTTCATTTCTTCATCTTGTATTGCGAAATATTTTGGTATATACATAAGTTCCCTCTTTTCCGATCTTTTATTTCTAATTATATTTAAGTCTCGTAGCATTCAACAGGGCCAGTTTATATTTGTTTTATAATGGCAGCTTTCTAAAAAGAATAGGCATCATGTATTCCATGCCGCCTTAGTTAATTTTTTCTAATATATTTGTAATAAATGCCGTCTTACCTTTACTATAGCTCGCTCTATTTTTCGACTCTCTTGCTAACTCTTTCTTTAAACTCCCATATTCAACAGCAACGTCTTCATGTTCACGAAGGTAATCCCGAAACGCTATATGTTTTCTTAACTCTTCACTATTTTTGTCACAAACATATAAATGATGTTCCATCCAAAGTGTATTTTCTTCACTCCACGGAACGAAAGCATCCTTTCTACCAAACGCCTCTCTTCCTTTGAAGCTCCAGTCTGCTTGATGGTAATACCCTATCGTTTCAAGTCTTTTTACTACTTCAGGAAAAATTTCATAATCTTCTATTACTATATCAATATCTAATATTGGTTTTGATACAAGTCCTTTAACAGCTGTACTACCCACATGTTCAACGGACAAAACAAGTTCTTCCATTGCATTGTAAATAATAATTTGTAATTTATTAAATTCATTTTCCCATTTGATGTTATATTCTTCGATAGTAATTCTCTGTTTCAATGTATCCCTCTCCTCAAAAACCATTATAACCTTTGAATATGAGTATCCTTAAAATCAGTCTCATATTTCAATCCATATCCACACATTCGATCCATTCCAATATGCGCTGTCCATATTAAGCCAATCATTATAACGGTATCTATCTTAAAATATACACCTATGATAGCTATTACTATCGATATATTATATGTGTGAAAAATATTATAAATTTTAGCACCTACATGATTATTTATCCCATACGCCAACATTGATAAATCCGGAGCTAAAAGGAATACCCAAAATATAATCCAACTAAATTCATATATCGAATACACATAAATCGTGGCTAGGAAAACAACTAGCCCTTCAATATGTACAATACGCTTTTGCATTATTCATCATTCCTATTTTTCTATATTTACCGATACATTTTCATCACTGAAAGTATTCTTTGCATTTTTTGACCAGATGGTTGCTAAAATCGGCCCTGCAATGTTATGCCATACTGCCGCTAATACACTTGGAAGTGCAGCCGCTGGTCCAAAATGTGCTGTTGCCAGCGCAACACCTAATCCTGAATTTTGCATTCCTACTTCTATTGAAATAGCTCTTCTTGTCCCTTCGTCTAGTCTCAGTACGAACGCTGTTATATATCCGAGTAAAAAGCCAAATGCATTATGGAGCATAACTGCAATAAAGATAAGAAGACCTGAAGAAGTAATGCTACTTACATTCGCTGAAACCACCGCTGAAACTATAATGATAATTGCTACAACTGATATTAAAGGAATAACAGTCATTCCTTTCGTAACAGTTGTAGGGAAAAACTTCTTCACTACTAACCCTAAAATAATAGGTAGGATAATGACTTGTACGATAGAAAGAAACATAGACATAGCATTCACTGGCATCCATTGGCCTGCAAGTAATAATAAAATAAGAGGTGTAGCAATTGGTGCTAGTAACGTTGATAACGACGTCATTGCAATAGACAACGCTAAGTTCCCTTTTGCTAAATAAACCATAACATTTGATGCAGTGCCACCCGGTACCGAACCGAGTAACACTAATCCAGCTGCTAATTCAGCTGGCAGATTCATAACGTAGGCTAGTACGTATGCGACAAGTGGCATAATAATAAACTGAGCACATACACCGATAATAACTGGCAATGGTTTTGTAGCAATGATTTTAAAATCAACAGCCTTTAATGTTAACCCCATCCCAAACATAACAACTCCAAGTAAAATCGTTATGTAACTAGTTAACCCTAGAAATGGTCCAGGAATGAAATATGCAATAGCTGCAATACAAATAACCCAAAATGCAAAATACTTTCCAGCTATATTACTTATCGCTTCTAGTACTTTCACCCCATCATCCCCTATCCTTCAATTGAAAAACTTTATTCGGATTCAAAATATTTTGCGGATCAAGAGCTTTCTTTATTTTTTCCATTACGAGTAATGCCGCCCCATGTTCTTCTTCTTGATACTTCCGTTTCCCGATTCCAACGCCATGTTCTCCCGTACACGTTCCCCCTCGTTTAAGCGCATATAAAACGATACTTTCATTTATTTCGTCACCCTTTTCCACTTCTTCTTTATCGTTCGGATCAATCATTAAGAGTACGTGGAAATTACCGTCCCCTACATGACCAAGAATACCACCAACAAGACCTACTTTATCCAACGTCTCTTTCGCATGTTGGATTGCACCAGCTAATTCTGAAATTGGTACACATACGTCTGTACTCATAAGCTTTTTACCAGGATAGCTATGAACGTAAGAATATGCTAGATTATGCCGTGCATCCCATAATTTATTTCTCGCCGCAGTTTCTGTTTCAAAAGCAACTTCTTTACATTTATGATCAAAAACAATTTCCTTCGTGAATTCAATATCTTGCTTTAGACCTGCTTCATTACCGTGAAACTCTAAAAATAGCGTAGGTTCTTCCCTGTAACTTGTTTCATTATAATGATTTACTTGTTTCATAGATAATTCATCTACAAGTTCAATTCTCGCAATTGGAATACCCGCTTGTAGTATATTAATCACAGCTTCTACTGCATCATTTATAGTTGGAAACGATGCTCTCGCAGCCATAACATGTTCTGGTATGCCGTATACTTTTAAAGTTAGCTCTGTAAAGCATCCGAGCGTCCCTTCTGATCCTACGAAAACACCATTTAAATGGTAACCTGATGATGACTTCGCTGCTAAATTTCCAGTATGTATTACTTCCCCATCAGCAAGAACGACTTCTAAATCACGAACTTGATCACGCATTACCCCGTATTTAACTGCTGTCGTTCCGCTCGCATTTGTAGCAGCCATTCCACCTAACGTTGCATCTGCTCCTGGGTCTACACTAAAAAACAATCCATACTTTTTCAATTCTTTATTAAGCTGAGAGCGAGTCACTCCCGGTTGTACTCTTACAAGAAAATCTTTCTCTCTTATTTCGAGTATTTTATTCATGAGCGAAAAGTCCATTGTAATTCCTTTTTCATATGGAATAACATGCCCTTCTAAACTAGAACCTACCCCGAAAGGAACGACAGGTTTTTTATGTTCACTCGCTACTTTCATTAATCTACTAACCTCTTCAGTCGTTTTCGGAAAAACTACTACATCAGGTAAACTACTAGCATGATAAGATTCATCTTTACTATGTAACTCTCTTACTGTCGTATTTACAACTACTCGATCTTCGGGAAGTACACCCTTTAATTCATTTACTAAACGCTCTACCGTTATTTCCATCGTATACTCGCCTACTTCCTATAAATTTGAATTACAAAATATGTTAACTTATTTCATACATAATAATCGGAAAAATTAAATAATTCAAGTTTTATACATATAAAATTCGATTCCAACTGTCGAATAAACAAAAAGAACTTGCAACAATTGCTGCAAGTTCTTTTCTATAAAGTGAAACTTTAATCAGTGGGGGGATTCATCCCCCCACTGATTATCAGCCCTCACCAATCGGGCTTTTACGGGCAGTTGATCCTCTACCTAACTTCTTTGCTTTCGTTCAATTTTGAGGTGAGGGTCTTACTGCCCGTTAATGCGGGATAAAACTACATTTTAAATGACTTCTTTATTAGCAACATAAACCAAACTAAAGTAACTGCCATTAACGAATGGGAAAACCCAACAATGTAAGTTAACCCTTTAAAGTCCGCTCCATTTAGCTGAAGAAGCCCTCTTGCTGCCAATGAGCCTAACATTAAAGTTAATGCAATGTTATGTAAAACAAACCACTTATTAAAACTTTTCGCTTCATGAAACGCGAATACTTTTGCTAATCCTAAAGCAATTAAAAAGAAGAAAAAGCCGAGTACAAGTGTATGTGTATGCAAAAGATTTAACAAAGTAGATCCTACAATCCCCTTATACTTTCCATACTCCCTAGCGAAAATCCCCGATAATAAACCGATAATCAAATACGTAAACGATGCATTATATAATTTTTTCATTATGTACCTCCTTGAGTAGAATGTGTAGTGTGTCATATTTAGTAATAATGATAGTTATATAGTAAAAACTCCTAGTTACCTAGGAGTCATTGTATAAGTATCTCACTCTTTACAATCAATCCTAATTATAAAATATCCCTTTATACAAAACAAACGAACTTTATGTGAACAAGTAGAGCATAATGAAAATATGTTGCACTTTTGTATTTCGCAACCCATACTAATTGTTATAACTATTAAAGGTGGTGCAATGGATTGATAGTTCTTGAAACTGAACGACTCGTTCTTCGCTGGTTTGATATAAAAGACGCTCCATTTATTCTTGAATTAGTAAACGATCCTGCATGGATTCAGTTTATTGGTGATAAAAGGATTAAAAACTTAGACGATGCAAAAAAATACATCTTAAACGGACCAGTTGATATGTATAATAAAATGGGCTTTGGTCTTTACTTAGTAGAGCGAAAAGAAGATCTCACTCCACTTGGTATGTGCGGTCTTATTAAAAGAGATTCATTAGAAGATGTCGATATCGGCTTCGCCTTTTTAGAGAAATTCCGTTCAAAGGGGTATGGCTTTGAATCCGCTTCTGCTGTAATAGACTACGGTGTACAGAACCTAGGTATGAAACGAATTGTAGCAATTACTACTATTGATAACATCAATTCAGGAAAGCTTTTAGAAAAAGTAGGATTGCAGTTCGAAAAGATAATTTCAGACTCAGGTGAAGATTTAAAATTATTCGGGTATAACGCGTAGAAAAAGGTCGCCATTCATGGCGACCTTTTTTACTGATTTTATAATAATAGTTTTGAGTTACATTATAGTTTGTATCATTTTTTGTGATTACCAACATACCTTACATATCACATTTTTGGAACTTTATAGAAATAACACTTCCACTTGTAAATAAATTATATTAATATATCAAATGAAGGGAGTGAGAATAAATGGAACAACATGATATTAATTCTTTAGAACAACCACTATTTTTTCTAATTCTTCAATTCATTGCATTTATATTAATCATTTGTATCTTATATGGAATCTTGTATAATGTCGTATTGAATTTAAATATGCCTAAATGGACTGCACATATGGTAGCTACCGTACTTTCCCTCGGTGTTGCCTATCAGACTTTTATAAATTTCATTTAATTTTTCTATAATGCGTAACAAAAAGGGCGCCAATCACGGCGACCTTTTTTCTATTTCACTTCTACCGTATAATTCCCTGTTCCCCCACCATACTGATACACATGTAAATAATATTTCCCTGGATACGTGTAGTAACTTCCTACTAACTTATTTCCTTCTTGCTGGGCATACGTAACATAATTATTTAAATCTGCTTCTGAATAAAGAACCCAGTTTACTCCGATATTATTTTCCTTCGTTACATTAATTTGTAGGTTTTTCGCCGTTTCTATATTAATTTCAAAATAATCACTCGTGTCACCATTTCCTAAACTAGCACGTAAAACTTGATTTAATTGCAGTTTATTCGCTGTCTGGAATGAGTTATTTGGCTCTTTTTCTACACTGTTATCTTCTTTCTTTTGAACCGTTACATTCGTTGTAACCGTATTCGTTAATCCTTTGTCATCTGTTACTGTTAATTTTGCCGTATATGTTCCTTCTTTTGTATACACGTGAATCGGATTTTGTTCATTACTTACAGTACCATCACCAAACTCCCATTTATAAGCAACAATTTTTCCATCTTCATCTTTTGATCCATCGCTTTTAAACGAAATTGCTTCATTTATATTTCCGCTATATGGACCATTTATAACCGCAACTGGTGCTTTATTCACAGTACCTTCCTCTGTATTAATACCGTGGAATACAACATCATATTCAAATTGTCCTGATGCATTTACACGATAATTTACAAAATACGCTGTTACTGTTTTATAGCCTGTCCATTCTTTTGCACTTAAACGTTTTAACGTATCATTCACGTTTTGTGTAATTGTTTTCCAGTCTTCATATTCCCCTTTTGCAGTAGTACCTGTATACGTTCCTTGTAGTGTAAATGTATTAAAGAACTGTGATTTATTTTTCTTAACTGATACATTACTTAATTTTGCTTCTGCTGTAATTTCTGCCGCAATATCTGAAACTGGTTTTGGTGCGTGAGTTGCTAAATAATCATTTGATACTAATGGAACATTATATTTCTCACGGTTATCGACTAACATTTGCATATAATCTTGATATTCTTTATTTAAATTCGCATCTTTACTTAAAGCAGAACGGTATGCATCGTATGCTGTTACATCATTTTTTCTAATAAGATCATGAATTTTGTCAAACATATCATATCTCTTATTGTACATGTACGATTGTAAAGCGAAGGAATAATTATAGAAATCCCACGTTCCATACTTTGCATTTAACGTTCGCTCTGCCGTATAACGTTCTGCTGGATTTGAAGATATCCCTCCTATAATACTCTTTCTCGGTACAACATTATCTGTTCTCGTTGCCCCTGCAAAAAACTCCGCATTCCCTTCTTCAAACCAAGATAATCTCTCATTCTCATACATCTTACCTTGTCCCCAAAGTCCTGGTACTTCATATCTACCTTGCAAGTAATGCGTGAACTCGTGTCGGAACAATTCTTCTAAACTATAAATACTTTCTTCTGGCGTACGCTCATAAGTAAAGAACGTACCTGTTCCTTCTATATAAAGGCCACCGTTATTCGTTTCATATCCGTATAATTGACGATTAAATTGATACTCAGCTGGACTATTATAAATAACCATCGTTAATACATCATCAGGATTTCCTTTTTCTAAAGGTTGATCACTTTCAACCGTACGATGGAATTGTGCCTTCACTTCTTTTGCCGCCCAATATAGACGTTTTACTTTTTCTTCTGTCACTTTATCTCCAGCTTTTAAAACAATTGCACCATCATCAAACGTATACGTTTTCGGCAAATATTTTTTCTTCCCATCTTCTCGTATTTGATCTAAATTAACAACATTTCCATTTGCATCTTTCCCGCCATAATTCGTCGCGATTTGCTCAGCCGCTACGAAATATTGCTCTCCTAAATACGGATACATTTTCATCGCGTCTGTTACAACTTGCAATCCTTTCGTTCCTGTACTATGGAACGTACCAAGTCTACCTGTATAATAAATACCATTATTAATTAACCAACCATTCTTCGCCGTCACCGTTCCAATTAAGGCAAAACGACTTAATTCATTAATATAGCTATCAATTTTTTGGTACCATACTGTATCTTTCGGTTCCTTTCTCGTATCGTACAAATACGATTGAATGTCGTAATCCACACCTTGCATAATATCGTAAATCGCATTTCCAGCTGATAGATTGTCTACCAATGTAGAAAAATTATCATTATATTGTTTAAAAATCTTTGCAGCTGATGTTATCGTTTCCACATCACTCGAAGCATTTCCTATTAATTTTCCGTATGATGATACAACTCTATTTTGTTCTAACGTACCGAGTTTGAAATTCGAGTTATTCGCAATCGTTTTTAATGCAGGTAAGCATTTATCATGATAGCTCCGCTCATTTAGTTTACTTAATTCTGTATGATAAAATCCTAAATAAAATCCTGATCGTAATACCTCTACTAAAGTTTCAATCCCTTTTGAATCATCCTTCGTATAAGCTTGTCCTTGCTGCTTCAATTTATCAATAATTGCCTGCATCCTACTATCATTTTGATAGAATGCAAGGCTATCCTTATTAAATTGAAATAGACCCGTAATTTGCTCCCAATCAATTGTTACAAGTAAATCTACTAACTGCTGATTACTTAATTGATTTAATTCAGCA
This sequence comes from Bacillus mobilis, assembly GCF_001884045.1. Classification (GTDB taxonomy): domain Bacteria; phylum Bacillota; class Bacilli; order Bacillales; family Bacillaceae_G; genus Bacillus_A; species Bacillus_A mobilis. The sequence goes on along the minus strand of NZ_MACF01000018.1, from coordinate 57,938 downwards.
ATTGTATAAGTTTTCGCTGCAGCTAATTGCTTACTTTCTTTTTTCACTTCAGGTGGTCTTTGCGACAAATCAGCAAGTTGTAGCCTTTTCTCAAAAGACTTATTTTCAAGCACTTTTGATGAATGAGCTAATTCTTGCACTGGTAATTGTACACCAACCGGCTCCATTTTGAGCACATTCCGATAAGAAACTTGCTCTCCCTTTGTACTTTCTGCCAATGTGCTCCCTTGGAAACTCCCTAACATTAAACTAGCAAAACTTACCCCTACTAACACTTTTTTTGAATAGCCTTTCATGCTCTCCCCTACCTTACATTTTTTAGTGTCCCGCACCATTATTTTACTATTCTTACTTTTTATTCTGTATTGAGAAAAAATAAGGGAACGTTCACACATGTATCCATGCCTAGCAAAACTAACACTTGACTTTATGTGAATTTTATATCAAAAAAAGATAGATAATAGCGAAATTCCTGCTACATCTATCCTCGTTTTCAACGCTATGATTTTAACTTTATAAACGTAACTTCCTGTAATGTTTGCATATGCTGAATAAATTCATTCTTTTCTTCTGACGATATATTTTTCAGCTGCATCCCTACCTTATAAACTATTTCTGTACCTTGCTGTAAAGCTTCTACTTCATATGAAAGTATTGGAATACCTTTCACTTGTAGCATTTCTACTATTTGTTGTACCACTTCATGTTTATTTATACACATTTGCACTGTTATATTTTGCGGAAATAAAAATTGCACCTTAAAAATACGACTCACAATCTCTAAACCAATTAAAACGAGAATTGTCGCTCCAATCCCTACTACATACATGCCAGCACCAATTGCTAATCCAATTCCGGCTGTAGCCCATAAACCAGCTGCTGTCGTTAATCCTTTCACCGCCTGCTTTTGTATAATAATTGTACCTGCACCTAAAAACCCTACACCACTAACAACTTGTGCTGCAATACGGCTCGGATCAAGAGCCATATGTTCCTCGTTCATAATATCTGAAAAGGCATATTTTGAAACGACCATTATTAAAGCACTTCCTACCGCTACTAGGAAATGTGTTTTTAATCCCGCCTCTTTTGATCGAATTTCCCTTTCAATACCAATTATTGCTCCTAACAAACCCGCAACACCGATTCGTATAATTAGATCAACATCTACACTCACGAGTCCTTCCCCCTTTCGTTCATTATAGATAGATAAAACAAAAATTATCACACACATCTATTTATCGATATAAAAGCATTTCATTAAAATATACTTAATATCCCAGGTGATTTATGTTAATATTTTTAATATTAACATAAAATGAATTCAATCTACTTTTTATACGAAAAACCATAAACTGTACTTTCCATTTAAAAACGAGATATGGATTGCATAAAATGAGGTTGAGAAAGTTAAGAAAACGTTTTCATTTTGTGTCGTAATTTTTTAAAAATACTACATAAATAAAGGGGATTACCAACAATGAACGTCTCTTTACTAACACCTACTACTGATTTACAAGAAGAATACTTAGATTTTTATAAAGAATGGAAAGATAGCGGTGAAACGATGATTCCATGGGTTATCTCAAAAGATCCATCTAATTTCATAGCAATGATTCAAGAACTTCACGATGCGCATAACGGCATAAATCTTCCTGAATCTTGGGTACCAGACTCTACATATTGGCTCGTCACAGATGAAAATAAAATTGTAGGGGCTGTTAATATACGTCATAGTTTAACCGAACATTTATTTAACGCTGGAGGTCATATTGGTTATGGCATTCGCCCTTCTGAAAGAAAAAAAGGTTATGCTACGAAGTTATTAGAATTGTCGCTAGAAAAAACGAAGGAATTAAACATCGAGAAAGTACTTGTCGTTTGCGACGAAGTGAATACTGCTTCTGAAAAAACAATTTTACATAACGGTGGGCTTCGTGATGATGATTTCACTGAAGAAGATGGAAATGTAGTAAGAAGGTTTTGGATTAATCTATGAAAAAGTCATCCAATGAAAATAATCTTATTATAGAGAAATATAGTAGAAGTAACGAGCTAAAAGGAAAACAACTTATTGATTTATATAGTGAAGACTCTTATCTATTTAACTTATTACGAGATAGTAAAACAAAATGTGCGTATGTTGCCTGCTATAGAAAAGATGTAGTAGGCATCTTTTTCACTTGGAACAGTAGCTTCCATCCATACTGCACATACTTTCGAATATATACGAACCCTCTCTATTCAGAGCTACACATAGAACAATTTTTATTAAACGAGATTCTAAAACGAGAAAACTTCAAATTACCATTACAAACCTCTATATGGGAAACATCGGCTCATTTACAAGCCTATTATGAAGAACATAATTTTACGGAAATCCGAAGAACTTATATGCCAATGTTAGACGTACAAAAAATCATCCCTATCGATACAATGCTTCATTCAAATTATGATGTACAAAGCTTATCAAACATCTTGTCCAATAATAGTTTCTTTGAAAAGCTAGCTCACTTAGTAAAAACGAATTATGAGGATACTCACTTAGCAAATCCGGTTGCCTCATTCCCGCTCGAAGCTTGGAAAGAACAGATCTTAGCTGATGACGTATTACTAGATGGGAGCTTTGTAATGATAGATGAAGAGAATGAAATTATTGCGTACTCTTTCCTCCATACATCAGAAAAGACTAATACAGTAGAACTAGGATGGGGCGGGACCCACACTACAGAAAATTTACCCTTACTGAAACTTCTCGTTTTCAAACAAGTTATGTATGCAAGTAAACACGGTTATTCTTTCATTCAAGGTGAATTCGATTCAACGAGTATACATGCAATGGAAATATTAAAATCCTTTCCTTTCAATCCTTGTGCTACTTGGATTACATATCAAAAAGAAGCCGGAAAGTGATTATTCACCTTCCGACTTCTTTTATGCTGTTTCTATTTCAAACTGCACTGTAATACCGCTAGGATCTACTACTGTAAATCCGTTTGTATTTTCGTTTACTTTATGTTGTTTTTCTATTAATCTTTCTTTCACTTCATCTAACGCTTCTTTATGCGGTAATACAATTGTATACACTTTAAGTCCAGTTGCATGTGCGGGTGGGTGTGGATTATTTACGCCGTTCCACGTATTTGCACCTATATGGTGATGATATCCTCCTGCTGAAATGAATAAGCAGTCATCTTCGCGTTGTTGCACTTCAAACCCTACTGTCTCTACATAAAACTCATGTGACTTCTCTACATCAGCTATTCGTAAATGTACGTGCCCAACGACAGTATTAGCAGGTAATCCATCAGCCTCATAATCAACGAGTGTTGCCAGTTCTTTTAAATCTAGCGGCGTACTTCCTCCTGGTCCTTCTCCCCATTGATCACGCGGACGGTCTGCGTAAATTTCAATACCATTTCCCTCTAAATCTTGTAAATAAAACGCTTCGCTATACGTATGATCACTTGCACTATTAAACCTTGAAATTGGTAAAATTTCATTAGAATATGTATAACGCCCTTCTTGTTCAGCTGGGCTATCAATTACATTCTTGTTACGAATCACCCCAAATAAAGCCGAAGCAAAGGCTTCACGAGTCGGAACTAAAAAGGCTACATGATATATACCAGTCGTACGTGGCTCTTGCAGTACCCCATCCTCTAACTTTTCAAGAACAAGTAACGTGTTCTTTCCACCTTGTCCTGATAAATATGCTTTATTCCCCTCTTGTTTAATTACTTCTAGGCCTACTACACTCTCATAAAAAGCAATTTGACGCTCTAAATCTTGCACTTTAAATTCAACATGACCAATACGTGTTTGCGGATGAATTTGTATCATGAATAACTCCATCTCCTTATCCCAATATTTTTCCATTACATATTACCGTTACTTTGAAGGATACAACTAAAACCACCCTATGTAAATAAGAAAAGTCAGAATTTATACACTTTTTCTTTTCATAATAAAAAAGTCACCTCTTCTAACTTTCAGAAAAGGTGACTTTATAACTCTTATTTCATTTTATGTACTTCAGCAACTAATTTTCCACCTTGAATACCCATATAAAGCTTCACAGGTGCATCATTCGTGTTTTCAAACACTAAGTCTAAGTATGGATATGCAATTGTAGCATCTCTTCCTTGTGGAACGTAACCTACCGTTTTAGAATGTGTCGTTCTTTCTACCATTTTCAAACCAGCTTGATCTGCTGCATTGTATAATGTTGATGATGTTTGACAAACACCGCCGCCATATCCATCTACTAATTTACCATCTACAATTTCTTTTCCTAATTGATATCCTTTATCTGGCGTTGTATCACCAATTAATGCATTGAAAGAGAAACTGTCTCCTTTTGCTAATACAACTCCATTTATGCTCGCTGCTGACAAACGGATATTCTCAATACGGCCACCTGCTGAGCCACCTAAATTCGTTTCATATCTACCAATTACCGTACCACTTCCTTGCGCATCACTTAGTGTTGCAGTAGGCTTTTTCTCAACAATAGGTAATTGATATGAAGAATCCCACATACCAACATTTAATAATTTATCTACTAATTCTTTTTCCATTAATTCATAAGAAGGTTTTCCTTCCTGCCAACTTCCATCAGATGCTAAACGTGAAGGAACCATCTTTTTGTCAACGTTTTTACCAACTTCCTTAGCAACCTTCGTTACCGATTTTTTAAATTTTGCTTCGTCTTCAAAATAACCTAGACTCGATAAATCTAGCTTTTTCACTTCCGCACCAGTTCGACCATCCACTAAACTAATAGAATCCTGAACCTCTGCTTTAGCCTCTACCGTGTGTCCACCAATATCACTTACTAATGCAACATCACTTACTTTTGCACCACAACCACTCACTATAGCTACACATAACACCCCAACTAATATACCCTTTACTTTACGGAACAATATACTCTCCCCTTTTTCCCAATATTACTTTTATGTATTATTTCATTTTTATGTATGTTTTGTTACAATCATTTTACAATATATTTATAAATTGTTACAAGTTATTTTTTACTCTATATAAATTACCCTTTTCTTTTCCAAATGTCTATACATATTTACATAAAAGTTTGAGTTTGATTGAATTGTAACCTTTATGTAACCTCATTATATTATCCAGTATATACCATAAAACGAACGAAATACAAATGTAAAAACTCCATATTCTTATTTATAAAGGAACATCCTGTGAACATAAAGTGAAACTTTAATCAGTGGGGGTTTTCTTCATCCCCCACTGATTATTAGTTGAACCAATCGGACTTTTAGGGGCAGTTGATCCCCCACCTAACTTCTTTGCTTTCGCTGCATTTTGAGGTGGGGGTCTTACTGCCCATTAAAGCGGGATAAATAGGTATTTGCCGTGCCACCGCTCCGCTTTTGCACATACATTATGGTGAAATTAACCTATTTTAAAGAAATGGAGGATGTTTTATGTACCCCTACAATCCATACGATCCATATAACCAAAATGGTTATCAGCCTCAATATGATTTACAAGCACAATACCAGCAATATATAGATCCGGTAGAACAAGTTAATCCATATGATCAAAATCGACAATTCCAACTTCCAATCTCTTTTCCTGGTACTGGAAATCGTCAACTAGAAAGACGAGTAAATGAGCTTGAACAAAGAGTACGTCAATTAGAAAACACGGTTGAGCGTCATACACGTAGATTAAACCGCTTAAACCAACGTTTACGTACAATAGAAAATAGACTAAACATTCCATTTTCAGCATTAGAAGACGGATTTTAATTTCGAAAGGAAAAAATATATGAAGGAAGGGGCTCCCCCTTCCTTATATAAATTGACGAAAGTTTTTTCCATCTCTATACTGATAAGAGTTAATGAAATGAAACAAGGTGATAAATATGGATTTTGAAATAAATTATCTTTCCTTTTATGTTGTACAAGTAGAAGGAAAAGGTGAAGCTGTTGATAAACGCTACAAACATTTTCAAACATTAGACGCTGAAGAATATGAAGATAGCTCCTTAAAAGAATTTTTGAATGGTGAATTATTAAAAATTTCAAAGCGAAAAGTAGAACGTCATGCGAAAACAGAACAAGCTCCGACAAAGATTGGTCGCTTCATTGTAGAAGAAGGACACGAACTTGATTCAAACCCTCATTACAACCTATTTAATCGCATTCGCTTTGCAGAAACTAAAGAAAACTTTAAAGATATGAGCGAACCTCTCGTTTATACATATCTTGACACAAGTGCTGTACGCGGTGGTGTATTTTTAATTGCGCAAGCAAAACTACGCAAATACTTTGATGATCCATTCGTTTTCGTTATGAAATGTGACTTTGAACCGAAAGTTGCTTCAATTTCAGATGAATCTACACTGATTCGTAACGTTGAAATGGCCATCACAACAAAAAACATGAAATCTATCCAATATCCGTACATGCCTGAAGAAGGTATGGTCGAAGTGGGCGAATTAAAAATTCACCAAGCATCACACGCCCGCTACTTTGAAGACTTCTTAAAATTCGTCGAATACGAACGCTCTATGCCTGAAATTATGAAAACACAAGTAATGGACATGGTATATGACCAAATTGAAGATGTATTTGAAGAAGGTACGGAAGAACGTGAACAATTCGACCAAGCGATGGAAGTATGGGCTGCCAGTCCGAAACGTGAAATTATGGAACAATTTTCAACCGAAGAAGTAATGGAAGCTACAGCTCAAATCGTCGAGCATGCTCCTGAAGTGGAATTAAAGCTAAAAGCAGACCATATCTCTGTAAAGGCCCTGCTCGCTGATTTCGGGGATCAAATACATATCGCAAAGGTAAATGACCGATACGTATTAATGATTGAGGCTGATACACTTACGTTTGAGAAAGGCTTCTCTCCAATTGAGTTTCTGAAGCCGGATGAGTTGCAAGATGTGATTGAACGGATTGAGAATAAGCAGCAGTATTCTTATGACCCGAACGGGATTGAATAAAGTGAAACTTGAATCAGTAGGAGTTTTGTTTATCCCCACTGATTATTAGTTGAACCAATCGGGCTTTTACGGGCAGTTGATACCCCACCTAACTTCGTTGCTTCAGCTGAATTCTAAGATGGGGGGTCTTACTGCCCGTTAATGCGGGATAAATGCTTCCATATAACTATTTTTCCTGAGCGCTGTTAACAAGCGCTCTTTTATTTGTGGGGCATAGTTGATATTTATAAAAAAACCGATTCTACTAAGAATCGGTTGCTCTGTTTTATAACAATATATGCTTATTTTTTAACTCAAGATGACATTTGTTGCGGAATCTAGTAGATTCCTTCCTTTATTGTACAAGCGTATTTCCATTAGAGTAGTCACTATGTATGTGATTAAAATGAAAATTTCACTTTACTACCTCAAATTTATTGTACTCGTAAAAAGATAATTGAAAACGATATTCTGGATGCTCTCTCACCCAATCGTAAGCTTCTTCTAAAATATCCATTTTGTTTTGTAAGTCATTCAGTTCACTACATTCGTCCCTTTTCTGTTTGCACAGAGGGCAGAATCCATTCACTATTTCGGCACTCGTTGCCCTAATAGTTTTACTTTCTAAGTCAACTACTAGACGAAGAAGAAGAGAATGCTCTTCTTTTGTAGTCACGGTCATTTCAGCAATCCCATCCTCATTCCAAAAGACTCCATTTAATTCCATCTGTACCGTGACGTCTTTAATATCCATATCTATCACTATCGCACCCCCCTTGTATAAATTCTTATCTTACCCTCCGACTTTAATCTATAATACACCGCAACTTAAAGATATATTAAGCATTTTCCAAGTCTTCTAAATTAAGTTACCTTTCCTTTCATTTATACATATACTACTATAGATTAAACTTACTTTAATAGAATGGAGGATATATATGGGGTGTTACAATTCATCAGAAAGAAGAATATTCGAACTTGAACAAAAAATAAATAAGTTAAACTTTCAAGTGAATAACTTAAATGAAAGAGTTCATCAATTAGAAAATACAGTTGAGCGACACACCCGCCGGCTGAACCGTTTAAATCAACGTTTACGTACTATAGAAAACAGATTAAATATTCCGTTTTCAGAAAATGAATATTAACTCGTTAATTCGAACAATGTAAACAATGCTTTTCCTATTATATTTCAAACTGGAAATTCACGTTATCTCTCCCTAAATAATGAATCCTCTGCGTAATCTTCTCTCTTTTTTGTTCTATTTCTCACACTACTCTCAATTATCTTTCTTAGAAAACAAATAATATGTACATTCGTACTAACAACAATAAAATATTCCATTACTAATACGGGACAAGCCGGAAATTTTCCAACTAAACCTCAGCGACTTAATCCTGAAGTTTAGTTGTACATATGAATAAAATAGATTATAGCACTAACTTTCTTCTACTACTTTCTCCATCTCAGCCAAATGCCTAATCAGCCTTTCCGCCTTTCTAACCGCCGTAGGAAAATGCTTTTTCAACAGTTCTATTGTAGATTCGCTTATATAGTATCTTTCCGTTATATTTTCCCACGTGTCACTATTTTCAAATGTACTCCAAATGAAAGGACGCTCTGTATTTTTTCTCATTTCTTTAAATACCCATTTGCGCATCTTTTTTTTCGCTTTTTCTGTTAGTTTTCCGTTCTCTACAAGTTCAAGTTCACCATGTCTTTTGTACCGTTTATGAATATCTCTCTCGCTATATACTTTAAGAAGTATCTTGGCTGTATTTTCAGCATCTGCTAAAGCTCGGTGTTGCTTTCCTTCCCATGTTAAACCAAGCTGTTCTACTGCAAATTGTAAACTTGGTGTATGCTCAAATAGTTCTTCATACGCTTGGAAAACAAATTTCTGTAAATCAAATTTCCTCTCTTTTTCCATACTTGGACATTCTATACCGTGTAACGTACAATCATGAGATAGAAAACGATAATCTTCTCTTCCCCACGAAACAAATAGAGAGTCTTCTCCAATAAACTGAATAAATTTCTCTATAATTTGCGGGAAGTTCTCCACACCAATTAAATCTTCCTTTGTAATTCCCGTTAATTTTGTCGTATGCCGAGTAAGACGTGCACTCGGTTTTACTAACTCTGAAAATTCTCCAATTACCTTCATTGTACTTACTTCTATTTTTACAGCCCCGATATCAACTATCTCTGACGGATCTTCTGATTTATACGGCCTAAAATTTCTCTCTATATCAAACACAATAAAATGTGTAGCGTTTTCCAATTTATTTACCTCTTTCTACATTCCTTTTCACACACATACTCTATTTTCAGTATTTATTTATTCATTCATGCACTTTATGCATGAAATACTTCGTCTAAAAACGAAAATTAAATCTCATTATGCTATGTACATAGGAGGCTATTCAATAAAAAATGCAAAAAAAAAGAAGGGCAAGCCCTTCTTTTTTCCGTAATTACTTCTTGTTAACGTTTGTAGCTTGAGGTCCACGGTTACCTTGTTCTACTTCGAAAGTAACTTCTTGGCCTTCTTCTAAAGTTTTGAAGCCGTCGCCTTGGATAGCTGAGAAATGAACGAATACGTCTTCTCCGCCTTCAACTTCGATGAAACCGAAACCTTTTTCTGAGTTAAACCATTTTACTTTACCGTTTTGCATTTAAAAAATCCTCCTACAATGTACCTATATGTACATATTCATTTTCAACCACTTTACAATAATACTTCAGACATTAAAAAACTGCAACCCCAGAGGAGATTTAACATTGCTATCCTCCTCGGAAGTTACAGCTCATTTAAATCTCTATATTATTAAAAGTAAAATGGTTTAGATATAATATATCATATCACTATAATAAAAGCAAAGTTTTTTTTGCTATATAACTTTTTTCTTCCGCTGCATTGCTTTTGATTCACCTGATCCAGCTACAACATAGCCCTCTTTTTGGTTAACAATGCGCCAGCCATGCCCTTTAACTGAGTCACATACTGTAACAAGTCCTTCTTCTAGGAGTACACGACAAACCGTACTAATTCCCGCCTTATTTTGCGTTGACGTTGTATATAGCACATGTTGATCTACACTTAAGGCTAAATAGCTACTTGCTTTCTGCTCACTTTGACATGTGTGCCAATGTATTTTTTCACTATCAATACTTTCATCTATTTTACAAAAAGAAATATTCCCGCTACTCCCCTTGCACGACCCACTGGCTGCTACTATATAAGAATTGTGTAAAGTCAACGCTGAGATCATCTGATTTATCACGATCTTAATCCTCTTTAATTTACGTGTCTCCAAATTAAAGAGCCAAACACCACCATATTTAGCATGTATTTTCGTACCGATAAATAAGTAATGTTTATATAAAAATAACGATCGAATAGATGGTGCCTCGCCACCATACTCAAGAAATGGATGAATGGTTTCCCATGTCGAACCAAAATCATTCGAATGATACAACGTTTTATCTCCATGAGCAATGACAGTTCCTTGTACATTACTACACACATTCCAACTCGTTGCTTTTGTTGGAAAACGCTGCACCGTCCAGTTCTCTCCACCATTCATACTACGAATAAAAATCCCTTCGTCCCCTACACCATACACTACATTATCCTCGCTATGTAAATCCCTAATTCGTTTTTGAAAACCATTTAAAATTTGTTTCCATTCTCCGTCTTGTTCAATAAATAAGCCATTATATGTAGTAGCTAACATAAGTTTTCCATCTCTTAACTTTGTGATAGCGGTCGCACTTAGCATTGTCTCCACGTTGACACTCCCATTCTTAGAACTTCTCAGCAAATGCAATTGCAAAATTACTGCATTTTTCAACATCCTCTTCATCTTCTGGAGCTAGTTCAATTTTCAACCCTTCTTGTACAAGCTCTGCACCGCGTTCTACAAGTTTCTCTTCAAATATCGTTACCGCTTCACAAAACAGTTCATACGCCGTATCCCCTGATCCGAATACCGCTACTTTTTTCCCTGATAAATCTATATTATCCAAGTCATCATGGAAATCTTCCGCTTCAAATGGTAGTTCACCATCGCCCCACGTATAAGATCCTAAAATAATTCCATCATAGACTAACAATTCTTCTGCATCCATGCCTTCCATTTCTTGTAATACTACTTCATGATCAAAAGCATCTAAACTAACTTTAATTAAATCAGCAATACTCTCTGTATTTCCTGACATACTTGCATAAGCTATTAAAATTTTCGCCACTTCGGCATCCCCCTCTTACAATAAATGATTCTCATTCTCATTATATTAATAATGAGAATCAATTTCAATTATATTTTTTATTATTTCCGTTTACTTCATACAAAAAAGCACAGATGACTATACAATCATCTGTGCTTTTTTATTACTTTTTAAAAATACCAAACGGCTTTCCAACTGGTAAAACAACTTTTCCGAAGTGTGTATTTAACACTGCTGCTGCTGAACCATAGAAAGATAATAATGAAATAAGAAGTTCAGAATATGCTGCTAAATTATGCATTGCATGCGGCATAACACCTAAAGTACTTAATGAAAGACCGATAAATAAGAAATCAATAAGGACGAAAATCATAAATAATACTTTATGTGTTTCCATTGCACCAATTGTCATAAAGATCGTGAAAATCAAATATCCGATAAAGGCTACCCCAAGCTGTTTTGAATCTGCAGCTTGTGCTAATTTTTCGCCAAATACTCCAAGTTGAATTAACCAAGTCATTCCAACACCTAACCAAAATAGGCCGTATGCACCGAATGCTGTTGTACCGAACGTATTGTTATGCTTTGCATCGTGAATGCACGCAAAGATTTGTGCGAATCCTCCTAAAAAGATTGCCCATGGTAATACAAGTGAAACGCCATCTGTTAAGCCTAACTTTTGAGATGATGCTACAAGTGTTACCATCGCTAATCCAAATAGTCCAATTCCAGATGGATCCGCTGTTGTCATTTTCACATGATGTGTAGTAGTTTGATTGCTCATATAAACCTCCTGATTATAAACATACTCGAATACAATACTTAAATCAGAAGACTATGTCAATGGTTTTTTTTGTATGTTGTCAGACCTTACATTTTGTAATGATTGAAAATACTTCCGACCACTTCATACGGTTTTATATTCACTTTTTTCAACTCATGTATCGGCATCCACAATGGAATATAAATCCCTCTATCTTTCAGCTCGAATTCCTCAGCTTCACCACTTCCGAAAACTCCATCTGTAATATAGGCATTATAATAATACTCCGTACCCTTATACTCCACCGTTGCAATTAGATGCTCCACTTCTATATGTACCCCTAACTCTTCATATACCTCTCGCTTCGTTGCTTCTTCAGGTGTTTCTCCTTTTTCAATTCCTCCGCCTGGAAAAACATAATATGTTTCCCCTTCTCGAATACGTTTTATAAGAGCAATTTTACCTTCCTGCACAATGATAGCCGCGCCGCGATTTCTTATCATTTTATTCCCTCAATACCAATCGCAACTGTTCCCCACTTTTGTTCTTGTTCTTTCGTATATATTTTGTATGTATTTTCTAGCATCTCCTCCAAACTATCATTTTCACAATCCAATAATTTTTTATCAATTTGTTCGTACATTGCTTTAAAACTTTCGTATCGTTTTATTTCCGTTACTTTTACAGTCATCGTTGCTGACGTCGTAAGGTTCGTAAATACAATATGATCTCCTTGTTTTATAAGCTGACGTTTTGTATCGTATAAACGTACTTCATATACTTTTTGTCCTGATTGAATTGATTGAAAAGGTTTATTATATAACCCCATTTCGTATATCATTCATTCCACTCCTTTTTTATTCGTTGCATCTACTACTATATTTGTACATTACCAATTCATACAACACAGTTCGACTTATTCTAAGTTGCATATAATGTTCCATATCCATTACTTGCTTTAGAGAGGATGCTAAAATTGGTATGTTATATTTAAATCAAAATCCTGAATATAATAAATATGATATCGGTGATTATACTTACAGTAAAGTAGGTCCAACTATTTTTTCTTGGAATGATGAAACAAAATTAAAAATAGGTAAGTTTTGTTCATTAGGGGAAGAAGTCGTGTTCATACTTGGTGGTGAACATCGCGCAGACTGGATAACGACTTACCCATTTAATGCACTTTTTGATGAAGGAGCACATATTACTGGTCACCCTTCTTCAAAAGGTGATATCGTAGTCGGCAATGATGTATGGATTGGTTATCAATCCTGCATTTTATCTGGTGTTACGATTGGTAACGGTGCCATTATTGGTGCAAAGAGTGTCGTTACAAAAGATGTACCACCATATGCAATTGTAGCTGGTAATCCTGCAAAATTTGTTCGATATCGTTTCCCGCAGGAAATCATTGAAAAACTAGAAAATCTCGCATGGTGGGACTGGGATATTTCTGTTATAAAAGGAGCCATTCCATTTCTACTTTCCAACAAAATTAACGAGTTTTTTACCTCGCCCGAAAATGAATCTATATGATCAATACACATAAAAAGAGCATCCTATTCTTTTAGGATGCTCTTTTTTGTTTTATTTTTTATGCCTGTGCAACTGATTACACGGAGAACATTGAAATGGAATTATATCTAAGCAATTAAAGTTTGTTTCACAAATTTGTTCAATTGTTGGGACAAACGGTATGACAACAATATTACTTTCTATTATTTGTGTAACAGGTGGTAACACTGTACCTACTTGATGTTCAAAGCGAATACTCGCTTGATTTATATAATTCCCTGAACCGCTTGGCGCGCTCTCCACTGCTACTTGGAACGAAACTGTCCGTGCTTCACCTGGATTTAAACTTCCTATAAGAAATCCTGATACTGGGTTTACATTTGGCACTGGCGTATTATCAACTGTTACACTTCCAATGACAAATCGAACACTACTATCTAACATATCTTGAAAACGAATATTTTGTATGACAGTATCCCCCGTATTCGTAATAACTGTCGTAAACGTAATAACATCGCCTATCGTTGCTGTTTGATGATCTGCAGTTTTTACGACTGCCGTTGAAACATTTTGAGGAATAAACGGGATAACAACTGTATTACTATCGCCCTCAACTACTACAGGCGGTTCATTTGGATTCACAGTTGCAAATCCATTCGCTGTAGCAGTATTTGTAACTAAATTATTGATTTGCCCCCCTGTTATTACAACTTGGAAATTAATAATTGCTGCATCATTTGGCTGAAAATCACCTAACGGAATACCAGTATTCGGATTAGCAAATGGAAAAGGTACATCGTTTACTGTTACTGTGCCATTTATAAATAACGTATTCGGATCAATGATATCTGTTAAAACAATATTCGTCACTGGAACTGTACTATCATTAATAACAGCAATTCCGTAAGTGACAACATCTCCTACCATCGCTACTTCAAAATCCGCTCCTTTTGCAACAAATAAAATTGCAGTATTTACCGTTACAATAACAGTATTACTCGTGTCCATTACTGTAATTGGCGGCTCTCCTGGTACTAAAATATACTCTGCTAACGCTCCAGCAACGTTTACTACTGTACCACCATCTGGAAAACTTGTAATCGTAGCTTCATACGTTACAAGTACAGTCTCACCAACCGGAATATCTGGTATCGTAAATCCAACCTGCGGATTTAACCCCGGCTGCGGAACTCCATTTATCGTTACACTATTTGCGACAAAATCAGCTTCTTGAGATAACACATCTATAAATTGAACATTCATCGCATCAGCAGTACCGGTATTTAATATACGAACAGTATACGTTACTGTTTCTCCTACTCCAACAATTAGATGATCTACTTCTTTCAGCATATCTAAACTACCTCTATTTACTGGTGTGACTGTCGTATTACTTGAATTCGTAATTGTAAACGGAGGTTCTCCTGGAATCAATACGAAATCACCCGTTACACTCGCCGAATTCATAATACTATTAGAAGGTGGTATTGCGATTACAGTTACTTCGAACGTTATTAATACGCCATTTCCCACTGCGAGATCCGGTAATGAAAAGCCTACAAAAGGATCTAAACCTACTTGCGGAATCCCATTTATCTGTACACTTCCAGGAATGAATTCTAAACCAGGCGATGGAACGTCAATAAACTGAACATTCGTCGCTGTTACCGTTCCCGTATTTGTAACTTGCACACTATACGTTAACGTATCTCCTAATCGTGTTGCTTGCTTATTCACGGTTTTTATAACATTAAATCGTCCTCTATTTACCCTTGTTATTGTCGTATTACTCGGTTCAGTTACTACAACTGGTGGCTCTCCTGGCACTAAAGTAAAACTTCCTGTTATATTTGCAACGTTCGTGATTGTTCCTGATGACGGGATGTTTATAACTGTCGCTTGAAACGTCACTATAACCGTTTCACCAACTAGTATATCTCCAACTTCAAAGCCAGTAATCGGATTTAAGTTTGGTTGCAGGGCTCCATCTACCGTTACACTATTTGGGACAAATGACGCTCCTGCTGAAATCGTATCAATAAATTGAACATTATTTGCTGTTACTGTTCCTGTATTCGTTATTTGCACTGTATAGGTTAATACATCCCCTATTAGAGTAGCTGCTCTATTTACTTGTTTAATAATAGTAAAGCTTCCTCTATTTACAGTTGTTAGCGTTGTGTTACTTGGCTGATTCACTACAACTGGTGGTTCTCCTGGTACTAATATAAAACTTCCCGTAACATTCGCCGTATTGGCAATTGTTCCGTTTGATGGAACACTGACAACGGTTACTTGGAATGTGACTTCTACACTTCCTCCCGGGTTAATATCTGGAAGCGGGAATCCATTATTAGGATCTAATCCAGGTTGTAGCACACCATCTATCGTTACACTATCCGGTACCAATGTTATTGAGGACGGTAATACATCACTATATTGAACATTCGTCGCTATCACTGTTCCCGTATTTTGAACTACTGTTGTATATGTGATTGTATCGCCTACTGCAACAATTGGCTGACTTACTGATTTTAAAACGTTGAATCCAGGTTCATTGATTTCTGTTAATGTCGTATTACTTGTTGTCGTTTCAGTAATAGGCGGCTCTGTTTCACTTACAGCAAATGTAGCCGTAACATCTACAAAGTTTACAACTGTTCCCCCTTGAGGAATACTCGTTACCATCTCTTGATATGTGACAAGCACAAAATCATCTACAGGTATATCGGGAACTGTAAAGCCTATAAACGGATCTAATCCAGGTTCCGGGACGCCGTTTATACTCACACTTCCTGGTACAAATGCTACACCACTCGTACTTGAATCAAGAAATTGAACATTCGTTGCCGGCACTGTTCCAAAGTTAAAAATTAGGACATCATAAGTTAATATTTCCCCAACCGTCGCCGCCTCTTTATCTACTATTTTTACTGGGAAAATTGAAGCTATATTAATTGTCGTAACGACTAAATTCGTTAATATCGTTTGCGTAATCGGTGGCTCCTGCGGATTCGGTTGTGAAGTAAATGTAACGTCAGCATCATTTAATATGACTTCATTATCTGGAATTTCCGTAATGGTCACTTGGAACGTTACAGAAATACTCGCTCCAGCATTTAATAATGGACTAACTGTAAAGCCTATTTCTGGATTTAATCCAAGTTGCTGTATTCCACCTATCGTTACACTATTGTCAACAAACGTTGTCCCTTCCGGAATGACATCTTGAAAAAGTACATCTGTAACAGGAATAATTCCTACATTCGTTATTAGCACTGTATACGTTAATACATCTCCAACAGCTCCAGCGGCAACATTTACTGTTTTTATTGCTGTTACTTCACCAGGAGGAGGTAATGGTATTGTAACTACTGTCGTATTACTTGTATTCGTCGTTGTTACAGGGGGCTGTAAAGGATTTAATAAAAAAGTAGCTGTAGCAGATGCCGTGTTTAGTACAGCTCCTCGTGTGGATGGCGCAACTACTGTTACTTGGAACATTACAGTCAATGCTGTTCCAGCAGCGATATTAGGAAGCGTAAAACCTATATTTGGATCAAATCCAGGTTGAGGCGTTCCATTTATCGTTACACTATTTGCTACAAAAGTGGTTTCTAGAGCAATTGGATCAAGGAATGACACATTCGTCGCTGTTACCGTTCCATTATTTCTAATGACTATAGAATACGTGTAAGTTTCTCCAAGTGCAGCTTGTTGTACAGATGAAGATTTTTGTATATTTAATCGAGCTGTATTTACTTGCGTCACTACAAAGTTACTATTCGTAACAGTCGTTATTGGAGGGTTTGCAGGATTTATAAGAAAACTTGCAGTAACGTTCGATTGGTTTCTTATATTTCCACCGCTCGGAACACTCGTCACTGTAACTTGAAACGTAATCGTAGCCGTTTGTCCGACCGGAATATTCGGTACTGGGAATCCTGCCATAGGATTCGCACCTTGTTGAACAACTCCATTTATCGTCACACTATTTGCTACAAACGCAGTACCCGACGGAATTGGATCTTGAAAAATAATATTCGTTGCAGGAACAGTTCCTGTATTTTGAATAAGAATCGTATACGTTAACGTATCTCCTACTCCTGCTTGTGGTGTATTTACACTCTTCATTACATTTAGTGATCCCACATTTACTCGCGTCACAACAATATTACTAATCGTCACGATTGTAATTGGTGGCTGGAGAGGACTTACTTGGAAATCCGCAGTTACATTCGCATTATTCGGAAGAACTCTATTTGGTGGTACACTCGTGATCGTCACTTGAAAAGTAACTGTTACCATCCCTCCTACTGGAATATTAGCAAGTGGAAATCCAGTTGTTGGGTTTAAACCGGGTTGAGATATCCCGTTTATTGTTACACTATTCGCTACAAAAGTGGTTCCAGATGGAATTGGATCAAGGAATGACACATTTGTCGCTGCTACCGTTCCACTATTTTGTATACGAACCGTATACGTTAACGTATCTCCTACTCCTGCTTCAGTAGCGCTTACACTCTTCATTACATTTAACCCTGAAGAATTCACCACTGTCATAACAGTATTACTTGGTACTGTTACAGTAATTGGTGGCTCTGTTGGATTTACAAGGAAATCTCCAGTTACATTCGCATTATTTACGACATTATTTCCTTGGGGAATTTCATCAATTAATACTTCAAACGTAACAATTGCACTCGCGCCAGTAGGCAAATTATTTAATGGGAATCCAAGTTCTGGATCTGCCCCTTCTTGTAAAACACCATTAGCAACTACACTATTTTCAATAAATAATGTCCCTTGTGGAATTGAATCTTGGAAAAATACATTTGTAGCTGGTACACTACCTGCATTTATAATTTCGATTGTATATACTAAAACATCCCCTACTGTTGCAACATTCGTATTCACTGATTTCACAACTTCAAAGTCCCCTGATTGTACTGTTGTATTCACAACATTACTCGGAACATTGATTGTTACTGGTGGTTGACTCGGATTCACTTGAAAACTTGCTGTTACATTGGCTTGATTTAAAATATCTTCATTTCCTGGATCCTGTACAATTAATACGTCAAATGTGACTACAACTGTTTGAGCCGCAGGAATATTCGGAAGAGAAAATCCTGTATTTGGATTCAATCCACTTTGTGATACTCCATTAATTGTTACAGAATTTGCAACAAATGAAACAGCAGAGGGAATAGGGTCTTGGAAAAATACATTTGTTAACGGAACGTTTCCTGTATTTTGAACGGCAATCGTGTACGTTAAAGTGTCACCGACTGCTGCTTGTGTTGTATTCACTTCTTTTATTACATTTAAACCGCCTGTATTCACTTGTGTCACAACTGTATTCGTTTGTCTATTAATCGTTACTGGTGGTTGATTCGGTTTAACGATGAAATTAGCAGATACATTTCCGCGATTCGCAATCGTACCTCCTGATGGCGTAGAAGTTACTCGTACTTGAAATGTAACTGTCCTACTTCCACCTGGAGATATGTTAGCAACTGTAAACCCAGTTCCCGGATTTGTTCCAGGTTGCGAAATTCCATCTACAGTTACACTATTTGCGATAAAAGTCGTTCCAGTTGGGATTGGATCTTGAAAAATAATATTCGTCGCAAGTACATTTCCTGTATTTTGAATTGTTACCGTGTACGTAAGAACATCGTTAACCGTCGCAAAAGCTTTATCCACTGTTTTTCTCGTTGTTATTTCAGCTATATTAATTGTCGTAACTACAGTATTACTTGTCGCTTGCCCTGAAACTGGTTGTTGACCAGGCACTGGAATAAAGTTAAATGTTACACTCGCGCGGTTTGGAATTGGATTGATAAGAGGATTCGATGTTACTCGAACTTGAAAGCGCACTACAGTCGTTTGCGATGCATTAATACTTCCTATATTAATACTGCTTGCTGGATTCGCTCCTGGACGTGCTACTCCATTCACCGTAACACTATTTGGAACAAATGTTGTTCCACCAGGGATACTATCGACAAAAACAACATTATTGGCAGTGACATTTCCATTATTCGTCACATTAACCGTGTATGTTAATACATCATTAAGTGTTGCTGTCTGTAAATCTACAGATTTTTGCATACTTATAGTTGCTTGATTCACTGTCGTTTGTACTGTATTTGAAGAAGACATACTAGTAATAGGTGGACTACCGACAAAAGGAAGGAATTGATATGACACCATTGCACGATTTGAAATAGGATTTGGGTTTGGGAACGATGTTATTCGCACTTGAAATGTAACAACTCTTTGCGTGTTATTTGGGATTGTGCCTAAATTAATTCCATTAGCAGGGTTCGCATTCGGCTGTGTTACTCCACCTACTGTTACACTACCTGTAACAAACGTCGTTCCGTTCGGAATACTGTCTTGTAATATGACATTCTCTGCACTTCCCGTACCTGTATTAGGAACTGTAATTGTGTAGGTAAGAATATCTCCAACTCCTGCAACTGTTCTATTGACCGATTTAACAGGATTAATAATTGGCCCCGTTGCATCAATTTGAATCCCAAAACCAGCTGCCGCATATCCATCTCCATTTGTAACGAATCGAACCGTTGCTGACGTTTGATTATTTACTAATGATGCAGAGGCATTTACATTTGTAATATCCCACCCTTGTCTTCGGACCGCTAAAGCTATCCCTAATGGCTGATTCAAATCTCCAAACGTTCCAGTTGTATCTAACTCTCCAATGTCGTTACAAATTTGTGACTGAAAGAAATTATTAGCAGGGTTTCTCGGGCCGGATAATGCAACTGTAGCATTTGCATTCGGTCCAAAGCGAAGTTGATCTCCAACAATGTTAGAATCACCTTCTTGAGCAGTTACAAGCACTCGTCCTGTTACAGCTCCTGTCGCTGGAGTAGCAAATCCTAAAATAGTAGCATCAACTGGTGGTGATGAAGCATCGATAATTTCTTGACCTGCATAAACTGACAAATTTCGAAGTGGCAAACTTGCATTTTGATACACAACCTCAAGTGTCCAACCAGCCGAACGACTGATAGTTGGATCAGATGAAGTTCTTGCAGCTGGCACCGCACCCGTCGTATATGTGCCTGCCCCACCTACACTAACAAGATTCGTTACATTGGCAGAGCGCGCATAATAAAACTGATTTCCTACAGAACCTTGCTGCGCGGTAGCAGGATCTGGCGTAACAGAAAAGATCCCTGCTGGCGTTGTAAATGTAATGTTATCATTTAAAAATGGTAAAACATCTTCCGTATCAGTCCGGAAAGTACCAGCCCAAACTAATTCTGCATATAACACACTGCTTCCCGCTGGAAGGTTTAAAATTGCACTTGAAGAATTCAATTGCCACTCATCTGTTGTCCCTGCTGGGAATCCTGGTACTTGCAACGCTGTATTTACTGTCGTAAAAACAGCAAGTGTACCAAAAATATTACCTGGTGCAGGTGATGTAGGACTAAGTCCCAGCGTATTCCCAGTGAACGTGACGGCACCAGGTACTGTTGTCGTAAAACGATTTATAAAAGGCACACAATCATCTCATTTCAATTATAGTAAAAAGTGCTCTATACTATAAAATGTAGACAAACTATGCAATGTACTTTGTCCAACAAAATTCCGCACATACGAGAGGAGCTTACTACACTATGCGTTATGTTATCGTAACAGGAACTTCACAAGGTTTAGGTGAGGCAATCGCCGCACAGTTGTTAGAAGAAAACACGAGTATCATCTCTATTTCTAGAAGAGAAAATAAAGAGCTTACGAAACTCGCAGAGCAATATAATAGCAATTGTATTTTCCACTCCTTAGATCTTCAAGATGTACATAATTTAGAAACGAACTTTAACGAAATCATTTCATCTATTCCAGAAGACACTGTATCCTCTATTCATTTAATTAATAACGCTGGTACACTTGCACCAATGAAACCAATAGAAAAAGCTGAAAGCGAACTGCTCATTACGAACGTTCAAATTAATTTACTTGCACCTATGATTCTTACCTCCACTTTCATGAAACATACGCAAGACTGGAAAGTAGATAAACGCGTTATTAACATTTCATCTGGTGCAGGAAAAAATCCTTATTTTGGCTGGGGCGCTTATTGTACAACGAAATCTGGTGTAAATATGTTTACACAGTGCGTAGCAACCGAAGAAGCAGAAAAAGAATATCCGGTAAAAATCGTCGCATTTGCACCTGGTGTTGTTAATACAAGTATGCAAGCACAAATTCGTGAAACAAATAAAGAAGACTTCATACATTTAGATCGCTTCATCACACTAAAAGAAGAAGGAAAACTACTATCACCTGAATACGTTGCGAAAGCAATTCGTAGCTTACTAGAAACTGAGAATTTCCCGCAAGGTGAAGTAATTCGAATTGATGAATAACAAAAAGGCACGCTCTAATAGCGTGCCTTTCATTTTATTTCTCTAAAAATATAAGTACAGACTTCGCAATTTGTTCATAACCAATCTCTTGGTAAATTTTATTTGATGTCGGATTTGCTAGATCCGTATATAAAGTCGTTGTTTTGTAACCTCCGTCTAACATACGTTGACTAAGTGCAGCGACACAACTAGATGCGTACCCTTTTTTCCGTTCTTCTTTCGGCGTATATACGAAATTAACTGTTATATTGTTTGTAGTTGGTCTCGTTTTTGCAGCTACAGAAACAAGTTTCCCGTCTACTTCTAGACCAAAAAGACGACGATTAGTAATTAATGTATGGGCGGTTTGTTTCGCTTCTTCTTTCGTAGTAGGAAGCTTCACATCTTCGCAAAATTGATATATCCACTGTTCTATTAATGGTAGCTCCTCACTACTTACTTCTCGAAAGATTCCATCTCCGTTCCACTTTTTCTTTACTTGTTTTAATTCATATACACCTTGCTCCATTGCAACAATAGTTTTTTTCTGTTCTAACGTCGCAATCTTTTCCGCTAATTTCTGTACAATTTTCTTATTACCAATCAATCCTGGAACATTTGGGTATACTTCCGTTAATTTTTTTGCAAGTTCCACGATGTCCGCTTCCGCAATTTCAGACGTAGCAACAATGATTTGTTTCTTCTCTTCCGTTTGAAGAAATACAACTGCAATTTCTTCCTCTTGTTTTACTACCCCCATAAATATCGGTTGTTGGACCATTTGTAATACACCTAATATAAGATTATTTTCCTGCTCATTCTTTTCTAAAAATGGCGTAACTTCTTCTTTAAAAGTAAGAATCTCTTCATATACATGTAATTGAATCATCGACAATCTCTTCTCTCTATTTATAGTTTCATAAAGTATTGGCGATTAATTCTCTAAATCCTTCTTTTACGATTCAATAATATTCAAAGCTAACGTATTCAAATCATTTTCAGCTTGTAAAATTCTTTGTTTTTCCCTTTCAAATAGCTCTTCTTCATTTTGAAATGTCTCTTTTCGATTTTGAATCATGCGCTCCATTTCTTTTTTACTCGGTCCACCGTATACATTTCTTTTTTGAATAAAAGCTTCTGGCGATACAATCTCTTCCCACTCGTTTTCTAATAAATGTATTTTAAAATTTTCTTGTAAGTATATATTTACATCTTTTAAATGTAATTCATGTAGCTCCTTTTGTTGCTCCAATGACATTTTCGCAATAACACTTGCTGCATGATGCGCCTGCCGAAATGGAATGTCATAATTTTTGGTTAAAACATCTGCGAAATCAGTTATCGTAATTGCATGTTTATAGGAACGACTTTTCAACGTTTCTTCTTCTACTTTCATCGTTCGAATCACTGCATTCATAATACAAAAAACACGAATAGTCTTTTCAATTCCTTTATATAAATACGGCTGCAAGTCATCTTCCGTATCGACAATATCGCCAAATGGCGTATTATGAATCATTTGAAATACTGTAAATGCTTCTCCTAAAGCGCTACTCGTAATTGCACGCGCATGCTCAATTGAAACTGGATTTCGCTTTTGCGGCATAATACTACTAATTTGTACATATGGCTTCGCAACGGTAATACCATCATATTCTTTCGTCGCTAATAGTAAGAAGTCATGAATCCATCGGCTCGTATTCGTCATAATTACCATAAGTAACGAGCTAACTTCTAATAAATAATCCGCTCCAGCAACAGCATCATATGAGTTCTCAATTACATTAGTAAATCCGAGTAAATTGGCAACTCGCTCTCGTTTAATTGGGAAACTTGTTGTAGAAAGAGCCGCAGCTCCCATTGGAGATTGATTTAACAGTTTGTACGTTCGTTTCATTCGTTCTAAATCTCTTTGCATCGTATCATAAATCGCTAACATATAATGACCAAATGTTGTTGGCTGCGCTGGTTGTGTATGTGTATAAGCTGGCATAATCGTTTCTTTATGATCAGCAGCAAGTTGTAGTATACTTTCTTGCAATAACAAATGATGCTCCATTAATCGTAGTACATATCGCCTTAAACTCATACGATACATCGTTACACCCATATCATTTCTACTTCTGCCAATATGCATATTACTTACAAAATCGCATTTCGCTTCTTGAAAAATTAAATGTTCGACTAAAAAAAAGAGATCTTCATGCTGTTCTGTATATAGCAATTGATCTTTTGGAATTCTCTCTATCTTTTTTAGTACGTGTAATATAACTTTAGCTTCTTCCTTTTTCATTAAATTCTCTTCCGTCAGCATCGCAATATGCGCTTTATGCACTTGAAACATATCATTTAATAAGTAATCTCGCTGAAAATGAAATACATGTTGTAATACACAATCCACATATGTTTTCCCAGGGAAATCAGCGCCTTCACTCTTTATAAACTCTTCTTTACTTTGTTTCATCACCTTTTCCCCTCTCACCTAAGTATTACTACCCATCATACCCAGAGATAGAAAAAAAGTGCTTGTATATAAAGTGAAACTTTAATCAGCACTCACCAATCGGACTTTTATGGGCAGTTGATCCCCCGCCTAACTTCTTTGCTTTCGCTGAATTTTGAGGTGGGGGTCTTACTGCCCATTAAAGCGGGATAAAAATAAACTCGGTGCCCTCTGCACCGAGTTTACTTAATAAAAGTCGCATCATACTTATCACTTTGCAACACTTGGAAATGTAAGTTCGCTAAATGTTTTCGTATTTCTGCACTGTCGTCTTCATTTAAATTATTTGCTAAGAACACAATTTCTGTACAGTTCCCGCGTTTATCCATCGCATAAACTGCTTTTGTAACTGTCCATGGCGTATAGCCATTTTTTTGCCCTGCATGTCTAAATGTTTTACGGTATTTCTTAGCACTCATATCTGTTTCAACGATATTCGCCCACACTTTTTCTTCGGCTTCTGTTAGGCCACCTTTATGATTCGCCTTTTGAAGCAATACCATATAATCATTTGCAGAAGCTGCTGGTAATCGATCTGACCAAATTTTATCGTAACGTTCCTCTAAGTAAAGAGGAATTTCCTTCTGTAATAATGGCCCCTTCTTTTTTAAGCGTTCATGAATAATCATCGCATATTCACGATATTGCTCTTGAGACATTTCTTTTAACTTTTTCTCTATTTTATATTTCGGAACATGTAGTTCTTTATGCAAATATCCAGGGATGTATAAAGATGAAACAATCGGAAATAGCGGCTGATGTGCTGGAAGTGATAAACTTTGTAAATTCCGATTAATATTATCTAATCCTAACACTTCCATTAAATATTCAGCATTCGCATTCGAACTAAATTTGACCATTCCTTTTGCCACTTCTTCTAAAGAAACTGCTCCTTCTGTTATCTTGTCTGTCTTTTGTAAATACTTTTGCCATCTATCTTGTGCACCGCCATCTGTATTCGGTACGTAATAACGATTCACATCATTAATGGAAACAAAACTAGACGGATCAATTTTCCCTTCTGTAACTTGTTTCGTATATTCAAGCGCCACGATTAATTTCATCGTACTAGCAACTGGCAATACAACATTTGGATTTACAGAATAAACAATTTTATCATTTCTCTTTACTAGAAGCGCACTATTTTTTTCATCTTTATGTTCTTCAATAAAGGATGCTATATACTGCGCATCATCATTATTTGAACTCCACACTTTTTTCACTAAAAAATTACCCGATATTAGCAAAACGAAAATACCCACAATTACTGCGCATACTATAGTTTTTTTCAAGTAAAATTCCTCTCCTATTGTGTAACTCTTCTCTATTTATCTAAAAAAACAAAATAATGGAGATGGTTATTTAAATAACCATCTCCATTATTTTAACTTGTATTCTCCTATTATGTCTACGTCATAATTTTCACGAAGTCTTCGAGAAATTTTTTATAATGTAATGACCAACCGATTCGCACCCAATTCTTTAAAGCTTTTGAGTCGGGTTGCGGACGGAAATCAGCAATACTTTCACCCTTTGCAATTCCAACTGTATCTACATCGACACGGCGATATACATAATCTAAAAGAGACGGATTCGCCGCAACCATCATTGTAACGACATCATGTACTGGGCTACCTGTTATTTTTGGGTTTAACTTTTTATACGCTTTATAATAATACGTAAATATTGGTTCAATTAATTTATTAAAATTCGTTTTAGAGTGTTTCGTAATATATTTCACCATTTCTGGCGTAATAATTGCTTCAGATGTAACATTAAGTGGTACTAATGTCACATTCTTGGCATTTTGCATAACTAATTGTGACGCAATGGGATCACCATGAAAATTAGCCTCTGCTACTGGTGTCACATTGCCAGGCATTAAAAAAGCACCGCCCATTATATAATATTCTTTCACATACTTCATCATCGGCTTTTCTAAAATAAATGCTGTCGCTAGTGTCGTTGACCTACCAGCATCAACAATGATTAATTCTCCTTTATACTTTTCAAGAATATCAAAAAAAGAACAAAAAGGTTTTATATTTGGCGAAAAAGCCTTTGGAGGTTTAATTGGTCCTAATCCATCTGCCCCATGAATTTCTGGATAATACGTTGTAACATCCCCGGATAAAGGGATCTTTGCACCATTTATAACAGGTATATCTTCCCGCCCCGCCATTTGCAGCAAATATGCTGCATTACTCGTCGCCTTTTCTTGTGTTACATTTCCATATCCGGTTACAACACCAACAATATCAATATCAGGATGCATAATTCCATACATGATGGCTAAAGAGTCATCAATTCCCGGGTCTCCCAAAAATAATACTTTTTTCATCGACCTCAACTCCATCCCCTCAATTGTTATTAATTTATGAATCGCAATAGGTATACAGAATAAAAAAGAACAAATTTACACGAAAAAACGCAGTCCTATAAGGACTACGTTCTTCCTCTAACCTATACTGTTTTTCTTCACAACGCTCATACTTCCAATGATATAAGCGATAAACGCAAAACAAATTGGGAAGACAACTGTATGTATACCGAACGGATTTGGATAGAAAAGATGAATACACATATATGAACCGACCCCAACTAAAATAGAGGCAAGCGCTCCTGTTGCATTTCCTTTTCTCCAATATAACCCTAATACAATCGGCCAAATGAATGCTGCTTCTAATCCACCGAAAGAAAATAAATTTAACCATATTAAAAAATCTGGTGGTTTAATAGCTGCTGCATAAACGAGCAGCCCTACGATACCAGTAATCCACAAACTTCCTTTTCTGATCGTACTGTCTGCTGCATCTTTATTTATGTAATTTACGTATATGTCTTTAATAATTGATGAACTTACAAGTAACAATAACGAGTTTACTGTAGACATAATTGCTGCCATTGGCGCAGCTAAGAAAACACCAGCTAACCAAGGTGGCAACACTTCCATCGCGAGTAGCGGCATGACTTTATCCGGTACCGTTATACCTGGAAGTACGACTCTTGCAAATACACCTGTTAAATGCATACCAATCATAATTGTACCTACAACAACTGTTCCAATTATTAATGCTTGATGCATAGCTTTTGAATTTTTATAAGACATGGCACGCACGCTAATTTGCGGTAAACCAACAACGCCAATTCCAATTAAAATCCAAAATGATGTCACATATGATTTCGTTAAACTACCATCCGCTCCGAACGGTGTAATTAAATTCGGATTGATTTGAACAAGTTCCTGCATAATCTTTTCAATTCCACCACCAGCAATGACAGTAGCAATTAAAATGATTGTCGTTCCAACTAACATAATGATTCCTAATAGCGTATCTGATAAAGCAACTGCACGAAATCCACCAATTAATACGTACACAAGTACAGAAAAAGTAAATAGAAATAGTGCTGTTGTATAAGATAGACCCGTTAGCGACTCAATTAATCGGCCACCGCCGACCCATTGAGCTACTGTTGCTGAAAATAAAAAGATAATAATACATAACGCAGAAAGTATAACAACTGCTTTATTATTGTATCTTCCCTTTAAATAATCGATAAGCGTAATGGCTTCCATCTTCCTAGCGATAATTGCAAACTTTTTACCGATAACCGTTAAAACGATATACCCTGTTACAACTTGAATCGCAGATAATAATACCCATCCGAGGCCCATATTGTACGCAATACCTGGACCACCAATAAAGCTACTAGCACTACCGTACGTAGCAATCATTGTCATCGCTAATAATAAACCGCCAAGTTCACGACCACCAAGAAAATATTCTTGTAAGAATTTATTATTAGCAGTCGCTTGTACGCGTCTTGAAGCATATACACCAATTAAAAATACAACGATAAATGAAATTATCATTGGAATGATTACATACCAATTCATCTATTATTCCTCACTTTTTTCTTCCTCATCGAGTGAAATATCTTGAAATACAAAACGAACAACTAAACTAAGTAAAATAACCATAACGACAAATCCAACGATACAGCTATAAAAAAACCATGCTGGAAAACCGAATACATATGTATATTCACTTGGATTTTTACTACCAAGCCCATAAGCAAATCCGTACCATATTATAAAATTGATAATAGCAAGTCCAAGACCAATTAACGCTTCTCTATGGGCGATTCGAAAGCGTGGATCATCATGATAATCCTTCATTTTTCTCCCTCCTCTCACGATGTATTATTGTACCATTGTTCTTCTAGTTTTTCCTACTAGAAAGCAAAAACAAGCAGGATTTTTTAAATTCATATAGAAGATTCTCTTACATTACATATTTTTTACAATTGTAACACAAATGAAATTTGAATTTTCAGTATTTGTTAATTATGATTTAAATTAGAGGCTTTCCATCTAGTTCCCACATCCTTGATCTCGGAATAAACGCCGTCTTGTACTGCGTTTACATTATATTTTCAAGGGGGTTATACAATGAGTCAACTAGCTGTAAATCTTCATGAAAAGGTAGAAAAGTTTCTTCAAGGTACAAAAAAGTTATATGTGAATGGATCTTTCATCGAAAGCGCTTCCGGCAAAACGTTTAAAACACCTAACCCAGCAACCGGCGAAACACTTGCCGTCGTTTCTGAGGCTGGTCGCGAAGATATTCATAAAGCTGTTGTTGCAGCTCGCATGGCTTTTGACGAAGGTCCTTGGTCTCGCATGAGCACTGCTGAGCGAAGCCGTCTTATGTACAAGTTAGCTGATTTAATGGAAGAACATAAAGAAGAGCTTGCACAACTCGAAACATTAGATAACGGAAAGCCAATCCGTGAAACAATGGCAGCAGACATACCACTTGCAATTGAACATATGCGCTATTATGCTGGCTGGGCTACGAAAATCGTTGGTCAAACAATTCCTGTTTCCGGTGATTACTTTAACTATACACGCCATGAGGCTGTTGGTGTCGTCGGTCAAATTATTCCTTGGAACTTCCCACTTCTTATGGCAATGTGGAAAATGGGAGCAGCGCTTGCTACAGGATGTACAATCGTTTTAAAACCTGCAGAACAAACTCCACTATCCGCTCTATACTTAGCTGAATTAATTGAAGAAGCTGGATTCCCGAAAGGCGTTATTAATATCGTTCCTGGATTCGGTGAATCAGCTGGACAAGCTCTTGTTAATCATCCACTCGTTGATAAAATTGCATTTACTGGCTCTACTCCAGTCGGTAAACAAATTATGCGACAAGCATCTGAATCATTGAAACGTGTTACTTTAGAGCTTGGCGGTAAATCACCGAACATTATTTTACCAGACGCCGACTTATCTCGCGCGATTCCTGGTGCACTTTCTGGTGTTATGTTTAACCAAGGACAAGTATGCTCTGCTGGATCACGCTTATTTGTTCCAAAGAAAATGTATGATAATGTCATGGCTGATCTCGTCCTTTATTCTAAAAAATTAAATCAAGGCGCTGGTCTAAGTCCAGAAACTACAATCGGTCCTCTCGTTTCTGAAGAACAACAAAAACGTGTAATGGGCTTCATTGAAAAAGGGATTGAAGAAGGCGCTGAAGTACTTTGCGGAGGAAGTAATCCATTCGATCAAGGCTACTTCGTTTCTCCTACAGTATTCGCTGACGTAAATGACGAAATGACGATCGCAAAAGAAGAAATTTTCGGTCCAGTTATTTCTGCAATACCTTTTAACGATATTGATGAAGTAATTGAACGTGCAAATAAATCACAATTCGGCTTAGCGGCTGGTGTGTGGACAGAAAATGTTAAAACAGCACACTATGTTGCAAGTAAAGTGCGCGCTGGTACTGTATGGGTAAACTGTTATAACGTCTTTGATGCAGCATCTCCATTTGGAGGATTTAAACAATCCGGTCTTGGTCGTGAAATGGGATCTTACGCATTAAATAACTATACAGAAGTGAAGAGTGTTTGGCTCAACTTAAACTAACGAAAAAGAACCTGACCTATCCGGTCAGGTTCTTTTCAATATGTATTCCTTCAAACTTGCAGTCCACCGCTCACATTTAATACTTCACCTGTAATATAGGATGCGTATTCTGATGCTAAAAAGGCCGCTGCGTTCGCAATATCTTCTGGCGTTCCAATTCTACCTACTGGAATCGCACCAACCATCTTTTCTTTCACTTTATCTGGTATCGTTTTTGTCATATCTGTATCCATAAAGCCTGGACAAATCGCATTACATGTAATACCGAAACTTCCAACTTCTTTCGCCGCTGTTTTCGTTAAACCTACAACTCCTGCCTTTGTAGCAGCATAATTCGCTTGGCCTATATTTCCTTCTCTACTAATTGAAGATATATTAATAATGCGTCCATACCCTTGTTGTCTCATGTAAAGAAGCGCTGGCTGCATACAATAAAAAACACCAGTTAAGTTCACTTGCAATACTTGTTCCCAAGAAGACTTCTCCATTTTATGTAACATTGCATCTCTTGTAATCCCAGCATTATTCACCAAAATATGTAATGTACCGAATTTTTGAACCGCATATTCAATTAATGACTTCGCTTCATTTTGATTACTCACATCACATCGATATAAACTCACTTCATATCCTTCATCCAATAACTCACGTGTCGTTTTTTGTAGCTTCTCTTCATTTACATCGCTAATTAATACTTTCGCCCCTAGTTTTGCATAAACCCTTGCAATCTCTTTTCCAATTCCTTGTGCAGCTCCTGTTACAACAGCCGTTTTCCCATTTAAAAACTCCATCCCTATCCCCCATTTCTATTACTTATACTGTATATTTCGGCTTTTTGCCTTCCAATCCCTCTTTGTATAAAAAAGTCTATTTGTGTCAAACTAACTTTGCAACGTCGCATAAAACACAAGGAGATTGTGTCGAATGAACAAAAAAAATTTCAAACAAAACAAAGCTGCTGATGGCATTGATGTTGAGTTCTCTCGTGAACTCGCTGACAACAATGACTTAGAAGCAAACGCACGTGCAAATGCCGCTGATGCACGTCAAAAACGCCAATCAACAGAAAAATAAGGAAAGCACAACCTTATTCTTTTCAACAGGGACCTACTACCCAACAAAATAAACCGAGAGATATCCTCTCGGTTTATTTTCGATATTTTTTTATATAATGTGCCAAAGTAAGTAGCGGATATATATGGGCATAGCTATGATAACGAATATAAAAACCACCTGGTAAACCTGTTCCAGTAGGATATTTTTCATTTACATAACGATTCGCAAGCAAATATGAGATACCCTTTCGAATTGCTGGTGTTTCCTTATCATAGTAAGAAATGAGAGCATCTAACGCCCATGCTGTTTGGGACGGTGTACTGAATGGTAAAGTAACGAACCTTTTTTCCACACTACTGTGGCATGATTCCCCCCAGCCACCATCTTCATGCTGTATATGTTCAAGCCATAAAGCTGCTCGTTTCAATGATGGATTGCTAGATGGAATGCCGAGTGACCGTAAACCGGTCATCACCGCCCACGTACCATATATATAACAAATCCCCCATTTTCCATACCATGATCCATTTTTCTCTTGTACATTCATTAACCAATTTATCGCACTTTGTTTTTGTTTCTCAGGCAATTCATTTTGCGCATATGTCCCGAAAAGCTCTAACACTCTTCCTGTAATATCTGGTGTAGAAGGATCTGTAATCATGTCGCTTGCATTTTCAATTGGTAAATTTGCTAATAAATTGCTCGTCACACCTTTTTCAAATGCTCCCCAGCCACCATCATTATTTTGTAATCCTTTAACCCAAGTGACCCCTTTCTTCCAAGCATAATCTACATTTTCGTTCCCTCTACTTTTTGCCAATACTCTTAGCACGGCTGTTGTATCATCAACATCAGGGATTGTCGTATTCACATCTGAAAAACCCCAACCACCTGGTGCAAGCGCTGGTGCATGTACGCTCCAATCAGCTTTTTTTGTATGCTGTTTTTTTAATAAATATGTTACTGCATGTTGAATCATCTTATTATCTTTCGGTACTTGGGCCTCTTGTAACGCATAGCTGAGTAACGCCGTATCCCATACAGCTGAAGGCGAGTTTTGCAAATGATTCCCGCTTTCCATCTTCCATATATACGATGTTATCCCGGTTATAGCCTTTTGAATCATTGATGATTGAAGAGAATGTCCTAACGCGAGTAAAGCATAAATCATATAAAACGAGGCAGTTGCGTAACTATATAACGTTCCATTTTCATCAATACGTTCTTTCATAAAACGTTCGATTTCCTCATTCCCTTTATGATGTAAAGATAGTGGATACGATATAATTTGTTTCACATCACTTACTAACGTTTGAAACAACGGAGACCGGTCCTCTCGAAACCATTGCCCGCCCCCTCCCGAAATATGATTTAAGTTTGGCAGTAACTTTTTCCCTACTCGAAATCTTTTATTTAAACAAACCATCATCGGAATTAAATGAATACGCGCTGAGCTACTTAACTCAAATATACTGAGAGGTGAATCACTTTGGAGAAACATAATTGGTGTTGGCAAATGAAAGAGCGAAGGATATTCATATTCTCCATGAACCGCTAATAAAAACTTCGTCATAAAATGAGCACGCGCTACCCCACCACGCTCATTTATAAACATTTCGGCTCGCTTCATATTCGCATCTTCTTTTGTATATTTTTTTGAAGCAAGTAAGGCAGCATAAGATTGGATTGTAGCAGATAAATTACCACCCACTTCATCTTCATACAATTTCCATGTTCCTTCATTTGTTTGAAGTGATGCTAATCTTTTTACAAACGGTCCTATCTCTTTATCTCTACCTAATAATTTTAATAAAAAGATCATATGGCAATCTGTTAATGGTGCTCCTTCAAAACAAAAGTGCCACGTTCCATCTCGCCGTTGCATCGTTTGAAGTGCAGTTGTTCTTCTTGCTATCTCTTCATGCACTTTTTCATATAATAACAAGTTACTCACCCACCCTTTCGAAATCCGTATAACGATATTCAAAAAGGTAGCTGAATATGTATGAAAACAAAGAAAAGCAGAACATATAAAATGTTCTGCTCATAAACAATATCCCACTCCGACAATTATCCCTACTAAAGCACCGACTACTACTTCATACGGTGTATGCCCAACAAGTTCATTTAACTTCTTATATTCTGTTTGTTTACCGTGAAAAAACTCATTCAATATTTTCGCTTGTTTACTTACCGCGAGCCTTACTCCTGAAGCATCATACATAACAATAATGGCAAAAATAGCAGCGATCGCAAACATGGAACTTTCCACACCTTCCACAACACCAACACCTGTCGCAAGTGCTGTAACAGTAGAAGCATGAGAACTTGGCATCCCACCTGAAGCGAAAAACTTTGCAAAATCAAATTCACCCGTTTTGAATAATTTAAAGACTACTTTCGTTAATTGTGCTAAAAACCATGAAATTACAGCGGCCATAAGCGGATCATTATGTAAAATTGTTTCCACGTTCTCAGCTCCCTACTGACTATAATGGAATTTCTATAGTATCAGTATAAAGAAAAATGCGTAGAAAATACTACGCATTATGATACTTTTGCTGATTTATTTTTTAAAAATTTCGGTTGTTTCTGCACTAAAAACTTTGTTTTTGCTATTGAAAACACAAATAATGCAATCCATATACAGAAAAATGCCATCATATGAGTAGATGTGAAATGCTCACCAAATACGAATACACCTAAAATTAAACTAATTGTTGGTGCAATATATTGTAAAAATCCTATCATATAAAGCGGAATAAGTTGTGCTCCTTTTGCAAAATAAAAAAGTGGTAAAGCTGTAACAATTCCTGCTCCTATTAATAGTAACGTCGATAACATGGAAATAGATCCAAATGAACCGAAACCATGTACTCCTGTCATAACGAGATAAATGATCGCAAACGGCGTCACTAACATCGTTTCCATCGTAAGACCAATTGTCGCATCATAGTTTAACAATTTTTTCGTTAATCCATATAATCCAAATGAAAAGGCAAGTGATAAAGAAACCCACGGAATAGATCCAAAACGTACTGTTAAAATGATAACTCCTACTCCAGCTAAACCAACTGCAACATATTGCCAAAAGTTTAACTTTTCCTTTAATACAACGGTACCAAGTAAAATGCTAATAAGTGGATTAATATAATATCCGAGACTGGCTTCAATGACATGATTATGATTAACGGCCCATATGTAGACAAACCAGTTTCCGCTAATCAAGACCGAAGCTATTGTTAATGACATTAATAATTTAGGTCGTTTAAAAAGATTCACGAACTCCCCAATAAACTGACGAAATCTCTTCGTAACACCTAATACAAGTAACATAAAAACGAATGCCCAAACGATGCGGTGTGCTAATATTTCATCTGCTGGAACTTCCTCAACCCATTTCCAATAGATTGGTAGGATTCCCCACATCGTATAAGCACCAGCCGCATATATAATCCCCTTTTTTTGCTGTGCTGATTGACTCCCCATCTTCCTTTTTCTCCTCTTCTCATTTTTCTCCATTATACGGTCCCACATGCTCACTTTACCAATAATCAATCTGCAATTCTTTCGACATTTCTCATACAGCAAAAAGTAAACATACTGTTATAACGACAAGTAACGGTATACCGAAAACAAATTTCTTTTTATGTGTTTTATGGTGAAACATATACATACCAATCCACGCACCAACTGCGCCTCCAGCTGCCGCTGATAAAAACAACGTACTTTCTGGTGTTCTCCACTGTTTCTTCTTCGCTTTTCGTTTATCAAGCCCCATAAGGCTAAAAACTATAACGTTAATAATAATAAAATAAATCCATTTCATCGCTTTCTCTCCCTATGAAAAATTCGCTTAATGGTAACATGAAAAAACGACGGAAACAACTGAAGAACGCTTTTTACTAAGCTAATTAGTTATCTTTATATTTACATAACCAACTAAAACCGCAGTTACAGCAATTAAATAGAGCGATGTTATGAGCAGAACCTTATATTTCATTTCCTTCACCCACTACCATATCATCGAAAAAACTTCTCTCAATCTCTTTTTCATCAAAATGAAGAACTACAATTAGTCCTATATATAAAGAAACGAAATTTAGAAACCATTCGCCATTTTCATCTTTGTTAGCTAAACATTTAAATATCTCTTGAAATTGCATACGCTCATCTGCAGCAGCAACCGGACGCACACCAAAGTATTTCAATACGAGATTCAGCTTCAGTTGCACGGATAATGATAAAATATATTTTAATAACTCCGTATATTCTACACTATCTTTTTGACTATACAACTTCACAAGCTTTTGATGTAAAGTAGAAATCGATAATTCTTCGTCGGTCACTTTAGTTGCTTCTACCATTTCAATCATCTTTTTCATATTCATTACATTCATCCCTTCTGCAAAAAAACAAAAGCCAAAGCGTATTTATTTTATAATCAGCAATAATTGAGTATTTCTCATCTCTCGTTCTTCTTCACTAACTAAGTCATACTTCTTTAGAAGATGAAAGACATCATTTAATATTTCCTGTGAATGATTCCCTTGCAAAAATCCCTTTACCTCTTTAAAAATCACTTCCGGTAAAAAACTCTTTTGACTTTCAAGCTTATTCATTACATCTTCCATAGAATGATCAATATTACAAGCCATACTAAACTTCCCCCTCTATCCTTTATAAATAATATCCTCCGCTAACGATGTAAACACTTCTCCTACAAGAGAGTCTTCATCATATACAGATGAACCGTTATTTTCTTCTCGTTTTGCAAAAGGTATTTGCGCGATCACTTCTGTTTGCAATTGTTCTGCAAGCATTTCGCCCCCACCTTTTCCGAAGAGATAGTTTTTTGATCCATCTTGTTCTTCATAATAAGCCATATTTTCTACAATCCCTAAAATCTCGTGTTTCGTATGTTTTGCCATAACACCTACTCTAGATGCTACGAACGAAGCTACATTGTGTGGTGTTGTAACGATAATCTCTTGCGCCTGTGGGATCATCGCTGCAACATCAATAGCAACATCTCCTGTACCAGGTGGTAAATCAAGAAGTAAATAATCTAATTCTCCCCAGTGCGTATTCGCAAGGAAATTTTGAATCCATTTATTTAACATCGGTCCGCGCCACATAACCGGGTTATTTCCTTCCGTAAAAAATCCCATCGACATAATTTTAACACCGTGACTAACGACTGGAATTGCTGTTTGATCAATCATCGTCGGTTTTTGATTCGTTTCCATCATAGCCGGAATGCTAAAGCCATATATATCTGCATCTAATATCCCTACCTTTTTGCCCATACGAGCTAAAGCAGTTGCAAGATTAATTGTCACTGTTGATTTTCCAACTCCACCTTTACCGCTCGTTACAGTAATAAATCGTACCCCTGAATCAAGGCGAAGCATGCTCGGCATACCAGTTTCTGTTCTCGTAGTTTTCTTCAACTTCTCTGTTAGCGCAGCTCGTTCGTCTTGTGTCATAGAACCAAATGTCAAATCTACCTTAGATGCACCAATTGCATGAAGAGACTCTTCCACATCTTGTTGAATTTTTGCCTTTAATGGACAACCTTGAATCGTTAGCACTACTTCAAGTTTAACCTCTGTTCCATTCATTTGTATATTTCTAACCATATTTAATTCTACAATACTTTTGTGTAACTCCGGATCCTCTACATGTTTTAATGCGTTCATTATTTGTTCTTGCGTAATCATAGCACTCATCCCTTCTCGTATTCGAATTTATATACAACATTTTCTTGGCGAAAAAGCTTTTTATCCCCCGCTAACAGGCGTGATTAATGCGACTATATCTCCAGCTTTTATCATCTCATCATTCGTTACAAACTCTTCATTCACAGCCACCATCACTCTATCAAGCGATTGTAAACTATAACTTGCTTTCAGCCATTCTTTTAATTGCAGAACTGTCATTTCTTGTTTTTCTAAAATTACGAATCGGTCCGATCCGACTTCCTCACGCAAATTTGCGAACAATAAAATTGTAATCATCTTCTCATTCTTCCTTCTTCGGTTTTCCTTCTGGATATGCCGTATTTTCAAGTTGATCTCCAATCCACATCGTTCCATCTTCCCAAAATTCTTTTTTCCAAATTGGGACGATTCGTTTTATACGTTCAATCGCGTATTCATTCGCTTCATACGCTACTTTACGATGCGGTGATGAAACTGCAATGACTACCGCAATATCCATGATTTCTAGCCGCCCTACACGGTGCGTAATTGCTACTTTTGCGTCCGGCCACTTTTCATTTATTTCTTCACCAATTCTTGTAAGTTGTTTTACTGCCATCGGTTTATATGCTTCGTACTCTAAATGTAGCGTTCGTTTTCCTTTTGTAAGTTCTCTCACCGTACCAATAAATGTTGTAATTGCACCTGCTTCTCTTCTTGCGACTTTATTCGTTACTTCTTCAACTAAAATCGGTATATCTACAATTTCAAATAGCGCTTGTCCCATTAGAAACACCTCTCACTTTATAAAATATCCCAGGCCATTCACTACCTTCATTATCTTCTAGCAAGAGAATATCTACGAACATATCTTTTTTATACCCTCTAGTACCACCTGGAAGTACAATAAATATATTTGTCTCTGCTAGGGAAGAAACCGAGCTAGATTTATCAAACCCTGACGGATAAGCAATTAATTGCCCTTCTTTATATGTCAGTTTTGCTCGCACAAATCTTGTAAATGGATTTGGTTTTAGAAAATCTTCTCCTAATAACGCTTTTTCTCTTTTCATATGTGCTTTTTCACTAAACATATACGTCCGAATACAAGGTCTTACAAACAATTCAAATCCTACGTAACAAGCAGATGGATTTCCTGATAAGCCAAATAATAACTTGCCATTTAATTGCGCTACAGTCGTAACACTCCCTGGCCGCATTGCAACTTTATTGAAAAGAACAGAGGCACCTAACTTTTCGTAAATAGCTGGTAAATAATCGTAATCCCCTACTGATACACCGCCTGTTGTAATGAGCATATCTACTTGACTTAACGCTTCTTTTACAGCTGTGAAACATGTATGAAAATCATCGCTAAACTTCCCGAAATATTTTACTCTGCCGCCCGCTCTTCGAATTTGAGACAATATCATATACGTATTACTATTTCGGATTTTCCCTGGCTGTAGTGAATCATTTACATCCAGTAATTCACTACCAGTCGCTAACAATCCAATTACAGGCTTTCTCGCCACTGGCACCTCACTATAACCGAACGTAGCAAGAAGAGCTGAAATACCCGGATGAATGTATGATCCTCTCTTTGCAAGAACCGTTCCTTTACGAACATCTTCACCTTGAAAAGAAATATTGTCACCCGTTTTGAACGATCGCTTCACTTCCATATAATTGTTGCCAGCTTTCTCATATTGACAAGTCAGCTCTAACATAACCACCGCATCACACCCATTCGGAATTTGCGCTCCCGTCATAATTCGAACTGCTTGAAACGGACCTACTTTCTCGTGGAATATTGATCCCGCACCAATTTCACCAATTACTTCAAACACAATTGGCGTTTCATAACTTGCTACATTCGTATCTTCTGCTCTAATAGCAAACCCGTCATACGGTGAACGATTGAATGAAGGCACATCATGGTCAGCTACTAAATCCTCTGCTAATATACGCCCGTAAGCTAATTCAATAGGTAGTAGCTCCTTTAGTCCCTCATTAGCAAATCCCATTACTTTTCGAATAGCTTCTTCAACCGTAATTGGCACTCTTCTTTCCATTATTGACAACCCTTTCTATTAACCGAATACGCGATAATATAATTGTTTTGCTTTCGAAATATCATTTGTACCATGAATGAAAACACGACCGTCTCGAAAAATAACGACGCGGTAATCATCTAGTTGGCAAGATAGTAAATACGGATTCCGATTTACTTTCCCTAGTTTGTTTAATACTTTTTCTATATCGTCAAAATCGTACTTTCTATTTTCTACTGACCTAATTTGTACTGTATTTCTTCCGCATAAAGCAGCTACCTTCGTTTGGTTTTCGTATGATAAATAAGGATAAGTTCGATTTAAGCCGCACGAAGGGCAATCGTCTGTTTTGATTTTCCCTAGTTTTATAAAATGGTTTTGATTACTCCATATATCAAACATGAAAAATGTTTTTCTAATTGCCGCGGAATCTCCTACTAAAATTTTGAATGCTTCCGCCACTTGATATGCTGCGACGATTTGAACAGTCGGGCTAATAATTCCAGCGGTATCACATGTCATACCTGTAACAGGAACATTCTTCAGCACACAATGTAAACATGGTGTCTCTTGCGGAATAATTGTATAACTCATACCGTACGATCCAACGCAAGAACCGTATACCCACGGGATATTATGTTTTTGTGATAAATCATTTATTACAAATCGAATATCGAAATTATCTGTTGCATCAATGATTACATCTACATTTTTTAATAGGTCTTCCATGTTTTCTGCACTTGCATCCATTACGAAAGCATCTATGTGTACTTCCGAATTAATTCGCTCTAACCGATTTTTAGCAGCAATTGCTTTCGGTATTTTCTCTCTTGCATCTTCTTCAGAGTACAATTGTTGCCTTTGTAAATTACTCCATTCAACGTAGTCACGATCAATAAGCGTCAACTTGCCAATACCTGCACGTACGAAACTTTCAGCACTCGCACTTCCTAATGCGCCTGCTCCTACAATTAACACATGTTTATTTCGAATTTTTTCTTGTCCTTTACTCCCAATCGGTTTGAACAACTGTTGTCGTGAATACCGCTCAGCCATTACATACCCTTCCTCTCACGAACTCTATTTCATATTAGAATGTTGTTTTTGATAACAAGCAAAGTAAGCAAATCCGACAAATCCAGCTCCTCCAATTACATTTCCGATAAAAACAGGAACAAAATTTCTAGCAAGATCCATCCACGTCAGATGACCTGCAAAAATAACTGCTGAAATAACAAACATATTTGCTACCACTTGCTGAAATCCAATCACTACAAATGCCATAATTGGAATCCAAATTCCGATTATTTTTCCGACAAAATCACTCGTCCCATAAGCGAGCCATAGCGCAAGACAAACGAGCCAATTACATCCAATCGCTAAAATTAAAGTTCTCCCAAACGTTTCATGTAACTTTCCTTCTGCTATCGCTACCGTTTTATTTAAATACTCTCCCTCTGTTAATCCGCCAAGATGACCGAAACAATACGCAACAAAAATGGCTCCAACGAAATTCATGAAAGTAATCCAAACCCAATTATTTAGTACACTTACCAATGTAATTTTCTTGGCATAAAGCGCCATAGAAAGTGACATCATATTTCCGGTAATTAATTCTCCTCCTGCTAATACAACGAGCATTAATCCCACAGGAAAAACCGCTCCTCCTAAAATATTGACTAAACTACCCCAGCGCTCAGGTAAATTACCTAAAACGCGAATGTTAAGCAAAAAACCTAACGAAATAAACGCTCCTCCTAAAAAACCGAGAATAAGCATTGCTGGCAACGTCTGACTTACCTTTTGGACACCGGCCTCAATTACAAGCTCAGCAATTTGTTCCGGTTTATGAAATGCCATTACCAATTCCTCCATTTTCTCCAAATAAAAAAGCAGCTTCAAAAAACCTCCTCAAAATGAAGGTTTTTGAATGCTGCTTAATTTCTCTGCACATCTTTTACAGAGATATCAATCATCACTTTTACTATAAAATAGAAAATCTACAACCGTTGCACATTTCCCATTTTGTATATACTTCATCAAAGCGTCACTCTTATATATCAACCACCAATATGTGACATTTCAATTTTAGGCGCTCTTTTTTTACTAGTATGACTTAAGCGTTCATCTGAATAACGATCTTCTCGGTTGTTCCATATATCACGTACGATATATGTTATTTCATCGTCAGTATATCCAGATCGAAGTAGTTCTCTCAAGTCATTTCCTTTAGAAGCGAACAAACAAGTATATAATTTTCCTTCTGCAGAAATACGGGCTCTCGTACATGAGGAGCAGAAAGAATCTGTTACGGATGAAATAATACCTATCTCTTCACTACTTCCAATATAACGATAGCGAGTCGCAACTTCACCTGCATAATTCGCTTCTATCCGTTCTAATGGCATAACTTGATGAATCGCATCTACTATTTCTTGTTTCGAGACGACCTCTTTTAATTCCCAACCGTTATAATTCCCAACGTCCATATACTCAATAAAACGAAGAATATGCTTATTTTCCTTAAAATATTGTGCCATCTGCAAGATGTCCTGTTCGTTTTTTTCCTTTTGAACGACCATGTTTATTTTAATTTTCATACCAACTTCAGCTGCAGCCTGTATTCCTTCTAGAACTCTTTGCACTTTGCTTCTATTACCATTCAAATAGAAAAAACGATCTTCTTCTAAGGAATCTAAACTAACTGTCACACGTGATAAACCTGCCTTATATAAATCAGGAGCAAACTTTTTAAGTAACGATCCATTGGTTGTTAAACCGATATCCTCCACACCATCTATTTTATTAAGGCGCTCAATAAGCTGCGGAAGACCTCTTCGAAGTAACGGTTCTCCGCCCGTAATTCGTAACTTTCTTACACCTAAAGAAACAAAAATACGTGTTATCCTTTCAATCTCATCAAAAGATAAAATTTTATCATTAGACAAAAACGAATAATCAGGACCAAATATTTCTTCTGGCATACAATAACGACAGCGAAAATTACAGCGATCAGTAACAGAAATACGTAAATCCTTTAAAGGACGTTGTAGTTTGTCTAATGTGACAGATTTCATATTTATTGCCTCGCTTTTACTTATTTTATATTTAAAACACGCTCTGGATGTGTATATACGTTTAAGGATTGATTCCGAATAAATCCTATCGTAGTAATACCTAATTCTTCTGCTAGCTGCAAAGCCAACTCAGTTGGAGCTGATTTTGAGAGTATAATTTCACAACCAATTTTTGCAACTTTCAATAATATTTCCGAAGAAATACGACCACTAAAAACAATGATTTTATCACTTATAGAAATATTATTTTTTAAGCAATAACCGTAAATTTTATCTAATGCATTATGTCTACCGATATCCATTCGGCTTAAAATAATAGCATTCACATCACACAAAGATGCATTATGAACGCCACCTGTATGACGAAATGTCTCTGCAGATTGCTGCATTTCTTTCATTAATCGAAAACAGTCTTCTGCAGCAACCTGTACATGGACGCCATTCATTTTTTTTGCGCTTAGTGCATCATTCGCAAAAACAAACCCTTGTCTACTCATACCACAGCATGAAGTAATATAACGTTTATTTTGCATTTGTTCGTAATACGGGTTCACTTTTTTCGTTGTGACATGTACAAATCCTTCTTTCTCTTGTACCCATATGTCATCAATATCTTCATACTTCCGAATGATTCCTTCAGATGCTAAGAAGCCTATTACCATGTCTTCTATATATTCTGGAGTACTAACCATTGTAACAAACTCCTGTCCGTTCATTTTAATCGTGACTGGAAACTCTGTTACAATGCTGTCCTCTATATGTTTAAACGCCCCTTGTTCATAACGAAAGATTTCTCTTTCTACCTGTATCGGTTTCACGATCAGTATCCTTCTCTCACGTTATATTTTTATCAAAAACGAATACCGAAACTGCAATATCTTCTTCTACTTTCATATCTGAAAATAAATTCACTAATTTCGCTCCAACAAGTTCCTCCAAATGTTCACGGGAATTCGCAGCATACACTTCTTGAATCATTTTCGTTCTAGCCAAATGAACCATTTCCGCACCGTCCATCGTACTTGAAATGAATTTTTCAGTAGGTGTTAAGTTTCCGTAAAGGGTCGCAATCGCCATATTTTCAGCAAAAACAGTATGAATTCGTTCCGGTCCTTTTCCGAAAAGTTCCTTTCGAAGTTTTCGTATCATATCATTAAATTCATGTACTTTTTTTGACATACAATTATACCTCCAAAAAATCCTCATTTTACTTTATTATATATTTTACCAAAATGAGTCTTCCGCCCAAAATATTTCGTACAAACATTTGGGCGAAAAGATTCACTTCATGAAGATTATTCGTCTTTTAACCCTTTACCCATACCTTTTAAGAAATGAAGCCCAAACCCGATAGCACGGTTAATGTCTGGGTCTTTCAATACTTTCATAAGATCGAATACCCCTACTTTTTTATTACTCTCTAGATGTTCATTACCTTCTTCTAGTCCTACTAATAAACTACCTATAAGCTTTTTCGTAAGTTCCGGATCAAGTTCTGTTAAAGCACCTGCAGCGCCCATCATATTATTAATTAAATTTGTAACAGGCTCACGAGTCACTTGGCCAAGAACAATTTTTGCGATTGGTTCTTTCGCTTTTAGCATAGAATTTGCGGCTTCTAGCATTCCGATGTCATTTAATTCACCGACAATATTAAACATTTGATTTAAAGCTTCTTCATTATTAGCTAGAAGTTCTTTTAAATCATCTAATTTTTGCTGTTTTATTTCTTCCTCAGTTAATTCTTGTTTTTGAATCATTTTTATAGGTGCAGCCATATTTTTCTCCTCCTACTTATCCGTTAAATGCACATACCCTGAACGTGCCCACTTACGATCTACCTCAATACCAGCTTGAGGGTGACGTTTTTTATTGCGTGGGTTCGCTTTTGGCATCGGATTTTCGCCATCAACTTCTAGCAATTCCATACGCACTTTCGTCTGTTTATAAGCAGGTGTGTTCGTACGCGTATCAACTGCAGGACCTGTTAAGAAATTAATTGCTGTTTCATTATCTGTAGAGTTCATCGGTAAATATAACTCATTCGCTTTTACACGGTCTGTTACAAGTGCGCGTAATTTTAATGCTCCAAAAGGAGAGACAAGACGAACTAATGAACCTGTTTTCACTCCACGTTC
Organism: Bacillus mobilis; assembly: GCF_001884045.1. Taxonomy (GTDB): domain Bacteria; phylum Bacillota; class Bacilli; order Bacillales; family Bacillaceae_G; genus Bacillus_A; species Bacillus_A mobilis. The sequence continues at coordinate 13,592 of NZ_MACF01000018.1, read as the reverse complement.
TTTCGCAAGCGCTGGAGAAATTTCAACGAAAACGCCAGGCACTTTCGTTTGAATACCTGTTGATTTATTTGTCATATTCCCTTCATGGAAATGCTCAAGCATACGGCCGTTATTAATGTGAAGATCGAACTCCGCTGGGAATTCAGCTGGACGTACCCAATCAGCAATTGCAAAACGCGCTCTTTTATCTGGGAAGTTAAATCCATCTTGGAACAGAAGTGGTGTATTTGTTCCATCAAAACTTCCCCAATGGAAACTATTCCATCCTTCAAGTACTTCATAATTTGCTTGTGAGAATAGTGGTGATAAACTTGCCATTTCAGCAAAAATTTCACTTGGATGGCTATAATTCCAGTTTGCACCTAATTTATTCGCAATCTCCTGCACAATCCACCAGTCTGGCTTCGCATCTCCAAGCGTAGGAAGAACTTGATACAATCTTTGTACACGGCGCTCTGTATTTGTGAAAGTACCTTCTTTCTCAAGAGACGGTGCTGCTGGTAATACAACATCTGCATATTGAGCAGTTTTAGATAAGAAAACATCTTGCACAACGAAGAAATCAAGGCTTGATAATACTTCATGTACATGGTTCGCATTAGAGTCTACAAGAGCCATATCCTCTCCAACAAGATACATAGCTTTCATTTTCCCTTCATCAATTGCATGAAGCATTTCAATATTATTAAGACCTGGTTCACTATTAATTTTCACTCCGTAAGCCATTTCAAATTTCGCACGCTCCATATCGTTAGTAACGTGCTGATATCCTGGAAGCCATCCTGGTAAAGTACCCATATCACAAGCACCTTGTACGTTATTATGACCTCGAAGTGGATATGCACCAGCACCTGGACGACGATAATTACCTGTTGCAAGAAGTAAGTTTGAAATCGCAGCGGAAGTATCAGAACCACCCGTATTTTGCGTTACGCCCATACCCCAAAGGATACATGTACCATCTGCATCACGAATCATTTCAGCCATTTGAATAAGTGTTTCTTTTGAAATATCAGTCATTTCTTCTGCATATTCAAGTGTATATTCTGTCAGACTCTCTTTGAAATCTTCAAAGAAGTTTACATTCTCATCAATAAATCGTTGATCGTGCCAGCCTTGATCAATCATATATTTCGTAACAGCCATTAACCATACTTGATCTGTTCCTTGTTTTGGACTAATAAAGACGTCTGAGCGCTCTGCCATTTCTGTTTTACGCAGATCAGCGACAATTAATTTTTGTCCGTGTAATTTATGCGCACGTTTAATACGTGTAGCTAAAACAGGATGACCTTCTGTCGGATTACAACCTACAATAATAACAAGACCGGATTTTGCGATATCTTTAATCGTTCCTGCATCTCCGCCCATACCAATTGTACGGAATAATCCGTCTGTCGCTGGTGATTGACAATAACGTGAGCAGTTATCAATATTATTCGTTTCAAATACTTGTCGAGCTAATTTTTGAATAACATAATTGTCTTCATTCGTAATTTTTGATGAAGAAATAAAACCGATAGCATCTTTACCGTATTCTTCTTTAATAGATCCTAATTTACTTGCAACTACATGTAGTGCCTCTTCCCATGTAGATTCAACAAATGTTCCATTTTTACGAATTAAAGGTTTTGTAATTCTTTCTTTAGAATTTACGAAATCCCAACCGAATTTCCCTTTTACACAAGTAGAAATTGCGTTAACTGGCGCATCAGAAGAAGGCTGTACTTTAAGGATTTTACGCCCTTTCGTCCACACTTCAAATGAACAACCTACACCACAAAATGTACAAACTGTTTTCGTTTTCTTCGTACGAGTATCACGCATGGCCGCTTCCACTTCTGATACCGCAAAAATGCCGCTATATCCAGGCTCAACTTCTTTAATTAAATCTACCATTGGTTCAAGAATATCTGGTTTTAATCCCGTCATAAATCCAGCTTCACCGAGCATCGTTTTCTCCATTAAAGCATTACAAGGACAAATGGTTACACATTGACCACAGCTCACGCATGAAGAATCATTAATATCGACTCCTTCATCCCAAATAACTCGTGGGCGTTCCGCTTCCCAGTCTATTGATAACGTTTCATTTACTTGTAAGTTTTGACATACCTCAACACATTGACCGCATGCAATACATTGATTAGGATCGTAGCGATAAAACGGATGCGTCATATCAACTTCACTTACATCTACTTTCGGTTCATAAGGATATTTTTGATGTTCAATCTCCATTAGTTCTGCTGTATTATGCAGCTTACAGTTCCCATTGTTGTTATCACATACAGTACAGTATAATAAATGATTTTCTAGTAACCGATCCATCGCCTCTGTTTGTGCTTCTTTTGCACGAGTAGAATTACGTTCAATATTCATACCTTCCGTCGCCACTGTCGAACAAGAGCGCATTAACTTTCCGTCAACTTCTACAATACAAGTGTCACATGTTTGAATAGGATCTACTTCTGGCACGTAACAAATTTGCGGATGTTCAATCCCGTTCTCATTAATAACACCCAATATCGTTGAACCAGGCTCCGCTGTATACTTTTTTCCGTCAATTGTAATATGAACCATGTTGTTATTCATGGTCTTTCCCCCTTTTTGAGAATAAAAAAACTCCACCACGAAAATACACGCACCACATTTCGGCACGTTATTATCATGGTGGAGTAGTTTATTAGCACATCTTGCTAAAATACCAATCCATTTATTCATAAATAAAACGATAGATTCATAACAGGTCATATCACGATTCCATCTTTAACACTATAATTATAGCGTTAAAACTAAAAATATACAATATAAAATTTAAACTACGCATATGTCCGCATAGAACTATCCATAATAACCCATATAAAGTGAAACTTTAATCAGTGGGGGTTTTCTTCATCCCCCACTGATTATTAGCCCTCACCAATCGGACTTTTATGGGCAGTTGATCCCCCATCTAAATTCTTTGCTTTCGCTGTATTTTGAGATGGGGGTCTTACTGCCCATTAAAGTGGGATAATACATGACAAGGAGTAAGCGAACAAATGGGGTCTTTTAATAAATGGATACGTGGTGAAAAATCTTTTTCTGCACAAGAGCAAGCTGATCACCAATTAAAAAAATCTATTTCTTCTTCTCTTTCCCTTAATCTAAAGCACTTGTCCAAACTGTTTAGCGGTATTCCAGAATTAATTACACGCACTTTTCCGTTAAAAAACGGAAAAGAAGCTGCACTTATATATATGGAAGGACTTGTCGATAAAACTGTTATTAACATTGATATTCTCCGCCCCCTCCTATTTAAAGAGTGGAATGAGGACGATTTTTGGGAATCCTCCGTTACAATCGGGAATATACAGAAAGTTCAGCAGTGGGCAGACATCGAGCAGTCCCTTTTACATGGAAAAAGCATTTTATTCATAAATGGACAACTTACAGCTTTAGAACTAGATACGCAATCCGCACCAAAAAGAAGTATTGAAGAACCGACTACAGAAACTTCCATAAAAAGCTCGCACGAAGGATTTAATGAGGTAGCGAGCGACAGTCTTGCACTTATTCGTCGATATATTCCAAATCGCGAATTGAAAGTGAAGGAATTCACTGTTGGTGAACGAGCTACTTCAAAGGTTTTTTTGCTATACCTAGCAGACACTGCAAATGAAGATGTCGTACAAGAAATGGCATGCCGTATCGAATCCATTAAAGTGGATGCCATTCTTACTACCGGAGAATTAGAAGGATTTGTTGAAGATAATTCCTACACTCTCTTTCCGCAATTATCTATCACTGAACGTCCTGACACAACGGCCCATCACATTCTGGATGGACGAATTGCTGTTGTTGTAGATCGCTCACCAGGCGTATTAATTGGACCTATGACTTTTTCAGCTTTTTTTCAGACGATAGATGATTACAGCTTTAGGCCAATGATTCCATCTTTCATTCGATTACTTCGTTTCACCGGATTATTTATTGCAATATTTGCACCAGCTCTTTATATTGCTATGATTTCCTTTCATTATGAAGTGATTCCCCTTAAATTATTGTTAACAATTGGAGAATCTCGAGCTAAAATTCCTTTTCCTCCTATATTAGAAGCACTTTTGATGGAATTAGTACTTGAAATGCTCCGCGAAGCTGCGGTTCGGCTTCCTGGTCCTGTTGGACAAACGATCGGCGTCGTAGGAGGGATTGTCATTGGACAAGCCGCGGTTCAAGCAGGAATCGTAAGTAATGTTATGGTTATCGTCGTATCGATTACTGCAGTCGCTTCTTTCATCATTCCAAATATGGAAATGTCGGCAGGAATTCGGCTTCTTCGATTCCCAATGATGGTAATCGCTTCGTTATTTGGTGTCATTGGCATTATGGTCGGGATGGCAGTTATCATCATCCATATTCTTTCTATGGAATCACTTGGTGTACCATATGGTAGTCCTTTTTCTCCATCATTTGCTTCGGATTTAAAAGACATTCTCATACGTTCCCCATGGAAAATAATGAAAAAACGACCACTCTCTCTTAACTTGAAACAAGAAAACCGACAACGAGATATGAAGGAAAGGAAGGAAAAGAAGTGACAAATCGCGCAAAGAGGGAGATCACTTTATTTCAATACATTCTAACAATTAGTGGTGTTCAAGTTGGATTTGGTGTACTCACACTTCCACGTGAAGTTGCACAAGGGGCGAATACCGATGGCTGGATGTCAATTATTATTGGATGGGCTATAACTACTTGTGTAAGTCTTTGTATTATACAAATTATGGCGAAACATCCTGGTTATTCTTTACTTGATGTGTTAACACGTTATTTTGGGAAATGGCTAGGAAAAATCGCGATGCTACTGTGGATTTTATATGCTGTACTTGCAGCTGTTTCTTTAATATTCTCCCTCTTATACGTTATTCACATTTGGATTTTACCTAGATCTCCAATGTTTTTAATTATGATGTTACTATCTATTCCAATGCTTATGCTCGCATGTAAAGGTGTTCTTATTATTAGCCGCTATGCTGTTTTTACTGTCTTCTTTACACTCTGGATGCCATTATTATTATTTATCCCACTTAAAGACGGGCATTGGGTTTATCTTCTTCCTCTCCTGAAAGAGGGATGGATACCCGTTTTCAACACAGTAAAATCAACTATTATTGCGTTTCTCGGATTTGAATTTGCATTTGTCCTTTATCCTTATCTCAGTAATAAGTCATCTGCCAAAAAAGGGATCGTTCTTGCGAATTTGATTACGCTATTTGTTTATCTTCAAGTCACGTTCGTCTCTTTTGTTTATTTTAGCCCGGATGGTATAACAAAGTTTTTATGGCCCACTCTTTCTCTTGTTACACCCTTTCACTTTTCATTTCTGGAACGGTTTGAAATTATCTTTTTGTCATTTTATCTCTTCATTATTTTTGATTCTTGCATTCCCTATATTTTCACTGCTTCAGATGGAATCAATCAATTACTTAACAAAAAAGAGAGTTCATTACCTGTTTGGTTTTTACTATTTGGGTGTGTTTTCGTTTTATTCTTTTACATCCCATCCTCGTATCAAATAAGTGCATTGCGAGAATTTTGGGGAACTGCAAGTTATTTTATCGTTTTTCTATTCCCAGTCGTATTTCTCTTATACATGACACTTTATCAGCATTGGAAAAGGAGAAGAATTTAAATGAGGCGCTTTATTTTCACTATATTTTTCTTTCTCATAACCTTTTTAACAGGATGTGGAGGAGATCGGCTCGACTTAGAAAAACAATCCATTTCATTAATTTATGGGTTTGATGCAAAAGCAAAAGGAAAATTAATTGTGTACCACGTAAACCCTATTTTTAATGAAGATGTGGAGAAAAAATACGAAACTCATGAAGCGACAGTACATACCCCTCGAGAAGCAAAAGCAACATTTAATAGTTCAAGTAGCGGTTTAGTATCTACAGAAAAGTTACAGCTCATTTTATTTAGCACGAAGTTTTTAAAACAAGAAGGCGCTATGCCTTACCTTGATGTTTGGTATCGCGACCCTAAAAATACTGGAAATATGCGCATGGTTGCAGTTGACGGTCCAATTTCTTCTGTTATATATAATAATTTCAAGGATAAGCCTGCACTTCCTGAATATTTAACAGATTTAATTAATACGAACAAACTATACAATCGAACCGCGTTTACGACATTCCATGAATTTCATAGGCAAACTTTTAATAAAGGTATAACACCTGCTATCTCAGAAATAAAAAAAGGAAAAAAAGATATTATCGTTACCGGTTCCGCACTATTAACTTCTCGCGGAATCTATAAGATGTCTTTAAATCGATATGAAAGTGCCCTCCTTCTTCTATTACAAAAGAAGGCCAATACACCAGTTTCTCTTACAATGAAGATCCCTTCTACTCAAGTTGAAAGTAATAGTGATTTAAAAGATACAGAAGGCAAAGATTTCGTAACAATAAATGTTCTTAGCATGAATCGTGACATTCACACAAATTATAACGATAACCACTTCAAATTTAATATTGCAATGGATTTTAAAGTTTCCGTATCTGAACTTACATTCAACATGGATATAGACAAAGATAGAAAGAAATTAACCTCTCTTATTACAAAACAGCTAAACAAAGATTTAAACGATTTAATCCACAACATTCAAAAGCAGCAACTTGATCCGTTTGGATTTGGTGATTATGCGAGAGCGTTTCAATATAAAGAATGGAAAACTGTCGAAGATGATTGGCCAAGTGCCTTTTCAAAAGCTAATGTGAAAGTAACTCCTACTATTAAAATTTTAGAAAACGGGATCATTAAATAGTAAAAACACGCTACTTACTCTTATACGTGTAAAGAGTAAGCAGCGTGTTATCATTTTTATTTTGAAACTTCTTATACAGTTACGCTTCTGTTTCTGGTTCTTCGTTTTCCGCTTGTTCCAATCTTTGCTGCTCCGCAAGTTCAGCTGAAATCATTCCATAATAAATTTCTGGATACAATCCAAATATTTGATATACACTTCCTAAAAACGGCATCGGAATCCCTCTTTTCTAAAGTTGTATTGCCACTTTTAAGGATTCCCTTTTCATTCATTAAACATTCGTTTTTGGTGTTTCCTCTTCATCATAAACGCTTAATAAATTTTGCCACTTTTTATAAGGAGCACTATTTGGGTCTACATAACCTTTCGCATACGAACGATCCCACAATTGTTTAATAAACATTTCTTTCTCTTTCTTTGCAACCATATCGGCACCTGTACCGTAATAGTTTTGGAAATACAACTCAATTTCATCAAGAAATAGCCTTAATAATTCATCAGAAGTTTCTTCTAGCGTTGGGTCATATTTTGCTTCACGGTCATACATTAAAATCATATCTAAAATATTATGGACATGCTCTTTACGAAGCCATCTAATATCTTGAGCACCTAATACGAACGGATGTGTATATAAATGTCCGCCCTGTATCATCGCTTTTTCTTGTTCTTCTTCAAATCTGGACAAGATGTTTTCATAAATAAACGGATTATGAAGCAATGCTCTGTGTAATTTGTAACTTTCACTTGAAATATTTTTTCCCATCGACTGAATTAAGAAGCTACGCCCAACACCGTTATATTGATACACGAACTGACCATCAACAGCAACTAAACTAATCCAGCGATACATATACGCGTATAGAAGAGCTCGATTACATTTATCGTAATCTAACTTCGTTTGTGTTGCATTTAAGTCTGGCATGAATGCTGGTAAGTGCCAATACTTATCTAAATGCGGCGTTAAACTAGATTTTTTACTATTCAACTTGTTTACACGGCGATAGTATGACTGAAAATAATCACCTTTATCATTCATAAATCCATTTGCAATGTGTCCAGACGAAAGCTTAGGAAAGTCTTGCAACGATAAACCGTAATGCGCACGATAACAAATGACTTCAAATGGCGAAAAAGCTTCATGTACTGTATCTTTTTCTTTAAACATTTCTTGAATTAATTCCTCTTGTAGTTCTTTCTTTAAAGATGGATGTATACCCCAATATTGTAATTCCCTATGATGTGAAACTTTCGGCACAAATGGACTAGCTAAATGGAACAAGTCTTCAATTTTTTCACGGACGTATTCATCACGATCACGCTTCTTATAATCCGCTTCTTTTCGTAACGCCTCAACGATATTCAGTTCTAACTTATCGCGATAGCGTATTTGTAATTCATCGTAGCAATAACTTAGTATGTGCTCACGATAAAAGTCTTCTACCTTTTTCGATTGAATCTCTTCTGTTTTCGCATCCCGGCAATATTCCCCGTATAAACTCATATAAATTTCCGCAGATATATCTTTCGGTAATACTCCTAAATTTAAATGTTGCTGCATATCTTGCCATATTTTTCCTTGTAACTTCTCTTCAGCTAATACGTATACATTCGTTGGGTTTGTTTTCCCTTCAAATTCCTTGCTTCGTTTTTGAATTTCGAACAATAAATTTTCACGTGTTTCGTGTAAATTATCAAAAAATCTTTCCCAATATTGAATCATTTTATTAACCGCTTGATATAGTGATTGATAAACGAGTTCTAATAGCATTTCTTTACGATACTCGTTTAATTTGTGTACATACTGCGTTACAATATCTTCAAATTCTTTTTTAAACAAACGCTGCTGATTATTCATCATTTTTCCAAACCAGCCTTGTTGCTGCGCGATTTCTACTCGGCGAACAGCTGTTACCGTTCCATCAATATTACTCACATTAAATTTCTTATCGTAGTTTTGAATTAAATTGCGCTTTTGTTCATTATTTTCATGTAGTCGATTCATTTTCTCGACTAACTGCTTTCGAATTTCATATAACATAAAACGAGCTGATACTGGGTGAACAGGATCTGTTTTCTTTAAAAACCATGTATTTAGTTGATATGACTGCCCTTCAGAACCACTTGGTGAAAAACGGTCTGATTCAATCATGTCATATAAAAGTGTCGTTACATGTTCATGTACGCGGCTCGGAATCGCATACGCATATAAACGAACCGCATGATCCACTCTTGCTACTTCACCTTTCATTTGCTCCATCATTTTCAGCTTCGCAGCCGAAATTTTACACTCATGCTGCAGACGGTTTAATTCCTCATCTTTTTGCACCGTACGCTGTACATAGCTTTCTACAGCTTCTAAAAATAATTTAGATTTCGCTACACCAACCTTACCACCTTCTGCTCCTTCACGCGTTTCATTGTACATTTGTCTATAGAAAATATGAGCCTGTTCCGGACGAGTAGCAAGATGTTCTAAGTCTTCTAAATAACTTTTCCCACGCTCTGGCTTTTCACGTTGCATCCCTCGTTTTACATCTTGATCATATCTTTGTTTCTTCTCTTGAAACAGTTGATCTAAATGAAGCCACGATTCATCTAAACCTTGCACTGCCCATTTTAAAGCACAATATTTTAACACGTGCTCATACGGATAAATAATCTTTGCCGTTCCTGCCCCGCAATATCGTCCTTTCCCGCTCGATTCTGCTAATTGCTGAATTTGATTATCTTCCTGCGCAAAATGGTTTGCAGACATCGGACTAAATAACTGTAAATAAATCGTATTTGCCATTTGCTCCATATAATCTGATAAATTGTGCAGATGGTGTCCATGTAGATTTTCATAATCGTATAAGAAACAATAATTGTACGGTAAATGATGCTGTTTAATCGTATGATTCGTTCTCCCATCCTCATCTACTTGATCAGGACGATACTCTAATTCAATCGTGACGCCACCGCGTTTTGATAATTCCCCCGTAGAACCGAGTGTAATGGCATGTAATTCTTTTAACGAGGCATAGCCGTTTGCCTGCACCGTTTCAAACTCTTTCGCACTAACCGTTCTCGTCTTAACTAAAACGTCAGGCATTAGAAATGCACCACGTATTAAAATGTTGTGATGCTGCAGTTTTTTCCGAAGCATTTCACGTAAATATAATGCAATTTGTAGAAACATCCCTGAACCTGTTCCGCCCGCTAGTGACGTTACTATAATGACACGTACTCCATATTCCGTTTGATCGCTTGTAACCGGAAAAATCTTCTCGATTTCTTGCCAAAAGGATGTCAATTTATCTTCTTTCATCGCAGCACGTAACGCTAAACGGGAAATGACGCGTAACTGTCCTGCCCCTTCCGTCAGTGGTTTATCAAGTATAGTCGGGTCCATTGGAAACCATTCTGGAATCGTTGGATCTCCCGCAATATACTCTCTTGGCGTTTTACTTGAACTCGTTTGTGTTTTAAACTTTCGAATATGATCAAATTTACTCAATGTATTCACATCTGTATCAAATACGTGCATTGCTACCTTTTTCCGGCGCTCCTCAGGTAGTCTTTCATATATTTGATGTGTTACAGTACTACCGATTCCACCTAAACCAATTAATATCGTTGGAACTTGTAACGTCATGTGAACCACCTTCCTATTCTTGCTTGTTTGAAAAGAGGAGGGAAAGCTAAAATTCCCCTCTTTGCCCTATCTACTATTCACACTCGTACCTGTAAATCTCTTTACCATATCCTCTATCAATTACTAAAAGTTCATTTGGATATAGCGTCTTATGCTCCATTCCAACCTCATCCTCTGTTATAAACATCCCATCAATAATCATTCCTACTACTTGTGACTCTTTCGCTACAAATATTGATTTCGATCCTTTCTTTGCTATAAACGTAACAGATTGCACAGTCTTTCTTTCTGCCCTAAACGGAATGCCAAAATAGTGCTTCCACCATTTATTTTTAAGTAACTCTGGTTCAGATTGATATAACCAATCTTTCGCTACCTCTTGATCCCATTCGTAATACAATAGTGCTTTCCGGTGAAATCTTGGACGAACAATCCATCCTAAAACGATTATTCCTACTACTAACAGTAATAAAGTGATAGGAATAACAAACTTAAAGATAAGCGCATATTTTTCATAAAACGGTGCATTTTGAATATGAAGTGAAATACTTTTCTTTACTTCTTGTAATTTTGAATCTTGCACTGCGATGGTAGCTTCTACGGTGCCGGTATCTGTAAAATTGAATGTGTCGGAGTAATGAGGTCGAGGATAAATATAAATTTGATTACCATGTTGTTTGATTTCATAGTTGATTGATTGTTTAGATGTGACACCAGTAGATTTTAATAGTTTCTTTACAGCCTCTTCTGTCATCGGCTTACCATCTAACTGTGGTTGTATAATAAAGGGTTTACTATTCTCTAAATTTGTTACTTTTTCTTCATAATCTTTCGTAATAGTTTGCAGTGATAATTTTGGTTTTTCCGTTACTTCGACTTTAAATTCTTTCGTCTGTCTGTAAAATCCCTTTATGTTCATATGAACTTTCCCGCGCACTAACCCTTTATCAATCTTCGTTTCGTAGTAAAATACATGTTTTTTATCGTCCCACTTCATCTGGTACTGTTTTCCGTCTATTTCTACTTCTGCCTGAAAATATGAAGACTGAATTGGTAATTCGGTAGGCTTCGCTTCAATAACAGCAGTAACACCTTCGTACATTTCTTCCACATTTTTTTGACTACGATCATCTTTGTCATAAGTAGAAACAGTATAGTTAAGCGCTGGTTCAACTAGTACTTGTAGTCCTTCTTTCTCAATGTCTCGATCCACCTCTATCGTATAAGTTCCTGGTTTAATAACTTCCTGATTTTCCGTACTGATATGAACTATATTTCCGAATAATTTCGCTTCTCCTGGTGCATGTATGGAATAGGAAGATTGGAATTGTAACGGTTTAGAAATTTGTGTGACCTGATAAGTAGACAAAGAAGGCGATTGTCGTACAAGCGTCATACGCTTTAATGGAAATGGTGTTGTAATCTCTACTTTCTTCCCTACTACTTTCGTTTTTACAATCGATTCAACAGAAGAGAACGGATCACGATTTGCAACTAATGCAGCCACTTGATTGACGCTTTTTACAATACCATCCTCTCCACTAGATGGCATCGCTACTCCGTTTATCTCTTTCTTCCATATCTCTTTAAACGTATTTAGTTGTGCCTTTTCTTGCTGTCCTAAATCCTCTTCCATCGTAATTAAAATTGGATGTAGCGATATCTTTTTTGCATCCATATCCTTCTTAAACTGTGCTAACTTCTGCAAGATTTGTTCTTTCCCGCCAACCTTATCTTTCTCTAAATCATTAAATGCCCCGTCAGTTAAGACAATAAGCCAAAATTCACGTTTTCCATCTATATCTGCTTCCTTTTTTATAGATTGCATCGCCGTTTCTACTGCGCTAAACGGAGTATTTAAATACGTTTTCCATGCCCCAATCCCCTCAATTTCTGTTTGTCTCTTATCCTTCGTTAACGAAATGTTTAATGGATCATTCGGCTTGCTCATTGGAACATACGAAAATTTATCTTTTTCATCTAATAGCGCAACTAAACTTTGCAAAGCGTAATTGGCATATTTCCAGCGATCGTTATTTCTCATGCTGCCCGAATCATCATATACAAGTGAAACGACCCTTTCCTTTGCCTCCTCTCCTTTTGCAAAAGTCCAAAAAGGATGTAACCATATAAATAGAAACAACATGAATGTGGCACAAATTCGAATTTTCATGATGAGGCTTCGCCACCTTTGTAGACAAATTCCTATGTTTAAATTTATGAGAGGAAACAAGATATATGACTTGTATTTTAGGACAACTAACATAGCATAACTTTATTATGTAAACAGTTATATAAACTGAATAGTATTCCTTCTAGCGTTTTCTATCCGATACTATAAGTAAAAAAGCCTGTTTAAGCTCTACACTTAAAACAGACTTTTCCTACTTTTCGTATTCAAAACATATATCAAAAAGTTTGATTTATTGCTTCACATACACTTCAACAACCGGGTTATCTTTATTATCCGCATGCAAGCGTATATTCTCTTCACTTGTACTATAAATACTAGCTAATAACATAATTGTTAACAAATTAGGAGTTTTTGCATCGCTTCCGTATTTTCTTTCAAGTGCTTCCTTATATTCAAAATCCAAATCCCCCTGCACATATGTATACACTTCAAAGCCATCTTCTAAATTGCAAACTACTGTATCAATTATATCTGCCCCTACTTGCTTCTTCATCTCCTCTCGCAATGCTTCAATAAATTCTTCCCACGGTACTTCGTATGTCTGAAACTGATCTGTAGATTTCATTGCCTTTTCCTCCTTATATATCCTTCTCCTATATTTCCCCTTTCCTATAACAATTATGATAGATAGGGCATTCGTACAAGCCGCACTTGTCCCCTTTACATATCGTATTACTGTAATGGGGAAGGAGGAAAGAACATGCATAGACAAAAATGTTACGATACGTGCCAACGTTATTTCGGTAAAGTCGTTCGAATTGAAGATCGTGATGGTCGCATTCATTTAGGTAAAATAATTGATGTGACAAAAAGCTCCGTATGGATTGAACCAGTGCAACAGCGCTCATCTTTTGATACAGGATTTGGATACTATGATGCTTATGCAAACGGTGGCTGTGATCTTTGCGGCGGCATTAGTAGATGTGATAGCTGTGGATTTGGTTGTGGTGGTG
>NZ_MACF01000017.1 GCF_001884045.1 Bacillus mobilis | reverse complement strand
TGTGGCGGTCGTGGTTGCGGTAATTGCGGCGGCTGGGGAGGCGGCGGTTGTGGATGGGGCGTTGAACTCGGATTTGGTTTCATCTTCGGAATTACATTAGCTGCATTATTTTTCATTTAACATAGTAAAGAGTTGACTAACTTTAGCCAACTCTTTTTATTTATTTTTCACATATAAAAATACGATGACCTAAAATATGTTGGTACATAAGTCGTACATTTTCATGCTGTACCCATGCCGCATATAATTCATTTGGAATATGCGAGGATACATTCCATTCTGGCTCTTCTATATAGCCCGAGATCGTTTCTGCAATTGTACCACCGCCAGCAATTGTAATTCTTTTAAACTTTGCTTTCTGAAATAATTGGACCCATTCATTCTCAGTTAATAGTTCTTTCATCCCGTATAATCGGGCAATTTTTTCTTCCTCACTCTTCTCAATGTGCCTATCAATAATCATTTCAATGACAACAAGCTTGCCATCCTTCTGTAATACACGATAGCACTCCGAGATAACCCTTTCTTTCTCTGTAAAAGCGAGTATCGATTCTCCGAGTACGAACTCAAATGAATTATGCACACAAGGTAATTGCTCTACATTCCCTTCAATTAATTGAATGTCTAGTCCTTCAATTAACCATCTATCTTTCGCCTTTTGAATCATAATCTCATTCTTTTCAACCGCCGTTACTTTATAACCACATTCTTTTGTCATATATGCCGCTGTTTTCCCCGTACCGCACCCTATCTCAAGGACATTCGCTCCAAATCTAAAAGGTAGTTGCGCCAACAATTGTTTTGTTAGCGTAAAGCCACCAGGATGAGCACTTCCTATTCCATAATAAGCTAGGAAATCAATGTAAGTATTTCGTTCCATGGGATTCTCCCTTTTTTATTTTATATATTCGGGGAAGAAATAAAAGTGCATAGAAAAAGCATTTTCAATCGCTCTAATACCGCAACTTGAAAATGCTTTTTCTTTTATCCTGCTATTTTCTGGGCAGCCTAATTAAAGTTTCACTTTATTATTTCTCTTCAATATACGCCCATTTGAAGCTATATTCCGGACTAATATTATGTTTCACAATTCCCTTTATATTTGGTTTCATAACATATGATTTAGCACTTTGGTATAAAGGTACAAGCGCTACATCATCTTCAAGTAACAATTTCTCTGCTTTCCCTAACTCTGTCCAACGTTTTTTTGCATCAGCCATCCATTCTGTCTTACTTTTCGTAATAATGTCATCATATTTTGAATCTGAGTAGCTCATCTGGTTCTGAGAATTTGTCGTTTCAAACATATCAAGATACGTCATTGGATCCGCGTAATCCGGATTCCAGCCACCATATGAAAAATCATAATCTTGGTCTGATTCTAATTTCAGCTTTTGCTTAAATGGTTGCAGTTTAATATTTACTGTCACGCCTTTTAGATTTTTTTCAACTTGATCTTTTACATACTCCCCAACCTTTTTCGCATTACCAGTATCATAATTTAACAGTTCAATTGTTACTTGATCTTTTCCAAGTTCTTTTTTCGCTTCTTCCCAAGCTGCTGCTGCCTTTTTAGTGTCTTGTTTTAAACCATTCTTGAACGTTTCTGCGAAATCTTTACCATCTGGTCCACTCGCTAAACCTTTTGGTACTAAGTAATCCACTGGTTTTGAACCATCATTTAAAATGACATTCGCTAAAGCTTTCTTATCAATTGATAATGCAATTGCTTCACGTAATTTTTTGCTCTTTAACGGTGTATCTTGCCCGCCACGTTTTTGGTTTAGACGTAAGTAAAACGTACTTGTTTCCGAATACGCACCAAACTCTTCTTTATTATTTCTATACTTATCAACAAATTCTCCTGATAAAAGGGCGAAATCAATCGCTCCTGTATCGTATAAATTCACCCGAGTAGCTGGTTCTTTTACTACACTATAGTTGATTTCCTCTAGTTTTACAGTCTTTTTGTCCCAATACTGCTCATTTTTCTTTAATTTCCAGCCTTGCTCATGTTTCCAATCAGTAAGAACGAACGGTCCGTTATATACTGTTGTATCAGACTCTAAACCGAATTTATTCCCTTTTTCTTTTACGAACTTTTCATTTAATGGATAGTATGACGCAAATGCCATTAAGTTCAAGAAATATGGTACTGGTCTTTCTAATTCCACTTCAAGCGTATAATCATCTGTCGCTTTTACACCTAATGTAGCAACTTCTGCTTTTCCTTGATTAATTGTTTCTGCATTTTTAATATAGTAAGCAATAAATGCATACTCAGCAGCTGTTTTTGGATCTACGAGACGTTGCCATGCAAATACGAAATCTTTCGCCGTTACTGGATCACCGTTTGACCATTTTGCATCTTTCCGTAATTTAAATGTATACTTTTTCCCATCCTCGCTTTTCGTGCTAGATTCTGCTACAGCTGGGATTGGCTTATTATCTTTATCAAGGCGATATAAACCTTCCATCGTATTCCCTAAAATTTGTGCGCCAAGTGTATCTGTACTTTTAGAAGTATCCATCGTCGGAATTTCATTCGTTTCTGTACGATTTAGCACTTGCTTCGCTGCATATTTTATATCAGATTTCTTCTCTTCCCCGCCATTATTAGACGTTGTAGTCGATTTCTTCTCCCCACTAGATCCAGAAGAACATGCTGTTAACGCCATACTCATTGCTAAAACTGGCACTACAACTGCCGTTAGTTTTTTCATTTTTTTCTTCATTCTTGTACCCTCCCCAATTATATGTACGAAACTAACTTTGAGAGATTTTCTATGAACTTAGTTATTAATACTTTTTCACCAATTAACATCTTGGTAATTATCCTCATTTTTGAAGTTTCCATTATTTTATTTTCATAGTAACTATGTATTTTACTATTACTACTATACGGATTCTCCCCCATCTACTATATGTCAGTACTACTTTTCTTATTCTTCTCTATTTAATTGAATAGAAAAAGAGCGTGTTAAAAGTGAATTATTTACTTTTAAACACGCTCTTTTTTACTATTTTCCTTCCGTTACATAAGCCCACTTAAAGCTATATTCTGGACTGATGTTATGTTTCACAATTCCTTTTACATTCGGCTTCATTACATACGCTCTTCCTGTTTGGTATAAAGGAACTAATCCTGCATCTTCTTCAAGGAATAATTTTTCTGCTTTCCCTAAAGCTTCCCAACGCTTCTTCGGATCTGACAATAATTCATTACCCGCTTGTTTAACCATTTCATCATATTTTGGATTCGAATAACTCATTTGGTTATATGGGCTCTTCGATTCAAACATATCAATAAATGTCATTGGATCTGAATAATCTGGGCTCCAACCTGCAAACGAAACTTCATAATCTTGTGCTGACTCTAACTTTAGTTTTTGTTTGAACGGCTGAATTTTCGTATTAACCGTTACACCTTTTAAGTTTTTCTCAATTTGATCTTTAAAGTAGTCAGCGATTTTCTTCGCAGTTCCATCATCATAGCTTAGTAATTCGATTGTAACTTGGTCTTTTCCAAGTTCTTTTTTCGCTTCATCCCAAGCTGCTGCACCTTTTTTCGGATCATATTTTAGACCGTTTTTAAATGTATCTTGGTAATCTTTACCGTCTGGTCCAGTCGCAAGTCCTTTTGGTACTAATTGATCTGTTGCTTTTGAACCGTTATTTAAAATAACAGTTGCTAATCCTTTTTTATCAATTGATAATGCAATCGCTTCACGAAGTTTTTTGCTCTTTAACGGTGTATCTTGTCCGTTACGTTTTTGATTTAAACGTAAGAAGAATGTACTCGCTTCTGAATACTC
Organism: Bacillus mobilis; assembly: GCF_001884045.1. Lineage (GTDB taxonomy): Bacteria > Bacillota > Bacilli > Bacillales > Bacillaceae_G > Bacillus_A > Bacillus_A mobilis. Next base: position 10,626 of record NZ_MACF01000017.1, on the reverse strand, counting down.
ACCGTACTCCTCTTTGTTCGATTTATATTTATCAACGAATTCTCCTGATAATAATGTGAAATCAATTGATCCTGTATCATATAAGTTTACTTTCGTCGCAACTTCTTTTACTACACTGTAGTTAATTTCTTCTAATTTTACAGTCTTATTATCCCAGTACTTATCATTTTTCTTTAGCTGCCATCCTTGTTCATGTTTCCATGAAGCCATCACAAACGGTCCATTATACAACGTTGTATCTGCTTCTAAACCGAACTTATCTCCTTTTTCTTTTACGAATTTCTCATTTAAAGGATAGTATGACGGAAATGCTAGTAAATTTAAGAAATATGGTACTGGCTTTTCTAATTCTACTTCTAGCGTATAATCATCTACCGCTTTTGCTCCTAAATCTGTTAGAGGTTTTTCACCTTTATTAATTGCTTCTGCATTTTTAATATAGAAAGCAATAAACGCATATTCTGCAGCTGTATTTTTATCGAGTAAGCGCTGCCAACCGTATACGAAATCTTTCGCTGTTACAGGGTCACCATTCGACCATTTTGCATCTTTACGTAATTTGAATGTATATTTTTTACCATCCTCGCTTTTCGTACTAGATTCTGCAGCAGCAGGAATTGGCTTATTATCTTTATCAAGACGATATAATCCTTCCATCGTGTTTCCTAAAACTTGTGCCCCTAGCGTATCAGTAGATTTAGATGTATCCATCGTCGGAATCTCTTGATTCTCTGTACGATTTAATACTTGTTTTGCTGCGTATTTAATTTCAGATTTTTTCTCTTCCCCACCACCACTAGACGTCGTAGTTGTTTTCTTCTCCCCACCAGATCCAGAACACGCTGTCAACGCCATACTCATCGCTAAAACTGGCGCTACAACCGCCGTGAACTTTTTCATCTTTTTCTTCATTTTTGTACCCTCCCCAATTATATGTACGAAACTAATTTTGATAGATTTTCTAATAATTAGTTATCAGAAAATTCTTATTAATTAATATTCTACTAATTTTTCAGATTTTGTAAAGTTATTTTTAAAATATTCTAAAAATTATTTTTTTGTGATAATAACAATTGTTTTTTTACCATTATCACTATACAAATCCTTCCTTATATCTATCGGTTTATTTACATTTCACCCCAAAATAAAAGAGCATTCCAAAAGTAAATAGTCTACTTTTGAAATGCTCTATCATTTTATCTTACTATTGTGGACGATGAGATTCTCACTACAAAATAAGCTAAGAAACTTTTATAAATCCACCTAAATCTAGTATTACTGTTTAAAATTATTTCCCATCTTTTTCAGTCATGTATGCCCACTTGAAGCTATATTCTGGGCTAATGTTATGGTGAACGATGCCTTTTGCGTTTGGTTTTTGAACGTATGCATCACCACGTTGGTATAAAGGTACAAGCGCTACATCTTGCTCAAGAAGTAATTTCTCAGCTTTTCCTAGCTCTTCCCAACGTTTCTTCGCGTCACCCATTAATTCTCCGCCAGCTTTTTTGATCATATCATCATATTTTGAATCGGCGAAGCTCATTTGGTTATGAGAATGATTAGACTGGAACATATCTAAGAATGTCATTGGATCAGCGTAGTCAGGCCCCCAACCAGCATATGATAAATCATAGTCTTGCTCTGTCTCTAATTTCAGCTTTTGTTTGAATGGCTGAAGCTTAATATTAACAGTTACACCTTTTAAGTTCTTCTCAATTTGATCTTTTACATATTCTCCAACTTTTTTCGCATTACCAGTGTCATAGTTTAATAGCTCAATTGTAACTTGGTCTTTCCCAAGCTCTTTTTTCGCTTCATCCCATGCAGCTGCTGCTTTTTTCGCATCTGGTTTAATACCATTTTTAAATGTTTCTTGGAAATCTTTACCATCTGGTCCAGTTGCTAATCCTTTCGGTACTAAGAAGTCCGCAGGCTTAGATCCATCATTTAAAATAACGTTTGATAAATTCTTTTTATCGATTGATAATGCGATTGCTTCACGTAATTTTTGGCTCTTTAACGGTGTATCTTGTCCACCACGTTTTTGGTTCATACGTAAGAAGTAAGTACTTACTTGTGAGTATGTGCCAAATTCTTCTTTATTATTTCTATACTTGTCAACGAATTCACCTGATAATAGCGCGAAATCAATTGCATTTGTATCATATAAGTTTACTCTTGTAGCTACTTCTTTTACTACACTATAGTTAATTTCATCTAGTTTTACAGTCTTTTTATCCCAATATTGATCGTTTTTCTTTAGTTTCCAGCCTTGCTCGTGCTTCCAATCAGTAAGAACGAACGGTCCGTTATATACTGTTGTATCAGACTCTAAACCGTATTTATCCCCTTTTTCTTTTACGAACTTCTCATTTAATGGATAGTACGATGGGAATGCTACTAAGTTTAAGAAGTATGGTACTGCTTGTTCTAATTCAACTTCAAAAGTAAGGTCATCTACTGCCTTTACTCCTAGTTCTGTTACTGGTTTTTCCCCTTTATTAACGGCTTCTGCATTTTTAATTGGGAATGCAATAAATGCATACTCAGCAGCTGTTTTTGGATCTAATAGACGTTGCCAAGCATATACGAAATCTTTCGCTGTTACAGGATCACCATTTGACCATTTTGCATCTTTACGTAATTTGAATGTATATTTTTTACCATCCTCACTCTTCGTGCTTGACTCTGCCGCAGCTGGGATTGGTTTGTTATCTTTATCTAATCGATATAAACCTTCCATTGTGTTCCCTAAAATTTGAGAACCTAATGTATCAGTATTTTTAGAAGTATCCATTGTCGGAATCTCATTTGTTTCAGTACGATTTAGTACTTGTTTCGCTGCTAATTTTTCTTCTGATTTGCTATCTCCGCCAGAGCTAGAATTTGTGCTTGTCTTCTTATCTCCGCCTGATGTAGAACATGCTGTCAATGCCATACTCATTGCTAAAACTGGTGCTACAACTGCTGTTAATTTTTTGATTTTTTTCTTTTTCACTTTCTGTACCCTCCCTAATTCTTAACGCTCTCATTTAAGAATTTTCTGATAATTCTGTTTTTCTTTATATATTTATCAGAAGATTCTTATTAACTATTATTCTACTAATTTTTTGAGTTTTGTAAAGTGTTATTATTGAAAATTTTTAAAAAATTATTTTTTTACAGTAATATTCATAAAAATTCCATAATCTTTCGAAACACTATATCTCATTGAATTCTATGTATTGATTTAATAGCCTTTATATCCCTCCACTATAAAACACTTGTAAATTATTGTTAATAAATAATGTATATCGTAACAAACCTCTTTTCTACAAAAATAAAAAAGCAGACATTATGCCTGCTTCAATTCTCTTCAATCTGCTTTTCACTTAATCCTAGATGTGTTCTAAGCGTATTACTCAAACTCTGTAGATCTTTTTTATTAGGATTATAATAATATACACGTTGCCCATTTGGACCGTTAGGTAAATATAAATCGTCACCAGCTAATTGTATTTTTTCAACTGAACCGTTTAAACCGTACTTATAAAATGATAAAATATCATCCATTACTAAGTTTGTTTTAAAATCACCGTCAACCGCCTCAACCATTTTTTCTAGTTTCGTAATCGAACCTACACTTTTTAATTTACTTAACATCGCTTCAATAACAAGCTGTTGACGCTGACCTCTCATTGCATCACTGTCAATATGACGCGTTCTTGCCAGTGCAAGTGCTTCTTCCCCTGTTAATTTTTGTAGTCCTTTTTTCAAATGAATTGCATCAGGCTCATCTTTACTATTTTGCTCCGTAAATTCAACTGGGACATTTACTTCAATCCCATCTAATCCATCAACAATTTTAGTAAATGCATTAAAATTGAACTTCACAAAATAATCAACAGGTACTTGTAACAATTTTTCTACCGCTTCCACTGAAGCTTGCGGCCCTCCATCTTTACCATTTTTAACGAAACCACTACCATATGCATGTGTTATTTTATCTTTTTTCTTTTCAACTGGAACATATGTATATGTATCACGTGGTATGCTCGTTAATTTCACTGTCTTATCATCTTTATTAAAAGTAGCTAACAGTAGTGCATCTGTATGAAAAGCACCATTATACTCCTTTTGTCGTTCTTGATTTTCATCAATTCCCATAATTAAAAGTGAAACATTATTTGCAATTGGTTTTACGGCGTTCTCACGTAAATTTGATTTTTCACCACGCGCTAAATGTAAACTAGACTTTTGTACGAGATTAGAAGTTTTCATATATACATAAGCACCATATCCCACTCCGCCAAATAGTAATACTACTAACAATACACTTATTATCATTGTCTTTTTATATTGTCTTTTATTTTTCTTTTCTCTTGAAGAAGAGGTATTCTCCATATAGTTCCCTCCATTTTCTATTCATCTAATATATTTTTCAATTTTTCATACTTAGCGCTATTCTTTTGAAACACATTCTCTTTCAACCCTTTGTTTATTTGTATCCATTCAGTCGTAATCGAATATTGAATCATACCTTCGTGGAAACTAAGGAACTTTAGCATAATCCCCGTATTTTTCTCTACAACCATTTCAAATTTCCCTTTTAAATCTTCAGATGTACTTACAGGCATTTCTATGTTTATTATCCCTTCTATTTTGTAGCAATCCATTCCAAGATACTTCGTTTCTTTATAATTCCAATCTTTATATCGAATTAATAGATCAGCAAATTCTGATTGAATACTATACTTAGCAAATCCCACATATTCATCATCATATCTTTTTTTCTCGCCTGATTTTCTCAATAACCTTTCTGTGGGATTTAATTTTAATAGTTCATAGTTTTTTTCTTTCGGGCTCCATTTCGTCTCTTTATATGTATACTTCTCATCATCAAATTCTTTTTTCTTGCCCTCGTTATATATAATTGTTCGTTTTTTCGCTAGTTTATCTTCTTTCGAAGAGATACCACTTTGTCGCTCCGTATCAATCGCATATTTGTATGTTGTAGCAATTCTTGACGAGCTAGAATATTCCTCAAATTGTCCTGAAATATTTTTAAAATGATCAATAGAATCCAGCATCTTTTCATGAATTTTTTCTTTATCTGGATAATTTACGTTCGATTTTATTTCCTCTTCATTTTCATAATCAGAAAACGCCTTTTTCTTTACATATTCAAATACTCCACCATTTTGAGCGAAAATTTGAGCAGAAAACTCCGACATAGACACAACTGAAAGTGTTAGAACCGCAGCACTTATAGCCATCATATAAACTCTGTAACTTTTCTTTTTAACCGGAAGATTATGTAGTGTACGATTAATCTTTTCATTTAACTCTGGCGGTACTATCACATTCTCATCTTTTATTCTCTTTTTTAATTTCTCATCAAATAATTTTTCTTTATCCATCCTATACACCCCCTATTCCATCTTTAATTGTTTTTGCAGTTGTTCCCTCGCACGTGATAATCTCGATTTCACTGTTCCTTTTGGTATTTCTAAAAGCTTCGCTATACTCTCTTGATTCATATCTTCATAATAATAAAGAACCGTAACCGCTCTTAATTCTTCATGTAACGATTGAATCGCATTACACAAATCTATATCTTCATACTGATCACACGCACTCATATTGTAATCATTCTCTTCTGTCACAATTACCTTTTTATACGCTCTAATAATATTGTTACACTCATTCATTAAAATTCGAATTAACCACGTTTGAAAAAACTCTTCTTTTTTTAATTTTTTTATATTTTCATAGGCTTTTAAAATTGTTGCCTGTATCGCATCCTCTATATTTGTCTCATCACGTAACATAGCCTTTGCAATGCGATACATCTTCACTTTTTCTGTATGTATAAGCGCCATAAACGCTTCATGATTACCTTTTTTCGCTAAAGAAACATCGGTTTCTTCTTTTACAATCATTTTATATAAAGGGATCACTTTCACAATTGCTCCTCCTGTTTCATCCTCACTTCAAATTTTACTTTACATGTATTAGACGGATGAGCCTAGAAAAAGGTTCATTTTTTTGAATATTTTCACAAAAAAAGGTAAACATTCTTCATGTTTACCTTTACTCAGATGTAATTCTAAGGAAATATCCATCTGGATCCGTAACTTTAAATCCCCTCATCTCCCACGGATACGTTTGAATTTCTTCTTGTATTGTGCACCGCTTCTCTTTACAACGTTCATATACTTCTTCAATCCGATTGACAACAATAATTAGTTCAAAGCCATTCCCCTTCATTTCTTTTCGATTGTAAAAATAGTGATTTTCATTCAATCTTGAATCACTGACTAGCAATAAAGAAAACTGGTCGTGATTAAAACGTGCTGCATGCATATCTTTTTTATACAACTGTAAACCAATTACTTCTTCATAGAACAATAATGACTTCTCAACATCATTTACATATAACTGAACCCGGAACAAATGATTCATTCGCTTCCTCCTCATCAAAAAAAGCCCACTTTCTCAGTGGACTTTCTACTTTACAACGGTAAATCCCTCTTTCTAAACACTGCAATTGCTACTATGAAAATACAAAGGGCTCCAGCAGTTAAACCTATACTCACTGGCCATATATTATACGTTCCCTCCGCAATTTCTTTCGGACGAAATAGCGTAAATAATGATATATTTCTCACCCACTCTAACTTATCGCTTAATTTACCTACCATATCCGTTACGAAGAATAAAATAGTTAAACTCGCTGAGTAGCTAAGTGCCTTTCTTTCGTCATTACATATACAAGAAAAGAAAAATGAATAAGCACTAACGACTAAAAATATGAGCCCTCCGACTACATTTATCTTCAGGAATAATTCTTTATTTAAATTATTATCTTCTAAAAACCATTCTGCACCTACTATACCCGCTACATACGTAACAGTTACAATAATCAGTAGTCCCAACATAAGAATAACCGCTTGTGTGATTGCAATTTGCACTCTAGATACAGGTGTTGCTAGCAAGTATGCCATCGCTCCTTTATCTACATGACGAGCAATTAAATGTGTTGCAACTGTTACACAAAAAATTGTTAATATGATAATAAACAATAAACTATAATATTCACCAGCTAAAAAATCCATTACGTTTTGAATCGGACTTTCCATGCCAACAATTTTTTTCACACTATCAGGCATAGCACTTATTAATTCATTTAACCCTTTTGCCGATACCATTGAAGGGAATATCCAAATTAACAACCATAAATATAGAGCTGCACCAATTGCATAACTCAAAATACTTTTTTGTGTTTCTTTCAAACTAGCTAAGAACAATTGCTTATTCATGCTTTACCCCTTCTTTCTTATCGTAATAATGCATAAATAAATGTTCTAAATCCATTGCTCTCGTTTGAAGTGCCGTTACATTATAGTTTGAAAGTGTTTGTAAAACAGCTTGATAGTTTCCTTGTACAATAATCGATGCTTCTCTTCCTTTCACCGCTTCAAATTGCAAATTGCATTGCGCCAGAGATTCAATCTCTTCTTGCGATGATACAGTTATATCTATTACCTGTCGTCTCATACTTTGTAAATCATGAATATTTTCAACCGTTACAAGGCGACCATCTTTAATAATCGCTACTCGATCACACGTACGCTCAATTTCAGTGAAAATATGCGACGACATAAGAATTGTTTTTCCTCTTTGTTTTTCCTCTACTATTAAATCTATAAATACTTGCTGCATAAGTGGATCGAGCCCTGATGTCGGTTCATCTAAAATTAACACTTCTGGATCATGCATAAAAGCAGCAACAATCCCTACTTTTTGCTTCATTCCTTTAGACATTTTTCGAATCGGCGTTTTCACATCAAATTGCAGACGTTCTATTAATTCATCTCTTCTTTTCGTATCCTTAAGCCCACGCATTCCTTGCATTAACTTTAAAAACTCTAATCCGTTCATTCCTTCAATAAAAGAGATTTCTCCTGGTAAATAGCCAACTTCTCTTTGAATTTTCGCTGCTTCATTCCAACAATCTAATCCAAAAATTGTCGCTTTACCATCTGTCGGTTTTATAAATCCCATTAAATTACGAATCGTTGTGGATTTCCCGGCACCATTTGGTCCTAAGTAACCGAATACTTCTCCTTCTTTTACATCAAATGTAATATGAAACAAACCTTTTCCATTTGAAAACTGTTTTGTGACATTTTGAACTGAAATCATAATTCCACCTCATTTTTTGAAATATTAAATATGTGATATTTCAAAATCATTGTACTCCTCACCTTTCATATTCGCAACAACTTTTTGAAATATTTATATGTACATATTTCAAAATTATTGTTTTCCAATATTTTTTCTTGTATATTTTAATTGAGGTGATTGCATTGAACGGCTTTGAAAAAGTGAAAGAAAAGAAAAAACGTGCCATTAAAGAGGCCGCCTTCTCATTATTTTCAGAACGTGGATTTAATGAAGTTAAAATAGAACATATTGCAAAAAAAGCAAACGTTTCTCAAGTTACCATTTATAATCATTTCGGAAGTAAAGATGCGTTATTTCGAGAGCTTATACAAGAATTTATTATATCTGAATTTCAATATTATAAAGATCTTGCAGCGGAAAAATTACCTTTTCATGATATGATGCAAAAAATGATTGTAAGAAAAATGAATACTGGTGGGTTATTTCAGCCAGATATGTTACTACAAATGATGCAAAGAGATGAAGAGCTCCGAGAGTTTATTTATAGTTATCAAAACGAAAAAATCCTACCTTGGTATTTAGAAATATTAGAACAAGCACAGCAAAAAAATGAAATTAACCCTCATCTTACTAAAGAAATGATGTTATTATACATTCAAATGTTCACTAAATTAGGTGATGATTTCGGAGCACAGCTTCTTGAAGGAAATCGCGAAAAACATATACAAGATATCGTTACGATGTTCTTTTATGGACTATCCGTCCCAGAAAAATAATGTTTCTAAAGAACAAATAACATCACAAAAAAGCCCTTTAGATATTTAAATCTCAAGGGCTTTTTCATGTCAAAAAATGATTAAAACTAACTTTATCTTAAAGAAGTTAAATGCTGCTTTATAGATAATACCTTATTATAGATTAGCTCCTTTAGCATGACAGGCTGAATGGAGATAATCGTTTCTCCGAAATTTAGAAAATAGTTCGATATAAAATCAACTTCTTGCTTATTAAAATAGCCTGTTATCATGTAATTTTCATTTTCTTTTTGTATCTTCATGGAAGGATAATTCTCTTTATCAAAAATGTCTTTTCCTTTTTGATTAACAATAATAATAAAATCAGTTGCATCAGGCTTTCTGTGAAAAGTAGTAAGATAACTTAACAATTCTTCCAGAGTTTTTAAATTCATATTATTTGTTTCCTCAATAGAAAGAATTTTATCACATCTAATGATTTGAACATGATTTGTCTCAAAATTTAAGATTTTAGCATACCACTGGCCAAATTTAGATTCGATTCGAATAAATTGAGCTACCATTACTTTCTCCACATCTTTTTTTAAATATGTTAAATGATAAACTCGCTCAGCAAAAATCCCCTGTAAAATTTCTTTTAAGAACGGACTAAAATTGCTATGATTTGTTACCTCAAAGGAAAGCGTTCGCTCCATAATCGAAATATTTTTACTCACATTATCCGGTAGTACATGTTTAAATTTATTTTCAAGTGCAATACTTTCTATATTAAATGGTTTTGTCTTGTATCCATTTAATGTGAGAATCGAAAAGTATAACGCATACATTTCATCCACACTAAAATAAATTGGCGATAACACACTATTTTCTATAATTTTATAACTTCCATTTCTACCTAATTCAGAATATAATGGTACACCTATTTCTTCCAATGATTGAATATCTCGTAAAGCTGTACTTTTAGAAATAGCATATCTAACCATTAAATCCTTTAAATTAAAATGCCTTTTATTATTTAAGAAAATAAGCATATCATTAATTCGTTCCGTTTTTTTCATATTTCCCTCCCGAAAGGTGTCATGTATTGAAACCTTTTTAGTCTATATTATAATTATTAACTAATAAAGGAGTTGTATATGTATGACACTAGAAATAGCTATTTTTCTTTCAATGAATGGGCAAGCAAAAGAGGCAATTAATTTTTATACACGCAATTTAGAAGCTAAGCAGTTAATGATTGTTACGTATGAAGAACTGGCGAAAAGAGATCGCTCTTTTAAAATTACAAATGAAAATAAAGATCATATTGCTCACTCTGTTTTACAAATTGGGAATACAAAGCTAATGATAGCAGAAGATACAATGAACCCTAAGGAATGTTATAACGCTGGAAATAACATTTCACTTTGCATTCAAAGCGCTAATTTAGAAGAAATAAAAAGATTTTATAATAATTTAATTTCCGATAAGAACGTGAAGGTAATCTCTCCACTAGAAAAAAATATATTTAGTGAAGCATATGGAATTATTGAAGATCCTTACGGCATACAAATTCAGCTAATGTATGACAAACGATTAAGCTAAATAATTAGTCATATTCACATTTTCCTAATAAAAAAGACACCCATATGTTAAATATATATAACCATTATTAAACATTAAAATATAAAGCTTGTATCGACGATTACCTGGTAATTTT
>NZ_MACF01000016.1 GCF_001884045.1 Bacillus mobilis | reverse complement strand
GTTACCGGAACCCGCTCAATTTGCATCATATGAGAAGGGATCATGTAGGTAGGTAGTTTTTGCGCTAACTCCTCACGAATCCACTCGATATCTATCACTTCTTCCGCTACCAAGTAAGCACAGATGCTTTTTTCACCATCTTTTTCATTTACTATTACAGCGGCGTCTTTTAAGCCCTCTATCTGTTTAATGGCACTTTCAATTTCTCCTAGCTCAATACGGAATCCTCGTAGCTTAATCTGTTCATCCA
>NZ_MACF01000015.1 GCF_001884045.1 Bacillus mobilis | reverse complement strand
TTGGGTGTTTTTGCCCATCCCCCCGAAAAGGTGGAATAAGGAGTACCTCACTGAAAGATTAGGGAAGTACTCCTTAAACATCGCTTACTCTGTTTCCGATATTACGTTTAATTGGGCTAATTCTTGAATAATTGCATCCAAATCAACAGACTCTTGTTGTATATTAAACTCGTATCTTCCATAGAAGTTAATATGTTGCCATGCAACTGGGGATATTTTTTTCATAAC
>NZ_MACF01000014.1 GCF_001884045.1 Bacillus mobilis | reverse complement strand
CATGAAGGATTCGAACCTTCGACCCTCTGATTAAAAGTCAGATGCTCTACCAACTGAGCTAATGGCTCATACTCACCAACGTCATATTTTCGTGACGACAAGATGTATCATAACATGTTTTATTTGTTTTTTGCAATACCTTTTTTTATTTTTTTTATAAAAGATAAGAAAAAACTCATGCGGACATGAGTTTTTTCTCAAAAATATCAATTAAGCTTCGTATACGTTACGAACGATATTTGTTTGGTTACGATCTGGTCCAACTGAGAACATAGATAATTGAATTCCTGTTAACTCAGAAACACGTTCTACGTATTTTCGTGCATTTTCAGGAAGCTCGTCTAATGATTTTACACCAGTAATATCTTCTGTCCAACCTGAAAGCTCTTCGTATACAGGCTCACATTTCGCTAAAATGTTTAAGTTTGCTGGAACTTCATCGATAACTTCGCCATTGTATTTGTAAGCAACACAAATTTTAAGAGTCGGAATACCTGTTAGAACGTCGATAGAATTTAATGATAGATCTGTTAAACCACTAACACGACGTGCATGTCTTACAACAACGCTATCGAACCAACCTACACGGCGTGGACGACCAGTTGTCGTTCCATACTCACGACCAACTTCACGAATTTGATGACCAATTTCATCATTAAGCTCAGTAGGGAACGGACCATCACCTACGCGGCTTGTATATGCTTTACATACACCTACAACGCGAGTAACTTTCGCAGGACCAACTCCAGTTCCAACTGTTACACCACCAGCAATCGGGTTAGACGATGTAACGAACGGGTACGTACCGTGGTCGATATCAAGCATAACACCTTGTGCACCTTCAAATAATACACGGTGATTGTTATCTAGTGCATCATTTAATACAACAGACGTATCACATACATATTGTGCGATTTGTTGTCCGTACTCGAAGTACTCTTCGAAGATTTCTTCTACACTGAAACCTTCTGTATCGTACATTTTTTCAAATAAACGATTTTTTTCTACTAAATTGCGCTCAAGCTTTTCTTTAAATGCTTCACGGTCTAAAAGATCAGCCATACGAATACCGATACGAGCAGCTTTATCCATATATGCAGGACCGATACCTTTTTTCGTTGTACCGATTTTGTTATCACCTTTACTTGCTTCTTCTAACTCATCTTGTTTTAAGTGATAAGGTAAAATAACGTGCGCACGGTTACTTACACGTAAATTATCAGTACTTACACCACGATCGTGTAAGTATTTTAACTCTTCAAGTAATGCTTTCGGATCTACTACTAAGCCATTTCCGATTACACAAATTTTCTCTTTATAGAAAATACCAGATGGAATTAAGTGTAATTTATATTTAACTCCGCCGAAAACAATTGTATGTCCCGCGTTATTTCCACCTTGATATCTTGCAACTACTTCCGCATGCTCAGAAAGAAAATCAGTGATTTTACCTTTTCCTTCGTCGCCCCATTGTGTTCCTACAACTACTACTGAAGACATTATTAAAGCACCTCCGCGATTTTCAAACGATCTATTCAAACAATATAATTGTACCAAAACCGAAAAAGAAGTCAACCAAAAAGCGAACATTTTTTTATAAAAAAACATTTTCGTTCGTAAGAATTATATTTTTACATTATGAAAGCCTTATCTTTCCTATAAAAAAAAAGAAACACATCTTATTATAAGAAATGCGTTTCTTTTTTATACTCTCTTTATGCAGGCGGCGCATGTCCATCCTCGAAGCGACGTTCTAAGTTAACGAACTTATTGAACTCTTTAACGAATGCAAGCTCTACTGAGCCTACAGGACCGTTACGCTGCTTTGCAATAATAATTTCAATCGTATTTTTATTTTCCGTTTCTCGGTCATAGTAATCTTCACGATATAAGAAGGCTACAATATCAGCATCCTGCTCAATACTTCCCGATTCACGAATATCAGACATCATCGGACGTTTATCTTGACGAGATTCTACACCACGGGATAACTGTGACAAGGCAATAACAGGCACTTGCAATTCACGCGCAATCCCTTTTAATGTACGAGAGATCTCAGATACTTCCTGCTGACGGTTTTCTCCTGATTTCCCGCTTCCTTGAATAAGCTGTAAATAGTCAATCAAAACCATCCCAAGACCTTGTTCTTGTTTTAATCTACGACATTTCGCTCGAATCTCATTTACTTTAATCCCTGGTGTATCATCAATATAGATACCAGCATTAGAAAGACTACCCATCGCCATCGTTAATTTTGCCCAATCATCAGAAGTTAATGAACCGGTACGAAGTCTTTGTGCATCAATATTTCCTTCTGCACAAAGCATACGCATAACAAGCTGATCAGAACCCATCTCCAGACTAAAAATCGCTACATTTTCATCCGTTTTCGTCGCTACGTTTTGTGCGATATTTAATGAAAATGCGGTTTTCCCTACTGACGGACGTGCCGCTACGATAATTAAATCATTTCGCTGGAAACCTGCGGTCATCTTATCTAATTCAGTAAATCCAGTTGGTATCCCAGTAACTTCACCTTTTTGATTATGCAAAAGTTCAATTTTATCGTAAGCATCTACAAGAACATCTTTAATATTTTGGAATGCTTTTGCATTCGTTTGGTGAGATACTTCTAATATTTTTTTCTCAGCCTCATTTAAAAGGCCATCCACATCATCTTCTCTCTCATACCCATCAGACACGATATGAGTCGCTGTTCGAATCAAACGACGTAAGAGCGCCTTTTCAGCGATGATTCGTGCATAATATTCTACGTTAGCAGCAGTTGGAACAACTTCTGCTAATTCTGCTAAGTAAGAAACCCCACCAACTTCTTCTAATAATCCTTGATCAGCCATTGCTGATGTCATTATTACTAAGTCAATCGGTTCTCCTTTATCAGATAACCCAAGCATGACTTCAAAAATCTTTTGATGTTTCGTTCGATAAAATGAGTCAGGTACCAATAATTCCGACGCTGCCGTTAATGCATCTTGGTCAATTAATATGGCCCCTAAAACCGCCTGCTCAGCCTCTATATTATGCGGAGGGGTACGATCAGCCATTACATCACTCATACGCAATCCTCCTTGCTTAACTTATTTTTATTGTTCACTAACATGAACTTTTACTGTTGCTGTTACTTGCGGATGCAATTTCACAGTAACGTTTGTATAGCCTAATGCACGGATCGCATCATCCATTTCAAATTTACGCTTATCAAGTTTAATTTTATGTGATTTTTGCATTGCATCTACGATTTGTTTACTTGTGATTGAACCGAATAGACGGCCACCTTCTCCAGATTTAGCCTTTACTTCCACAGTTAGTTTCTCTAACGTTTCTTTTAACTCTTTTGCACTTTCAAGCTCTGCCTCTGCATCTTTTTCTTCTTTGCGTTTTTGAGCTTCTAAAGTTTTCATACTGCTATTTGTCGCCTCAGCAGCTAATCCTTGTTTTAGTAAGAAGTTATTTGCATAGCCATCTGGTACGTTTTTTACTTCTCCTTTTTTCCCTTTACCTTTTACGTCTTTTAGAAAAATTACTTTCATGATTGTGTGCCTCCCTGTAAATAGTCATCAATAACAAATCGAAGCTTCTCCTCAGCTTCATCTACTGTAACATTTTTCATTTGTGTGGCTGCATTCGTTAAATGCCCACCACCGCCTAAATTCTCCATAATTAGCTGCACATTCACTTCACCTAAAGACCTGCCGCTAATTCCAATGAAATTCTCGCCACGTTTTGCAATAACAAATGATGCAATAATTCCTGTCATTGTTAATAATGTGTCCGCCGATTGCGCAATAAGCACTTGATCGTAGTAATCATCACTATCCACTTTTGCAATCGCAATTCCATTTGTATAAATGTACGCATTTTTAATAGCTTTTGCAACCCGTAGGTACTGATCCATATCTTCTTTTAAAAGCTCTTGTACAAGCACAGTATCTGCACCATGTGAGCGTAAATAAGAAGCCGCATCAAACGTACGAGCACCCGTCCGGAATGTAAAGCTTTTCGTATCAACAATAATACCCGCTAACAATGCCGTCGCTTCTAACATTGTCATTTTTAAATTTTTCGGTTGGTATTCAAGTAATTCTGTAACAAGTTCTGCCGTGGAAGAAGCATATGGCTCCATGTAAACAAGCAATGGATCTTCAATAAAATCTTCTCCTCGGCGATGATGGTCAATAACAACTACATTTTCAATTTTGTGTAACAGCTTTTCTTCCATCACCATTGAAGGTTTATGCGTATCAACAACAACAAGTAACGAATCATCATTTGCAAATTCCATCGCTTGTTCTGGTGTAATAAAGTGAGACCATAACTCTTCGTTTTGTTTCACTTTATCCATTAAACGCTTAATTCCCTTATCAGAATCATTTTCATCTAGCACAATATATCCTTTGCGCTCATTTAATTGCGCTACCTTTAAAATACCAATCGCAGCACCGATTGCGTCCATATCAGGAGCTCTATGCCCCATTATAATGACATTGCTACTTTCTAATACTAAATCCTTTAATGCATGCGAAATAACTCTAGCACGTACACGAGTACGTTTTTCAACCGGATTTGTCTTACCACCATAAAACTTAACTTTACCTGTCGCTTGTTTAATTGCAACTTGATCTCCACCACGGCCAAGCGCAAGGTCTAAGCCGGACTGAGCCATTGCCCCAAGCTCTGATAAAGGTAAATCACCTGATCCAACACCTACGCTTAAGGTAAGTGGTATATTCCTTTTAGATGTTTCTTCACGCACTTGATCTAAAATGCTAAATTTCCCTTTCTCCATTTGTGCTAAAATACTTTCATTTAGTACAACGAAGAATCTTTCTGAAGATGCACGTTTTAAATATGCCCCATACTTAACGGCCCATTCATTTAGTCGTGACGTTACAAGACTTGTTATATTCGTACGTAATTGATCATCTAATCCTTGTGTAACTTCATCATAATTATCTAAATAAATGACAGCTAAAACAGTGCGTTGATCCTCGTACATCTTTTCAATCTCAGTTTGTTCTGTTACATCAAAGAAATAGATTAACTTCTCTTCTTTCCTTACAAAAACGCGAAACTTTCGATTATTTAAAGAGACTATATCATCGGAAGTTTCTCCTTTAATAAAAAGAAGTAACGTTTCTGATACATCATAAAGGTGCCATCCAGCTAATGCATGCTGCCCTAGGCATGAAGATAAATAAGGATTCGCCCAATCAATCCCATAATCCTTATTGTATAACAAAATACCAATCGGCATTTGGTTAAATGCCTCATTACTCACTTTCTTTACCCTTGTAATCATCTCTGTCGTATGTTTTTCAAAGTTCTTTTGAAAGGTAAGTTCAAATCGTACAACAACAAAAAGTACAATACAAAAGATAAAAAAGGCGGCTATCCCCATCATTAAATGAAAATAACAGAGGATTGAAATGAGAACAAACACGAAAAATGCCAATACGTAAACAGGATATAAAAACCACTGTTTCTTATAAAATTCAGGCATGTATACAACTCCTATAAAGTAAAACTAACTCACCTTCCAGTTAGTTAAACAGATTAAAATAGTATAAGGAATATTACTTTATCCTCCTATTTTAGAACGCAATGAAATCCCTAAATCAATTATACCTAAGATTGTCACAAGAGGAAACAGCATTGGAATAAACATGCAGGCAATAAAACTAATAATAGGAACCCCTTTTGTAAAACCTTTGCTATGCGCTATAAAGGTGATAAATGTCAGACCTTGCAGTACTAGTAGTAAAGCAAATATGACATATAGGTTAGAAAATACCATATGTAAATATGATGTCGGTTCTACTTTTATAAAGATTGATAGCAGAATAAATATAACGTAATACCAAACAATACTCTTTGGTAATTGTATATCTTTAAATTTAGGCCAGGGCATAACGTCATGCTTTAGTTTTCTCAAAACACTACCCGATATCATGACTGTAATCCAAGAAAAACATACCGAGACCATTACAAGTAAACTTGGGAATAAAGTTTGTAACACATCATTAAATTGTGTAAATAACTCTTTTTGCTCTTCACTAATAGGCATACCCGCAGCATTAACTATCTTTTCACTTTGCGCCATACTTTCATTAAACATATTTTGCATTTGCTTCATTAAATCTATGTTAAAAAACTTTATACTCGCAACATAAATGAGCATAATACCAATTAAGTACGCAAGCGTCCCCGCCATCAAAATTTCTACCGGCTTTTTTCGTTTTTTATACATATATCCTAAAACGATACCTATCAATCCAAACATAGTTGTCTTTACTAGGTTCATCGGTTGACTGACAATAACAGTAATAAAAAGTGCCGCCGTAAAAATTACAAAGGCGTTAGATAATCTATATCTTATCGTTAGTAATATAAATGGCAATGGCAACGCAAACGTTATAACTGTACCCAAAATCGGAACATACATAGATATAAGCAATAACATTGCATATATTGCTAACAGTGCTGCACCCTCAGTAATAAATTTCGTATTCTTCATCATCTAACCTCTCTTTCAAAAAAGAAAAGCATAGCAAAATGCACAGTAGAGTCCGACTCTACTGTGCATTTCATACGCTATTATTCACCAACATATGGTAAAAGTGCCATTTGACGAGCACGTTTAATTGCAACTGTAAGTTTGCGTTGGTATTTTGCGCTTGTTCCTGTTACACGACGAGGTAAAATTTTACCACGCTCAGAAACGAAACGTTTTAATAAATCAACATCTTTATAGTCAATGCGAGTGATGCCGTTAGATGTGAAGAAACACACCTTACGACGTTTCGCACGTCCACCTTTGCGTCCTGCCATGTCTATTCCCTCCATTCTTTGTTAAAACTAACTAATTTACTGTATTAGAACGGTAAATCGTCGTCGGAAATGTCGATCGGTTGACCTACATTTGAAAATGGATCGTCATTCTTCGTAAATCCAGAGTTCCCTTGGTTACCTTGGTTGCCTGAATTACTAGATTGACCAAATGGGTTAGAGCTTTGGTTACCGAAACCAGCTCCTGATGGTTGCTGATTAAATGAACCACGTTGCTCCCCACCGCCATTACGCGGCTCTAAAAATTGTACGCTTTCCGCAAGAACTTCTGTTACATATACACGTTTACCATCTTGTCCATCGTAATTACGAGTTTGAAGACGTCCATCTACGCCTGCTAAGCTACCTTTTTTCAAATAATTTGCTACGTTTTCTGCTTGTTTACGCCATATTACACAATTAATAAAGTCAGCTTCACGCTCACCTTGTTGATTCGCAAATGCGCGATTCACAGCTAACGTAAAAGTAGCTACTGCAACACCATTGGGCGTGTAACGTAAGTCAGGGTCCTTAGTTAAACGACCAACGAGGATAACACGATTCATCAATCGAACCACTCTCCCTTATATATCAATTATTTTTCTTCTTCTTTAACAACGATATGACGAAGGATGTCTTCGTTGATCTTAGCTAAACGGTCGAATTCATTAATCGCTTCTGCGTTAGAGTTCACGTTTAAGATCATGTAGAAACCTTCACGTAAGTCGTTGATTTCGTAAGCTAAACGACGCTTACCCCACTCTTTCGTGTTAATGATTTCTGCACCATTGTTTGTTAAAACACCTGCGAAACGTTCAACTAAAGCTTTTTGAGCTTCTTCTTCAACGCCAGGACGAATGATGTACATAATTTCGTACTTTCTCATTACACTTTCACCTCCTTTTGGTCTAAACGGCCCATAATGGGCAAGGAGCAATTAATTTATAGTAATTACTCACGAGTTTAGATTATATCATAGTAAGTTAGATGAATCAACTCACCCATGCATAAAAAACTTGGCAAACACATAATATATTTGCCAAGCTCATATCTTTATTTTTCCTAGGAAATATTAAATTAAACGTTGAAACGGAAGTGCATAACGTCTCCGTCTTTTACGATATACTCTTTTCCTTCTAAACGAACTTTACCAGCTTCTTTTGCAGCTGTCATAGAACCGTTTGTCATTAAGTCTTCGTAAGAAACTGTTTCCGCACGAATAAATCCACGCTCAAAGTCTGTATGAATTACGCCCGCACATTGTGGTGCTTTCATACCTTGTTTGAACGTCCATGCACGTACTTCTTGTACACCTGCTGTGAAGTAAGTAGCAAGTCCTAATAAATCATATGCAGCACGAATTAATTGATCTAAACCAGATTCTTCAATGCCTAGTTCTTCAAGGAATACTTTTTTCTCTTCCTCGTCTAGCTCAGCGATTTCTTCTTCGATTTTTGCACATACAACGATTACTTGAGCATTTTCATTTGCAGCAAATTCTTTTACCATTTGTACGTATTTGTTTGCAGAAGGATCGATAATATCGTCCTCACTTACGTTTGCTACATATAACATTTCTTTCGTTGTAAGTAAATGAAGGCCTTTAACAATCTTCATTTGCTCTTCTGTGAATTCAACAGTACGAGCTGGTTTGCCCTCTTCAAAAGCTTCTTTTAAGCGAACTAAAATTTCATGCTCATATACTGCTTCTTTATCTTTTTGTCTTGCTAATTTCGCAACACGTTCGATACGTTTATCAACAGATTCTAAATCCGCTAAGATTAGCTCTAAGTTGATTGTTTCAATATCATCGATTGGATCTACTTTCCCTGAAACGTGTGTAATATTTTCGTCTTCAAAACAACGAACAACTTGGCAAATTGCATCTACTTGGCGAATGTGAGATAAGAATTTATTTCCTAAACCTTCACCTTTACTAGCACCTTTTACGATACCTGCAATATCAGTAAACTCAAATACAGTCGGAACAGTTTTTTTCGGTTCTACTAATTCCGTTAATTTATTTAAACGCTCATCTGGTACTTCTACAATCCCTACGTTTGGATCAATTGTACAGAATGGATAGTTTGCAGATTCTGCTCCTGCTTGTGTAATTGCATTAAATAAAGTTGACTTCCCTACGTTAGGTAATCCAACAATCCCAGCCGTTAATCCCATATTTTTCACTCCTATGTCTCAATCTTTCATCATTATAGATAGTAACGAAAAAAATGACAAGTTTCCTCCAAACGAAAAAAGTAACAGCCGCCCATTGCAACTGTTACTTTCTCTCTATTCTTCGTGCTTCACAAGTATTTTTTTCACCTTACGATCAAATTCTCTTCGAGGAATCATTACTGAATGGTCACATCCCTCGCACTTAATGCGGATATCCATTCCCATACGAATAATCTTCCAGCGATTCTCACCACATGGGTGGGCTTTCTTCATTTCCACAACATCGTACAAGTTATACTGCTTTTGCTCCATTCTCCAAACCCCTCTCCATACTAAATTGCTTTTCCACTCACCAATTCTTCACGATTATATAGAACCATACGTGGATATGGAATTTCAATTCCATGTAAATCTAGACGATTTTTAATTTCTTTACGAAGGGCTCTTGCAACAACCGCATGTTGCATCGGCTCTACTTCCGCAATAACACGTAATATAACTTCTGATGCAGCTAATGTTTGCACACCTAATAACTGAGGCCTTGCTACCATTTGCGTATACTGTGCAGGTAATTCTTCTAATAACTCTTCAATGACTTGCTCCGCTTTCGCTATATCAGCCTCATACGAAATCGATACATCAACAAATGCTACACTATTACTAACTGAATAGTTTGTAACCTGAATGATACTTCCGTTTGGTAAAGTATGAATTTCACCTGTCCAACTCTTTACTTTTGTTGTACGAAGTCCAATTTCTAGAACGACACCTTCAAACTGACCAATTTTCACATAGTCACCTACTGAAAATTGATCTTCTAGCAAGATAAATAACCCCGTAATAACATCTTTCACTAAACTTTGAGCACCAAATCCGACCGCTAAACCAATTACCCCAGCACCCGCTAATAGACCAGATGCATTAATATTAAACACACCCAAAATTGCAATTAACATAATGAACATAACGACGTATGCCACAATATTTTCAAGTAACTTCGCTACTGTAACTGTACGACGTTCTGAAATTTGAATTGGCGAACGGCTTCCCATACGAAACGCATTTCGCACAATTGCACGCGCAACTCGTACAACAATCGCACCAATTATTAAAATAATACATATTTTCAATGTCGCTGTTCCAATATCAGCCCAACGATCAGCATTTAATAAATACTGTTTCGTGGCATTAAACCACTTTGTTAATAAATCCATGTACCTCTACCTCTCCAGCCAAAATTTCTTTTTAGTTATCCTTCTTATTGTATCAGAAGTCTCCTAATTGCTGAAAAAATTTTATAACTTTAATTGCATTTGTTAACTTCCATACAGGTATAAAATGGAACGGATATATATATACTAGTACTATTATTTCCGTTTTCACTCAAGTTTTACAAGAAGTACGCACTTATAGTTTTCCATTTTACTCACCATATAACATATTTTGAAAATTTATTAAAAGGATGGATGCTTCATGAATATTGGAAGTTTTCGCTTACCCTTTTTCGAAAAAGAAACTCAAAATGTTATGCACCAAGACGTAGAGGCCTCCGAGACAATTAGTAACTTCCTACTTTCCCATATCCCTATAAAAACCAATATACCAATTATTCTCGTTTGTATTGGAACAGATCGTTCTACAGGCGATGCACTCGGTCCGTTAGTCGGTACGAAACTAGAACAAGTAGGAATTAAAAACTTCCAAGTGTTTGGCACACTAGATGAGCCAGTACATGCGCTAAATTTAGAAGAAAGAATTCAGAATATACAGAAAGATAATCCTACTTCGTTTATAATTGCGGTTGATGCCTGTTTAGGAAAGTCTCAAAGTATCGGTTCCATCACTACCGGAATGGGGCCTAGTAAACCTGGCGCTGCGATGAACAAAAAGTTACCTGCAGTTGGTGATTTACATATCCATGGCATCGTAAATTTAAATGGTTTTATGGAGTTTTTCGTCCTTCAGAATACAAGATTAAGTTTAGTCATGAAAATGGCTGATGTAATTGCACAAAG
Organism: Bacillus mobilis; assembly: GCF_001884045.1. Classification (GTDB taxonomy): domain Bacteria; phylum Bacillota; class Bacilli; order Bacillales; family Bacillaceae_G; genus Bacillus_A; species Bacillus_A mobilis. The sequence goes on along the minus strand of NZ_MACF01000014.1, from coordinate 18,558 downwards.
TATAAAAGAAACAGACCAAAAATTATCTGTATTAAAAAAAGCAAACCATCTATAAATAATAAGATGGTTTGCTTTTTAGTTTTTCCGTGCTAATAATTCTAAAATACGATTTAAATCTTCTTTATTAAAAAATTCAATTTCGATTTTACCTTTTTCTTTTTTCGTTTCTTTAATCTTCACATCTGTACCAAACTTTTCTCTTAAGAACGTTTCGCGCTCTACAAAAAATATATTTCTCTCTTTTTTCACTTGTTTTGTTTCACGTGAAACGCGTTGATTAATCTCCTGAACAATTTTCTCTAATTGACGAACATTTAATCCTTCTTTTTCAATTCGTTTTAATAAAGATTTTAATTGTTCTTCATCTTTTATCGTAAGCAAAGTTCTCCCATGAGCCATTGAAAGTTGGCCATTTGCAATCATATCTTGCACAAAAGAAGGGAGGCTTAATAACCGTGTATAGTTTGCAATGTAAGGTCTGCTCTTACCAAGACGTTTTGCTAATTGTTCTTGCGTTATACTTAGCTCATTCATTAACATTTGATATGCCATTGCTTCTTCCATTGGATTTAAATCTTCTCGTTGTAAGTTTTCAAGCAATGCAAACTCCATCATTTGCTGCTCATTTAATTGTCTTACAACAGCAGGTACTTTTTCGAGCCCCGCCTCTTTGGCAGCACGATATCTTCTTTCGCCTGCAACGATTTCATATCCTTTAATACTCTTCCTAGCAATTAATGGTTGCAGTATGCCATGCTCTTTAATAGAAGCCGCTAATTCTTGAATCGCCTCTTTATTAAAGTGTTTACGTGGTTGATATGGATTCGGTCTTAATTCAGTTATCGCAATCTCCTGAATTGTCTCTTCTTCTTTCACATCTAAATCAGGAAAAAACACATTGATTCCTCTTCCTAATCCTTTAGCCACCTGCAATCACTTCCTCTGCTAAATCTATATATACTTCTGCCCCTCTTGATTTAGCGTCATACTGCATAATTGGTTTCCCATGACTTGGTGCTTCACTTAAACGAACATTACGAGGAATAATCGAACGGTATACTTTATCTCTAAAGTATTTTTTCACTTCATCTATAACCTGAATCCCTAAATTCGTACGGGCATCCAACATTGTTAGCAATACACCTTGAATTGCTAGATTTTTATTTAAGTGCTTTTGCACAAGTCGAACTGTATTTAATAGCTGACTCAATCCTTCTAGTGCGTAATACTCGCATTGAACAGGAATAATAACAGAATCTGCTGCGGTTAATGCATTAATCGTTAATAACCCTAAGGACGGGGGACAGTCGATAATAATATAGTCATATTCATCACGAACTGGCTGTAATGCCCTTTGTAAACGTACTTCCCGGGAAATAGTCGGTACCAATTCAATTTCTGCACCTGCCAATTGAATTGTAGCGGGTAGAACATCTAAGTTTTCAGTTGCAGTTTTACGTATAACCCCTTGAACATCTGCATCTTCCACAAGAACATTGTAAATACATTGATCTAATTCGGATTTTTCAATTCCCACACCAGTTGTTGCATTTCCTTGAGCATCAATATCTACAAGAAGGACCTTTTTACCTACTTGTGCCAATCCAGCCCCTAAATTAACAGATGTGGTTGTTTTCCCAACGCCACCTTTTTGATTGGCAATAGCAATGATTTTTCCCATGATGTCACCTACTTTCAACCTTTCTATCTTATTCTAGTAACAATTACGTTTATTGTAACATGAAATAAAAGTTTTTCTTTTACGTCCTTATTAAACTTCAAAATTTATTTGTAAACTCCTTCTTCATCTAACAAGAAAATATAGTAAAAGAGACCTATCCAATAGGATAAGGTCTCTAACACGCCATTATTATTTTTTCTTCGGAATTTGAATTGTAATTTGATAGTACTCATCAAATTCTTCTTCCTCAGAATTAACATTTAAACCACTGTCAGCAACCATTTGTAATGACTGCCTAATTGTATTCATGGCAATTCTCGTATCTCGACTTACTGCTTTTTGCTTTGCCTTACGCTTCGGTTTTGCTTCCTCTAGTAATTTCGCAATTCGTTCCTCTGTTTGCTTTACATTCAGCTGTTTCTCCACAATTTCCTGTAAAACCTTCAGTTGTAATTCCTCATTCTTTAAAGGAATGAGCGCGCGGGCATGTCTTTCTGTAATGCTTTTTTCTAATAACGCACTTTTTATTTCTTCAGGCAACTTTAACAATCGCAACTTATTTGCGATTGTGGATTGTCCTTTTCCAAGTCGTTGTGCCAATGCTTCTTGTGTTAAATTATGTAACTCAATTAGCTTTTGATATGCCACAGCTTCCTCGATTGCTGTTAGTTCCTCACGTTGCAAGTTTTCAATTAAAGCTACAGAAGCTGTCTCTGTATCATTTAAGTTCTTTATAATTGCAGGAACCTTTTCCCACCCTAACTTTGTTGCCGCACGGAAACGTCTTTCCCCAGCAATAATTTCATACTTATCATCCTCATATTGCCTCACAACAATTGGCTGAATAAGCCCATGTGTACGAATCGTTAATGCTAGCTCCTCAATACGCGCATCATCAAAAACTGTTCGTGGTTGATAACGGTTAGGGGTAATATTTACTATCGGAATTTCTTGTATTTCTTCATATACCTTTTTATCTATTTCTTCATGGCTTTCGTCTTGTAATTCGAATTCGCTCTCTTTATCTCCAAAGCCAAATAAACGAGAAAACGTATTTTTCATACATATTCCACCACCTTTTAGGCCTATTGACTATTCTCCATAAAATGTTTCCTATGAAACATTTACGTTTTCATTTATATAATTTAATCTTACGTCTAATAAGATTTATTTTTCAATAGGTAATTTATTGGGTGTTCCCGGTTTGCGTGGATATTTCTTTGGTGTCTTGCGCTTTTTCTCGATTAATAAAATATTACGTTCACTTTCTTCAAACGGTAATTGGAACGTAGACATTTCTTTTAGATCCCCGCCTAGCACCTCTAAAGCATACTTGCCATTTTCAATTTCTTCGTTTGCTGCAGCACCTTTCATTGCAATGAATGTTCCTCCAACTTTTACAAGTGGTAAACATAGCTCACTTAATACTGAAAGACGCGCAACTGCACGTGCCATTACAATATCGTACGATTCACGTACACTTTCCTTTTTCCCAAATGTTTCAGCACGATCATGACAAAACGCAACGTCACTTAATTCCAACTTTTGTGCTAAATGATTTAAGAAATTAATGCGTTTTTGCAATGAGTCTACAATTGTCACTTTTAAGTGCGGGAAACAAATTTTTAAAGGAATACTTGGGAATCCAGCTCCTGCGCCAACATCACAAATTGAGAATGGTTTTGAAAAATCATAATAAAAAGCAGCTGTAATAGAATCAAAAAAGTGTTTTAAATATACTTCTTCTTTCTCCGTAATAGCCGTTAAATTCATTTTTTCATTCCACTCTACTAATGTTTCGAAGTAGATTTCGAACTGCTCTAACTGTCTAGAAGAGAGGGTGATACCCTTCTCTTCTAGCATAGATTGAAATTGTTCTATGTTCATCTAGCAATATCTCCTTACTATTTATTGGTTCGATACTCGCGCAATTTTTCCTTGTTCAATATACACAAGTAAAATGGAAACATCCGCTGGGTTTACGCCAGAAATACGTGAAGCCTGCCCCATTGAAAGTGGACGAACATCTTTCAATTTCTGTCTAGCTTCTGAGGCAATGCTAGAAATCGCATCATAATCAATATCCACAGGGATTTTTTTGTTTTCCATTTTCTTCATACGCTCTACTTGCTGTAAAGACTTTTCAATATATCCTTCGTACTTAATCTGAATTTCAACTTGTTCTGTCACTTCATCACTTAATTCTACTTCACTTGGTACTAAAAGATGAATGTGCTCATATGTCATCTCTGGACGACGTAATAAGTCACTTGCACGTATTCCATCTTTCAGTTCACTTCCGCCAATGCTACGAATTAATTCTTGAACTTCAGGACGTGGCTTAATAATGATGCTGCTTAAACGTTCCTTTTCCTGTTCAATTTGTAATTTTTTATTTGTAAATCGCTCATAGCGCTCTTCTTTAATTAGTCCAATTTCACGACCAACTTCAGTTAAACGAAGATCAGCATTATCATGGCGTAATAATAGACGATATTCCGCACGAGACGTTAATAAACGATATGGTTCATTTGTACCTTTCGTTACAAGATCATCAATTAAGACACCAATATAAGCATCCTCGCGACCTAAAATAACTTCTTTTTTGCCTAAAGAACGACATGCTGCGTTAATTCCAGCCATAAGCCCTTGTCCTGCTGCCTCTTCATAACCAGAAGTTCCGTTAATCTGTCCTGCTGTATATAAATTTTTAATTTTTTTCGTTTCAAGTGTTGGCCATAGTTGTGTTGGCACAATCGCATCATATTCAATCGCATAACCTGTACGCATCATTTCAACGTTTTCTAGACCAGGGATTGTTCTAAGCATATCACGCTGTACATCTTCTGGTAAGCTTGTGGATAAACCTTGTACATACACTTCTTGTGTATTACGTCCCTCTGGCTCTAAGAAAATTTGATGACGTGGTTTATCATTAAACCTTACTACTTTGTCTTCAATTGAAGGGCAGTATCTAGGTCCTGTTCCCTTAATCATACCAGAATACATAGCTGAGCGATGTAGGTTTTCATCTATTAAACGATGTGTTTCCGTACTTGTATACGTCAACCAACATGGAATTTGATCCATAATAAATTTTGTCGTTTCAAAAGAGAAAGATCGTGGTTTATCATCACCTGGTTGAATTTCTGTTTTACTGTAATCAATTGTATTACTATTTACACGCGGAGGTGTACCTGTTTTAAATCTAACTAGATCAAATCCAAGCTCCTCTAAATGTTCAGACAAAGTAATAGATGGTTGTTGATTATTTGGACCGCTCGAATATTTTAAATCCCCCATAATAATCTCACCACGTAAAAATGTTCCAGTCGTAATTACTACTGTCTTTGCTGTATATTCAGCACCAGATTGCGTAATTACCCCTTTACATTCGCCATCTTCAACAATTAAACGCTCTACCATTCCTTGGAACAACGTTAGATTTGGTGTTTCTTCAATTGTTTTCTTTAATTCATGCTGGTAAGAGAACTTATCTGCTTGTGCTCGAAGTGCGCGCACAGCTGGTCCTTTACCTGTATTTAACATACGCATTTGAATATGTGTTTTATCAATGTTGCGTCCCATTTCTCCGCCTAATGCATCAATTTCACGAACAACAATCCCTTTTGCTGGTCCACCAACAGAAGGGTTACATGGCATAAACGCTACCATATCTAAATTAATTGTTAACATTAATGTGTTGGAGCCCATTCGTGCTGCCGCAAGACCAGCTTCACATCCTGCATGACCTGCACCGATTACTATGACATCGTATGAACCGGCATTGTATCCCATTGTTTATTCCTCCTAATAATCTCTATCTTTCTAAAACATCACTATGTTATTTTCCTAAACAAAATTGAGAGAACAGCTGGTCAATTAGGCTTTCATGGACCGTATCACCAGTAATTTCACCAAGTATTTCCCACGTTCTTGTTAAATCAATTTGCACCATATCAATTGGAACACCATTTTCTATCGCCTCAATCGCATCTCCAATTGTTTTTCCTGCTTGTGTTAATAATCCAATATGTCTTGCATTAGAAACATATGTCACATCTGCAGAATCGATTGCTCCTTCAAAGAATAAATCAGCTATTGCCTTTTCAAGCTCATCTATTCCTTGTTCCTCAATTAACGATGTTGTAATAACACGATTTCCCGCTGCCAATTCTGTAACGCGTTCCATATCAATTGTTTGCGGTAAATCAGTCTTATTTACAATAACAATGAAATCTTTTCCTTGTACGGCACGGAATAGATCTTCATCCTCATTCGTTAAAGCCTCGCTATAATTAACGACAACTAAAACTAAATCAGCTTGGCTCATCATTTCTTTTGAACGCTCTACACCGATTCTTTCAACAACATCTTCTGTTTCACGAATTCCGGCTGTATCTATAAGTTTAAGTGGTACACCACGCACATTAACGTACTCTTCAATAACATCACGAGTTGTTCCTGCAATATCAGTTACAATTGCCTTTTTCTCCTGAACGAGACTATTTAATAGCGATGACTTCCCAACGTTAGGTCTACCGATGATTGCAGTAGCAATACCTTCACGTAAAATTTTTCCTTGCTTCGATGTTTCTAATATTTTTGCAATTTCGGCACGAACATGTGTAGCTTTCTCAATTAAAATATTATGTGTCATTTCTTCCACATCATCATATTCCGGGTAATCTATGTTTACCTCAACATGAGCTAACGTTTCTAATATGTCCTGACGCAGACGGCCGATCAATTTAGATAATCGTCCTTCCATTTGATTAATTGCTACGTTCATTGCACGATCTGTTTTTGCACGGATTAAGTCCATAACAGCTTCTGCTTGTGATAAATCAATACGGCCATTTAAAAAAGCACGTTTCGTAAATTCACCAGGCTCCGCTAATCGTACTCCTTGCGCTAAAATAAGCTGCAACACTTTGTTTACCGAAACAAGTCCACCGTGACAGTTAATTTCTACTATATTTTCACGTGTAAAAGTCCTTGGCGCACGCAGAATAGACACCATCACTTCTTCAATAACCTGATTTGTATCTAAATCAACAATATGACCATAATGAATTGTGTGAGAAGGAACCTCTGTTAAATCCTTCCCTTTAAAAATACGATTAACTTTTTCAACCGCATCATCCCCACTTACTCGAACAATGGCAATTGCACCCTCTCCAAGCGCTGTGGAAATCGCAGCAATTGTATCAAATTCCATGTCCTTTCACCTCACTTGCTTATTTATCTCTATTTCAACATGATTATTTTCTTCACTAAATTATTAGAATACCATAACGAACCTATCTACAAAAGAATAATAACTCATTTTATTATGTCCTCATGTAAAAAACACTAAACTTATTCACAGTGGATAAGTTTAGTGTTTTTTAGTTATCCACACCTATTTTCCGCTCAAAAAAACCGGCACTCAATTGAGTAACCGGTCACTTGGAAGATATTACAACATGTCGATGTGGTTCTTTCCCTTCAGAAGTTGTAATGATATTTTGATGATTAGATAATGCTTGATGGATAATCTTTCGTTCAAAAGATGGCATAGGCTCCAACACAACCCTTTTTTTCGTATTTACTACTTGTTTTGCTAATCGATAAGAAAGGGCCTCTAATGTACCTTTTCTTTTACTACGATAATTTTCAGCATCTAGTGTGATGCCAATATACTGTTTCGTATTACGATTCGCCACAAGTTTTGTTAAATACTGCAAAGAATTCAAGGTGTTTCCTCTTTTCCCAATCAAAACACCTATATTTTCGCCAGAAATTGTAAATTCAACTTCGCGTCCTTTTACAATTTTACTAATCTCAGCTTCCACACCCATATCGTGAATCACATTTTTTAAATATTCTTCACATTCTTGAATCGGATCTTTCTTCAATACAACTTCTACTACTGCAGGTCGATTCCCAAATAAACCTAGGAACCCTCTTTTACCTTCATCGATAATATTTATATCTACTCGGTCTTTTGAAACATTTAATTGTCTTAAAGCATCTTGTACTGCCAGCTCGACTGTTTGTCCTTTAGCAGTAATTACACTCACTTGCTTGATCCTCCTGCCTTACTAGCCTTAATTTCTGGCCCCTTGATCAAGTACATTTGAGCGATACCAAAGATATTACCAACAACCCAGTAAAGTGATAATGCAGCTGGGAAGTTAATTGCAAAGACTAAAATCATAATTGGCATAAGCCAAATCATCATTGCCATTTGCGGATTTTGACCAGCTGTTCCTGCCATTGCAAGCTTTTGCTGAATAAATGTCGTAATTGCCGCAACAACCGGTAAGATATAGAACGGATCTGCCTGCCCTAAGTCGAACCATAAGAATGTATGCTTACTAATTTCTGCTGTTCTCATAATCGCATGGTAAAAAGCGAATAAAATAGGCATCTGAACAAAGATTGGTAAACATCCTGCTAATGGATTTACACCATTTTTTTGATATAACTGCATCATTTCTTGTTGTAGTTTTTGCTGTGTTGCTTGATCTTTAGAACTATATTTCTCTTTTAACTTCACCATTTCTGGTTGTAACGCTTGCATTGCTTTCGTACTCTTCGTTTGTTTAATCATTAATGGTAATAATGCAAAACGAATGATAAGCGTTGTAACGACGATTGCTAAACCATAATTACTACCAAATAAGTTGGCAAAATACGTAATTAACTGAGAAAGCGGATATACGAAATATTCATTCCAAATTCCAGTACTTTTCGGCGTAATCGGCTGATTCACTTCACTACAGCCAGTAGCAATTGCCATTAATGCAATAACCATGGCTAGTAAACCTATTTTCTTTTTCAAAGCCTGCTCCTCCTTGTTTCGGTATGTATATAGTGTAATTCATTTCCTTACGCTACTTTTTTATTCTTTTCATACCAGAGCGTTTAAAGACATGAATTAAGCTTTTCTTTAATTCTTCATATGTCATCTCTGCACAAGGCTTCCTTGCTATTATAACAAAATCTTTTCCAGAATCTATCTCATCTTTTAATTCTGTGATTGACTGGCGAATCATACGTTTAATTCGGTTACGCACTACTGCATTTCCTATTTTTTTGCTGACAGAAAGACCAATACGAAAGTTTGGCTGCTCTGCCTTATCTAGTTGATAGACAACAAGCTGACGATTCGCATTCGATTTTCCTTTTTGAAAAACCGTCTGGAATTCATCATTCTTTTTTATACGATGTGTTTTCTTCATATCAATTGACACTCCTGTAGTTCATCAGTGGAAATTCACTATTATTAGAAAAAAAGACCACTGAACGATCAGTGGTCTACGCAGATAATACTTTTCTTCCTTTACGACGACGAGCTGCTAGCACTTTACGTCCGTTCGCTGTGCTCATACGGCTGCGGAAACCATGTACTTTGCTGCGCTTACGTTTATTTGGTTGGTAAGTTCTTTTCATTATATGACACCTCCCTGAGGAATATCTGTTAAAGACAGTCCTATAAATTATAGTTAATCAACTAGGAAAATGTCAATGGTTCTCGAAATTTTCATCAAATATTCATTTTGAACCTATTCACATACTTTTTCACAGACCCTATATTTCCTTGTGGATAAATGTTTTTTCTTGTTTTTTATATCCACAAATCTTTTTCGCACTTTTACACAGTATATCGTGTTGTGGACAAGTTTATTCCACAAGGTATTGATTTTGTGGATAACTTTCTGAAATTCATTGCTATAGCTACTTTTTTTTGATATTATAGTTGTGTTTTCACTTTGAATAAGTTTTCCACATCTTTATCTTATCCACAATTTGTGTATAACATGTGGACAGTTTTAATCACATGTGGGTAAATGATTATCCACATGTGCTTTTTTTGTCGAAAACCCTATCTCATATACAAACGACGTTTTTAGGTTTTAAAATACGTTTCGTATAAATATACATTTTATATTTATTTAGGTTGTACATTTGTTGCGCAACCTTATTCTTTTACCATCTTAGTAAAGGAGGGACACCTTTGGAAAACATCTCTGATTTATGGAACAGTGCCTTAAAAGAACTAGAAAAAAAGGTCAGTAAGCCAAGTTATGAAACATGGTTAAAGTCAACAACCGCGCATAATTTAAAGAAAGACGTATTAACAATTACGGCTCCAAATGAATTCGCTCGTGATTGGTTAGAATCTCATTATTCAGAGCTAATTTCGGAAACACTTTACGATTTAACGGGGGCAAAATTAGCTATTCGCTTTATTATTCCCCAAAGTCAAGCTGAAGAGGAGATTGATCTTCCTCCTTCTAAACCAAATTCAGCACAAGATGATTCTAATCATTTACCGCAGAGCATGCTAAATCCAAAATATACGTTTGATACATTTGTTATTGGCTCTGGTAATCGTTTTGCTCACGCTGCTTCATTGGCCGTAGCCGAAGCGCCAGCTAAAGCATATAATCCCCTCTTTATTTACGGGGGAGTTGGACTCGGAAAGACCCATTTAATGCATGCAATTGGTCATTATGTAATTGAACATAACCCAAACGCGAAGGTTGTATATTTATCATCAGAAAAATTTACAAATGAATTCATTAATTCTATTCGTGATAATAAAGCGGTCGATTTTCGTAATAAATACCGTAATGTAGATGTTTTATTGATAGATGATATTCAATTTCTAGCAGGAAAAGAACAAACTCAAGAAGAGTTTTTCCATACATTCAATGCATTACACGAAGAAAGTAAACAAATTGTAATTTCAAGTGATCGGCCACCAAAAGAAATTCCAACTTTAGAAGACCGTCTTCGTTCTCGCTTTGAATGGGGACTCATTACGGATATTACGCCACCAGATTTAGAAACACGAATTGCAATTTTACGTAAAAAAGCAAAGGCTGAAGGACTCGATATACCAAATGAGGTTATGCTTTATATTGCAAATCAAATTGATTCAAATATTCGTGAACTAGAAGGTGCACTCATCCGAGTTGTAGCCTATTCATCTTTAATTAACAAAGATATTAATGCTGATTTAGCAGCTGAAGCACTTAAAGATATTATTCCAAATTCTAAACCAAAAATTATCTCCATTTATGATATTCAAAAGGCTGTTGGGGATGTTTATCAAATAAAATTAGAAGATTTCAAGGCGAAAAAGCGAACAAAATCAGTTGCTTTCCCTCGCCAAATTGCAATGTATTTATCACGCGAACTTACAGACTCCTCCTTACCTAAAATAGGTGAAGAATTTGGTGGACGTGATCATACAACAGTTATCCATGCACATGAAAAAATTTCTAAGCTGCTTAAAACGGATACGCAATTACAAAAGCAAGTTGAAGAAATTAACGATATTTTAAAGTAGTAGCTGAATAGTGTGAATAACTTACCTTGTTTTACGCACAGTCTATCCACATGTAGATAGACTGTTTTTACATCCTTTAACGGGGTTATCCACATATCCACAAGCCCTATTACTATTACTACTATTTTTTATCTTTATTAATTAAATAAAATCTTATACTTACCGGAGGTTTTTCTTTATGCGTTTTACAATACAAAAAGACTATCTTGTAAGAAGTGTACAAGATGTAATGAAGGCTGTTTCTTCTCGTACAACAATTCCGATCCTTACAGGAATTAAAATTGTCGCTACGGAAGAAGGCGTTACGTTAACAGGAAGCGATGCTGATATTTCAATTGAATCCTTTATCCCAGTTGAAGACGATGGAAAAGAAATCGTAGAAGTAGCGCAATCAGGAAGTATTATTTTACAAGCAAAATATTTTAGTGAGATTGTAAAAAAATTACCTAAAGAGACTGTCGAAATTTCTGTGGAAAATCATTTTATGACAAAAATAACTTCTGGAAAATCAGAGTTTAATTTAAATGGTTTAGATTCTGCTGAATATCCATTGTTACCACAAATTGAAGAACATCATGTTTTTAAGATTCCAACAGATTTACTGAAACATATGATCAGACAAACGGTATTTGCAGTTTCCACTTCTGAAACAAGACCGATCTTGACAGGTGTAAACTGGAAAGTATATAACAGCGAACTAACTTGTATTGCTACAGATAGCCACAGGTTAGCTCTTCGAAAAGCAAAAATCGAAGGAATCGCAGATGAATTTCAAGCGAATGTTGTTATTCCAGGTAAAAGCTTAAATGAATTAAGCAAAATTCTAGATGAGTCTGAAGAAATGGTAGATATCGTTATTACGGAGTATCAAGTATTATTCCGTACAAAGCATTTATTATTCTTCTCAAGATTGTTAGAAGGGAATTACCCTGATACAACTCGTTTAATTCCAGCGGAAAGTAAAACAGATATTTTTGTAAATACAAAAGAATTTTTACAAGCAATTGATCGTGCATCTCTATTAGCAAGGGATGGTCGTAATAATGTTGTGAAATTATCAACTTTAGAACAAGAAATGCTAGAAATTTCTTCGAATTCACCAGAAATCGGGAAAGTAGTAGAAGAAGTTCAATGTGAAAAAGTAGATGGGGAAGAATTAAAAATATCTTTTAGTGCAAAATATATGATGGATGCACTAAAAGCTTTAGATAGTACTGAAATTAAAATTAGCTTTACTGGCGCAATGAGACCATTCTTAATTCGCACAGTAAATGATGAGTCCATTATTCAATTAATTTTACCGGTTCGTACTTACTAAGTAAGAAGTAAGGGTTGCTAGTTTTCAGATACTAGTAGCCCTTATTTGATTTTTGGGTATTACTTTCCTAATGTTAGTTTATTTAGTACAATGAAAGAATGAACACTTTCAGAAAGTGAGCGATTTTATGAAACGTATTAAAATTTCAACAGAGTATATTACACTAGGACAATTTTTAAAGTTAGCCGATGTAATTGATACAGGTGGCGCTGTAAAATGGTTTTTACAAGAATATGAAGTGTACGTGAATCAAGAACTTGAAAATAGAAGAGGTCGCAAATTATATGCGAACGATATTATTGAAATTCCAGGAAGCGGAAGTTTCCAAGTTCAGGCATAAAGGGGGAGCCCTTTGTTTATTTCAGAAATACAGTTGAAAAACTATCGCAATTATGAAAAGTTAGAGCTTTCCTTTGAAGATAAAGTGAATGTGATTATCGGTGAAAACGCGCAAGGGAAAACGAATTTGATGGAAGCTATTTACGTTTTAGCGATGGCGAAATCTCATAGAACCTCTAATGATCGCGAGCTTATCCGTTGGGATGAAGATTTCGGTCAAATTAAAGGGAAATTACAAAAGAGAAATAGTTCTTTGTCTTTGGAATTAAATATTTCGAAAAAAGGTAAAAAGGCAAAATTAAATCAACTTGAACAACAAAAATTGAGTCAATATATTGGCATGATGAATGTTGTCATGTTTGCCCCAGAAGATTTAAATCTTGTAAAAGGAAGCCCTCAAGTAAGAAGACGCTTTTTAGATATGGAATTAGGACAAATAGCCCCAGTTTATTTGTATGAATTGAGTCAATATCAAAAGGTGCTCACGCAACGAAATCACTTGCTGAAAAAAATGCAAGGGAATAGTAAGAATGAGGAAACGATGTTGGATGTATTTACACTTCAGCTTATTGAGCATGGTGCAAAAATATTGCAAAAACGGTTTGAGTTTTTGCATTTACTACAAGAATGGGCAGCTCCAATTCATCGCGGTATAAGCCGTGGATTAGAAGAATTAGAAATTGTCTATAAACCAAGTGTAGATGTATCAGAATCAATGGATTTGTCGAAAATAAAAGAAGTATACTATGAAAATTTTCAATCTGTGAAACAACGTGAGATTTTCCGTGGTACGACTTTAATTGGTCCTCATCGTGATGATTTACAATTCTTCGTTAATAGTAAAAATGTTCAAGTCTTTGGTTCGCAAGGACAACAACGAACGACCGCACTGTCCCTAAAATTAGCTGAAATTGAATTGATTTACTCAGAAGTTAAGGAATATCCGATTCTTTTATTGGATGATGTATTATCAGAATTAGATGATTATCGTCAATCGCATCTGTTAAATACAATTCAAGGAAAAGTGCAAACATTTGTGACAACGACGAGTGTCGACGGAATTGAACACGAAACATTAAAAGAAGCGAAAACAATTCATGTAACGAACGGCACGGTAGATTGTGAAATAGATAGGGCGTAATCCCTATTTAAATGGAAAAGTAGGTGATCTTTGTGTCAATGGAACAAAAGCAAATGGAAGAAAACTCATATGATGAAAGTCAGATACAGGTACTTGAAGGATTAGAAGCGGTTCGAAAACGCCCTGGGATGTATATTGGATCTACGAGCGGAAAAGGACTTCACCATCTTGTTTGGGAAATCGTCGATAATAGTATTGATGAAGCACTTGCAGGGTATTGTGATGAAATTAACGTTAGTATCGAAGAAGATAATAGTATTCTTGTAACGGATAATGGACGTGGTATTCCAGTTGGTATACAAGAAAAAATGGGACGTCCTGCTGTAGAAGTTATAATGACTGTTCTCCATGCTGGTGGTAAGTTTGGCGGTGGCGGTTATAAAGTTTCTGGTGGTTTGCATGGTGTTGGGGCATCTGTAGTAAATGCTCTATCAACAGAACTGGAGGTATTTGTACATCGTGAAGGAAAAATCCATTATCAAAAATACGAACGAGGTATTCCGGTTGCGGATTTAAAAGTCATTGGTGATACAGATCAAACAGGGACGATAACTCGATTTAAACCAGATCCAGAAATTTTTCAGGAAACAATCGTATACGAATTTGATACGTTAGCAACTCGTATGCGCGAATTAGCATTTTTAAATCGTAATATTAAATTAACAATTGAAGATAAACGTGAACATAAACAGAAGAAAGAATTCCATTATGAAGGTGGAATTAAATCATATGTTGAACATTTAAATCGTTCAAAACAGCCAATTCATGAAGAACCTGTATATGTAGAAGGGTCAAAAGATGGCATTCAAGTTGAAGTCGCGCTTCAATATAACGAAGGATATACAAATCATATTTACTCATTTACAAATAATATCCATACGTATGAAGGTGGTACACATGAGGTAGGATTTAAAACAGCCTTAACTCGTGTGATCAACGATTATGGTCGTAAAAATAATATTTTAAAAGATGCGGATAGTAATTTAACTGGTGAAGATGTTCGTGAAGGTTTAACGGCAATTGTGTCAATTAAACATCCAAATCCGCAATTCGAAGGACAAACGAAGACGAAACTTGGAAATAGTGAAGCAAGAACGATTACAGAGTCAGTGTTCTCAGAGGCATTTGAAAAGTTCTTACTGGAAAATCCCAATGTTGCGCGTAAAATTATCGATAAAGGGACTATGGCAGCCCGTGCGCGTGTAGCAGCTAAAAAGGCTCGTGAATTAACTCGCCGAAAGAGTGCTTTAGAAGTTTCAAGTTTACCAGGGAAATTAGCAGACTGTTCTTCTAAAGATCCAGCAATTAGTGAAATTTATATCGTAGAGGGTGACTCTGCGGGTGGTTCTGCGAAACAAGGGCGCGATCGTCATTTCCAAGCAATTTTACCATTGAAGGGTAAAATTATTAATGTTGAAAAGGCACGTTTAGATAAGATTTTATCAAATGATGAAGTTCGTACAATTATTACAGCGATCGGCACAAATATCGGCGGAGACTTCGATATTGAAAAAGCACGCTATCATAAAGTTATTATTATGACCGATGCCGATGTTGATGGTGCGCATATTCGTACCCTATTATTAACGTTCTTCTATCGTTATATGCGTCAAATAATTGAGTGTGGTTATATATATATCGCACAACCACCTTTATTTAAAGTACAACAAGGTAAGAAAATTCAATATGCTTACAACGATAAGGAACTTGAAAAAATCTTAGCGGAATTACCAGCTCAACCTAAGCCAGGTATTCAGCGTTATAAAGGTCTAGGGGAAATGAATCCAACTCAGTTATGGGAGACGACAATGGACCCAGAAGTACGTTCATTACTTCAAGTCTCTCTTCAAGATGCAATTGAAGCGGATGAAACATTTGAAATTTTAATGGGAGATAAAGTAGAGCCACGTCGTAACTTTATCCAAGAAAATGCAAAATACGTGAAAAACCTTGATATTTAAATGGGTAATGACAGGAATCTAAGTATTCCTGTCTTCTACATATAAATCAATGTATGTGTAACGGAAATGTAAGAGGAGGTGCTCGTTGATGTCAGACAATCAACAACAAGCACGAATTCGAGAAATTAATATTAGTCATGAAATGCGTACTTCGTTTTTAGATTACGCAATGAGTGTTATCGTATCTCGTGCATTACCAGATGTTCGTGATGGATTAAAACCTGTGCATCGTAGGGTTTTATATGCGATGAATGATTTAGGAATTACAGCTGATAAAGCGTATAAGAAATCAGCGCGTATTGTCGGTGAAGTAATCGGTAAGTATCACCCTCACGGTGATTCAGCTGTTTACGAGACGATGGTACGTATGGCGCAAGATTTTAGTCAGCGTTATATGCTTGTTGATGGGCATGGTAACTTTGGTTCTGTTGATGGCGATTCAGCAGCAGCAATGCGTTATACAGAAGCAAGAATGTCTAAGATTTCTATGGAATTAATACGTGATATTTCAAAAAACACGATTGATTATCAAGATAACTATGATGGTTCTGAAAGAGAGCCAATTGTATTGCCGGCGCGTTTCCCTAATTTATTAGTGAACGGTACGACGGGTATTGCGGTTGGTATGGCAACAAATATCCCGCCGCATCAACTCGGTGAAGTAATCGATGGTGTATTGGCATTAAGCCATAATCCTGATATTACGATTGCGGAATTAATGGAGTTTATTCCAGGACCAGATTTTCCAACAGCAGGTTTAATTTTGGGACGAAGTGGGATTCGAAGAGCGTATGAAACAGGTAGAGGCTCTATTATGCTTCGAGCTAAAGTTGAAATTGAAGAAAAGTCAAATGGTAAACAATCTATTCTCATAACTGAACTACCTTATCAAGTTAATAAGGCGCGATTAATTGAAAAAATCGCAGAATTAGTTCGTGACAAGAAAATTGAAGGTATTACGGATTTACGTGATGAGTCAGATCGAAACGGTATGCGTATTGTTATGGAAGTACGCCGTGATGCTAATGCCAATGTACTATTAAATAATCTATATAAACATACAGCACTTCAAACAAGTTTCGGTATTAATATGTTGTCTCTTGTAAATGGAGAGCCACAAGTATTGAATTTAAAACAAAATTTATATCATTACTTGGAGCATCAGAAGGTAGTAATTCGTCGACGTACTGCTTATGAATTAGAAAAAGCAGAGGCTCGTGCTCATATTTTAGAAGGATTAAGAATTGCTCTAGATCATCTTGATGAAGTTATTACGTTAATTCGTAGTTCGAAAACAGCAGATATTGCAAAGCAAGGCTTAATGGAACGTTTCGGTTTAAGTGAGAAACAAGCGCAAGCAATTTTAGATATGCGCCTGCAACGTTTAACAGGATTAGAACGTGAAAAAATTGAGCAAGAATATCAAGACTTAATGAAGTTAATCGCTGAATTAAAAGCAATCTTAGCAGATGAAGAGAAAGTTCTTGAGATTATTCGTGAAGAATTAACGGAAGTAAAAGAGCGCTTCAATGATAAGAGACGAACAGAAATTACAATTGGCGGCATGGAATTTATTGAAGATGAAGATTTGATTCCAGAGCAAAACATTGCTATTACGTTAACGCATAATGGTTATATTAAGAGGCTGCCAGCTTCTACGTACAAAACACAGAACCGTGGTGGACGTGGTGTACAAGGAATGGGAACGAATGATGACGATTTCGTAGAACATTTATTAACTACTTCTACGCATGATCACATTTTATTCTTTACTAATAAAGGGAAAGTATACCGTACGAAAGGATATGAAATCCCAGAGTATAGTCGTACAGCAAAAGGTATACCTATTATTAACTTATTAGGTGTAGATAAGGGTGAATGGATTAACGCCATTATTCCAATTCGTGAATTTGGTGACGATGAATTCTTATTCTTCACAACAAAACAAGGTATTTCTAAGAGAACGCCACTTTCATCATTTGCGAATATACGTACGAATGGTTTAATTGCAATCTCTCTTCGTGAAGAGGATGAAGTAATATCTGTGCGTTTAACATCTGGCGATAAGGATATTATTGTAGGAACAAGCAACGGTATGCTAATTCGCTTTAACGAGCAAGATGTACGTTCTATGGGACGTAACGCTGCCGGTGTAAAAGCAATTACATTAGGTGACGAAGATCAAGTTGTAGGCATGGAAATCGTCGAAGAGGATGTAAATGTTCTAATTGTAACCAAAAATGGTTATGGAAAACGTACACCAATTGATGAATACCGTCTACAAAGCCGTGGTGGTAAAGGTCTGAAGACTTGTAATATTACAGATAAAAACGGTAAGTTAGTAGCTGTTAAATCTGTAACAGGTGAAGAAGACATCATGTTAATTACGGCGGCGGGTGTTATTATTCGTATGCCAGTTGATCAAATCTCTCAAATGGGACGTAATACACAAGGTGTTCGTCTAATTCGTTTAGAGGATGAGCAAGAGGTAGCGACGGTAGCAAAAGCACAAAAGGATGAAGAAGAGGAATCTAATGAAGAGGTTTCTTCTGAAGAATAAGAGGGGGGATTTTTCCTCCTCTTATTTTTTTTATAATAATACTTGCATAGCAATAGAAAACTCTATATAATAGGCAGAGTCAGCAAATGAGGGATACAAATTATCTTAAAAAACTTGTTGACGAAAATAATATACTATGATATATTATAAAAGTCGCTGAAACGCGATGTTGAACTTTGAAAACTAAACGAAACAAACAACGTGAAACGTCA
>NZ_MACF01000013.1 GCF_001884045.1 Bacillus mobilis | reverse complement strand
TGTGATGGGGAAGCTCCTTATGGAGCGAAGTCTTTGATTCCCCGCTGCCAAGAAAAGCTTCTAGCGAGATAAAAGGTGCCTGTACCGCAAACCGACACAGGTAGGCGAGGAGAGAATCCTAAGGTGTGCGAGAGAACTCTGGTTAAGGAACTCGGCAAAATGACCCCGTAACTTCGGGAGAAGGGGTGCTTTCTTAACGGAAAGCCGCAGTGAATAGGCCCAAGCGACTGTTTAGCAAAAACACAGCTCTCTGCGAAGCCGTAAGGCGAAGTATAGGGGGTGACACCTGCCCGGTGCTGGAAGGTTAAGGAGAGGGGTTAGCGTAAGCGAAGCTCTGAACTGAAGCCCCAGTAAACGGCGGCCGTAACTATAACGGTCCTAAGGTAGCGAAATTCCTTGTCGGGTAAGTTCCGACCCGCACGAAAGGTGTAACGATTTGGGCACTGTCTCAACCAGAGACTCGGTGAAATTATAGTACCTGTGAAGATGCAGGTTACCCGCGACAGGACGGAAAGACCCCGTGGAGCTTTACTGTAGCCTGATATTGAATTTTGGTACATTTTGTACAGGATAGGCGGGAGCCATTGAAACCGGAGCGCTAGCTTCGGTGGAGGCGCTGGTGGGATACCGCCCTGAATGTATTGAAATTCTAACCTACGGGTCTTATCGACCCGGGAGACAGTGTCAGGTGGGCAGTTTGACTGGGGCGGTCGCCTCCTAAAGTGTAACGGAGGCGCCCAAAGGTTCCCTCAGAATGGTTGGAAATCATTCGTAGAGTGCAAAGGCATAAGGGAGCTTGACTGCGAGACCTACAAGTCGAGCAGGGACGAAAGTCGGGCTTAGTGATCCGGTGGTTCCGCATGGAAGGGCCATCGCTCAACGGATAAAAGCTACCCCGGGGATAACAGGCTTATCTCCCCCAAGAGTCCACATCGACGGGGAGGTTTGGCACCTCGATGTCGGCTCATCGCATCCTGGGGCTGTAGTCGGTCCCAAGGGTTGGGCTGTTCGCCCATTAAAGCGGTACGCGAGCTGGGTTCAGAACGTCGTGAGACAGTTCGGTCCCTATCCGTCGTGGGCGTAGGAAATTTGAGAGGAGCTGTCCTTAGTACGAGAGGACCGGGATGGACGCACCGCTGGTGTACCAGTTGTTCTGCCAAGGGCATAGCTGGGTAGCTATGTGCGGAAGGGATAAGTGCTGAAAGCATCTAAGCATGAAGCCCCCCTCAAGATGAGATTTCCCATAGCGTAAGCTAGTAAGATCCCTGAAAGATGATCAGGTTGATAGGTTCGAGGTGGAAGCATGGTGACATGTGGAGCTGACGAATACTAATAGATCGAGGACTTAACCATATAATATG
>NZ_MACF01000012.1 GCF_001884045.1 Bacillus mobilis | reverse complement strand
ATTCCAACGCCTGAACAAGAACAAGTGCTTAGAAACCATGCTGGAGCTGCAAGATTTGCTTATAACTATTGTAAAAGAATGAGTGATAGATACTATAAGCTATTTGGAAAATCTGTTTCACAGTTAGCTTTACAGAAACGATTTACAAAGATCAAGAAGCGAAAGAGATATGAGTGGTTAAATGACATCAACGCACAAGTTCCTAAACAGGCTTCAAAAGA
>NZ_MACF01000011.1 GCF_001884045.1 Bacillus mobilis | reverse complement strand
GGGATGATGTATCGCTCTGGTGATTTAGCTAGATGGTTGCCAGATGGAAATATTGAGTATGTAGGTAGAGTGGATGAACAGATTAAGCTACGAGGCTTCCGGATTGAACTGGCGGAAATCGAAAGTGTCCTCAGAAAGGTACATAATGTTAAAGAGGCTACCGTGATCATCAGGGAAAGAGACAGTGAACGTCATATTTGTGCCTATATCGTTGGGGAGAAGAACCTGGATATGGGGACAATTCGTAGAGAAATCGAAAAGGACCTGCCGACGTATATGGTACCTGCTTTTATGATGCAAATTGAGCAAATTCCGTTAACTAGAAACGGGAAGGTAAACAAGGCGGCGTTGCCACATATTGAGGTAAAGGGGAATTATGAATATGTAGCCCCGAAAAATGAAATGGAAGAAATGATTCTTAACGTTTTTGCGGAAGTTTTGGGCATTGAAAAAATTGGGCTCGAAGATAACTTTTATGAATTGGGTGGAGATTCTATCAAAGCCATTCGAGTGGTCTCGAAACTAAGAGAAGAAAAGATTGAAATGTCTGTTAGAGATATTATGATGATGCGAGTTATGGAATCTATTTTGAAAAAAGCAAAGAACACCGTGGATAAGGTGGAATATGAGCAAGGTGAGGTAGTGGGTTTGGTTCCTTTAACCCCCATCCAAAACGCATTCTTTGAATGGCATCTATCCAATGAAAATTATTTCAATCAAGCTGTTATGTTGAAATCGGAAAGAGAGCTTGAGGAACAAGTAGTAAAGAAAGTACTGCGGGAAATTGTCATACATCATGATGTGCTGCGAGCAGTTTTTGTAAATAAGGAGCAGAAGATAAGAGAAGTCGATGATGATGAACTGTTCCAGTTTGAAGTGTATAACTTTATGAATATGGATGAAGTCCTCGTGAAAGAGCTTGTGCAAGAGAAGAATAATAAATTGCAGAGCAGTATAGATATCGAGATAGGTCCATTATTAAAAGCAGCTTTGTACAAGACAATTAAAGGAAATTATTTAATGATTTGTATTCACCATTTGGTAGTGGATGGTGTGTCTTGGAGGATAATAATTGAGGACTTTATCAATGGATACAACCAAGCGCTCATGCGACAGAGTATTGAATTTCCAGCAAAAACAGCATCTTATTCAGACTGGTCACAGGCTTTGCTTTCATATAGTCGATGTACAGAACTTGAAAATGAGTTTAGTTATTGGGTTGAGGTTTGTAAGGAAATGGAGTCGGGTGAAATTGCAAATGACTCATTGGGAACGGAAAAGGGCTTTGGCAGCACAACCATTCTGTTCGATGAAGAGACGACAAAAACTTTGCTTTATGAGGTGTGTAAAGCTTATAACACAGAAATCAATGATATTCTTCTTGTTGCGTTAGGACTTGCTGTAAAGTCGTGGACAGGGCAAAGTAAAGTAGCGATTCATATGGAAGGACATGGTAGGGAGGAAATTCATAAAGCTATTAATATTTCACGAACAGTGGGATGGTTTACAAGTATCTATCCCGTGTTGTTAGAGACACCCGATAACCTGGAAGAAGCAATCATTCAAGTTAAAGAAATGCTACGTCGTATTCCAAATCGCGGTTTAGGGTTTGGAGTCATTCAAAATTATTGGGAAAAGGGAATTTCTGAGATTCCCGCGGATATATGCTTCAATTATTTGGGTCAGTGGAATGATGAAAATAGAGAGGATGAGACAATCTACCTTACTTCCGAATTGGATTGTGGGAGGACTATTGCAGCAGATAACAAACTGAACAATGGTATCACAATTACTGCGCTAATTAAAGATTCTCAGCTATCCATATCTATTTTATTTGATAAAACTAAATATAATAGGGGATCTATTAATCAATTAAATGGAGAATACGAGAAGGCTTTACGTGAAGTAATTACGTTTTGTGCTTCTAAACAAGAAAAGGTTAAGACGATCTCTGATTATGATGAGGATTTAACTAGTGATGTTTTAGAGGAGATAATGGAGATTTTTTAGTTTTGATTTTACAGGAGGGGAACTTAAGATATGGAGAATAAGATTGAATCAATCTATTCGCTTAGCCCGATGCAAGAAGGTATGCTATACCATAAACTGTTAAACGACAATTCGACTGAGTATTTCATCCGCTATGTTATGAAATTAACGGGGGATCTAGACATCGCTAGGGTGAAAGAAAGTTTAAGCTTACTGTCCGAAAAGTATGGGGTCTTGCGCACAGCCATCGTTTTACCTAAAAAAGGAGACAAACCGCTACAGGTTGTATTGAGAAAAAGAGAAATTGAACTAAATGTTATCGATTTAACAGACTGTACTTCAGGTGAAAAGAATAAAAAAATCGAGCAGGTGCAGCAGGAGGATCTTCAACGAGGATTTGATTTGCAAAAAGACAGTTTAGTACGAATGACAATCATAAAGCTATCTCCCAATGCACATCTAGCATTGTGGAGTTTGCACCATATTATTTTAGACGGATGGTGCAGTTCAACTGTATTAACGGATTTCTTTAGAAATTACGAGAGACTATGCGAAGGGGAGCCATACAGTTCTGTACAAGTAGCGAACAAGGCTGAGAAAGCTAGTATTGCCTCCTTCGGAGAATATATAAGGTGGCTGGAGAAGCAGGATAAGAAAATAGGAATGGAATATTGGAATACCTTGTTGGATGGTTATTCTAATAAGACAACAATTACTGCCTCTAGCAAAGTTCAAGCTACGAAAGAAGAAATGCAGAGATATTCTATTACTGCGGATCAATCCTTAATTGAGAAATTGAAGGAACTTTCTAGAAGGAAGAATGTAACGATTAATACGGTGTTAGAGAGTGCTTTAGGATTATTACTTCAAAAATACAATATGAATCATGATGTGGTATTTGGAAAGGTAGTTTCTGGTCGGAATGCAGACATAGTAGGTATCGATCGGGCTGTAGGTCTATTTATAAATACAGTTCCAGTGCGAGTAAAAACGGAAACGACTAGTACCTGTGAACAAGTACTAGAAACAATGCATAATCAAGCATTGGATAGCTCTTGTTATGATTTTTGTTCTTTGGCTGATATTCAGGCACAAAGCAATCATGATAGTGAACTTATAAATGTATTATTTGTGTTCGAGAATTATTTTGTAGATGAATATGCAGTGACTCAGGAAGAACAATCTATTGGGAGTAAATTAACGATAGAGTTTGAAGAAGTTAGGGAGCAGACGAATTACCCACTTAATTTTAGCGTTTCGTTAAAAGATACACTCGATCTCGATATTATTTATAACCCTAAATTATATTCAGAACAAGATATTCGTTTGATCTTAGAGCAATATCATTTTATTCTGCAAGAGATTATCCGGAATCC
Source organism: Bacillus mobilis (assembly GCF_001884045.1). Taxonomy (GTDB): domain Bacteria; phylum Bacillota; class Bacilli; order Bacillales; family Bacillaceae_G; genus Bacillus_A; species Bacillus_A mobilis. The sequence goes on along the minus strand of NZ_MACF01000011.1, from coordinate 441 downwards.
GGAACAACAGATTAAGGAAATAGATCTAATTAGCGATCTAGAGAAAGAGAAAATTCTTGGTGAATTTAACGATACGACCATTGTATATCCTGAAGATATGAACGTAGTAAAACAGTTCGAAGAACAGGCGATGAGGTTACCTGATAAAATCGCTGTACGCACGGAAAGCGGAGAAATCACTTACCGAGAACTGAATGAAAAAGCGAATCAGCTGGCGGTTAGATTACGTGAGATGGGGATTGGACGTGAGGATTACGTCGCGATTATGGCCGAGCGCAGCTTAGAAACAATTATAGGGATTTGCGGGATTATTAAAGCTGGTGGAGTATACGTACCGATTGACCCAGCTTATCCGCGGGAACGAATTACTTACATGTTGGAAGATTGTAAGCCTAAAGCGATTCTGGTGAGCGATGATTCGGATGTATATGAAGCGCATGT
>NZ_MACF01000010.1 GCF_001884045.1 Bacillus mobilis | reverse complement strand
AGCTTTAAAAATACGGTAGAAAACGGAAAACTAGCAGAGGTGAAAATAGAAGATACTTTACCAGAAGGCTTAGAGTATGTAGAAAACAGTGTGAAAGCAGAAGGATCTAAGCCAGACCCAGTAGAGTTGAAAGTGGAAAACGGTAAGGTACTGGCGAAGTATTTAGAGATTACGGATACAGAAGAAAGAAGTATCACTTTTAAAGTGAAAGTAAAAGAAGAAGTAAAAATCGGCGGAAAAATCGTCAATAAAGCAATTATTGATGATACAAAAAACAAACCAGAAACACCAAAAGCAGAAATTACTCCGCAGCATAAAGATGGAAAAGTTGAAGCGAAAAAAGTAGTAAATAACCCATCACCGAAGTTAGGAGAAGAAGTAGAATACCGAATTAGCTTTAAAAACACGGTAGAAAACGGAAAACTAACAGAGGTAAAAATAGAAGATACTTTACCGAAGGGCTTAGAGTATGTGAAAGAAAGTGTGAAAGCAGAAGGATCTAAGCCAGAGCCGGTAGAACTGCAAGTGAAAGATGGCAAAGTAATTGCCAAATATCCAGAGATTACGGATACAGAAGAAAGAAGTATCGTCTTTAAAGCAAAAGTAAAAGAAGACTTCAAAGTTGGTGAAGGTATTGTCAATAAAGTAGTTGTTGATGATACGAAAGATCCAACGACTTCAGAAGTAACAATCACTCCAGAATATAAAGACGGTAAGCTGAAAGCAGAGAAGGTTGTAAACAATAAGAAGCCGAAGCTAGGAGAAGAAGTACAATACCGAATTAGTTTTAAAAACACGGTAGAAAACGGGAAGCTAGCCGAGGTTAAAGTAGAAGATGAAATACCAGCTGGATTAGAGTATGTGGAGAACAGTGTGAAGGCAGAAGGTTCTAAACCAAGTCCAGTAGAACTGAAAGTGGAAAACGGAAAGGTAATGGCAAAGTATCCAGCAATTATGGATACGAAAGAAAGAAGCATTTTCTTTAAAGTGAAGGTAAAAGAAGAGGCAGAAATAGGTAAGGAAATTGTCAATAAGGCAATTGTAGTAGATACAACACATGAGCCAGAAAAGCCTCATGTGGCAATTATCCCACAATATAAAGACGGCAAGATTGCTGCTCAGAAAGTGGCGAATAATCATAAACCAAAACTAGGAGAAGAAGTAGAATACCGAATTAGTTTTAAAAACACGGTAGAAAACGGAAAACTAGCAGAGGTAAATATAAAGGATACATTACCAACTGGTTTAGAGTATGTAGAAGGCAGCATCAAGGCAGAAGGTTCTAAACCGGAACCAGTAGAGCTACAGGTGAAAAATAATAAGGTAATGGCAAAATATCCAGCAATTACAGATACAGAGGAAAGAAGCATTGTCTTTAACGCGAAGGTAAAAGAAAGCGTAAAAGTGGGAGAAGAAATCGTAAATGAAGCGATTGTGGATGATACAAAAAATCTGCCAGAAGAGCCTTACGTACCGATTACCCCGCAATATAAAGATGGAAAAATTGAGGCGAGAAAAGAAGTAAGTAATCACGAACCGAAGCTAGGCGAGGAAATCGAATATCGAATTATTTTTAATAATACGGTGAAGGATGGAAAGCTAGCAGAAGTGAAGATAGAGGATGAAATTCCAGCTGGATTAGAGTTTGTGCAAGGAAGTGAAAAGGCTGAAGGGGAAGAGCCAACACCAGTGGAGTTGAAAGTAGAAAATGGCAAGGTAACGGCAAAGTATTCAGAGATTATGGATATGAAAGAAAGAAGTATTGTCTTTAAGGTGAAGGTGAAAGATTCAGCTGCAATAGGAAAGGGTATTACAAATAAAGCGATTATTCATGTGGATGATCCGAACCATCCTATAACTGAACCGACAGCTAAAATTACACCGCAATATAAAGACGGTAAAATTAAAGCTGATAAAAAAGTAAGTAAAAAAGATCCAAAGCTAGGGGAAGAGATCGAATACCGCATTTCATTTAGTAATACGGTGAAAGATGGAAAGCTAGCAGAGGTGAAGATAGAAGATGAAATTCCGTCTGGTTTAGAATTTGTGAAGGATAGTCTAAAAGCAGAAGGTGATAAGCCGGCGCCAGTAGAGTTGAAAGAAGAGGCGGGCAAAATTATCGCAAAGTATGAAAATATCACTGACATGAAAGAAAGAAACATTATCTTTAAAGTGAAAGTGAAAGATGATGTGGAAGTGGACAAAGCAATTGTAAATAAAGCGATTGTGGATGATTCGAAAAATCCAGTAGAGCAACCAGAAGTAGATATTACCCCGCAGTATAAAGACGGTAAAGTGAAAGCTGATAAAAAAGTAAGCAAAAAAGATCCAAAGTTAGGAGAAGAAGTGGAGTACCGAATTGGTTTTAAAAATACGGTAGAAAATGGAAAACTAGCAGAGGTGAAAATTGAGGATCAATTACCAACTGGTTTAGAGTATGTGAAGGATAGTTTAAAAGCAGAAGGTAATGAACCGAGTCCAGTAGATTTAAAAGAAGAAGCTGGAAAAATTACAGCGAAGTATGAAAACATTACTGATACAGCGGAGCGTAGTATTAGCTTTAAGGTGAAAGTAACGGAAGCAGCAAAAGTCGGTAAGACAATCGTGAATAAGGCAATTGTGGATGATCATAATCCAAAGAATCCACCGCAAAAACCAGAAGCGATTATTACACCGGAGTATAAAGATGGAAAACTAAAAGCTGAGAAAACAGTAAATAACGAAGCTCCGAAATTAGGAGAAGAAGTAGAGTATCGAATTACATTCCGTAACGTAGTTGAGCATGGAAAAGTAGCAAAGGTGAAGATTAAGGATGAATTACCAAATGGCTTAGAGTTTGTAGAAGGTAGTGAAAGAGCTGAGGGAGAGAATCCGAAACCATTGCATGTGAAAGTGAAAAACGGAATCGTTCTTGCAGAGTATCCAGAAATTACGGATACGAAAGAAAGAAGCATTGTCTTTAAGGTGAAGGTGAAAGAAAAAGCTAAAGTAGGCGACGAAATTGTGAATAAAGCGGTTGTGGAAGATACAATAAACCCACCAGAGCAACCGAATATCGCTATTCAGCCTCAATATAAAGATGGTGCATTACAAGCAGAAAAAACAGTAAGCAATTATGAACCGAAGTTAGGAGAAGAAATCGAATACCGAATTAGCTTTGAAAATACGGTAGAGAACGGAAAACTAACAGAGGTAAAGGTAGAAGATGAAATTCCAGCCGGTTTAGAATATGTACAAGATAGTATAAAGTCTGATGGACCGGAACCAAATCCAGTAGAACTTCATGTTGAACATGGAAAAGTAACAGCAAAGTATCCGGAAATTACAGATACGAAAAAAAGAAGCATCATCTTTAAAGTGCGAGTACAAGAAACGGTACAAGTCGGAAAAGAGATTGTAAACAAGGCGATTGTGGATGATAATAATCCGACGACTCCACCAGTTGAGTCACTTATACCAATTACGCCGCAATATAAAGATGGAAAACTAGAGGCAAGGAAAGAAGTAAGTAATCATGAACCGAAGCTAGGAGAAGAAATCGAATATCGAATTACTTTTAACGGCACAGTAGATGGCGGTAAGTTAGTTGATGTGAAAATTGAAGATGAAATCCCAGCCGGTTTAGAATATGTGCAAGATAGTTTGAAGGTTGTAGGTGACAAGCCTGCACCAACAGAGTTTACAGTAGAGAGTGGAAAAGTAATAGTAAAGTATCCAGACATTATGGATACGAAAGAAAGAAGTATCATCTTTAAAGTGAAGGTAAAAGAAACAGTAAAAGTTGGAGAGGAAATAACAAATAAAGCGACTATTCATGTGGAAGATCCGAACCATCCAGTTATAGAACCGACAGCGACAATAAAGCCAGAATATAAAGATGGTAAGTTAAAAGCAATGAAGACAGTAAGTAATCATGAACCGAAGTTAGGGGACGAAATCGAGTACCGAATTAGTTTTGAAAATACGGTAGAAAACGGAAAATTAGCCGTGGTAAAGGTAGAAGATGAAATTCCAACCGGTTTAGAATATGTGCAAGATAGTCTTAGATTTGAAGGTGCTGAGCCAAATCCAGTAGAGTTGAAAATGGAATTTGGAAAAGTAACTGCTACGTATTTAGACATTATGGATAGAAAAGATCGTAGTATTATTTTTAAAGCGAAGGTAAGAGAAACGGTTAAAATCGGTGAGGAAATTGTGAATAAGGCGATTGTGGAAGATACAACAAACAAACCGCTTGAACCGACAGTTTCCATTAAGCCGAAGAAACCAGAAGTGAAGCCGGAAGATCCGAAAGAACCAGAGGTGAAACCGGAAGATCCGAAAGAACCAGAGGTGAAACCGGAAGATCCGAAAGAACCAGAAGTGAAACCGGAAGATCCGAAAGAGCCAGAAGTGAAACC
>NZ_MACF01000009.1 GCF_001884045.1 Bacillus mobilis | reverse complement strand
GTCCCTGTGAGAGTAGGACGTCGCCAAGCAAAAACCTAAGTCGATTCGACTTAGGTTTTTTTGTGTTTATTTTTATATAACCTTAAAGAATAAAAAAGAATGAAAATAAGGATATTCAAAGTAATAGTAATGATTTTTTTGTTTTTCAGATTTTCCGAGTGCTCCTAAAATAATCTCTATGATAGGAAACGTTAAAAGTGTGATGGTATAAAGGAGTATTCGATCATTTCAGCAATGACTGCAATACAAAGGAATAAATGAGAAAGAGTGTAGTTGTTTTTTTGTTATTGTTCTCCCTTTTAAATGAATATAAACGATTATATGTAAGATAGATCTCTAGAAATATATATTCTAATTTCTTATCCTTCTTGCATATAGTTACAATTATCCTTTTGAATATAACTAAAACACGAACGTTATTGGTAAGTAATAAAAAAACATTCGATTATTTATTGACATTGTTTATGAAATATTGTTAATATAGCCATAGAAAGAATAATATATAAGACCTCATATAATCGCGGGGATATGGCCTGCAAGTCTCTACCTAACGACCGTTATTCGTTAGACTATGAGGGAAAGTCACTCGGTATTTTTCTATTCACAAGGGATACGTATGCCTGAGTAGAGCACTTTCTCTCATAGTAAAAGAGAAACTGTTCTATTTCAGGCTTTTTTTATTTGAATCGGGGGGATTCTAATATGAAATCACTAGTTGGAGTCATAATGGGAAGCACGTCAGACTGGGAAACAATGAAATATGCTTGTGACATTTTAGATGAATTAAATATACCGTATGAGAAAAAAGTTGTATCAGCTCATCGGACTCCGGATTATATGTTTGAATATGCAGAAACGGCTCGTGAACGTGGATTGAAAGTTATTATTGCTGGAGCTGGTGGAGCAGCGCATTTACCAGGAATGGTTGCAGCGAAGACGAATCTTCCTGTAATCGGAGTTCCAGTTCAATCAAAAGCGTTAAACGGCTTAGATTCATTATTATCCATCGTCCAAATGCCAGGAGGGGTTCCGGTTGCAACTGTTGCAATTGGTAAGGCTGGTTCAACAAATGCTGGTTTACTTGCTGCACAAATACTTGGATCATTCCATGATGATATACATGATGCATTAGAATTGAGAAGAGAAGCAATTGAAAAAGATGTGCGCGAAGGTAGTGAGCTAGTATGACGAGAATCATTTTACCTGGAAAAACAATCGGCATTATTGGAGGCGGCCAGCTAGGAAGAATGATGGCATTGGCAGCTAAAGAGATGGGATATAAAATTGCTGTTTTAGATCCTACAAAAAATTCACCATGTGCGCAAGTTGCTGATATTGAAATTGTTGCATCATATGACGATTTAAAAGCAATTCAGCATTTAGCGGAGATCAGTGATGTCGTCACATATGAATTTGAGAATATTGATTATAGATGTTTACAATGGCTAGAAAAACATGCTTACTTACCGCAAGGCAGTCAGTTGTTAAGTAAAACGCAAAATCGTTTTACAGAAAAGAATGCAATTGAAAAAGCGGGATTACCAGTAGCAACGTATAGATTGGTTCAAACGCAAGAGCAGCTTACTGAAGCAATCGCCGAGTTATCATATCCTTCCGTCTTAAAAACAACGACAGGTGGATATGATGGGAAAGGGCAAGTTGTTTTAAGAAGTGAAGCTGACGTTGATAAGGCGCGAGAGCTTGCACATGCAGCAGAGTGTATTTTAGAGAAATGGGTGCCTTTTGAAAAAGAAGTATCAGTTATTGTCATTCGTAGTGTAAGTGGTGAAACGAAAGTATTTCCGGTAGCGGAAAATATTCATGTAAATAACATTTTGCATGAATCTATCGTTCCAGCGCGCATTACAGAAGAACTTTCTCAAAAAGCAATTGCTTATGCAAAAGTGCTCGCGGATGAACTAGAACTTGTGGGAACACTAGCGGTAGAGATGTTTGCTACAGCTGATGGTGAGATTTACATTAATGAATTAGCGCCAAGACCTCACAATTCAGGACACTATACACAGGATGCATGTGAAACGAGTCAGTTTGGTCAACATATTCGAGCAATCTGTAATTTACCTCTTGGAGAAACAAATTTGTTAAAACCAGTTGTCATGGTAAACATTTTAGGCGAACATATAGAAGGGGTCCTAAGACAAGTGAATAGATTAACCGGGTGCTATTTACACTTGTATGGAAAAGAAGAAGCAAAAGCGCAGCGAAAAATGGGGCATGTTAATATTTTAAATGATAATATTGAAGTCGCTCTAGAAAAAGCGAAGAGTTTGCATATTTGGGACCATCAAGAACAACTGTTGGAGGGAAAAAAATGATTAGTCGTTATACACGCCCAGAAATGGGTGCAATTTGGACGGAAGAGAACAAATTTAAAGCGTGGTTAGAAGTTGAGATTTTAGCTTGTGAAGCATGGGCTGAGCTTGGCGATATTCCAAAAGAAGATGTTAAAAAAATTCGTGAGCATGCATCATTTGATATTGATCGTATTTATGAAATTGAAAAAGAGACACGTCATGATGTAGTTGCATTCACTCGTGCTGTATCAGAAACACCAACATTAGGTGAGGAACGTAAATGGGTTCATTACGGTTTAACATCTACAGACGTAGTAGATACAGCGTTATCTTATATCTTAAAACAAGCGAATGAAATCATATTAAAAGACTTAGAAAACTTTGTAAGCATTTTAGCTAACAAAGCGAAAGAGCATAAGTACACGATCATGATGGGAAGAACACACGGTGTTCATGCAGAACCAACAACATTTGGTTTAAAACTTGGTCTTTGGTATGAAGAAATGAAACGTAACGTAGAGCGTTTCAAACAAGCTGCTGATACAGTTCGCGTTGGTAAATTATCTGGTGCGGTTGGTACATACGCAAATATCGATCCATTCGTAGAAAAGTATGTTTGTGAAAACTTAGGCTTAGAAGCAGCGCCAATTTCAACACAAACATTGCAACGTGATCGCCATGCTCATTACATGTCAACACTTGCACTAATTGCAACATCTATCGAAAAGATGGCAGTTGAGATCCGTGGTTTACAAAAGAGTGAAACACGTGAAGTTGAAGAAGCTTTCGCAAAAGGCCAAAAAGGTTCTTCTGCAATGCCACATAAGCGTAATCCAATCGGATCTGAAAACATGACTGGCTTAGCTCGTGTTATCCGTGGTTATATGATGACAGCTTATGAAAATGTTCCATTATGGCATGAGCGTGATATTTCTCACTCTTCAGCAGAACGCGTAATTTTACCAGATGCTACAATCGCGTTAAATTACATGTTAAATCGCTTTGGTAATATCGTTAAAAACTTAACTGTATACCCAGAGAATATGAAACGCAATATGACAAGAACATACGGCTTAATTTATTCTCAGCGCGTAATGCTTACATTAATCGATAAAGGTATGGTACGTGAAGAAGCTTATGATATCGTACAGCCTAAAGCGATGGAAGCTTGGGAAACACAAGTACAATTTAAAGAGCTTGTAGAAGCTGATGAGCGTATTACGAGCAAGTTAACACAAGAAGAAATTAATGAATGCTTCAACTATGAGCATCATATGCAACACGTTGATACAATCTTTGAACGCCTAGGATTAAACGAAGCGTAAAATTTCATATGGCACAGAATAGAGTCATTCTGTGCCATTCTTTATAAAAATATTATTCACATTTTTCAAACTACAGGGGGCTTGCGAAATGCAAAAGCTAGAATTGCTGTATGAAGGTAAGGCAAAAAGAATTTATCGTACAGAATCAGCAGATATGGTTTGGGTAGAGTATAAAGATAGTGCGACTGCTTTCAATGGGGAGAAAAAAGAAACGATTACAGGAAAAGGTCGTTTGAACAATGAGATTACAACTTTATTGTTCAGAAAGTTACAAGAAGTAGGAATTAAAACACATTTTGTTGAGAAGTTATCTGAGATAGAGCAACTTGTTAAAAAAGTGAGTATTATTCCTTTAGAAGTTGTCACAAGAAATGTAATTGCAGGAAGTCTTTCAAAACGATTAGGAATGGAAGAGGGAACTGTACTTGCAGAACCAATCGTAGAATTTTACTTCAAAGATGATGATTTAGGAGATCCGCTTGTAACGGAAGATCATATTCGTGTATTAAACGTTGCATCGCCAGAGCAAGTAAGCGTATTACGAGAAATGGCTCTACAAATCAATCAAGTGTTGATTGATCATTTCGCAAGCTGTCGTGTAAGACTAGTAGATTTCAAATTAGAGTTTGGTGTAACGGAAGAGGGAGAAATTATTTTAGCGGATGAAATTTCACCAGATACTTGCCGTTTATGGGATGAAACGAGCAATGAAAAGTTTGATAAAGACGTATTCCGTCGCGATCTTGGAAATTTAACAGATGCTTATGAAGAGATTTTAAAACGTTTAGGGGGAATTTCACATGTATAAAGTTAAGGTATATGTAACATTAAGAGAAAGCGTATTAGATCCACAAGGAACAGCGGTAAAAGGAGCACTTCATAGTCTTTCATTTACAGAAGTACAAGACGTTCGAATCGGAAAATACATGGAACTAACAATTGATAAATCGGTATCTGACCTTGACGAAAAGGTAAAAGAAATGTGTGAAAAACTATTAGCAAACGTTGTAATGGAAGACTTCCGTTATGAAGTTGAGGAGGTTGTCGCACAGTGAAATTTGCCGTAATAGTATTTCCAGGTTCGAACTGTGATGTTGATATGTTCCATGCAATTAAAGATGAGCTCGGCGAAGAAGTAGATTACGTTTGGCACGATACAGAGAATTTAGATGAATATGATGCAATCTTACTACCAGGTGGATTCTCTTACGGTGACTACCTACGCTGCGGTGCTATTTCTCGCTTTGCGAATGCAATGAAAGCAGTGCAAAAAGCTGCTGAGCAAGGAAAGCCGATTTTAGGTGTATGTAATGGATTCCAGATTCTTGTTGAATCAGGATTACTACCAGGAGCGTTAATGAGAAACGAAAATTTAAAATTCATGTGTCGCACTGTTCAGTTGCGTGTTGAAAATAATGAAACGATGTTTACATCACAATATGAAAAAGATGAAGTAATCAATATTCCAATCGCGCATGGTGAGGGTAATTACTATTGTGATGAAGAAACGCTAAAAAGATTAGAAGAGAATAATCAAATCGCATTCCGTTACGTAGAAAATCCGAATGGAAGCGTTTCAGATATTGCTGGTATTGTAAACGAAAAAGGAAATGTACTTGGTATGATGCCACACCCAGAGCGTGCTGTAGACGAATTACTTGGCGGTGCTGAAGGGTTAAAAGTCTTTCAATCTATCTTAAAACAGTGGAGGGAAACATATGTCGTTAATGCTTGAACCAAATCCAACACAAATTAAAGAAGAGCGCATATATGCGGAAATGGGGCTAACAGACGAAGAGTTTGCCATGGTTGAAAAGATTTTAGGCCGTCTGCCAAATTATACAGAAACAGGATTATTCTCTGTTATGTGGTCTGAACATTGCAGTTATAAAAATTCAAAACCAGTACTTCGAAAATTCCCAACAACAGGTGAGCGCGTTCTGCAAGGACCTGGGGAAGGTGCTGGAATTGTAGATATCGGTGATAATCAAGCGGTTGTATTTAAAATGGAAAGTCACAACCACCCATCTGCTATTGAACCATATCAAGGAGCAGCAACAGGCGTTGGTGGTATTATCCGTGACGTATTCTCTATGGGAGCACGCCCAGTAGCTCTATTAAACTCACTTCGCTTCGGTGAATTACAGTCACCACGTGTGAAATATTTATTCGAAGAAGTAGTAGCAGGGATTGCAGGATACGGTAACTGTATCGGCATTCCGACTGTTGGCGGCGAAGTACAGTTTGATCCATGTTATGAAGGAAATCCACTTGTAAATGCAATGTGCGTAGGCTTAATTAACCACGAAGATATTAAAAAAGGGCAAGCGCACGGTGCTGGAAATACAGTAATGTACGTAGGAGCATCAACTGGTCGTGACGGTATTCACGGTGCAACATTCGCATCTGAAGAGTTATCTGAAAGCTCAGAAGCGAAGCGCCCAGCAGTTCAAGTAGGAGATCCATTTATGGAGAAACTTCTGATTGAAGCTTGCTTAGAACTTATTCAGTCGGATGCACTTGTGGGAATTCAAGATATGGGTGCAGCTGGTTTAACATCATCTTCTGCAGAAATGGCAAGTAAAGCGGGAATGGGTATTGAAATGTACTTAGATGATGTACCGCAGCGTGAAACAGGAATGACACCATATGAAATGATGCTATCTGAATCACAGGAACGTATGCTAATTGTTGTGAAAAAGGGTAGAGAGCAAGAGATAGTAGATTTATTTGAGAAGTATGGTCTTGCAGCCGTTACGATGGGGAAAGTAACGGAAGACAAAATGCTTCGCTTATTCCATAAAGGTGAAAAGGTAGCTGAAGTACCAGCAGATGCTCTTGCAGAAGAAGCACCAATCTATCATAAACCATCAAAAGAAGCAGCATACTTTGCTGAATTCCAGGCAATGAAAATGGAAACACCAAAAGTAGAAAATTATAAAGAAACGTTATTCGCTCTATTACAACAACCGACGATTGCAAGTAAAGAGTGGGTTTATGATCAATATGATTATCAAGTTCGCACTAGCACAGTTGTTACACCAGGTTCAGATGCAGCAGTTGTACGTGTACGCGGTACAGAAAAAGGATTAGCAATGACGACAGATTGTAACTCTCGCTATATTTACTTAGATCCAGAAGTGGGCGGTAAAATTGCGGTAGCAGAGGCAGCACGTAATATCGTATGTTCTGGGGGAGAGCCACTTGCAATTACAGATTGCTTAAACTTCGGTAATCCAGAAAAACCAGAAATCTTCTGGCAAATTGAGAAATCAGTAGATGGTATGAGTGAAGCTTGTCGCACATTACAAACGCCAGTTATCGGCGGAAACGTATCAATGTATAACGAACGTAGTGGTGAAGCAGTATATCCAACACCGACAGTTGGGATGGTTGGACTTGTACACGATTTAAGACATGTAACAACACAAGAGTTTAAGCAAGCTGGTGATTTAGTTTATGTAATTGGAGAGACGAAAGCTGAGTTTGGTGGAAGTGAATTACAGAAAATGATTCACGGCAAAATTTTCGGTCAATCACCAAGCATCGATCTAGATGTAGAATTAAAGCGTCAAAAACAAGTATTAGCAGCGATTCAAGCTGGCCTTGTTCAATCTGCTCATGATGTTGCAGAAGGTGGTTTAGCAGTTGCGATTTCAGAAAGTGCAATTGGCGCTAATGGTTTAGGTGCTACTGTGAAATTAGACGGAGAAGCAACAGCCGTATTATTCGCTGAATCACAATCTCGCTTCGTTATAACTGTAACACGTGAAAATAAAGAAGCGTTCGAGAAAGCGGTAGAAGCAATTCAAGTTGGAGAAGTGACAAATACAAATGAAGTAACAATTCATAATGAAGAAAATGAAGTATTACTTACAGCAAATGTAGATGAAATGAGAAAGGCTTGGAAAGGGGCAATCCCATGCTTGCTGAAATAAAGGGGTTAAATGAAGAATGTGGCGTTTTTGGAATTTGGGGGCATGAAAATGCAGCACAAGTTTCGTATTACGGATTGCATAGTTTACAGCACCGTGGACAAGAAGGCGCAGGCATCGTCGTAAATAATGGTGAGAAAATTGTCGGTCACAAGGGGTTAGGTTTAATATCGGAAGTATTTTCAAGAGGTGAGCTAGAAGGCTTAAACGGAAAATCAGCAATTGGACACGTACGGTATGCGACAGCTGGCGGAAGTGAAGTTGCTAACGTTCAACCATTATTATTCCGTTTTTCTGATCATAGTATGGCATTAGCTCATAACGGAAACTTAATTAATGCAAAAATGCTTCGCCGCGAATTAGAAGCAGAGGGAAGTATTTTTCAAACAAGTTCAGATACAGAAGTACTTTTACATCTTATTAAACGTAGTACGAAAGATTCATTAATTGAGAGTGTAAAAGAGGCTCTAAATAAAGTGAAAGGTGCGTTTGCATATCTTTTACTAACTGGAAATGAAATGATCGTTGCGTTAGATCCGAATGGATTCCGTCCTCTTTCAATTGGAAAGATGGGGGATGCTTACGTTGTAGCATCGGAAACATGTGCTTTCGATGTAGTAGGTGCAACATACATTCGTGATGTAGAACCAGGTGAACTGCTTATCATCAATGATGAAGGAATTCACGTAGATCGTTTTACAAATGAAGTAGATCATGCAATTTGTAGTATGGAGTACATTTACTTTGCACGTCCGGATTCTAATATTGCAGGCATTAACGTCCATGCAGCACGTAAAAACATGGGAAAACGTTTGGCGGCAGAAGCTCCTATTGAAGCTGATGTTGTTACTGGCGTGCCAGACTCTAGTATTTCGGCAGCAATTGGTTATGCTGAGGCAACAGGCATTCCATATGAGTTAGGATTAATTAAAAATCGTTACGTTGGACGTACGTTTATTCAACCTTCTCAAGAACTGCGAGAGCAAGGGGTTAAGATGAAGCTTTCAGCAGTAAGAGGTGTAGTTGAAGGAAAACGAGTTGTTATGATTGACGATTCTATCGTAAGAGGAACAACGAGTAAACGAATTGTTCGTATGCTTCGTGAGGCTGGAGCGACAGAAGTTCACGTAAGAATTGCGTCACCACCTCTGAAATATCCATGCTTCTATGGCATTGATATTCAAACGAGAAAAGAATTAATTGCAGCAAATCATACAGTAGAAGAAATTCGTGAAATAATCGGTGCAGACTCATTAACATTTTTAAGTGAAGATGGATTAGTAGATGCAATTGGACGTCCATATGAAGGGAAATATGGCGGTCTATGTATGGCGTACTTCAATGGAGATTACCCAACAGCTCTTTATGATTATGAGCAAGAGCTTTTAGAAAGTATGAAATAAGAAGAAAAAAGCTTCTACTTCTTTTGATGTAGAAGCTAGCTTCTTTCTTACAACGGCCGGCCCTAGATAGGGAGAAATTAAAAGACGAGGTGTAGATAACGATGGCGAATGCATATAAGCAAGCAGGAGTAGATATTGAAGCTGGATATGAAGCGGTATCTCGCATGAAAAAACACGTACAAACAACAATGAGAAAAGAAGTGCTAGGCGGTTTAGGCGGTTTTGGAGGTATGTTTGATCTATCAAAATTTGCATTAGAAGAACCTGTATTAGTATCTGGAACAGATGGCGTGGGAACGAAATTGATGCTCGCTTTTATGGCAGATAAACATGACACAATTGGTATTGATGCAGTAGCAATGTGTGTAAATGATATTGTTGTCCAAGGAGCAGAGCCGCTTTTCTTCCTTGATTATATTGCTTGTGGTAAAGCTGAACCTAGTAAAATTGAAAACATCGTCAAAGGTATATCAGAGGGCTGTCGCCAAGCTGGTTGTGCATTAATTGGTGGAGAAACAGCTGAAATGCCAGGGATGTATTCTACGGAAGAATACGATTTAGCTGGTTTTACAGTTGGTATTGTTGATAAAAAGAAAATTGTAACAGGTGAAAAAATTGAAGCGGGTCACGTATTAATTGGCTTAGCATCTAGCGGTATTCATAGTAACGGTTATTCTTTAGTACGAAAAGTATTACTAGAAGATGGAGAACTATCTTTAGATCGTATTTACGGACGCTTAGAACTACCTCTTGGTGAAGAATTATTAAAACCAACGAAAATTTATGTCAAACCTATTTTAGAACTATTGAAGAAATATGAAGTATACGGAATGGCACACATTACAGGTGGCGGATTCATTGAAAATATTCCACGTATGTTACCAGAAGGAATCGGTGCAGAAATTGAATTAGGATCTTGGAAAATTCAACCGATCTTTAGTTTGCTTCAAGAAGTTGGAAAACTAGAAGAAAAAGAAATGTTCAATATTTTTAACATGGGTATTGGTATGGTAGTAGCGGTGAAGGAAGAAGAGGCAAAAGATATCGTTCGTCTACTTGAAGAGCAAGGAGAAATAGCTAGTATTATTGGACGTACTGTACAAGGGGCTGGCGTTACCTTTAATGGGGGAGCGGCACTATGAGTAGATTAGCAGTTTTTGCTTCTGGGAGCGGCTCTAACTTTCAATCTCTTATCAATGCGGTAGAAGAAAAAAGATTAGACGCCGATATTAGTTTATTAGTATGTGATAAACCAGAAGCACGCGCTGTTGGACGAGCACATTATCATCATATCCCATGTTTCGCTTTTTCAGCGAAAGCATATGGATCAAAAGAAGTGTTTGAAAAAGAAATATTAAAGAAGCTAGAAGAGTATGAAATTGATTATGTTATTTTAGCTGGATATATGCGTTTAATTGGACCGACTTTATTAGAAGCTTACGGCGGAAGGATTATTAATATTCATCCATCACTACTGCCGAGTTTTCCAGGGAAAGATGCTGTTGGTCAAGCGTTAGAAGCAGGTGTAAAAGTAACTGGAGTAACGATTCATTATGTAGATGCAGGTATGGATACAGGGCCAATTATTGCGCAAGAAGCGGTAGTTGTTTCTGAAGGGGATACGAGAGAAAGCTTACAAAAGAAAATTCAACAAGTTGAACATAAATTATACGTAAATACAGTGAATCAAATTGTTCAATCTGTGAAAGAACCAACTGTTAACTAACATACAACCAGGGGTGAAGGATAGATGAAAAAGCGTGCATTAGTAAGTGTTTCAGATAAAACAGGAGTAGTAGAATTTGTTAAAGGTTTACTAGAACAAGGGATCGAAGTTATATCAACAGGTGGTACGAAAAAATTACTAGAAGAAAACGGCTTACAAGTAATCGGTATTTCTGAAGTAACTGGGTTCCCGGAAATTATGGATGGTCGTGTAAAAACATTACATCCAAATATTCATGGTGGTCTATTAGCAGTTCGCGATAATGAAACGCATGTAGCGCAAATGAATGAGTTAGGTATGGAGCCAATTGATTATGTTGTTGTTAACTTATACCCATTCAAAGAAACAATCGCTAAGCCTGATGTAACATTTGCTGATGCAATTGAAAATATTGATATCGGTGGTCCAACAATGATTCGCTCTGCTGCGAAAAATCATAAATTTGTATCGGTAATTGTAGATCCAGTAGATTACGATGTTGTATTAACAGAACTGAAAGAGAACGGTGAAGTAAAAGAAGAAACGAAACGTAAATTAGCAGCGAAAGTATTCCGCCATACAGCGGCATATGATGCGTTAATCTCTAACTATTTAACAGAGCAAATGGGTGAAGAAAGCCCAGAAACATTAACAGTGACATTTGAGAAAAAACAAGATTTACGTTATGGAGAAAATCCACATCAAAAAGCAACATTCTATAAAGCACCATTCGCTGTAACTTCTTCTGTTGCATACGCAGAACAATTACACGGTAAAGAATTATCTTATAACAATATTAACGATGCAGATGCAGCGCTTAGTATCGTGAAAGAATTTATAGAACCAGCAGTAGTAGCGGTAAAACATATGAATCCATGTGGTGTTGGAGTAGGAACTGATATTCATGAAGCATACACACGCGCTTATGAAGCAGATCCAGTATCCATTTTTGGTGGTATTATTGCAGCAAATCGTGAAATTGACAAAGCTACAGCTGAAAAATTACATGAAATTTTCTTAGAAATTGTTATCGCTCCTTCGTTCTCACAAGAAGCTTTAGACGTATTGCAAAGCAAGAAGAACTTACGCTTACTAACTGTAGATATTGAAAAATCGACAAGTGCAAGTAAAAAATTAACTTCTGTACAAGGTGGTCTTCTTGTTCAAGAGGAAGATACGTTATCATTAGATGAAAGTACAATTTCAATTCCGACAAAACGTGAACCGTCAGAGCAAGAGTGGAAAGATTTAAAATTAGCTTGGAAAGTTGTAAAACATGTGAAATCAAATGCAATTGTTTTAGCGAATGATAACATGACAGTTGGTGTAGGCGCGGGACAGATGAACCGTGTAGGTTCTGCGAAAATCGCAATTACACAAGCTGGCGAAAAGGCACAAGGTAGCGCACTTGCATCTGATGCTTTCTTCCCAATGCCAGATACAGTAGAAGAAGCAGCAAAAGCAGGAATTACAGCAATCATTCAACCAGGCGGATCAATCCGTGACGAAGATTCTATCAAAGTGGCAGATAAGTATGGGATTGCTATGGTGTTCACTGGCGTACGTCATTTCAAACACTAAAGGTCCGGTCAAGATAACTGTCGCAAGTCGTCGTTGCATTGCCAGTGCGGTACTCATGTAGGAAAACTACACTCCGTGTCCTCCTGTCAAATGCGCCTCGACCTGTTCGGTTCTCTTGATCCTCCTTTTTAAACTTTTATTGATATGAAAACAAACTAGGAGCATAGCTTCTAGTTTGTACTTATTTAAGTATTGGGGGATGAAATATGAATGTTTTAGTAATCGGACGCGGTGGGCGTGAGCATGCTTTAGCTTGGAAGTTTGCGCAATCTGAAAAGGTGGAAAAGGTATATGTAGCACCGGGTAATGAAGGTATGCGCGATGTTGCAACACCAGTTGATATTGATGAAAATGATTTTGATGCATTAGTTCTATTTGCCAAAGAGAATAAGGTTGAGTTAACTTTCGTTGGACCAGAAATTCCACTTATGAATGGAATTGTTGATCGTTTTAAAGAAGAGGGACTTCGTGTATTTGGTCCAAATAAGGCAGCGGCTGTTATTGAAGGTAGTAAGGCTTTTACGAAAGAATTGATGAAAAAGTATGATATTCCAACTGCGGCATATGAAACTTTTACAGATTATGAAGAAGCAGTACAGTACATTCAAAAAATTGGTGCACCGATTGTTATTAAGGCAGATGGATTAGCTGCTGGTAAA
The DNA here is from genome assembly GCF_001884045.1 of Bacillus mobilis. Taxonomy (GTDB): domain Bacteria; phylum Bacillota; class Bacilli; order Bacillales; family Bacillaceae_G; genus Bacillus_A; species Bacillus_A mobilis. The sequence continues at coordinate 12,680 of NZ_MACF01000009.1, read as the reverse complement.
GGTGTAACAGTAGCAATGACACTTGAAGAGGCACTGCAAGCTGCGAAGGAAATGTTACAAGATGTAAAGTTCGGCGAAGCAAGTAAGAAGGTTGTTATTGAAGAGTTTTTAGATGGACAAGAATTTTCATTAATGGCATTTGTGAATGGGACAACTGTGCATCCGATGGTAATTGCGCAAGATCATAAACGAGCTTTTGATGGTGATAAAGGTCCAAATACAGGCGGAATGGGCGCGTACTCTCCAGTACCACAAATTCCAGAATCAGCAGTTCAAGAGGCGATAAAAACGGTATTACATCCAACTGCTAAAGCGATGATTGCAGAAAACCGTTCATTTACAGGAATTTTATATGCGGGACTTATTTTAACAAATGATGGCCCAAAGGTAATTGAATTTAATGCACGTTTTGGTGATCCTGAAACAGAAGTAGTATTACCTCGCTTAGAAAATGATTTAGTTGATGTATGTAACGCTGTATTAGATGAAAGTGAATTAACGTTACAATGGTCAGAGGAAGCGGTAATTGGTGTTGTACTTGCTTCAAAAGGATATCCGGAAGCATATAAAAAAGGTGATATTATTAAAGGATTAGATGCACTGGAAGATGTGATTGTTTTCCATTCAGGTACAGCGATGAAGCATGGTGACTTTGTAACAAATGGTGGCCGTGTACTATTTGTTGCTTGTAAGGCGGACAGTTTACAAGCAGCGAAAGATAAGGTGTATAAAGAAATCGGTAAAATTGAGAGTGATGGTCTATTTTACCGAAGTGATATAGGATATCGTGCAATTGGGCATGAGATGACGAGAAGCTAGTAATATAAAAAGCGGAGAATGATGTAGTTCATTCTCCGCTTTTCTTATTATTTTATTTAGGAACTTTTACAAGATCAATAATGTCAGGGCATTGTAACTGATAAGTTATTGCTGTTGATGAAACTTTCTTTGAAATTTTTTGACAAGTATTATTGGAATATTGATTTTTTTGTTTTCTGTATTCCGGTCGCTTATTTTTGAGTAATCAACATCATAATACAAAGAGGTTGTCTCTCTTCCTTTTTTTACTGTTAAATCTATAATGAGAGGTTCATCTTTTTCGTTAAATCGAGTGATGCGAATGGCGTGACTCTTATTTGAATTATATTTTTTAATGAAGGTATCTAATTTTTCGATATTGTAAACTGTGTCATTCTTTTGAATGACATCACCATATTTTTCGGCGGTTTCAAAACTATATTCTTTATTGGATGTATCAATCGTTGGTCGTTTATTTGAGCAAGCGACAAGATTGAATGAGAGTAGTACAATGATGAATAAACTCGTTTTTTTATAGTAATGTTTTATAGGCAAAGCGAACCACCTCTATTAATAATGTTATATTTGTATTTTACAATATAATTACAAAGAAAACATCATCATTGTATTAAAAAAATCCCGCTGATTTCTCAGCGGGATTTTTTATGCATCTTTATCTTTTTTTAATTTTCCTTTTTGCTTTGCCATTTCTCGAAGCAAATATTCGATGTGTGCATTGACGCTACGAAACTCATCATTCGCCCATTTTTCGATGACAGCGTGTAATTCAGGATCAATACGTAATGGAAAGCTTTTCTTTTTAGCCATAATGATTTACAACCTTTTAGTATAGGCTTCCTGTATTAATAACTGGTTGCGCACCTTTATCTGAAACGATGGCAACTAATAAATTGTTCACCATATTTGCTTTACGCTCGTCATCGAGTTCCAGTACGCCTTCCTCATCTAACATATGGATTGAATCTTTCGCCATCTTCACAGCACCTTCAACAATCTCTTTTCGGGCAGCTAATACTGCTTTTGCTTGTTGACGTTGTAGCATTGCATGGGCAATTTCTGTTGCGTAAGCTAAATGTGTTAAACGAGTTTCTAATACTTCTACGCCAGCGATTTCAAGGCGTGCTTCTAACTCACGTTTTAATTCTTCAGAGATTTCTTCCGTATTTCCGCGTAACGTGATGCAAGTTTCATCTTGGAAATTGTCATAAGGATATTTTGTTGCAACGTGGCGGATTGCTGTTTCACTTTGAATTTCTACAAATCGATCGTAATGTTCAACACCGAACATTGCTTTTGCAGAATCAACTACTTTATATACGATAACGGCTGCAATTTCGATCGGATTTCCCTCAACATCGTTTACTTTTAATTTCTTACTATTAAAGTTTTCCACACGTAACGATACAGTTTGACGGAATGCGAACGGAATCGTTAAAAATAAACCATTTTGACGAATTGTTCCTAAGTAATTACCGAAAAACGTAATGACTTTCGCTTGGTTTGGTTGAACAATACCAATACCTGTAGCAAGAACTGCGGCTAAAATAATAGTTAATGCTGCTCCTATGAAAATTTCTTGCACGAGGAAAAATACACCGATAGCGGCTAAAATCAAAATTCCAATAATCCCAAGAAAACCATTAACATAAAATACTTGTTTTTCTTTCATATGATCGCCTCCTGATATAAAAATGATATCACTTTTATATCATTTTAAGCAAGGGATTTACACCTAATTTTCTGAAATTTATTGATTAGGTATCTCTTATGTATATTTTAAGGTTCAAAATAAGAATATACGTTCTGTTTTGTGGTAAAATAAAGAAGACTTAACCGCCCACTGCAGCAGCTAAGTCCCTTTGAGAGCATCTTGCATCGTGACAAATGATTCAAAGCGGTTTTGCCAGGATTATATCTTCAATCGCTGACTCAATCTCTTTGTCAGAAGCGTCAAAACTTCCATTTGACCGTGGTTTGTCGTGATTGGAAGTTTGATTTACTTCTTCTTTAGCATGTCCCTTTTCAGTAAAATTCATGCTAGGCATTTTAAATGCCCCCATATTCATGTATTTTCCGAATTTCCACATTTCAACAACAGGGCAGAAACGAACAATTCCCTCTGCAATTTTCATTGCACCAATCCATAGTAAGACGTTAGACCAAGTGCACCACGGCTTGCGTACAAGTTTAGCGCTACTACAGCCGAAGAGGATAAGTCCGAGTGTAATTCGAATTAGGGCGTTTATTGTACCGATGTTTTGCTTCATTAGAAAAACACTCCTTTTTATGAAAGTTGAAATAGATAATACTATTTCTCTTATTAGTATCCCGTGTGATTTTTGGGATATGTAATCCAACATTTGACGTTGAAAAAGATGTTGGAATGTGCGTGTGTGTAAGTAGCTTTTTTTGTTATAATGAAAGAATGCATAAAAGGAAGTTCAAAATTAAATCCTCTAGTTTGAAAAAATATGGAAGAGGGAATTCCAAACTTAATTCTCCGTTTTAAACAAATATTTAAGATGAAGTTAAAAAATCCTAATGAAAATAAAGTAAAACTTTAATCAGTGGGGGGTTCTTCATCCCACACTGATTATTAGTTGAACCAATCGGACTTCTATGGGCAGTTGATCCCCCCACCTAACTTCTTTGCTTTCGCTGAATTTTGAGGTGGGGGTCTTACTGCCCATTAAAGTCGGATAAACTGTTATTTTGAACAGAAATATATATAAATAGAGAAAAGAAAGGGTGTTTTCATGTACGATATTTCCGGGTGGAAACATGTATTTAAGCTTGATCCAAATAAGGAGTTAAGTGATGAACATTTAGAAATGATTTGTGAGTCTGGAACAGATGCTGTTATTGTGGGCGGAAGTGATGGAGTGACAATTGATAATGTACTGCACATGCTAGTTAGCATTCGTAGATATGCAGTTCCTTGTGTGTTAGAGGTTTCTGATGTAGAAGCAATTACACCAGGATTTGATTTTTATTACATCCCAAGCGTTTTAAATAGCCGAAAAGTGGAATGGGTAACAGGCGTTCATCATGAGGCTTTGAAAGAATTTGGGGATATTATGGATTGGGACGAAATTTTCATGGAAGGGTATTGTGTTTTAAATCCTGAAGCGAAAGTAGCCCAGCTTACAGATGCGAAATGTGATGTAACAGAAGATGATGTGATTGCATACGCGCGTTTAGCAGACAAGCTATTACGTTTACCGATATTTTATTTAGAATATAGCGGTACGTATGGAGATGTTGAACTTGTTAAAAATGTAAAAGCAGAATTAAAACAAGCGAAGTTGTATTACGGAGGCGGTATTTCTAATGCAGAACAAGCGAAAGAAATGGCGCAGTATGCTGATACAGTAGTTGTTGGAAATATTATTTATGATGATATAAAATCCGCGTTAAAAACAGTTAAAGCAGTAAAAGGAGAGTAGGTGCAGGCATATATGAGTAAGACAGATAGATTATTAAATGGTTTAAATCCGCAGCAACAAAAAGCAGTACAAACAACGAACGGACCACTTCTATTAATGGCAGGTGCAGGTAGTGGTAAAACACGTGTGTTAACACATCGTATTGCGTATTTACTTGGTGAAAAAGGTGTAGCACCATGGAATGTACTAGCTATTACCTTTACAAATAAAGCGGCTCGTGAAATGCGTGAGCGTATTGATACACTTGTCGGACCAGAAGCAGAAGATATTTGGATTTCTACGTTCCACTCTATGTGTGTACGTATTTTAAGACGTGATATCGATCGTATTGGTATTAATCGTAACTTTACAATCTTAGATTCAGGTGATCAGTTAACGGTTGTGAAGAAAATCATGAAAGAACGTAATATTGATCCGAAGAAATTTGAGCCGCGCTCTATTTTAGCGGGTATTAGTAATGCGAAAAATGAATTGTTATCTGCAGATAAATATGCAAAGAAAATTACAATAGCTGATCCATATGAAAAATTAACGAGCGATGTATATACAGAATATCAAAAACGTCTTCTGAAAAATAACTCATTAGACTTTGATGATTTAATTATGACAACGATTCAGTTATTTGAACGTGTTCCAGAAGTACTAGAGTTTTATCAGCGTAAGTTCCAATATATTCACGTGGATGAGTATCAAGATACAAACAAAGCGCAGTACCTTCTTGTTAAACATTTAGCAGCACGTTTTAAAAATTTATGTGTTGTAGGTGACTCAGATCAGTCTATTTATCGCTGGCGTGGGGCTGACATTTCTAACATTTTGTCATTTGAAAAAGACTATGAGAATGCGCAAGTTATTCTGTTAGAACAAAACTATCGTTCGTCACAAAATATTTTAAATGCAGCGAATGCTGTTATTGAAAAAAATTCAAACCGTAAACCGAAGAAATTATGGACAGATAATCAAGTTGGAAGCAAAATCTCGTATTACCGTGCTGCAACGGAAAAAGACGAAGCGTATTTTGTTGCGAAAAAAATTCGTGACGATATTCAAATGGGAAAAAGAAAATATACTGATTTTGCAGTGTTATATCGTACAAATGCGCAATCTCGTATGGTCGAGGAGATTTTCCTGAAATCTAATATTCCTTACAAAATTGTCGGCGGTACAAAGTTCTACGATCGTAAAGAGATTAAAGACATTTTGGCGTATTTACGTTTAATTGGGAATCCAGATGATGAGATTAGTTTCGCACGTATTATTAACATGCCAAAGCGCGGAATTGGTGCGACTTCTATAGATAAAATTATTAATTACGGCGTACAAAATGGAATTTCATTAACTGCTGTATTCGATGAGATTGAGCATGTTGGAGTAAGTGCAAAAATTACAAAGGCAGTAAAAGAATTCGCAGGTTTATTACACAACTGGGTAAATATGCAAGAGTATTTATCTGTTACGGAATTGGTAGAAGAAGTTATTGAAAAAACAGGCTATCGCGATATGTTGAAAAACGAGCGTACTTTAGAAGCGGAAGGTCGTCTAGAGAACTTAGATGAGTTTTTATCTGTTACGCAAACATTTGAATCTCAAAGCGAAGATAAGAGCCTTGTTGCATTCTTAACAGACTTAGCGCTTGTTGCTGATATTGATCGTGTCGATGAAGATCCAACTGCTGGTGAGGAAGTTATTTTAATGACGATGCACTCAGCGAAAGGGTTAGAGTTCCCAGTTGTCTTTATTGTAGGGTTAGAGGAAGGAATATTCCCGCATACTCGTTCTCTCATGGAAGAAGATGAAATGCAAGAAGAGCGTCGCCTTGCTTATGTAGGTATTACGCGTGCAGAAGAAGAGTTATATTTATCAAATGCACAAATGCGTACTTTATTTGGTCGAACAAGTATGAACGCTGCCTCTCGATTTATTACAGAAATCCCGGCAGAGCTAGTAGAATCGTTAAATGAAACAGCGCCGAAGCGTGAAACTTCGTTTGGTGCAAAAGGCAGAACGGCTAGTAACAGCAGAACGACAATGACAACTACAACACGCTCTCGTTCAGCTTTCGCGAGTCCTGCAGCTAAGACGACAGGTGGCGAGCAAATCGGCTGGGCAGTAGGAGATAAAGCTTCCCACCAAAAATGGGGAGTCGGTACAGTTGTCAGTGTAAAAGGTGAAGGTGATGCAAAAGAATTAGATATTGCGTTCCCAAGCCCAATTGGTGTTAAACGTTTGTTAGCAAAATTTGCACCTGTGACGAAACAATAGGAAAGGAATGAGGATATGTCAAAAGAGATAGCAAAACAACGTATAGAAGAACTGCGTGATTTGTTAAATACATTTAACTATCAGTATCACGTATTAGACAATCCTTCTGTTTCTGATGCGGAGTATGACCGTAATATGCAGGAGCTTATAAAATTAGAAGCAGAGAATCCAGAGTTTATGAGTGAAGATTCTCCCTCCATTCGCGTTGGGGGAACTGTTCTTGATATATTTGAAAAAGTAACACATAAATCACCGATGTTAAGTTTAGGAAATGCATTTAACGAAGGAGATTTACGTGATTTCGACCGACGAGTACGCCAAGGAATTGATGATGCGAATGTAAGATATATATGCGAATTAAAAATTGACGGACTTGCTGTTTCACTTCATTATGAAAAAGGGCGCTTCATTCAAGGGGCAACACGTGGTGATGGTGTAACAGGTGAAGATATTACCCAAAATTTAAAAACGATTAAAGCGATCCCGCTCCGTTTAAATGAAGAAGTAACGTTAGAAGCACGAGGCGAAGCTTATATGCCGAAGCGTTCATTCGTTAAGTTAAATGAAGAAAAAGAACAAAATGGTGAAGATGTATTTGCGAATCCGCGTAATGCGGCGGCAGGTTCAATACGCCAACTGGATCCAAAAATTGCAGCGAAGCGTAACTTATCTATGTTTGTGTACGGTCTTGCGAATGTAGAAGAAAAAATAATTCCATCACATAGTGAATCGCTTGATTTCTTAGGTGAACTTGGATTCAAAACAAATCCAAATCGTCGTACATGTGAAACAATCGAAGAAGTTATAGCTTATGTAGAAGAATGGCAAGAAAAACGCCCGCATCTTGATTATGAGATTGATGGAATCGTTATAAAAGTAGATGATGTTGCTCTTCAAGAAAGTTTAGGAACTACAGCAAAGAGTCCAAGGTGGGCAATTGCTTATAAATTCCCGGCTGAAGAAGTTGTAACAAGATTAACAGGTATTGAATTAAGTGTTGGTCGCACAGGGGTTGTAACACCGACAGCAGAGCTAGAGCCAGTGCGAGTGGCTGGTACGATCGTTCGTCGTGCTTCTTTACATAACGAAGATTTAATTCGTGAAAAGGACATTCGAATTGGTGACTATGTGGTAGTGAAGAAGGCCGGAGATATTATTCCTGAAGTTGTGAACGTTATTTTCGATAAGCGTACTGGTGAGGAAGAAGAATACCATATGCCAACGCATTGCCCAGCATGTGAAAGTGAACTAGTTCGTTTAGAAGAAGAAGTAGCACTTCGTTGTATAAATCCAACTTGTCCAGCTCAAATTCGAGAAGGGTTAATTCATTTTGTTTCAAGAAATGCAATGAATATTGATGGACTTGGAGAACGTGTCATTACACAACTCTTTGATGCGGATTATATTCGTACATTTGCTGATTTATATTCGTTGACGAAAGAGCAATTATTGCAGTTAGAACGATTCGGTGAAAAATCAGCAACGAATTTAGTGCAAGCAATTGAGAATTCTAAAGAAAACTCATTAGAGCGATTACTATTCGGTCTTGGTATTCGCCATGTCGGAGCAAAAGCAGCACGTACATTTGCAGAGCATTTTGAAACGATGGATGCACTTGTGAAAGCAACGGAAGAAGAGCTAAAAGCAATTAACGAGATTGGTGAAAAAATGGCTCAATCCGTCGTGACGTATTTTGATAATGAAGACGTATTAGAGCTATTACAACAATTTAAAGAGTATGGCGTGAATATGGCATACAAAGGTATAAAAATTGCTGATTTACAAAATGTTGAGTCGTACTTCGCAGGAAAAACTGTCGTTTTAACAGGGAAATTAGAAGTTATGGGACGTAGTGAAGCGAAGAAGAAGATTGAGGCATTAGGTGGAAAAGTAACAGGAAGTGTTAGTAAAAGTACGGATTTAGTTGTTGCAGGTGAAGCAGCGGGTTCGAAATTAGCACAAGCAGAGAAGCATAATGTTGAGGTTTGGAATGAAGAGAGGTTCTTACAAGAGCTAAATAAGTAAGAGGTGCAAACTTACCATGAAAAAAATAGCATTAGCGGTATTAAGCCTTGGTCTACTTGTAAGTGGATGTAGTGCAGGTGCCGATAAAGATGAAAAAGTGGTTGAGAAATCGGGGAAAGCAAAAGAACAAGCAATCGTTCCGAAGTACTCTATTTCGGATGAATATTATAAGACGACTATTCCATTTGACGCAGGAGTTGCACGTGGTTTAGTTGTACAAGGAGTAAGTAATCGTCTTGATATAGATGAATTTGAAACAGGATTAATGCGTATTGCAAAAGAATCCTTTAGTACGAAAGATCATTTCTTTAAAGGTGGAAGTGCTCTAGATACTCAAAATTTACAGATGCTTGTTAAAAGAAAGCGTACAGATGCTGAACAAAAGGAACTAGAGGACATGTTAAAAAAAGATGCCGTTAAATTTCCTAACATTGGGTTAAACCCAGCGTTAGGTGGAGGATCTGAATCATTAGAGGAAAAAAATAAAAAAAATCCAATATATATTTCAAATATTTTAGAGCATGATTATTATGTGAAAAAAGGTGAAACAGATGAACTCCAAGGTATTGTAGTTGGTTTAGCAATGAATTCGGTTCATTATTACGAGGAAGAGCATGGTTATCCGCGTGAAACTAAAATCGAGCAAGAAAAAATGTTAGCCGAAGGGAAAAAAATGGCGCAAGAAGTCTTGAAATTTATGCATGAAAAAAAACCTGACACAAAAAATGTTCCGATAACGTTTGCGATGTATCGTCAGGCTCCAAAGTCTTCGCTCGTACCAGGTAACTTTGTCTCTTATGCGAATGTAGAAAAAGGTAGTGAAAAGGTTGAGGATTGGAAACAAATTAATGAGAAGTATTATTTGTTCCCATCTGAACAAGCGAAAACAGATAATAAACGTGAAGATCTTGCGAGAGTATCGAACTTTAAAGCGAAACTAAGCGATTATTTCCAGGGCGACTATACAGCTGTTATCGGTACTGGTATGTATAGAGACGATGAATTAAGGGAAATAAAACTTGATATTCCGGTCCAGTTTAATGGGAAAGCAGAAATAATTGGCTTTACACAATATGTAGCTGGGCTTGTGACAGAATACTTCCCGAATTATATGAAAGTACAAGTAACGATTAAATCTGTAGAACGCCCAGAAGCGATTATTATACGTGAAGCGAAGCAAGATGAACCATTTGTGAAAATTTTAGATTAAATAGGAGGGCCGTTCCTTTATGGAACGGCTTTTTTTCTTGAATAATTTTGTTATAATTTAAAATGTTATAAATAATGGGGGTAAGGGGTAAGCACATGGAAGAATTAAGTTTTCAAGTCATTATTTTATTAATTGCATTCGGCTTTTTAGCAGCTTTTATTGATTCAGTTGTTGGCGGTGGAGGATTAATTTCACTTCCTGCACTTATGTTTGTTGGTTTACCACCAGCTTCGGCAATTGCAACAAATAAATTAGCGGCAACGATGGGGACGTTTACGAGTGCAATTTATTTTATTCGATCAGGAAAGGTCGATTTTAAAATTGTAGGAAAGTTAATCCCGTTAACTATTATAGGGGCGGTCTCAGGTGCTTTAGTAGTAAAGTTTATTCCGCCGGATATTTTACGTCCGTTAGTGCTTGTGATGTTGGTGTTTATTGCTATTTATATTATTGCAAAAAAGGATTGGGGAAGTGTATCTACCTATAAGAAGATGACGAAAAGAAAAACATTAATATTTTTCTTTGTTATTTTAATGATAGGGTTTTACGACGGATTTTTTGGACCAGGGACAGGATCCTTTTTAATTTTTGCATTTTTATTAATTGGTTTGGATTTTATTCAAGCAGCAGCATCTGGAAAACTTTTGAACTTTGTTAGTAATATCGTATCTTTAATTACTTTTTTATTTTTAGACGTAATTCATTTTGAATACGGTATTATTATGGGATTGTCGATGATTTTTGGCGCTTATTTTGGATCGAAGTTTGCAGTCCAAAAAGGTGTTGGATATGTAAGAACTTTATTTTTATTAGTAACTATTTTATTGATTGGAAAAAACATTTTGGAATATACTCATATTTTGTAGAGTTATACGTATGTATAACTCTATTTTTTTATTATATTTTAAAAATTAATTAATTTTTAAAATATAAGTCTAGGAATATTTGAATAAATCTAAATTATCGTGTAGAATAATGTTGTAAAATGTAAACGTTTTTCTAAGGGGAGGCTAAAAAAATGGTAGTAGCATACAAACATGAGCCATTTACAGATTTTTCAGTGGAGGCTAACAAATTAGCGTTTGAAGAAGGTTTAAAGAAAGTAGAATCTTATCTTGGACAAGACTATCCATTAATTATTGGGGGAGAAAAAATCACTACAGAAGACAAAATTGTTTCTGTAAACCCTGCAAATAAAGAGGAACTTGTTGGTCGCGTTTCAAAAGCAAGCCGTGAGTTAGCTGAAAAAGCAATGCAAGTAGCGGATGAAACATTCCAAACTTGGAGAAAATCAAAGCCAGAAATGCGTGCAGACATTTTATTCCGCGCTGCAGCAATCGTTCGTCGCAGAAAACATGAATTCTCTGCTATTCTTGTAAAAGAAGCAGGTAAACCATGGAATGAGGCAGATGCTGATACAGCAGAAGCAATCGACTTTATGGAATATTATGGTCGTCAAATGTTAAAATTAAAAGACGGTATTCCAGTAGAAAGCCGTCCAATTGAATATAATCGTTTCTCTTACATTCCATTAGGAGTAGGTGTTATCATTTCTCCTTGGAACTTCCCATTCGCAATTATGGCAGGTATGACAACAGCTGCTTTAGTTTCTGGTAACACAGTATTACTAAAACCAGCTAGTACAACTCCTGTAGTAGCAGCGAAATTCATGGAAGTATTAGAAGAAGCTGGCTTACCAGCTGGCGTAGTAAACTTCGTTCCAGGTAATGGTTCTGAAGTTGGTGACTACTTAGTAGATCACCCTCGTACACGTTTCGTGAGCTTCACTGGATCTCGTGATGTAGGTATCCGTATTTATGAGCGTGCAGCGAAAGTAAACCCAGGCCAAATTTGGTTAAAACGCGTTATCGCTGAAATGGGTGGTAAAGATACAATCGTTGTTGATAAAGAAGCAGATCTTGAATTAGCAGCTAAATCTATCGTTGCATCAGCATTCGGATTCTCAGGACAAAAATGTTCTGCATGTTCTCGTGCAGTAATCCATGAAGATGTATACGATCACGTATTAAATCGTGCTGTTGAATTAACGAAAGAATTAACAGTTGCTAACCCAGCTGTATTAGGTACAAACATGGGTCCTGTTAATGACCAAGCTGCATTCGATAAAGTAATGAGCTATGTTGCAATTGGTAAAGAAGAAGGTAGAATCTTAGCAGGTGGCGAAGGAGACGATTCTAAAGGCTGGTTCATCCAACCAACAATCGTTGCTGACGTTGCAGAAGATGCTCGCTTAATGAAAGAAGAAATCTTCGGACCAGTAGTAGCATTCTGTAAAGCAAAAGACTTTGATCATGCACTAGCAATTGCAAACAATACAGAATACGGTTTAACAGGTGCTGTTGTTACTAATAACCGTGACCATATTGAAAAAGCACGTGAAGAATTCCATGTGGGTAACTTATACTTTAACCGTGGATGTACTGGTGCAATCGTAGGTTACCAACCATTCGGTGGCTTTAACATGTCTGGTACAGACTCTAAAGCTGGTGGCCCTGACTACTTAGCACTTCACATGCAAGCAAAAACTACTTCTGAAACTTTATAAGAAATAGTAGGAGAGATCTTCGCAGTATGCGAAGATCTCTTTTTTTGAAAAACTTTCTATCATGCCTTTCGAGAGGACTCCCACCTCTAAACGTAAGTGAAGGTGGTGAGGTGAATCGAAAGAAATATTTTATTTTCAAGAAAAAAGAGGAAACGTACGTTCCCTTTTTGCTATAATATCCTTAACAAGGAGGTGAATAAAATGAAAAAGGAAAATCCGTCAAACTATAAAACTCTTCAAATCTGGATTAAAAAAGGGCATCGTATGTATTCTTATTTTCAAGAATCTTGTCATAACGCTAAGAATATGTACAACACCACAAACTTTTATATACGCCAGGTGTACACTGGAT
>NZ_MACF01000008.1 GCF_001884045.1 Bacillus mobilis | reverse complement strand
CGGTGCGAGACGTTCTCGAGTAAGTAATGCGGGAGCATAGGCGACAACGAGGACTATTCTTAATTGTAGAAACATCGAAAACAATAAAGAGTAGGATAACTGTTCAGGCGAGTGAGAGGAATGAAGGAGTAACGCCCCGAAACTCTCCCAGTGAGATTCCCAACTGCATACACTCGGCAGAGTGAGATGTTGGAAGCAGGGTAAAACATGCGGTTACGGTTCGTAGTGTCTATATGGATAACCGAAAGCCAGCAGGAATAATAAACCGGCTGGAACTAACTAAGTACCGTATGCTGTCAACCGACAAGGTGAGAATGTGTAAACACTGACGAACTTGCGAATGTACACCTCGATAGGTTTACGGGTCAGAAATGATTCGGAGTCTGAAAATAAGACTTGTCTAATGGATTGGAAACATCGCATAGTGACCAATCCTAACGTTGTTACAGGCAACGGAGCTAGACACGGGGTAAAGCAAGCACCTAAATCGGAGATTGAAAGATCTTTAAAACAACGATAGTCTGAACGGAACGTCGAAAGCCACTAACGTTGGGTCTATGACTCTATCGGCGGATATAGTTGAATACGAAACGGGTAACCGAGGGAAGTATTCTTAATAGTGGTGAGAGTAGTGGCACGACCGTTGAAGATTCTGTAATGGAATTGGAGGAACAGCCACAAGCCTATTTGTAGGAACTGAAATTTCATCTAATCTTGCATGGATTCTGGTAAGACTCAAAAGGTCACCAAATCAATATGAGAGTAGGTGATAGACCATGAATGATAGAACTAAGTCCACGCCAAAGAATAAGAAACTAAGACACAACGAATACTACGGTATCCAAACTTTCTTAGATAACTTATACCAGAAGGCAACAAAGAAAAATTCTTTTAAAAATTTAATGCCTATCATTATATCAGATGAAAATATACTCCTCGCGTTTCGTAATATTAAAGGAAACAAAGGGAGTAAAACAGCAGCTTGTGACAATGTAAACATTAAGGATATTGAGAGAATGGAACAAAGCTATTTCTTGAACGAAGTAAAAAGACGCTTTCAAAACTACCAACCGCAGAAAGTAAGGCGCAAGGAAATACCGAAACCCAATGGGAAAACCAGACCTCTGGGAATACCAAGTATGTGGGATAGGATTATCCAACAATGCATCTTACAAGTAATGGAGCCTATCTGTGAAGCACACTTCTGTAACCGAAGTCATGGATTTCGCCCAAACAGAAGTGCTGAAAATGCTATAGCAGACGCAACAAAACGGGTAAATCAGCAAAACCTTACATATGTGGTGGATATAGACATTCAGGGATTCTTTGACGAAGTAAGTCACGTCAAACTCATGCGCCAACTATGGACACTGGGTATTCGTGACAAACAACTACTAGTCATTATCCGGAAAATATTGAAAGCGCCAGTGCAACTGCCTAACGGCAAAACGATATTTCCGACCAAAGGTACCCCGCAAGGTGGTATCCTTAGTCCACTACTCGCCAATGTTAACCTTAACGAATTTGACTGGTGGATTAGTAATCAATGGGAAACTTTCAAAGCCAAGAAGGTAAAGCCGAGATTGAAAGATGGGATTTGGAGTAATGACACTGTAACATATTGTCTATCCAAAACATCCAAGATGAAACCAATGTATATCGTAAGATACGCAGATGATTTTAAAATCTTTACAAATACACGTAGGAATGCGGAGAAAATTTTCGAAGCAACTCAAATGTGGTTAGAAGAACGTCTAAAACTGCCTATCTCAACCGAAAAGTCTAAAGTAACCAATCTGAAAAAGCAACAGAGTGAATTCTTAGGTTTCACTCTTAAGGCTGTAAAGAAAGGTAAGAAGAACGGTAACACACGATACATTGCAGTAACACACATCTCTCCAAAAGCACTGGAAAAAACAAAACAAGATTTAGCAAAACAAGTGAAAAGGATACAGAGAACCCCAAACTCTAATGAAACAATTAAGAGAATCAGTATATACAACAGCATGGTCATTGGTAAGCACAACTATTATAAAATAGCAACGCATGCTTCCCTGGATTTCAGTAAAATGAACCATAGTCTTGGTCACATGATGTATAACAGATTCCCAAAGTCAAAAATTAGAGGAAAAAGCAACACAAACGGATACACGAATATAGGGAAATATAAAGGGAAAGACAGAGGTATTAAACCATACCTAAAGTCAAAAGCGATGAGATTTCTCATGAAATGTCCTATTTTACCAATCTCCTATATTCAACACAAAAAACCGATGATGAAAAAGCAATCTATTAACAGATACACCGCAGAAGGACGAGCCCTTATACACAAAAACTTGGCAGAAATAACCGAAGCGGAACTGAAATGGTTAAGAGAAAACCCAGTTATAAATGAACGGGCAACCATAGAATACAATGATAATCGAATTTCTCTTTATATTGCACAAAAAGGAAGATGCAGTGTAACAGGTGAGAAACTCTCGCCTTGGGACATCCACTGTCACCATAAGCGATTATGGAGTGAAACAAGGGATGACAGCTACAAAAATCTTACCATCATCAAGCCAAGTGTCCATACACTAATACACGCGACCAATATAGAAACCATAAACCAATTCCTCAATAAATTAAAACTCAACGAGGAACAGTTAGGCAAACTTAATAAATTGCGGAAATTAGTCAAAAATGAGGAAATCTGTATGTAATCACAAAATGAAGTGGATATGGAACATGAACAACTAGCGTTGTTTGCTTAGAGCTTATCATTATTAGATGAAAAGAAAACTACAATATAGGTGGACCGCGGTATGCCGTGAAAGTGGCACGTACCGTGCGGATCGGGGGAAAAGTTGGAGATAACCTCAAAGACTTACCTATCGACAATT
>NZ_MACF01000007.1 GCF_001884045.1 Bacillus mobilis | reverse complement strand
GCATTGATAATGATGTTTAAAGCACTGGCTCTTTGCAATTGATGTTGTATAGTCCGTTCCCTAAGCTCACCTTGTTTTCCGAAGAAAATAGCTCTTGCTAATCCGTTCATGGCTTCTCCTTTATTTAATCCCCTTTGTATTTTTCTTCTTAATGATTCATCCGATATATAATTCAAAATAAAAATTGTTTTTTCTATTCGACCCATCTCACGTAAGGCTATAGCCAAGCTGTTTTGTCTTGAATAAGATCCTAGTTTCCCCATAATAAGGGATGCTGAAACTGTTCCTTCTCTTATTGAGTGAGCTAATCGCAAAACATCCTCATAATTTTCTTTAATGACCTTTGTATTTATTTGTCCACGTAAAATGGCTTCTAATTTTGGATACTCACTTGCTTTATCTATTGTAAATAATTTTGAGTCTGCTAAATCTCTTATTCTTGGGGCAAATTTAAATCCTAATAAATGAGTCAGTCCGAATATTTGATCTGTGTAACCAGCTGTGTCTGTATAATGCTCTTCTATGTTTAAATCCGTTTCATGGTGCAACAAACCATCTAAAACATGAATCGCATCCCTTGAATTAGTATGAATAATCTTTGTGTAGTAAGAAGAGAATTGATCACTAGTAAAACGGTAGATGGTGGCTCCTTTTCCAGTTCCATAATGTGGGTTTGCATCTGCATGTAGTGATGAAACACCTAACTGCATTCTCATACCGTCTGATGAGGATGTTGTACCGTCTCCCCAATAGGAAGACAATTGTAATTTGTGATGAAAATTTACTAATACGGCTTGGGCTTTATTCATTGCATCTTCATACATGCGCCATTGAGATACATTGGCTAATTGCTTATATGTAAGTCCGGGTGTTGCTTCAGCCATCTTGCTTACACCTATATTCATTCCCATTCCTAAAAGGGCAGCCATAATAATAATCGTTTCTTCTTTATCCGGTTTTCGATTATTGGAAGCATGAGTAAATTGCTCATGAAATCCTGTTATATAAGCAATATCCATCAGTAAATCGGTTAATTTTATTCTTGGTAGCATCTGATAAAGGCTTGCACTAAACTTTTTTGCTTCTTCTGGTACATCTTTTTCTAAGCGTGCAAGTGACAGCTTTCCTTTATCAAGAGAAACTCCATCTAACTTGTTGGAATTGGCAGTTAACCACTTTAACCTTTCATTAAGGCTGCTGGTTCTCTCCGTTATATAATCTTCGAATGATAAACTAACTGATAATCTCGTATTCTCTTTCGTTTGATTCCATGTAAATTCGGAAAACAAATATTCCTCAAAATCTCTATATTGTCTGCTGCCAACAATGGAAACATCTCCTGCCCGAACATGCTCCCGAAGTTCTGTTAAAACAGCCATTTCATAGTAATGACGATTGATTGTTGTACCATCATTCTCGTATAAATGCTTTTTCCAACGTTTTGAAATAAAATCCACAGGTGAGTCATCAGGTACTTTTCGTTTTCCGGATTCGTTCATTCCTCGGATAATCTCTACAGCTTGTAAAAGTGGCTCATTTGCCTTTGTAGAATGAAATTCCAACACCCTTAATAGCGTTGGCGTATATTTTCTTAGTGAATAAAATCGTTTTTGCAGTAAGTCTAAATAATCATAGTCAGCAGGACGTGCAAGCTCCTGGGCTTCTTCGACCGAAGAGACAAAAGAATTCCATTCAATAACGGATTCTAAAACCTCAAAAACGTCTAATTTTTCCTGTTTTGCTTTGATCAAAGCTTGTCCGATGTTCGTAAAGTGTATAACTTTCTCATTCAGCTTTTTACCGTTCAGTTTCTGAATTTCCTCTTGAGCCTTACGACCTTTTGATAAGAGACTAAGTATTTGTCTGTCATGAATTTCAAAAGCTTTATCCGTCAAATCTTGATTAAGATGTAATAAATAGACGGTTAGTATTGAATATCGTTTATTTTCCTGAAAATCACGGAATGCATAAGGTTCATATCTTGAACCCAAGCGAGACAGCTGTAACAGGCGATTGCGGTGCAAATGATTAATTTGCACCGTTTCTAATTCCATTCCTCGTATGTATTCGAGTCGTTCTATTACTTTTAAAAAGGTTTCGGGTGAAGGATGTCCCGGTGGTTCTTTTAACCAACCCAATATCGTTTTATTGGATTCTGACGAATGCTGCAAGGTAATAATATCTTCAAGTTTTTCTTTTTGTTCATTTGTTAGGGATTGACTAACCGTGTTAAATAGCTTCTTTTCAGCCATTGCCCTTGCTTCCCACACTATTCTTTCAAGTGTAGTGATAGCAGGCAGTATGATTTTGTTTTTTCTTAGAAAATCTATGCATTCATGTAGTAGATGAATGGCATCACCATTTTCCAAAGCCAATTGATGTAGGTGCTTAAATGTCATTCTATATTCTTTCAG
>NZ_MACF01000006.1 GCF_001884045.1 Bacillus mobilis | reverse complement strand
TTCTCTAACACGTTCGGTTCTTCTGTCACCTTTGGCTCTTCCGGTTTTTCTTCTTTTATTTCTTCTGTTGTTTCTTCTTTATTTTCTTCTTCTTTTGGTGTTACTAAAATTTCCGGTTTCTCTTTCACCTCTGGCTTCTCTAACACGTTCGGTTCTTCTGTCACCTTTGGCTCTTCCGGTTTTTCTTCTTTTATTTCCTCTATTGTTTCTTCTTCAACTTGCTCTTCTTCTGGTTTTACAT
>NZ_MACF01000005.1 GCF_001884045.1 Bacillus mobilis | reverse complement strand
TAGCATCTAAAAATAAAAATTGACGTTTCACGTTGTTTGTTTCGTTCAGTTTTCAAAGAACTTGTCTGCCGCTTCAGAAGCGACTTCATCATATTAACATCTTCATTTTTCGATGTCAACTATGTTTTAAAATTTCTTTTTTGTCGTTTTCTGCGTTTCCGCATCAGCGACGTTTATTAATATACCATCATGGTTTTTAAATAACAAGTGTTTTTTATAAAAAAACAAAAAAAATATCCAACCTACTTTCTTCTATATAGGAACACCTCATCCCCTCTACAGAAAACAGCCATTTAAAATTGTATACCGATACACTCTAATTGACCCAACCGCATTTTATAAACCTATTCTCTTCTATAATAAAACCCATACCATTTACCTCTCTATAGGCCAACAATATAACAATACAAATCAATCCACACTAAAAAAAGAGATTCAGTACTTCCCTCTCCAATCAGTATGTTCACTTTCTATAATAAAGCGAACATGCTGATTTTTGATTTTGTTCTTCCCGAAGATTATTAACGGATCAGACCGCTCGAATCCAACCAAATTTTAAAGCGAGGGTCTTAGCGTCCAGCGAATAGTGGGATAAACAACAAAATTGTACTAAAAACATTAACTTAAGATTATTGTTAGAATTTTTTTACATTTAATTAATGAAAAATATCCATTTTTTGTTATATAGTAAGAAAGGACGTACTCAACTATAAATAAACCGATGGAGGAATTACTTTATGGATAGGTTAACAAAGTTTTCGTTAAAAAACCGCGCCGCTGTTATCATCATGGTGTTTCTCATTTCCATACTCGGCGTTTATTCCGGTTCCAAATTACCTATGGAATTTTTACCAAGCATCGATAATCCTGCAGTCACTGTCACAACCTTATCTCCAGGACTTGACGCTGAAGCAATGACGAAAGAAATAACAGATCCTCTTGAAAAACAATTTCGCAATTTAGAACATATCGATAGCATCACCTCTTCTACACACGAGGGATTATCACGCATTGATATCGCGTATACATCCAAAGCAAATATGAAGGATGCAGCACGCGAGGTCGAAAAAGCCATTAATACAATTAGACTACCTAAAGATGCAACAAAACCCGTAGTGAGCCAATTAAATACTTCTATGATTCCACTCGCTCAAATTGCAATCCAGAAACAAAATGGATTTTCAAAAGCAGATGAAAAACAAATCGAAAAAGAAATCGTACCACAACTCGAAAGCATTGATGGCGTTGCTAACGTTATGTTTTTCGGAAAATCAACTTCTGAATTATCTATCGTACTAGACCCAAATCAATTAAAAGATAAAAACGTAACAACAGAACAAGTATTAAAAGTTTTACAAGGAAAAGAAACTTCCACTCCAGCTGGAGCCGTTACCGTTAATAAAGAAGAATATAACCTTCGCGTCATTGGGGATATCAAAAATGTAGATGCTATTAAAAACATTACCGTTGCACCTCAAGTAAAATTGCAAGATGTTGCTCAAATTGAACTGAAACAACACTACGATACAATCTCACATATAAACGGAGAAGAAGGCACTGGATTAATCATCATGAAAGAGCCAAGCAAAAATGCGGTTGCAATCGGAAAAGAAATCGATAAAAAAATCAAAGATATAAGTAAACAATATAAAGATCAGTTTTCCATTAAACTTTTAGCCTCAACTCATGAACAAGTTGAAAACGCTGTTACTAGCATGGGAAAAGAAGTAATTCTTGGAGCAATTGCTGCAACTCTAATTATCTTAATCTTTTTGCGTAACTTCCGAACGACACTCATCGCTGTTGTCAGTATTCCATTATCTATTTTATTAACTCTCTTTTTACTACACCAATCTAACATCACACTTAACATCCTAACTCTTGGTGGTTTAGCAGTTGCCGTTGGACGTCTCGTCGATGATAGCATCGTTGTCATTGAGAATATTTTCCGTCGTTTACAAAAAGAATCTTTCTCTAAAGATATTATTCTCGACGCAACGAAAGAGGTCGCCGTTGCAATTACTTCTTCTACTTTAACAACAGTCGCTGTTTTCTTACCTATCGGACTCGTATCCGGAGTAATCGGAAAATTAATGTTACCTATGGTATTAGCAGTTGTATATTCTATATTATCTTCCTTAATCGTCGCACTAACAGTTGTTCCACTTATGGCTTTTTTACTACTCAAAAAAACAAAGCACAGAAAGCCAAGTTCTTCACCACGATATGTCGCTACATTAAAGTGGGCTCTTTCGCATAAATTCATTATTCTACTTACTTCTTTTTTATTATTCGCAGGATCGATTGCAGCCTATGTATTACTACCGAAAGCGAATATAAAATCTGAAGACGACACAATGTTATCTATTAACATGACTTTCCCAGCTGATTACGCTCCTGAAACGCAAAAACAAAAAGCTTTCGATTTCGAAAAGAAATTACTTTCTAACTCGGATGTAACGGATGTTATTTTACGAATGGGATCTAGCGCAGAAGATGCACAATGGGGGCAAACGACCAAAAATAATCTCGCAAGTATATTAGTAGTCTTCAAGAAAGGCTCTAATATTGATCAATATATTAAAGAGTTAAAAAAAGAAAATAAAACCTTTGAACCCGCTGAACTAGATTATATAAAAATGAGTTATTCAAGCTCTGGCGGCGGCAACAATTTGCAATTTAACGTAACAGCTACTAACGAAACGAATTTAAAAGAGGCTGCTACTCTCGTCGAAACAAAACTAAAAGATATGGATACTCTTTCTAAAGTAAAAACGAATTTAGAAGACTCTAAGAAAGAATGGCAAATCCATATTGATCAAACAAAGGCCGAACAACTAGGATTAACACCAGAATTAGCAGCTCAACAAGTGGCATTCCTTATGAAGAAATCACCTATTGGTGAAGTTTCAATCAATAATGAAAAAACAACTATTATGATAGAACTCAAAAAAGAAAACATTACTAAACGAGAAGACATTTTAAACACAAACATATTATCACCTATTAATGGACCAATTCCTTTAAAAGACATTGCAACGATTTCAGAAAAGCAACTTCAAACAGAAATTTTCCATAAAGACGGAAAAGAAACGATTCAAATTACTGCCGAGGCCTCAAATGAAGATTTAAGTAAAGTAAGCGCAGAAGTAAACGAAACGATAGCTAAACTAGACTTACCTAACGGCGCAAAAGTAACTATTGCAGGCGCAACTGAATCTATGCAAGAAAACTTCACAGATTTATTCAAAATTATGGGGATTGCAATCGGGATTGTATATTTAATTATGGTTATCACCTTCGGACAGGCGCGCGCTCCTTTTGCAATTCTATTCTCCTTGCCATTAGCTGCTGTTGGCGGTATTTTAGGATTAATCATTTCAGGAACACCCGTTGATATAAATTCCTTAATCGGCGCATTAATGTTAATCGGGATTGTAGTTACAAACGCTATTGTATTAATAGAAAGAGTGCAACAAAATCGAGAACACGGGATGGAAACAAGAGATGCCTTATTAGAAGCGGGATCCACCAGATTACGTCCAATTATTATGACAGCTATAACGACGATCGTCGCGATGCTTCCTCTCCTATTTGGTCAATCGCAAGCAGGAAGCATGGTATCAAAAAGTTTGGCAGTCGTTGTTATCGGTGGTTTAGCGGTCTCAACCGTTCTTACATTAGTAGTCGTTCCAGTTATGTATGAATTATTAGATAAAATCGGGAGAAAAAGACGCTCTCGTAGAAAAATAAGCACTTCCACAGAAACACCTGATATTTAAAAGAAAAGGCGTTATCTTCATTCATGAAGATAACGCCTTTTCTTTACCTACTCATATAATCCATCATTTCTTGAGCATACCGCTCTAAAGGTTCACCAGAATCTATAATAAGATATTCGCTATTTAAAGGTCTTTTACTACCATCTAACCATTTTTTAAAAGCTACTTCCGAATCCACTCTTCCAATCTGACCGACCATACGCTTACGTGTTTGTAGCCTATTATTAATCTCTTCCATATCATTAAGGTAACATTCGATATATTTATATTTTACACCATGTTTATTAGACAGCTTCATTCCTTTTTCAATCATTCCTTCATATAAAGTGAAACTTTAATCAGTGGGGGTTTTGTTCATCCCCCACTGATTATTAGTTGAACCAATCGGGCTTTTACGGGCAGTTGATCCCCCACCTAACTTCTTTGCTTTCGCTGAATTTTGAGGCGGGGGTCTTACTGCCCGTTAAATGCGGGATAGACATGGGCTATCCAATATCACACTATGCCCTTGTTCTAAATAAGAATCAATCAATACCCATTCAATATCGTATGATACACCTCCAACAATCGTCGATTCAATCCCTTTCATTTCTAATGATTGTAACAATGCCGATTTCAAAACATCATGATCTACAATTACAGCACCTGTTAACTTCGCTATATACTTAGAAACTGTGGATTTTCCCGCCCCTGGAAAACCTGACATTTGCAGAAAAAACAAATTAACTTCCCCTCTCATCCGCACTATTTATCTATATAATCAATTACAAATTCAACAATCATTACATCCATTCCTTCTATATTAAGATACAAAAGAACCCCCTACGTATAAATAGAGAGTTCTCTTTATCATTTATGCTGCTTTTATCTTCTTCGTCGTTTTACTTTTTCTTTTCGTTCCTGTAAAACGTTTGTGCAATATAGATGCTACCAAGCGTGAAATAACATTGAATAGCAACACCATAATAATTAGTACAGCTGCAGATTTTGTCGCAATCAACTTCGCATCCGGAATAACACCTTCAGAATTTAACTTCCAAATGTGAACCGCTAACGTTTCAGCTGGTCTAAATGGATTTAAAGGATGCGCAGGACTTGAGAAGTCCGCTGCTGAATTTAAAATCGGTGATGTTAAACCCGCTGTGTAAATCAGTGCGGCCGCTTCCCCAAATATACGCCCCGCCGCTAAAATAATACCTGTAATAATTTGCGGTAATGACGACGGAATAATAATACGAGCAATCGTTTGCCACTTCGTTGCACCTAATCCAAGACTTGCCTCTTTTACATTATGAGGAACTTCTGAAATTGCATTTTCACAAACACGCGTTAAACCTGGTAAGTTTAAAATAGTTAAAGCAAGAGCACCACCCATTACTGTGTATCCCCAGCCTGTCATTGTAACGAACACTAACAAACCGAATAAACCAACAACAATAGAAGGTAAAGACGCCATTGTTTCAATACATAAACGAACAAAATTTAAAAAACGCCCTTGTTTTGCGTACTCCGCTAAATATATTCCAGCACCTAAACCAAGAGGAATAGATATAACAAGCGTTATAACAAGCATGTAGAAGGAATTGAATAACTGCGGACCAATCCCACCACCAGCTCTTGTATTACTTGGTTCTCCAAACAAGAAATTAGGATCCCAAAATCCCCATCCCTTTTGCAAAATTTCAAACACTAAGAATACTAGCAGAGCTACAACTAAAGCTGCAACTGCGTAAAAGATACCTGTCCAAATTTTATTTACCGTTCTTGCGTTCATTATTATCGCTCACCTCTTTGCCCAATCGCTCGAATTACTAAAATAAACAGGAATGAAATAACAAGTAAAATCATCGCTAAAGTCCATAACGCATTGTTCCAAGCAGTTCCGTTCAATGTATTTGTCATGTCCATTGTCAAAATACCAGTTAACGTTGCTGTCGGACTATATATTCCTTCTGGTAATTTAATTGTGTTCCCGATTACCATTTGAACCGCTAATGCTTCACCAAAAGCACGCGCTAAACCTAAAACAACACCTGTTAAAATTCCTTTTTTCGCAGCAGGAACAATCACTCGGCTAACCGCTTGCCATTTCGTTGACCCTAGACCGTAAGAAGCTTCTAAATAATCAAATGGAACAGAGCGTATTGCATCAGAAGCGATACTAGCAATAGTAGGTAAAATCATAATACTTAATACAACAATACCTGCAATTAAACTAAAGCCCACTCCCCCGAACGAATCACGTAATAGCGGCACTAAAATCGTAACCCCTAATAATCCGTATACAACCGAAGGAATACCAACTAATAATTCTAAAACGGGCTTCAATACTTTATTTCCAAACTTCGGCGAAATTAAATTCATGAATATAGCAAGAGCTATAGCAATTGGTGCACTAATAATAACCGCACCTAACGAAACTACTGTTGAACCTACAATGAAAATCAAAGCCCCGAAGGTTCCTTCGTCAGCATTTGGATTCCACTTTGTCGATGTTAACATCTCAGTAAATGAGATACCACTTTGTGTAAAAGATTGAATACCTTTACCGCAAATAAACGCAATAATAGCTAATGTAATTAAAACAATAAAAATACCACAAAACGTAACAAGCGATCTTCCTATATACTCACTTTTTACGTAATTAATTTGTTTTTTCCCCTTCATCACAGGTCAGACCCCACTTCATAGATTGAAATGAACAGGACTGGCCTTGCAGCCAGCCCCATAAAATTTTATTACTTATTTAATTTAGACATTGGAATGTAACCCATATCTTCTACTTGCTTTTCAAAGTCTTTACCTTTTACATAGTCAATGTAAGCTTTCGTTGCTTCTTTCGCTTCACCTTTTGTTACCATGTACTCGTAAGACCAGAATGGATATTTACCAGACGAAATGTTTTCAACTTTCGGTTCAGAACCATCAATTTTCACTGTTTGTAGTGCACCTTTTTTATCGCCAACCATGTAAGACATTGCTAAATAACTTACTGACCCTGGCGTAGAATTGATCGCTTGCTCTACTGCACCGTTAGAATCTTGTGTTGTACCAGTTCCATCATTAATTTTCGCGTCTTTCATAACTGTCTTTTCAAATGTAGCACGTGTACCAGATGAAGCCGGACGGTTAATTACGTTGATTTTTTCATCTTTCCCGCCTACCTCTTTCCAGTTTGTTACTTTTCCAGTGAAGATATCTTGTACTTGTTGTACTGTTAAGTTATCAACTTTTACATCTTTATTTACGACAAGTGCGAATGCAATACCCGCAACCTTGTTATCTACTAATTCTTTTGCTTTTTCAGCATCTTTTATTTTATCTCCTGATGGAACATCTGAATTACCAATTTGTACTGCACCCGACGCTACTTGGTTAATCCCAGTTCCACTACCGCCACCTTGAACTTGAATAGAAACTTTTGAATTTTTCTCCATGAATTTCTTTCCAGCTTCCTCCGCAAGAGGTAGAAGAGCTGTAGAACCAGCTGCTGCAATCGTACCTGATAATTCTTGTTTTGTATTATCGCTTCCTTTAGCAGTTTCTTTACTAGCTGTATCATCTGCTTTCCCACATCCAACTAACGCTCCTGCCACCACTAAAGCCGCTAAAGAAAATTTAATACCTTTTTTCATAACCATGTCTTGTACCCCCATTTGGATTATCGCTTTTCGAATTCATTTTCTTTCGAACACAAATTCATTGTAGGACAACAATATTATGTGAGTGTTAAGCAATTTTTAATTTTAAGTAAATGACGATAATAATCTTTAAAAGCTAGGAATCCCAACATTTATAGTTAAAGAACCCAACAAAATCCACACTAATTAAGCAGTAATGTAAATTTATTCTTAACAATGTAAATTCAATGTAAATGTTTTTTGCTCTTTTCCCCTTTTAGTTAAAAATATATTTACAAACCCATTATATTTTTTAACTTTTACACGCTTACTTCATTTACATTCAACAGAATTTCAGTAATATTTTTTAGTACAACTAAATAAATTGGAACAATTCTAAAAATAAATGAATATTTTTAAAGTACCAATTGACAGCATCATCCAATGTAGTCTACTATATTACTAACAAAAAGTTTACCTAAGGAAACTTTTTAAACTCAAACTAACAATATAGAGATGAGGTAACTTTTATGGTATCGGCTAATACAAAACCACTTTCCGAATTTAAAACAGGAGAGTTTGTACAAATTGAGAAGATACAATTAGAAGGAACTATGAAACGACGTTTATTAGATTTAGGATTTATCCCGGGGGCAACGATTAAAGTATTACAGCGCAGTCCACTTGGAGATCCGGTCGCTTATCAAGTAAGCAATACAACTATTGCACTACGCAAGGAAGAAAGTTCCCTTATTTTCGGGGTATTAATAGGAGATGATTTCAGATGAGCAAACATCGCATTGCTTTAGCTGGCAACCCGAACACCGGGAAAAGTACATTATTTAATACTTTAACAGGCTTAAAACAACATACTGGAAACTGGACGGGAAAAACTGTTTTAAAAGCTGAAGGGGAATACGAACATAACGGAAATAAATATACATTAATAGATTTACCTGGAACTTACTCACTATATTCCAATTCTGCGGATGAAGAAGTAGCAAGAGATTATATTATATTTGAAAAACCAGAAGTAACTGTCGTTGTTATAGATGCAACTGCAATGGAAAGAAATTTAAATTTAGCACTACAAGTGATGGAAATGACAAGCAACGTAGTCATTTGTATTAATTTAATTGATGAAGCGGAGAAAAAAGGCATCGTTATTGATGAAAAGAAATTAGCAAAATCGCTCGGTGTACCTGTAGTTAAGATTTCTGCTCGTAACCGAGTAGGTATTGGGCATTTGCTAAGTGTTATCGCTAAAGTAGCAAATAAAAAACTAATTCCGACACCAATTAAGGTTTCTTACAGTGAAAAAATCGAAAGTATGATTCAAGAATTAGAACCACAAATTTATAAAGTGTTCGGTGATACGTATCCAGCACGTTGGATTGCGTTACGTATATTAGATGGAGATAAAAATTTCTTAACTACACTTCAAAAACACCATAATGAACCACTTGTAAGGGAGGTCGTAATGAATGGAATCTCACTCAGCCAGTAAGGCTCTTCCATTAGACTATATTATTCAACATGCACAAGCACTCTCAAAAGAAGATATACGAGATGATATTGTCGGAGATATTTATCGAACATCTGCAAGCATATGTAAAGAGTCTGTTCAATATACAAATACTGATAAATTATATCGTTCTGAAAAACTAGATAAAATTTTCACATCTCCCATCTGGGGATTCCCAATTATGCTCGGTATTTTATCTATTATTTTTTATCTTACAATTGCAGGCGCTAACGTACCGTCTGATATGATTGCTGAATTCTTCGGATGGGCCGAAGGATATTTAACATCTTGGTTCCAGGCAGCACATGCACCTGAATGGTTACATGGCATTTTAATACTTGGCTTATTCCGTGGTATCGGTGCTGTTATTAGCGTTATGTTACCACCTATGGCAATCTTTTTCCCTATGTTCGCACTATTAGAAAACTACGGATACTTACCACGTGTTGCATTTAATATGGACCGCTTATTCAAACGCTCCGGTGCACATGGCAAACAATCTTTAACAATGGCAATGGGCTTCGGTTGTAATGCAGCCGCTATTATGTCAACACGTATTATTGAATCACCACGTGAACGTATGCTTGCAATCTTAACAAACAACTTCGTTCCTTGTAACGGTCGCTGGCCTATGTTAATTTTAATGGCTTCATTATTTATGGCTGCTGGTTATACAGGTAGCATGCAAACATTAGTTACTGCCGGCGTTGTAGTTGGGATGGTTGTAATTGGTGTTATTATGACATTAACTGTTTCTTGGGTACTATCAAAAACAGCTTTAAAAGGCGTGCCAACTCACTACACTCTTGAGTTACCACCGTACCGTAAGCCAAAAGTTTGGAACACAATTGTACGTGCAACACTCGATAAATCTATTTATGTTTTAAAACGAGCTGTCGTTGTAGCTGCCCCTGCGGCTGCATTAACTTGGTTACTTGCTAACATTTTCATCGGTGACACAAGCTTACTTATGTATTTTGTAAACTTCCTAGATCCATTTGCTAAAACGTTAGGACTTGACGGTTTTATTCTAGCTGCGTTCATTCTTGGACTACCAGCTAATGAAATTGTTATCCCGATTTTATTAATGTCTTATTTATCAACTGGAGCTTTAACTGAAATAGATGATTTTAATCAAATTAAAAATCTATTCTTAGAAAATGGTTGGACTTGGTTAACAGCGTTAAACACAATGTTGTTCTCACTTCTTCATTTCCCATGTGGAACAACACTGGTTAACATATATAAAGAAACAAAAAGTGCAAAATGGACATTCTTATCGTTTGCAATCCCTACCGTTATCGCCATTGTTGTGACATTCCTCTCTACACAATTGGTACATTGGTTAGGGCTTGTATAAAAGCGAAGCATACATAGAAGGTATCCCCCTTCACATTTGCTTTGCGCGAAAGAAACCTGAAAATCATTCAGGTTTCTTTTTTTCTTTCCACGGCTGCGCTCCATACGTTGAAATTTTTTTATGAAGAAAGTATATAGCTCCCGGAAGAACCGCCATTAATATCGTGCAACTAATCCCTAGACCAGTAAACAACTTACATCACCTTATTTCACTCTTTTCGGTAAGGCTGAACCTGAATGCTCAATTGTCGGATGAACATGAACAGTAACCTCAGCATTACTAAAGTAATTTTCACCTTGATCCCAATTCTTATCTATCTTCTTCCATTCTTTATAATTATGCCGCTTATATACTTCTCCTAAGGCTAATACATCTACCTTATATTTTTTTTGAACAAGCTTAATCGATTTTTGGATACACTTCTCCATTTCCTCCGCAATTGTTTTCTTCAATCGACTTTCATTCATAATTTGTTTATGATCACTAAAGTGCACCTCCGCTAAAGTGCCTTCAAAAGATAAATGAATATCAAACTTCGGTTTTGTGGCATCTTCTGTAGATACTTTAATCTTTCGATGCATCTTATGAATTTCATATGTAATAAGCTGGTCTTTTTTACGAACAGTAAAGAATCCTCCAATTTTCTTACCTATTATATAATTCATTCCAAATGTTTCTTCTCCAGTCAAACTACCTACACACTTATTATCCTTCCCTCGAAACAACGCTGCCCCGTTCATTTGTACCCCTTGTTTCGTTAGTTCAAGAATAGGTAATACGAAGCTTCTGTTAGCAATCATTTTTTGCTGCACCTCACCAATTCTTGCAGCCTCAACCATTTGAGCATTTTTCGGAGGATGTTCAGCTAACATATCAATATACTGCGCCGGTAAATTTTCAGGCTTCGCACTCTGCTTCAAAATAGCTTCTGCATCTTTCTCAGAAACGAACAAACGAATATTCCGTCTCATCTCATGATCACGAATATATACATCTAACGTATTTTGTAAAACATATGGATTCGCTAATAAATCTTTAGAAAAAATTATCACTTGTATATGAGGAAAGAATAATGAGCGACTAATTTTTTTGGCGATAATTCGTATTTGCTCAAAGACACTATCCGCTTTCGCACTAACATTAATATAATTTTCGCTATCCCCACCACCTTGTCCACCTTGCTGCGCTAACTTACTGGGAAGTACCATCTGATACGTCCCTTTCATAATCGGATTCGATTTCTTTTTTTTCACAATATCATAAGCTGCACCTACTACAAACCCTCTTTCTTCTATTTCTTCTAGCTCAGAGCATCCACACATCGATCCGGCTAACACTATGAGCATTATAATTTTAAGAAGGTGTTTCATTTCTACCATTCCTTCTTTTTATTTTATATACAATAAAAACTAACAAAGGTGCTAACACGACAAAGCCCATATCTATCCAAGCTAAATACGTTCCGTAATTTGATAAAGTATTTAAATTACCAGGGATCATATTCAACATAAAAATCATAGGAGCACTTACGAAAATAAAGATATGTTTCTTAACCTTCGGAAACATGGCACAAAACAATAAAGATGCAACGTCATAATACATTGCTGTCGTGTTATAAATCGTAATAATCCAAGTCGTAAAGAAAATCGCATCGAATCTTTCTAAAAATCCCCCACCAATTTCAATCTCTTTCCCTAATTCAATCGTTGGATATGTTAATCCCCGGGTTGTCATATATGTAAAAACACTAATACAAGTTAAATAAATTAAAATGTAAGACAACACGTTTACCATCACGGCTTTTGCCACTGCCATCGGAGCCTTTTTTGCCGTCTCATTTAACATCACTGCATAAAATAAAGCTACCTCAAATCCAATAAACGTAAAAATAGAATTTTTAACTCCAACAGCATATTGACTGATGCCCGTTTGAAAAGCAGGTAGTAAATTATCTACTTCCATTAAGTTCACATTCAATAAAGACAGCAGTACGATCGCAATTAAAACGATAGGTAAGAATAATACATTTAACCTTAATAAAGCAGCTCTAGATCCAGCAATTCCATAAATAACAACTAACAAAAAAAAGAAAGATAACAATTGTATTGGTGTATCACTAAACAAATACGTTTGTGAAATAATTGCAATTTTCCGGGCCTCATATGCTGTCAATGCAACGAATGTTAACACTAAGATGATACTAATCGTGTATGAAACAGGCTTCGTCAAGTGCTCACTCGTATATTGAACAAAATTTTGTTTTGGGAATAAAATAGCTACCCGAGTCACAAACCAACCTAAACACGCACATATCAATCCGCCAAGAAGTAAAATAATCCAACCATCTGAAAATAAAGTTTGCATAGCGATATCTCGTGGCATAGATAGTGCACCTATACCAATAATTGTTGACGATACCGCAAAACCCAGCTCCCGAGATCCAATTTCTTCATCGCCATACTCAAATGGTTTCAATTATTCTCCCTCCTTTGGACGTATTGTAGAATCTTTCGTTTGTAAATACTCTGGTCTATCTTTTAACATCGACTTCGGCATGCGAATAATTTCTTCTTTCCAATCTTTATAAAATGCAGGAGCAATAGGCGTTGTATACGGGACACCAACACTCTTTAAATTCGTAATATGAACTGCAAGTGCGATAAGCGCTAAAATAATTCCATACAAACCAAAAGCAGTCGCTGCTAAAACAAATACGAAAAGTAAAATGCGAAACGTAATCGTAATGCTATATACAGGGAGAGAAAAGGTAGCAATAGCTGTAACCGCAATAATGATAACTAAAAACGGATTTACAATTCCTGCGTTCACCGCTGCTTCTCCAATTACAAGCCCACCTACAATCCCAATTGTTTGCCCCATCGGTTTTGGCAACCTAATTCCCGCTTCTCGTATTAACTCCATCGTTAATGCCATCATTAATGTTTCTATATAGGCAGGAAATGGCACACCTTCCCTCGCCCCAGCAATTGAATACGCCAGTTTAGAAGGAATAAGTCCTTGGTGGTATGAGACGAGCGCTACATACATCGCCGGCATTAAAACTGCAACTATACCAGAACCCATCCGCAAAATTCTTAATAAAGTTCCAATTACCCAACGCTCATAGTGATCTTCCACAGATTGAAAAATATCAACAAATACTAGCGGGGCTATAAGAGCAAATGGTGAGCCATCCACCAAAATAGCTGCCTTTCCTTTCGCTAATGAGGCCACAATATTATCAGGCCTTTCCGTATTCAAAAACTGTGGAAACGGTGACAAATTATTATCTTGAATTAATTGCTCAATCGTACCCGTCTCAAAAACGACATCTGTCACGATTGATTGAAGACGCCGATCTAGCTCTTTTACAATGTAAGGATTAATAATGTCTTCTATATATATTAAAGTCACTTCTTTTTGGGATCTCTTCCCCATAATATAAGATTGAAATCTCAATTTCGGATCACGTAAACTACGGCGAATTAACATTTTATTCACGTTAATATCTTCATTTAATCCAACTCTCGGTCCACGTATTAAATCTTCTGTTACCGGCGGTTCTAAACTTCTTTTTTCCCAA
This sequence comes from Bacillus mobilis, assembly GCF_001884045.1. Taxonomy (GTDB): domain Bacteria; phylum Bacillota; class Bacilli; order Bacillales; family Bacillaceae_G; genus Bacillus_A; species Bacillus_A mobilis. The sequence goes on along the minus strand of NZ_MACF01000005.1, from coordinate 12,796 downwards.
GCTCTACTATTAACCACGATAGCAGTTTGAATATTATCAATTAATATAACCGTATCTCCTGCTAAAATCGCATTTATAATATCCGGAAACGTTGTCTTCTTACCAACTTCCGCAATAGAAATAAAACGATCCAATAATGTTTGAACAACAGCTTCTTCTTTATGCACTTCTTCATATTGAAGTGTACGAACTACATATTTATAAACATTATCCTTATCAGTTAACCCACATAAAAAAATAACAGCACAGCGTGTAAAACTACCAGCAAGGGCAACTTCCCTAATTGTTAAATCATTAGGCGAACCTAACTCATCCCTAATTTCTTTCATAACTTCAAATAAGTTACCTTTTAACTCTAACAATTCCCCCACCTAACTTCCTTTTCAACAAGTTTTTAGTTAGATTCCGCTAATAGAAGAAAATATATACAAAAAAGAGCTATCTCTTTTCAAAGATAGCTCTAACACACGGATTACTTTTCTACTATTATATTGTCTGTCTTTATAGACACATTTTTCGTGAACCCACTAACGATAAACATCACAATCATATTCATTAACAATGCAACTATACCTACATTTAAATCTTTTATATATTGAGGGAAACTTGGAAACATCGTAGCTATAGTTGAGCCAGATAAAGTAATATATGCGACCACTAACAACCCAATCCCCATTCCTGCAATTGCCCCTTGCTTCGTAATAACTTGCCGCGGAAACAAACTACATACAAGTGCAGGGAAAAGTTGTGTCACTATACTATATCCCATTAAAAGTAGTGCTCCTATTGTTTCTCCACCTTTAAAAGTGAACAAAACAGCTACAAGAGTTACTACAGGAACAAATAACTTCGCCACTTTAGCAACTTGTCTATCTGAAGCTGATGGGACCATTGTTCGGTAAATGTTTTTTGCTAATAATGTAGAAGCAGCCATGACAAGCATAGAACCCGGAACTAATGCGGTTAAAACTCCAGCACTACCAATAATCCCAATAAACCACGGATCAAAAGTTTGAAGAGCCAGACGGAATAACGAAAGGTCTACATCCCCTCCCTTTAATCCAGGAACTTGCAAGATAGCTGCAAAACCTGCAAAGAATACGAAAAGTAATACTAAAGAATACAGTGGCATAATTGCCGCATTTTTACGAAATACTTTTTCATTTTTTGCAGAGAAAGCAGAAGCGAATGTATGGGGCCACATATAGAAACCGAGAGCTGTTAATACAATAGTAGAAACAAACCAAGAAATACTCATTCCTTCATCAGGTAAAGATAAAAATCCAGGTTTCGCTGCTTCTACAGCTTCAAACATCGGCTGAAACCCTCCGTAATAATGGTACGGTAAATATATACCTAAAAACATAACGATAAACAAGATCATAATATCCTTCAAAGCGGCCGTCCAAGCAGAGCCGTGTATACCTGAAACCATTACATATATCGTTATGACAATTGCACCAATCCAAACTGCAATAACCGGTGATACCCTTCCGTAAGATGCTTCCGAAACGATAATCCCCAACCCTTTCAACTGTAAAACAAGGTAGGGAATTATCGAAATAACCCCAATGATAGAAACGATAATGCCAAGTGTCTGACTCTTATATTTCTTCACAAAAAAATCTGGCTGTGAAACAAGATTATGCTCTTTCGCATACTTCCAAACCGGCGGCAATAAAAAGTAAGATAAAATATAAGCTAATGCACCATAACCTAAAATATAGAAAGTAGGCGCTCCTTTACTATACGCCCATCCACTTCCGCCTAGAAATGTGAAAGTCGTATAAATTTCACCTGCCATCAGAAGAAAAACAAAAATAGTGCCAAACCCCCTTCCACCAACTGACCATTGCTCTAAATTCATATCTTTTCCATGTTGTGCCCGAATTCCTAAAAATAGTGCGAGAAACAAAAATAATATAATGATAAGTAATGCGGTCATTTCACATCCCCCTTATTAGCAGGATCAAATACGTACACAAGTCCCATACAAAGAGACGTAATGAGCACCGATAATAATACCCAAAATAATAAAAATGGCATCCCTAATACGTAAGGAGTAACTGAATTAGCAAATACCGGTCCAACAACTAAACAAAAAACTGGAATAAGCGCTAATACGTGTATTTTCTTCATCTCATTCTCCTTTACTTATAAAATTCATAATGGAGGATACAAAGACTTCCACTCCAACCGGTAATGCATCTTCATCAATAGTAAAACGAGGGTGATGGTGAGGATATATAATTCCTTTCTCTTTATTTCCTGCTCCGATAAAAAAGAATGTCCCTGGCGCCTTTTGTAAAAACGCTGAAAAATCTTCCCCAGCCATCGTCGGCTGTAAACGAGTAACGTGTTCCCTTCCATAAAGCTGTAATGCTGTTTGTTCAATAACCTCTGTAACTTCATAATCATTTACTACCGGTCGATATCCATATTCATAAGAAAATGTATATTTCGCCCCGTAAGCTTCCGTCAAATGCTTCACAATCCGTTCAATCCTTTTCTCTGTTACTTCTCGCAACTCATGTCTTAAACTCCGCACTGTCCCTTCAATCTCCGCTTGTTCTGGAATTACATTATGGGTTGTCCCAGCATGAAATTGCGTAACAGATACTACAAGAGAATCTAACGGATCTGTAAGGCGAGATACAATTTGCTGAAGTTGCGCAACAACTTGTGTACCGATTGCAATACTATCCACTGTTTCATGAGGGATTCCAGCATGTCCACCTTTTCCTTCTATCGTAATTTTAAAAACATCTGGGGCAGCCATTGCAGGACCATAAATTACACCTATTTTACCAACCTCTAACGCCGCCCAAAGGTGAGCACCAATAATATAATCCACACCTTCCATTACACCCGCTGCAACCATTTCCTCTGCACCGCCAGGAAAGTTTTCTTCTGCATGTTGGAAGAGAAAACGAACCTCCCCTTTAACCTTCTCTCTTTCCTCTACTAACTTATGTACAACCCCAAGTAATATCGCTATATGTCCATCATGGCCACATGCATGCATCACACCTGGATATGTAGAAATAAAATCAAACTCATTTTCTTCGTGAATAGGAAGAGCATCCATGTCAGCACGAACCGCGATAGTTTTACCAGATTGTTTACCAATTAACCTTGCCATTACACTATATTTAGTAGGTCTTGACACTTCTAAATGCGGAATTTCCCGAAGTATATCGAATACAAACTGTGATGTTTTTTCTTCTTGAAAAGATAACTCTGGATACTTATGAAAATGCCTTCTCCACTCAATCAACTGATTCTTTAATAAAACAAGTTCCTTTGCCACATCCATTTCTCTTCATCCCTTCTTCACTAAGTTAAATGTTATTATAACGTGAATTGTTAACTTTTAAAAGAATGTTCTGAATTTTCTATCACTAACACTTAAAAATAAAAAGCCATCAAAAAGATGACTTTTTCATTATTATAAAATAGTGATTGCTTGTTTCCCCATTTGCTCCCAAGCTCTCTCAAACTCTGCTCGCGGAACAGCCAAACGCGGATTATTTTTCAGAGGATCATTTACATACACAAAGTTTTGATCATATCCAATTACTACTACACTATGCTCAAAATATGTAATTTTCACTTCGCCAGAGCTTGTATTCCATGTTTCAAAACTACTCTCAGCTAGTGGTTTAAACGTTGTATTAATAATGACCCATACTGGCGACCCAGAACTAACTACTTTATACATATCTTGCACGTCTCTACCTGTTAAATTAACTACTTTTCCAGGAATATATTTTTCTGCTAAATTAAAAATAGGTTGATTATATACACCATATCCTGGTTCTGCCTTCGTATAAATATTTCCAACGAACCCCTCATAAGGATTTCCACGTAAACCATTTTGCTCAAACGGAACACGATGAATCTCGCTAGCAAGTTGCATCTTATCTACTTGTATACCTTTGTATTGCAGCAACATAGCCAAACTTGTAACTTCACATCCACGAGGTAATTCTGGTAACTGTTTTATAAACGGAACATTTTCAATCATCGTCGCTTCTTTCATTTCAGATAGAAACTCTAAACGGAACACTTGCGCCTTTTGCATAATTTTATCTTTCCCTATAAAAAACGCGGCAGCAAATATAATTCCAAAAACAAAAAGATATTTTAACTTTTTCATTTTAAACAAAACTCCATTAATTATTATTTTACAGACATACCTCCTATCATTGTACCTTTCTTCTTACTAGTTTGCTAGAAAGATTCTGTGAATTATTGTTCACACTTCTATCGTTATAAAATTCTAATTATTTTTAATAAAGAGAAAAAACAATATACTTTTCTGAATATTTTTGCTAAAATCTAAATAGTTAACATAGTGAAGATATCACCTTGTTAATAAAAACATTCTTAGAGTATTTAGTCATAGTTCACATTTTTACATACTCCATTCATTTCATAATAAATAAACCGAGTATGTGTCACATCCCCCACTAATGATTAAAAACTCGGAATGAAAATCAATTCATACATACAAGAAAATAACGAGGTGAGGGGCATATGAATCAACAAGTAGAACAAACAGATTTAAAACGAACAATGAAAAGTAGACACCTATTTATGATTGCACTTGGTGGCGTTATCGGAACTGGCCTATTTATGGGATCAGGTCAAATCGTTCATAACGCCGGTCCTGGTGGGGCTATTCTTGCATTTTTAGTCGGTGGATTTGTTATGTATTTAACGATGTTATGTCTTGGTGAATTATCAGTTGCTATGCCAGAAGCAGGTTCATTCCAAAGCTATGCAAGCAAATTTATTTCACCTGGTTTTGGATTTGTTGTCGGTTGGATGTATTGGTTAAATTGGGCTGTTACAGTTGGGGTAGAGTTAACAACTGTAAGTATTTTAATGAAACGTTGGTTTCCAGACGTTTCTTCGTGGATTTGGTGTGTTACATTTGCAGCAGCACTCTTTCTTGTAAACGCATTATCAGCAAAGGCATATGCAGAAGCAGAATTTTGGTTCGCAAGTGTAAAAGTCGCAACCATTGTTGTTTTCATCGTACTTGGTGGTGCAGTTATGTTCGGTCTACTAGACTTTAACGGAAAACCAGCGCCAATGCTTCACAATTTCACTGAAAATGGCGGATTATTTCCAAACGGTGCATTAGCTGTTCTTCTTACGATGATTACAGTAAATTACTCCTTCCAAGGAACAGAGTTAATCGGCATTGCTTCAGGAGAAAGTGAAAACCCTGAAAAAACAATTCCAAAAGCGATTAAAAATACCATTTGGCGAACTCTCTTCTTCTTCGTCCTAGCAATATCAGTTGTTGTAGGTTTACTCCCATGGCAAGAAGCTAATCTAGTCGAAAGTCCATTTGTACTTGTATTTGATGTAGCTGGTGTTCCATATGCAGCTGACATTATGAACTTTGTTATTATTACAGCAGTATTATCCGTAGCCAATTCTGGCCTATACGCAAATTCTCGTATGCTTTGGGCCATGGCAAAACAAGGAATGGCAAGCCCAGCTTTTACGAAGTTAACGAAAAAAGGTGTGCCACTAAACGCATTAATTTTCAGTCTAATCTTTGCAAGTTTGTCTCTATTAACAAGTATATTTGCGGCAGATACTGTATTTTTAGTTTTAACATCTATTGCAGCTATGGCCGCTGTCGTAGTTTGGATGTCAATCGCAGCGTCACAGTTTTTCTTCCGTAGAAACTTCTTAAAAAACGGCGGAGACATTAACGATTTAAAATATCGCACACCGCTTTATCCAATCGTTCCAATCGTAGCATTCTCACTCAATTTCATTACATTTGTTAGTTTAGCTTTCATCCCAGATCAGAGAATTGCTCTTTATTGCGGTATTCCATTTATGATTATTTGTTACATTTTATACCATTTAAAATATAAAAAAGTTGTCACATTTGAACAACAAATAAATCTAAAAAAAGAAGTAAACTAAATATATTAAATATTCAGCTATCTTTCTTATGATAAGATAGTTTTTTTCTATTTCTTGGGTATCTTGGTATAACTTTATTTATCTTAAAATTTCCACAATCACGTTTTTCACTGGAAAATGGTTTACAATGTTATCAAGTTACAAATGATATTCACCTTAAAAAGTGTGCATTTGTGTCTATTTTTTAACAATATCGCAAAAACTATTGCCATCTATAAATTAATAGGTTTATATTGTTTTATTGGCATAGTTTCAATCCAAGGAGAAAGGAGATTTTCAATCGTGCAACTAAAGAAAACGTTTTGGAAGCTGGCTTCGCTTCTTCCGTTATCATTACTTCTGTTCCTCGGTGGCTGTGATAAGAAACTCGCAGTATTAAATCCGCAAGGACCTGTTGCAAAAGCACAGTATGATTTAATTGTTTGGTCATTCTTGCTTATGTCATTAATTATCGCAATTGTATTCATCTTGTTTACAGTCATCTTGATTCGTTATCGTGAAAAACCAGAGAATATGGACTATGAGCCACCTGATCAGCACGGTAACACATTATTAGAAATTATTTGGACACTTGTTCCTGTTATTATCGTTATCGCATTATCGATTCCAACAGTAAAAGCAACTTATGCTTCGGAAGAGGTTCCGGAAGAGTCCAAACATATTAAACCAGTTGAGATTTATGTTACATCTGCAAACTGGAAATGGTTATTCAGTTATCCAGAGGAAAAAATTGAAACCGTTAACTATTTAAATATCCCTGCTGGTGTACCAATTCAATTCAAACTGACTTCTGTTGGTCCAATGAATGCTTTCTGGGTACCAGAACTTGGTGGTATGAAGTACACAATGGATGGCATGATTATGGATCTTTATTTACAAGCTGATAAGCCAGGTTCTTACCTAGGCCGTAGCGCGAACTTCTCTGGTGAAGGATTCACTCACATGGAATTCGAAGTTGAAGCAAAAACTAAAGAGAAGTATGACAAGTGGGTAAAAGAAGTACAACAAACTGCTCCTAAACTAACAGAAGATAAGTACAACGAAATTGTTAAACCTGGTGTAGTTGGTCGTATGACATTCTCTAGTCATCACTTAAGTTATGTAGATCCAAAATCACTTGAATATTGTGATTACAACTACTACAAAAACAAAAAATAATAGCTATTATTCCAACAGATTGGAGTGAACACAGTGAAGCTTGATGAATTCTTTGTCACAGGTGACCCGATTATTTACGGTGCAGACGCTTCTATCGTTCTTGTGACATTAGCAATCATTTTCGTACTAACAAAGTATAAAAAATGGAAATGGCTTTGGGACGAATGGTTAACAACTGTTGACCATAAAAAGATTGGGGCCATGTATATTATTTCTGCGGTTATCATGTTATTCCGTGGTGGTATGGACGGTTTAATGATCCGTGCACAGTTAACATTCCCAGAAACAACTTATTTAAATGCTGAACACTATAACGGAATCTTCACAACACACGGTACAGTTATGATTCTTTTCATGGCGATGCCATTCGTTATGGGATTAATGAACCTTGTAGTACCATTACAAATTGGTGCTCGTGACGTTGCATATCCGTTCTTAAATGCTTTAAGTTTCTGGTTATTCTTTGTCGGAGCAATGTTATTCAACATCGCTTTCGTAATCGGTGGTTCTCCAGACGCTGGGTGGACTTCTTACTTCCCAATGGCAGGTACAGAGTTTACTTCTGGTGTAGGAAATAACTACTACGCAATTGCATTACAGATTTCAGGTCTCGGTACGCTAATGACCGGTATTAACTTCCTAGTTACTATCCTAAAAATGCGTACACCTGGTATGACTTTAATGAGAATGCCAATGTTTACTTGGTCAATCTTAATTACAACAGTCATCATTATTTTCGCTTTCCCAGTATTAACAGTTGCTCTTGCATTAATGACATTTGACCGTCTATTCGATGCTCACTTCTTTACGATGGCGAGTGGCGGTATGCCAATGTTATGGGCCAACCTATTCTGGGTATGGGGTCACCCTGAAGTATATATCGTTATTTTACCGGCATTCGGTATTTTCTCTGAAATCATTAGTACATTCTCACGTAAACGTCTATTCGGTTACAGTGCGATGGTATACTCAATGGTTGCAATTTCTTTACTAAGTTTCGTCGTATGGCTTCACCACTTCTTCACGATGGGTGCTGGTCCAGCGGTTAACTCATTCTTCTCGATTTCGACAATGGCGATTTCGATTCCAACCGGGGTTAAGATCTTTAACTGGTTGTTTACACTGTATAAAGGACGTATTCGTTTTACAGTTCCAATGCTTTGGTCATTGGCATTTATTCCAAACTTCGTAGTCGGTGGGGTTACAGGGGTTATGCTTGGAATGGCAGCAGCTGATTATCAGTACCATAACAGTTACTTCCTAATCGCTCACTTCCACTACGTATTAATCGCAGGTACAGTATTCGCTATGCTTGCTGGATTCACATTCTGGTATCCAAAAATGACTGGTCATATGTTAAATGAGCGCCTAGGTAAATGGACATTCTGGATCTTTATGAGCGGATTCAACATCTGTTTCTTCCCAATGTACTTCTTAGGTTTAGACGGTATGACTCGTCGTATGTACACTTACTCTGAAAGTCTTGGATGGGGATGGCTAAACCAAATCGCATCTGTTGGTGCGGTAATGATGGGTATCGGCTTCCTAATTCTTTGCTACAACGTAATTTGGAGTGCACGTCACGGTGAACGTGACACAACTGGAGATCCATGGGATGGCCGTACACTTGAATGGGCTACTCAATCTCCTGTACAACATTACAACTTCGCGAAACTTCCTGAAATTAAAGAAGCTGATGCTTTCTGGTTCATGAAAAAACGCGGAGAAACAGTTACACCAGCAGCAGAAGATATCAAACCAATTCACATGCCAAGTAACTCTGGTGTGCCTATTATTGCGTCTGGATTCTTCGGTCTTGCAGGTTTCGCATTAGTATTTAGCTGGTTCTGGCTTGCAGCAATCGGTGGTATTGGTATTTTAGCTTGCTTAATCTATCGTTCATTCGATTATGATGATGGCTACTACGTAAGCGTTGATGAAATTAAAGAAACAGAACATATAGCATGAGAGGTGAAATGATATGGCGGCTTTAGATAAAAGCTTACCTTTGGAATATCAATCCGAGCAAAGCAGATTGAACATCCTAGGATTCTGGATTTTTCTTGGGGCTGAAATTATGCTGTTCGCAACACTTTTCGCCTCTTATCTAGTACTTGCTGGTCGTACGGCAGATGGCCCAACTCCAGCGCAACTGTTTGAACTTAAAACGCTTTTAATTCAAACATTACTACTTTTAACAAGTAGTTTTACATGCGGTATCGTAATTCACGAAATGCGTAAGAACAACCAAAAAGCAATGCTTGGATGGTTCATCCTTACATTACTTTTAGGTGCAGGTTTCCTATTCTTTGAAATTGAAGAATTCATTTTGTACATTGGTGAAGGCGCAACAATTCAAACAAGTGCTTTCCTATCTGCATTCTTCGTTCTTCTTGGAACACATGGTGCCCACGTAACAGGTGGTATCATTTGGGCAATTTGTGTTATTATCCAAATTTTAAAACGAGGTTTAACACCAGTTACAGCTCGTAAAGTATTTATTATCAGCTTATACTGGCATTTCCTTGATCTTGTTTGGGTATTTATTTACACACTAGTTTACTTGAACGGGATGGTGGCGTAAATGAGTCAAAATAACAACCAAGCAAACGGACATGCGCATAGCGGATTCCCATGGTCACACGTTTTCGGATTTATTTTATCGCTTGCATTAACGTTCCTAGCTTTATACGTGGCACTTTACACAAACTTGCCACTTTCAACGATCTTAACATCCATTATCGCAATGGCTGTTGCGCAAGCGTTGTTACAATTAATTATGTTCATGCATTTAAAAGAAGGCGAAGGAAGAGTTCAAGTCCTTACAATGATATACAGTTTCTTCGTTGCAACTGCAACTGTTGGTTTAACTGTATGGATCTTCTTCTCAATGTAATGTACATGAAAAAGACTGCTGAGATTCCTCAGCAGTCTTTTTTTATCCCCTTCCCTATTACATCCACATTACGGAATTAACAACAGAATCATGAAAAATATACTTATTATGACAAATGTTAAGAAAACTCTTTCTTTATGAAATCGAATCCATTTGCGTTGCTTTTCTACCTATTATATGGCTAAATAGGTACTATATTTATTTGAAGGGAGAGAACGCAATGGAACATCATACTTCTGTTCTGTCACTTATGGTTGTCGTTGCAATCGCGTTTTTCGTTCCCCTTTTGTTACAACGCTTTAAATTAAAAGCACTTCCTGTCGTTGTTGCAGAAATCATCGCAGGAATCTTTGTAGGTAAAAGTGGGTTTAATATTATTGAGCCAGATATGTGGCTTCAAGTCTTATCGACACTAGGATTTATCTTCTTAATGTTCTTAAGCGGTTTAGAAATTGATTTTTCTATCTTTAAACAAAAAGGGAAAAAGAATACGACAAACGAACCAAACACATTCCAGGCAGCAAGCATTATCTTCTTATTTATTTTCATCTTATCTTATGCCCTATCATTACTATTCGTATGGCTAGGATTCGTGGATAATGCAATGTTTATGACTTTAATTATTTCAACTATTTCTTTAGGTGTTGTTGTACCAACATTAAAAGAAAACAACTTAGGGAAAACGGCAATCGGACAAATCATTTTATTAGTCGCTGTTATTGCAGATTTAGTTACAATGATTTTACTCGCTGTATTCGTCGGATTAAATTCCGAAAGCGGCCAAAGCATGTGGCTCCTTCTTCTTCTATTCGGCGCTGGTATTGTTATTTACTTCGTTGCAAAACGCTTTAAAAACATTCCATACTTAGATAGCTTAAAAGCTGGCAGTGTACAAATTGATACACGAGCTGTTTTTGCACTCATCTTAATATTAGTTGGGTTATCTGAATCTGTTGGAGCTGAAAATATTTTAGGTGCCTTCTTAGCAGGGGTACTCGTATCGTTATTATCACCAAATGAAGATATGGTTGAAAAACTGGATTCCATCGGATATGGTTTCTTCATTCCTATTTTCTTCGTGATGGTTGGTGTAAACTTAGAGGTTTGGTCTATTTTTAAAGAACCTTCTAGTATGCTAATGATCCCAATTTTAATTGTGGGACTCTTTATTTCAAAGCTGTTACCATCACTCGTCTTACGAAAATGGTATCCACGTAATATCGTATTAGGAAGTGCCATCTTATTAACATCGACACTTTCTTTAGTTATTGCAGCTGCACAAATTGGTGAAAAACTAGGAATCATCAGTCCAAGTTTATCTGCTTCCCTTATTTTAAGCGCAGTTATTACTTGTATTTTTGCACCTATATTATTTAAAAAAATGTTCCCAAAAGTAGAAACACCAAAACCAAAAGTTTCTATTATTGGCGCAAGCAGAATTACCCTTCCGTTATCACTTGATTTAAAACGAGAAGATTATGACGTAACACTTTATATGATGCGTCAAAATAAAATAAATGATGAGGAAGCGAAATCACATGACTTCCCTATCGTAAAATTAGATGACATCACAATCGCATCATTAACTGAACAAACAGCATTTATCGCAGACCGCGTTGTTGTTGCAACAAGCGATGATGAGCAAAACTTATTATTAGCAGAACACGCGAAAGAACTAGGTGTTGAACATGTTATTGCAAGCGTAGAAGATCCACTTCTACAAGAAAAAGCAACGCAAGAACATATCGCCGTATTCTCAACAATTAACTCTACACGTATTCTGTTACGTGCACTAATTGATAAACCGAGTCTCGTGCGCTTAATTACAACAGCAAACGAAACTGTTCGTGAAGTTGAACTACGCAGCAATACATATAATGGTGTTGCACTACGTCGCCTTCCGTTTTTAGGCGATGTGCTCGTTATTCAAATTTACCGCGGTAATAAAGCATTAATCCCGCATGGTGATACGAGACTACAACATGGTGATACATTACTTGTCACAGGTTCAAAAGAACATATTGATACGTTGAAAAACATATTAGAATGAACACTCCCCCACTTAGCGAAGCTTGAAGTGGGGGTTTCTAACGTTTCGACCTAACGGACGATTAACGTCAGGGGAGTTAACACATTAGCGAGCTGTTTCACGCCTAACCCCTCTATCCCATTTGTCCATGCATTTGGGATTACTTTTCGTAAAATGTTAGCCGCAGCATTTACATCTGCATTAATTAAAGTTTTATTTGCTGAACGATATATGCCGCGCTTTATTCGTTTTCCTGAAAAAGTTGTATTTTGGTCATTTTCTCCATACGTTGGAATGAAGTCGTTATCCAGAAAACTTGCTTTCGATGTATATGATTCTTCAATTACAACAACTTGAATGCCTACAGCATTTGCTTTGTATGTAATCATTTGAATCAGTAAACTATGTGGGATATGACAAAACGATTGGTTATTTCTTTTTCCCATATGCGTTTCTTGTTTCCAACTTTTGTTTTGACCAATAACGACTTTACAAACTTCTTCTTCTTGAGCTAGTTTTACGATATGGTGACTAACTTTATGGAAGACGTCTTTTATTTTCAAGTAACGTTTTTGATGAAGTTTTTCTATCCTTTTAGAAGTAAAGGGTCCTTCATTCGTTTGTTTTCCATTTCTAAGAATGCTTGTAAAATGACTCTTCATTTTGTTGTAATATTGATTTATGCTTTTGACATGTTTGCCCTTAACAAGGACAGGTTTCATACCTGTGTTTGTTACGATGGTTGCAAGGTTATCAAT
>NZ_MACF01000004.1 GCF_001884045.1 Bacillus mobilis | reverse complement strand
GTATCAACAATCTGTATCGGTATGGCTGCATCTATGGGTGCATTCTTACTTGCAGCAGGTGAAAAAGGTAAACGTTATGCACTTCCAAACAGTGAAGTAATGATTCACCAACCACTTGGTGGAGCACAAGGTCAAGCGACTGAAATCGAAATCGCTGCAAAACGTATCCTATTCTTACGTGAAAAACTAAACCAAATTCTTGCTGACCGCACAGGTCAACCACTTGAAGTACTACAACGCGACACAGACCGCGACAACTTCATGACAGCAGAAAAAGCTTTAGAATACGGTTTAATCGATAAGATCTTTACAAATCGTTAATAACTTAAAGCGGAAGCGGCTCGTTTAGAATCGCAGGGCGTTGGAGCCCCTGATTCCGAGGCGCTTTTTGCCTCGAATGAAGGGGCGAAACGACCGGAGATTCTAGCCGCTGGAGCTAGATACAACTTAAAGCGGAAGCGCCCTCTTACAGGGCGCTTTTTTTATGGTGAGGCCTCCGCACATGCATACCCCACCTAGTATCCACCTAAATATATCGGCGATTTTTCAATTATATCGACCGTAACTCCAATTATATCGGCGATTTTTTCAATATATCGACGATTCGACACAACTTATCGAATTACCGACAATCCTCGACAAGCGCGCGCCCCCTACATACCCCACCCCGCCCAAAAAACAACAAAACAAAAAAGCTATCGCACATGCGCGATAGCTTCTTATTGTACATATGCAGCTAATGCTTCTAAAGCTTCTTCTGCATCTGAACCTTCTGTTGTAATTGTTATCATGCTACCAGTTCCGATTGCTAAGCTCATAATCCCCATTATGCTCTTTGCATTCACTGTCTTTCCATCTTTCTCGATGAAGATATCCGCATGAAAGCGATTGGCCTCTTGTACAAACAACGCAGCCGGACGTGCTTGTAAACCGTTTTTTAATGAAACCTTAACTCGTTTTTGAACCACAGCTCCATTTCCCCTTTAACCTCTTATTTTTTCGCTACCGTTTCCCCTGCGCGTAATTTCTCTGCAATCTCATCGATTTTACGCAAACGATGATTAATACCCGATTTACTAATTTTCCCCCCGGATACCATCTCGCCTAACTCTTTCAATGTTACATCTTGATAATCTCTTCGTAATTGTGCAATTTCTCGTAGTTTATCTGGTAATATATCAAGACCAACCGTCTCATCAATATAACGGATATTTTCAATCTGTCTTAGCGCTGCACCAATTGTTTTATTTAAATTGGCTGTTTCGCAGTTTACTAAACGATTTACTGAATTACGCATATCGCGAACAATTCGAATGTCTTCAAATCTTAAAAGTGCATTATGAGCGCCTATAATATTTAAAAACTCCGTAATCTTTTCTGCTTCTTTCAAATACGTAATGTACCCTTTTCTTCTTTCCAACGTCTTACTATTTAAATCAAATCCGTTCATCAGTTCACATATAGCATCATTATGTTCCTTATATAACGAAAAGACTTCTAAATGATAAGATGATGTTTCTGGGTTATTTACTGAACCACCTGCTAAAAATGCACCGCGTAAATACGATCGTTTACAACATTTCTTATCAATCAATTCTTGTGATATATTTCGAATAAATGAAAAGTCGTCTCGAACAATATGAAGATCAGCTAATATTTCGCGAGACTTCTCAACAAGCCGCACAATATATACATTATTTTTCTTCAATCGCATTTTTTTACGAACAAGTAATTCTACCGTCACGTCATATCCTTTTTTCAAAAGCGTATAAATCCTTCTTGCAATTGCCGCATTCTCCGTTTGAATATCAATAGATAGACGACGATTTGAAAAAGAAAGCGATCCGTTCATTCGAAGTAACGCTGATAATTCTGCTTTCTCACAGCATTCCTTCATCTCAAGATTCGTCAACTCTTTCTTTGTTTCTGATGCAAATGACACAGTCAACACCTCCTTATACGATTACTTTGGAACAAAAATCTTGTCCTATATGAAAGGATGAGCGTTACCTCAAACGAGGCAACGCACATCTACAACAGTGAATATAAAATAGAAGCTAGTTTTAATGTATCGTGCCTTACAACACGATCATCATACTTCGCCAATTGATCTTGAATGACATCAATATTGCTCTCTGCAAAACGCTCTTCATCTACTACAACTGGTGCCGACATTTCTTCCTCATATAACTGACGTAATTCACAAGGAATATCACGGTTATTTACAATTGCAGTATCGATAAATGGTTTACCTAAATGATCATGTAACGCCTGCACATGGTCAAACGCAGTATATCCCATCGTTTCACCAGCTTGCGTCATCACATTACACACATATACCTTCTTTGCTTTTGCAGCAAGAACAGCGTCCCCAATTTTGTTAACAACTAAATTCGGTAATATACTCGTATACAAACTTCCTGGACCAAAAACAAGTAAATCAGCTCGTTTAATCTCAGCCAACGTTTCATGTAACGGCTCTACATCTTCTGGAGTTAAAAAGACGCGGTTAATCTTCTTTCCGTAATAAGGAATTTTTGATTCACCTGTTACAATTTCTCCATCTTCTAGTTCCGCATGAAGTACCGCACTTTGGTTCGCTGCTGGTAACACACGTCCTCTGACATTTAACACTTTACTCGTTTCCGTAATCGCATGGAAGAAGTCTCCTGTAATCGAGGTCATACCCGCCAATAATAAATTTCCTAACGCATGACCTTTCAGCCCGTCTCCCGTTGTGAAACGATGCTGAAATAAAGCTTCCACCAGCGGTTCTACATCTGATAACGCAACAAGTACGTTGCGAATGTCACCTGGGGGTGGAATTTCTAGCTCATCACGTAATCTACCTGAACTGCCACCATCATCAGCGATTGTAACAACTGCTGTAATATCAACTGGATATTGTTTTAATCCTCGTAATAAAACAGAGAGTCCAGTACCGCCTCCCATGATAACAATTTTAGGTTTTCTCTCTTTTTTCATCCCTTAATGGCCCTTTCTCTTCTCCACATCACGATGAGATACATGAACGCTATACTCTGGTTTCAAATGTTTCCCAAGGTATTCTGTAAGCGTAACAGAACGATGCTGTCCACCTGTACATCCAATTGCAATTACAAGTTGACTTTTGCCTTCTCTTTTATAATGAGGCAGCATGAAAGTAATAAGATCCGTCAATTTCTCTAAAAACTTATGTGTCTCATTAAATTTCAGCACATACGATGAAACTTCCTCATCTAGTCCTGTTAATGGCTTCATATGTGGAATGTAGTATGGATTTGGTAAAAAACGAACATCAAATACTAAATCTGCATCAATTGGAATACCGTACTTAAATCCAAATGACATAACATTTACACGAAATGCTTGCTCAGTTTCAGTTGAAAACAGATGAACAATTTTTTCACGTAATTCTTTCGGTTTTAAATCCGATGTATCCAGTACAATATTCGCTCGTGCCTTCATATCAGTTAATAAACTGCGCTCCATTTCGATTCCCTTTAACGGCAAACCAGTTGGTGCAAGTGGATGCGAACGTCTCGTTTCTTTATAACGAGTTACAAGCGTGCCATCTTTCGCATCTAAGAATAAAATATGAGGAATAATCCATGTACGTTCTGATAAATCATCAAGTGCTCCCCATAAATGTTCGAAAAACTCTCGGCCACGTAAATCAACGCCAAGTGCCACTTTATTCATTTTCCCTTTTGAATCCGCCATAAGCTCAATAAACTTTGGCAATAACATCGGTGGTAAATTATCTACACAGAAATATCCTAAATCTTCAAAACTTTGTAAAGCTACTGTCTTTCCAGCTCCAGACATTCCTGTAATAATTACCATTTTTATATCATTATTCTCTGTCATCGTATCCTCTCCTTGACGGTTTAACTCGGATCTAATCGATATGAAAGCAACTCAAAATCTGGGGTATATACAAATGTACCGTAGATTATGCCATTTCCTTTAATTAAATAATCAATAATGTGATAATCTCCTGGTGCCATTGCTAAATCATCAATTTTGTCAAATGTATGCCAACCAATGATGCCTTCTTCGCTCTCTAGTTTGTTTTCTCCTGCAAAATCTGTCGCTAAAAAGGAGAACATCATCCATTCAGAAACAACCTTATCACCTTCTTGGATGACAAAGGTGAAGACCCCTTTTAACGCTGGGTTCTTTAAATAAATACCTGTTTCTTCACGATACTCGCGAACAACGGAATCTCTTACTGTCTCACCACGCTCCATTTTCCCGCCTGGTGCAACCCACCAATTTCGGCGAGGTTTTTGGAGTAAGAGTACTTCATTATCTCTAACTAACACACAGTTTGTCACTCTTTGCATGTTTCTTCACCTCAGCTACTTGCAGTAAATTTCTCACTGCATACTCATTTCATTATACTATCAAAAACAGTTTGCTACAACGAAGGAGCCAGTCCCCTTTCGCTAAGCACTGCTACTCAACAATTTTAAAAAAGCTTTCTATAACAAGCAATGTAAATGCCTAGACTTTCAATGAATAGCATGAAAAATCCCCTTAACGATTTTTATCGCCAAGGGGATTAAAGTACTTATTTCTTACCGAAATAAGTAACAATCGCAAATCCTAAAATAAAGGTAATAATTGAACTGATAATCGAAAATCCTCCAGTTGGAATACCAGGGAACACAATTACAATTGAGCCGATAACAAGTCCAATAATTGCCGCAAATGTCATACTTTTATAACGATCTAACAAGAAACTAATTCCTTTACTACTTACAACAAACCCTACCATAACACCAGCACCGATAACTACGATTAAAGGTAAGTTCAGTGTAGTTAAAGCATTAATTGCTGTTGGATACACACCAATAATTAATAAAATAAATGATCCGCTAATTCCAGGAAGCAACATAGCCATACTAGCCATCCATCCTGCGAAAAATAAACCAATTGCATTTAAAATTGTTAACGTCGTAATTGGATCTGCTGCCTTATCCGGTTTAAAGAAAGCTGTGATCGCAACAAGAATTGCTGCAACGATTAGTAAAACAATGTGCTTACCCTTAAACGAAGACTTTGCATCAGCTTCTCTCATTAACATCGGTAATATACTAATAATTAAACCGAGGAAGAAAAATTGAGTCGGTTCATAATGATTTGCAAGTAAATATTTAATAACGTGGCTTAATGTTAAAAACGCTGCTGCCACACCAGCTGCAAGGGGAATTAAAAATCCTAAATGTTTTTTCCATTCACGACTAAAGAATCCACTAATTGCCGCAAGTAATTGTTCATAAATCCCTAACACAACAGCGATTGTACCGCCGCTCACACCAGGAATTAAATCACTAACGCCCATACAAAATCCACGATATATATTACGCCATTCCATACTGAATAAATTCCTCATTTCTTATAGTGATTTTTTCCGTAAAGTCCAGTATATCAATAAGAAAGCTTATAATCCTAATATTTTTTGACAAAACTTTGACATTTTCACAAAAAAAGAAGAAAGCTCCTATCGGTAGCTTTCTTCTCAAAAGGTATGTTATCCCTTATTTTTCTGATACAGTTTTTAGTTCTTCTAATAATTCTTCTACGTAATGTTGTGCACTTTGTGCTGCAATACTACCATCACCTGTTGCAGTTACAATTTGACGTAGCATTTTTTCACGAACATCACCAGCTGCGAAAATACCTGGAACTTTCGTTTCCATACGCTCGTTTGTTTCAAGGTAACCATTTTCATTTGTAATACCTAGTTCAACAAATGGTTTTGATAATGGTAACATACCGATGTATACGAATACACCGTCAGTTTTGACTTCTTTCTCTTCTCCACTGTTTACGTCTACAAGTGTTACGCTTCCTACTTTACCATTTGCATCGTTAATTTCTTTAATAGTGTGATTCCAAATGAAATCTACTTTCTCGTTTTGGAAAGCACGATCTTGTAAAATTTTCTGTGCACGAAGCGTGTCACGACGGTGAACAATTGTTACCTTCGATGCGAAGCGTGTTAAGAACACACCCTCTTCAACAGCAGAATCTCCGCCACCAATAACTACAAGTTCTTTTCCTTTAAAGAAAGCACCATCACATACTGCACAATATGATACACCGCGGCCGCCAAGTTCTGCTTCGCCTGGCACACCAATTTTTTTATACTCTGCACCGCTTGCAACGATAATTGCACGTGCTTTATATTCTTTTTTACCAGCAATAATTGTTTTGTATTCTTTACCATCGATGACTGCTTTCACATCACCGTATGCATATTCAGCACCAAATTTCTTCGCATGCTCGAACATTTTATTTGATAAGTCTGGTCCTAAAATAGACTCATAACCTGGGTAGTTTTCTACATCTTCTGTGTTTGCCATTTGCCCACCTGGAATACCACGCTCAAGCATTAATGTGCTTAAATTCGCACGAGATGTATATACTGCAGCTGTCATACCAGCTGGTCCTGCACCAATAATAATGACATCATAAATTTTTTCTTCTGACACACTATTCACTCCTATTCATTCCTACACAATTAAGTTACCCTCATTATACTGTTAGCATCATTTTTTTCCCAATGATTTGCTTACATTATGTGTGCGTACGCTTAACAGCCTGCACATACTTTCGAACAGTCGCTACAGATACATTATATACATCTCCAAGCTCCGACTGTGTCATCTTATTTCCTTGTTCGCTGCGTACGATATATTCAACCGCAGCTGACCATCCGTATACATTTGTGAAAACTGCCCCAGATGTATATAAACGTATGAACGTACAGAACCAAAATTGTAAACACTCTTCGATTAATTCATCATCTTTTTTCGTATAATTATATAAAGCATCCGCAATTCGCGCACACTGTTCAAATTGCTGTAAATCAGCCGGAATGCTCTTATGGCTATTGAGTAAAAAGAAATACTTTGCAAGTTGCGATACGATTGGAACACCGTTCTTCGCCTGCGTTACATCAAAGAAGAATCCCACCTTCTCTGGCGTGGACAATTCATTCATTAAATATAAAGCTAGCATTTGTTCCTCTAGCGTCCCACTTTGCTGAAATGATTTTCGTAATTCTTCAAATAATACGTTTTGTCCTTCATCTGCTAAATTCAGCGCATTCCACGGCTCTTTTCCCTTTTTATCAGGGTGCAATTCTACAACATGTTGCCACATTTTTTCAGCTACTTGCTGATCTTTCACCATATAAGCAGAATATGCAAACCAATAATAAAAACTAACGTCTCCCTCGTATCCTTGACGCTTTAATACTTTGAACCATTTATATGCAGGCTCAAAATGACCAATTGTTGCAAGTGTCGTTCCAAGTTTCAAACGATGCTCGAACGAAATTGGATATACCGAAACTAACTGAGCAGCCAACGCTTCTACTTGTTTATGCTCTCCAATTGAATATAGAAAAATAAGCGTGTTACAAAGCGCATGTATATTACCAGGATTTTTCTCTAAAATCATTTCCGTTAACTTCAGCGCCTTATCTACATTACCAGATTGAAAATGTGCAATGGCTAAATTATTATGACCCGACCAAAATTCCGGATAATCTTTCGTAACAATTTCTAATGTAGCAATTGCTTCTTCCAATTGTCCGTTACGAATATAACGATTCGCTTCTTCCTGCATAACAATTAAATCATCTTCATCCTCAATCTCTTCCGCACCCATCGCTTCTTCTTCCATAATCTCAAGTAATTCTAATGTATCTTCTACAAATTCCTTCTCTTCTGCAACTTCTAAATAGCGATCCGCATACTTTTTCGCCTGCTGAAATAGCCCCATATATGCATAATTATTTGCAATAAAATAATAGCACTGTTCAAGTTCTGGATTAGATCTAACAAGCTTAAAGAAGATTTGATTCGACTCTTGATATTCACCAGCCTCAGATAATACTGTTGCTAATTGGCATAAAATAAACGGCTCCTTCTCACTTTGTGCCGCTCTTCGAAAATATTTAATTGCATCTTGCAATTTTTGCCCTTTGTAAGCCCTCATCCCTTTTTTATAAAAGAAGTCCGCTAATTGATTAAAAGAGATAACTTGTCCGTTCTCCTTATATATTCCTTGATTTTTCCCCATATATCCTCCAGTTTTTTGTTTTCTTCGTTCACACATTCTTCTATCTATAAGTATAAACGATTCCGTAAAAAACAAAACAGTATATTATACTCAATTATTTCCTTTTTATTCATTAAAAAAGAAGAGAAATGTTACATTTTTGCTATCAACCTTCTCTAGCATCCATTTCTTCTTTCGTATAAATAACACGCATTGGATTTCCACCCACGAAAGCACCACTTGGGACATCTCTATGAACAAGTGTGCCAGCTGAAATAATCGCGCCATCCCCAATTTTTACACCTGGTAATATAGTCGTATTCGCTCCAATCATCACTTCATTTCCTATGATGATCTCTCCAAGTCGATATTCACGAATTAAATATTCATGTGCTAAAAGCGTTGTGTTATAGCCGACAATCGAATTCTCTCCCACAGTTATCTTTTCTGGGAACATAATGTCCGGCATTACCATAAGCGCAAATGATGTTTTCTTTCCGACTTTCATCCGTAAGAATGTGCGGTACAACCAATTCTTAACGGATAAAAATGGCGTGTAACGTGCAATTTGGATAATAATAAAGTTCTTCATTACCTTCCAAAAGGACACTGTTTTATACACATTCCATAATGAATTCTCTCCCGAAACAGGATAGCGCGTTGTCCGTCGCACTTAGCTCGCTCCCCTACTAACTTACTTGGACCTTTATGACCGGTTGATATTAGATAAAATCGGTAGCAAATCACTCATTTTATCTAGCATAAAGTCCGGCTTGTAAGACTCTAAATACGCTCTACCTTTCAACGTCCATGAAACAGCAGCCGTTTTCGTACCAGCATTTTGTCCGCCAACAATATCATGGTGGTTATCACCAACCATCAATGCTTCTTCCGGTTTCGCATCTAATAACTCAAGCGCTTTTTGAAGTGGCTCTGGATGTGGTTTCACATGCTCTACATCATCAATTGTCACGACAACATCAAAAAATTCATCAAGCTTTGACAGCTTTAATCCCATTTCAACTGTTTGTCTCGCTTTCGTTGTAACAATACCAACTTTATAGCCTTGCTTCTTCAACTCTTGAACTGTTTCATATACAGTTTCATATTCTTCCACTAATTCATCGTGATGCTCATGGTTAAATTGACGATAACATGTAATCATCTCTTCAACCTTGTTCTCATCAATCTTGCTGAAAGTATCATGTAAAGATGGACCAATGAATGGCAATACATCTTCACGCTTATATTGATTTGGATAATATGTATGTAACGTATGTAAAAAAGAAGAAATAATAAGTTCGTTTGTATTAATTAACGTTCCATCTAAATCAAATAACACTGTATTTATTCTCATTGCCTTAGTCCCTTCTCTTTCCTGAATATGAAAGAAGCAGCATCTCATAATAAGATGCTACTTTTCTCTAATTTTCCGAATATCTTTTATCAGCTTGCCCCATTTTTCGTCTCACAATAATGAAAATAATAGAAATAACAACAAGTCCAATTGACATTACTTGTGCGATACGAAGTGGTCCTAGCATTAAACTATCTGTACGTAAGCCTTCTACGAAGAAGCGCCCTACTGAATACCAAATTAAATATGTGAAGAATAATTCCCCGCGTCGTAAATTCACTTTTCGTAATGCAAGTAATAAAACGACACCTGCAAAATTCCATAGTGATTCATATAAAAACGTTGGGTGATAGTACACACCTTCAATATACATTTGATTAATAATGAAATCCGGTAAATGAAGACCCTCTAAAAACTGTCTCGTTACTTCATCACCATGTGCCTCTTGGTTCATAAAGTTTCCCCATCGGCCAATTGCTTGTCCTAGTAAAATACTTGGCGCAGCAATATCAGCCAACTTCCAGAATGAAACCCCGCGGCGTTTCGCAAAAAGAATCCCTGTAATAACAGCCCCGATTAAACCACCATGAATCGCCAAGCCACCTTGACGAATATTAATAATTTGACTCGGGTTTTGCGCGTAATATTCCCATTCAAAAATAACGTAGTACATTCTCGCAAATAGAATAGCGATCGGTACTGCAATTAATACAAGGTCAACAAATGTATCTTTTGGAATACCTAGCCTTTCTCCCTCGCGAGTTGCTAGCCAAAGACCTAGTAGCACACCTGTACCGATAATAATCCCGTACCAATAAACAGGAAACGGTCCAAGTTGGATCGCTACGCGGTCAAGCTGTGGTACAGAACCTAACAGCATATGTATGACCTCCCTCTCCAAAGTTTACTCCTGATTTCCTAACTCAATCGCACTCATTAATCGTTCAGAGAACTGTTGTGCTGCATTGACTCCCATACGTTTCAAACGGAAGTTCATCGCTGCTACTTCAATAATAACAGCCAAGTTTCGACCAGGACGAACTGGAAGTGTAATCTTCGTAAGTTCTGTATCAATAATCTTCATCTTCTCTTCATCAAGACCTAAGCGATCGTAATTTTTCTTTTGATCCCAAATTTCAAGATTAATAACAAGTGTAATACGCTTATAATTTCGCACTGCCCCTGCACCGAATAACGTCATAACGTTAATGATACCTAGACCACGAATTTCTAATAAATGCTCAATTAAATCTGGTGAGCTTCCTACTAATGTGTCTTCATCTTCTTGGCGAATTTCTACGCTATCATCCGCAACAAGACGGTGACCACGTTTCACAAGCTCAAGAGCTGTCTCACTTTTACCGACACCACTTTGACCTGTAATTAAAACACCAACACCATAAATATCTACTAACACACCATGTACAGCTGTTGTTGGTGCTAACTTACCTTCTAAATAATTTGTTAAACGACTTGATAATCTTGTTGTCGTTTGAGAAGAACGTAATAAAGGCATACCCGATTCACGTGACGCTTGCAGTAACTCATCTGGTACATCTTGATTACGAGTTATAATAATACACGGCGTCTCCTCAGTACAAAGCGCTTTCATTCTCTCTTGTTTTTGCTCTGACGTTAACGTGTCAAAGAACGTAAGCTCCGTTTTACCAAGAAGCTGTACGCGATCAGCTGGATAATATGTGAAAAATCCTGCCATTTCAATTCCAGGTCGCGATAAATCACTTGTATCAATCGGACGATGAATTCCTTCTTCACCACTTATTAACTCCAATTGAAATTGTTCAATTAAATCTTTTGTCCTTACTTTCGGCATATGTATAAACCTCCACTCCGCTGCGGGTTCAGTCTCATTTGATGTAAAATTCCATTCTACCGGATATTGTACCATTTTTTTCTGGAAACAAGAAATACGGTTTCTAATAAATAGAAAAAAACATTTCATACACATCATGAAATGTTTTTCTTTTTGTCATTTTCTCTTTTTTTCGTATAGTGGTTCCACAATTGCCTTTTCAATAATCATATTAAAAATTGAAATACAAATTGCCGCTACAATTGCTACACCGAATCCTGATATATTAAATGCATCTCCTAATAATGAATCTGCTATTTTTAACGTAATCGCATTAATAACAATTAAGAAGAACCCGAAAGTTACAACAGTAATCGGTAGCGTAATTAAAATTAAAAACGGTTTTACGAACACATTTAAAACGGCCAAGATAATACTCGCTATAATTGCAGTTTGTATATTTGCTACATAAAACGCGTCTGGCGCAATCCCTTTTAAAAGTCCCGATACAGCGATTAACACAACGCTATTTACAAGAAGTGATACAATCCATCTCATTTTCTTACACATCCTTTTGACATATATATTTCATCATACGCTAATAGATAATAAACGCAAGTATCACACAAATACTTATATCAACTTATTCTATTCACCATGCTTGTATACCTACTAACATTTCCTCGTAAAATAAGGGCCACACCATCTATGTTCATGAGTTTTTACAAAGGTCCAAGTGAACGCTTTGTCTACGACATAGATATCCCCTTTATACATATCGTCCCTCTCACACAATATATCATCCATATGTAATAAACTCGCATCTTTTATTAGCAGTACATCATCACAATGTTGATAGAATATATAGCACTCCTTTTTCGCTTCGTTATGAAACGCGTTCTCCGCTTCTTCACCCTCTATACACTTCTTTTTCTCATAACTAAATACGTGCCAAAGATACCCACATGCATACTTATCTCCATACAGGAAAATGTCTTCTTTTTCCTCATCACTTAAATGGTTTGCAAAATGATCCTCCCAGCGCTTACGAAAATATACACCCCAACTTTGAAACTCTCTTACCTTCATGTTTTTCTTTCTTAAAACATCTGTAAACTCCATTTTCTCCCCCTATGAACGAAAAACCGAGTGGAAATGCCACTCGGTTTTTCGTAATACACTTATTGCGATAACTCTACTTCTTTTATTCTCTCTTTCATTCTTGCTTTATCACGATCTAAAATCTCTTTTAAATACTTACCTGTATACGAGCGCTCTTCTTTCACCACTTGCTCTGGCGTTCCGGAAGCAACGATTTGTCCACCCTTGTCTCCGCCTTCTGGTCCAAGGTCAACGATATAATCAGCTGTTTTAATTACATCTAAATTATGTTCAATTACAAGTACGGTTTCACCGCTCTCAACAAGACGTTGCAGAACTTCTAGAAGACGCGCGATATCATGTGCATGTAAACCAGTCGTTGGCTCATCTAAAATATATAACGTACGCCCAGTCGAACGACGGTGTAATTCAGAAGCTAGCTTCACGCGCTGCGCTTCACCACCAGATAACGTCGTAGCTGGCTGCCCTAATTTCATATAACCAAGCCCAACATCTACAAGCGTTTGAAGTTTACGCTTAATTTTCGGGATATTAGCGAAGAACTCTACCCCGTCTTCAATAGTCATCCCTAACACTTCAGAAATGTTTTTATCTTTATATTTCACTTCTAACGTCTCGCGGTTATAACGTTTACCGTGACAAACTTCACACGGAACGTATACGTCTGGTAAGAAGTGCATTTCGATTTTAATAATTCCATCACCACGGCACGCTTCACAACGTCCACCTTTTACATTAAAGCTGAAACGCCCTTTTTGATATCCGCGCACTTTCGCTTCATTCGTTTGCGCAAACACATCACGAATATCATCGAATACACCTGTATACGTCGCTGGATTAGAACGTGGTGTACGCCCGATTGGCGATTGATCAATGTCAATTACTTTATCTAAATGCTCAAGACCTTTAATTTCTTTATGAGTACCTGGCTTCGCCTTCGCTTTATATAATTTTTGCGCTAACGATTTATATAGTACCTCATTAATCATCGTACTTTTACCTGATCCAGATACACCGGTTACCGCTACAAACGTACCAAGTGGGAATGACATCTTCGCATTCTTTAAGTTATTCTCTTTGGCACCGACAATTTCCACTTTTCTTCCGTCACCTTTACGTCTTTCAAGTGGAACCGGAATAAACTCTTTACCACTTAAATACTTACCTGTTAGCGAATTATCATCTTGCATCACTTCAGCTGGTGTACCTGCTGACACAACTTGACCACCGTGAATACCTGCACCAGGTCCGATATCAAGTAAATAATCAGCAGCCATCATCGTGTCTTCATCATGCTCAACGACAATTAACGTATTTCCTAAATCGCGCATTTCTTGCAATGTGCGAATAAGACGATCGTTATCACGCTGGTGCAAACCGATAGAAGGCTCATCAAGAATGTAAAGTACGCCAGTCAGACGAGAACCGATTTGTGTCGCTAAACGTATACGCTGTGCCTCACCACCTGATAAAGTTCCTGCGGCACGACTTAACGTTAAATAATCTAAACCGACGTTCACTAAGAATCCAACACGCTCTTGGATTTCTCTTAAAATTAAATGAGCAATTTTTTGTTGCTTCTCCGTTAGCTCCACATTTGAGAAGAATTCCTGTACTTCTTGAACAGAATACTTCGTTACATCAGCAATCGTTTTATCACCAACGAAAACAGCTAAACTCTCAGGCTTTAAGCGTCCACCTTTACACTTTGGACAAGCTTGCTCTGCCATATACTTTTCCATTTGCTCACGAATATAATCAGAACTCGTTTCACGATAACGACGTTCAATATTCGGAATAACACCTTCAAATAAAATCTCATTTTCCTTTACTTGACCAAATTCATTTACATAACGGAAATAAACTTTCTCTTCTCCGCTTCCGTACAACACTTTATCAAATAAATCTTTCGGTATATCTTTTACAGGCATATCCATATCAACGCCGTAATGATTACATACAGATTGTAAAAGCTGTGGGTAATATTGTGAGCTTGTCGGTTCCCAAGGCGCAATCGCATGTTCATTTAACGATAAATCCCAGTTCGGAATAACAAGTTCTAAATCTACCTCTAACTTTGAACCAAGTCCATCACAAGAAGGACATGCCCCGAATGGACTGTTGAATGAGAACATACGCGGCTCTAATTCTCCGATTGAAAAACCACAATGTGGGCAAGCATGATGTTCACTAAATAGAAGTTCCTCTTCTCCCATTACATCAATTAACACTCGTCCCCCGCCAAGTCTTAATGCACTTTCAAGAGAATCCGCAAGACGGCTTGCGATTCCTTCTTTTACAACAATACGATCAATTACAACTTCAATAGAATGCTTCTTATTTTTATCTAACGCAATATCTTCAGATACATCAAGCATTTCACCATCAACACGTACACGAACATATCCTTGCTTCTTAATGTCTTCAAGCACTTTCACATGCGCACCTTTACGCCCAGAAACAATAGGAGCTAACACTTGTAATTTCGTACGTTCAGGATATTCAAGTACACGGTCTACCATCTGCTCTACTGTTTGTGATGTAATTTCAATACCATGATTCGGACAAATCGGCGTACCAATTCGTGCGAATAGTAGACGTAAATAATCATAAATCTCCGTTACCGTTCCGACAGTTGAACGGGGATTACGACTCGTTGTTTTTTGATCGATTGAAATCGCTGGTGACAATCCTTCAATCGTATCTACATCCGGCTTATCCATTTGTCCTAAAAACTGGCGCGCATACGCAGATAACGATTCTACGTATCTGCGTTGCCCTTCTGCATAAATCGTATCAAATGCTAATGATGATTTCCCTGAACCAGACAATCCCGTCACAACAACAAGCTGATTTCTCGGAATGGTTACATCAATATTTTTTAAGTTATGTGCTCTAGCACCTTTTACAACAATAAAATCCTTGCTCACGCTCACTCTGTTCACCCTTCCGCTTTTAATTCTAATAGTAAATCTCTTAATTCAGCTGCACGCTCGAAATCTAACGCTTTTGCTGCTTCTTTCATCTCTGCTTCCATCTTCGCAATTGTTTTTTCACGCTCTTTTTTCGTCATCTTCTTAGCTGGCGCTGCTTCATATGTTTCTGGTTCTTCAGCAGCTGTCGTTGCACGGATAACATCACGCACGCCTTTTTGAATCGTTTTCGGCGTAATACCATGCTCTTTATTGTAAGCTTCTTGTATCGTACGACGACGCTGCGTTTCTTCAATCGCAATTCCCATCGACCTTGTTATACGATCTGCGTACATAATTACGCGGCCGTTTTCATTACGTGCCGCACGACCAATTGTTTGAATCAATGAACGCTCTGAACGCAAGAATCCTTCCTTATCAGCATCTAAAATAGCTACAAGTGATACTTCTGGAATATCTAATCCTTCTCGTAATAAGTTAATACCAACAAGTACATCAAACTTACCAAGGCGAAGGTCACGAATAATTTCAATACGTTCTAACGTTTTAATTTCAGAGTGAAGATAGTTCACTTTAATTCCTACATCTTTTAAGTAATCCGTTAAATCCTCTGACATCTTCTTCGTTAAAGTCGTAATTAATACACGTTCATTTTTTGCAATGCGATCTTGAATTTCTCCTAATAAATCATCAATTTGTCCTTCAATTGGTCGTATATCAATTGGTGGATCTAAAAGTCCTGTTGGACGAATAATTTGTTCTATTACTTCTGGTGACTGCTCTAACTCGTACGGTCCTGGCGTTGCCGAAACGTAAATAACTTGATTCGTTTTCTCTTCAAACTCATCAAACGTAAGCGGTCTATTATCTAAAGCTGATGGCAAACGGAATCCATGATCCACAAGTACTTGCTTACGTGCTTGGTCCCCGTTATACATCGCTCTTACTTGTGGTACGGATACGTGTGACTCATCCATAACAATTAAGAAATCTTCTGGGAAATAGTCTAATAACGTATACGGCGTTGCGCCCGCTGGACGAAGTGTTAAATGACGGGAATAGTTTTCAATCCCTGAACAAAATCCCATCTCGCGCATCATTTCTAAATCATAACGTGTACGTTGCTCTATACGCTGTGCTTCTAGCAGCTTGCCATTATCATTTAATTCCTTTAAACGCTCTTCTAATTCTTTTTCGATATTTTCAATAGCGACTTTCATCTTTTCTTCACGTGTAACGAAGTGAGATGCTGGGAAGATTGCTACATGATCACGTTCTGCTAATACTTCACCTGTTAACGCATTTACTTCGCGAATGCGATCAATTTCATCGCCGAAAAACTCAATTCGAATACAATGCTCATCAAGTGATGCTGGGAAGATTTCAACTACATCTCCGCGCACACGGAATGTACCACGCTTGAAATCAATGTCATTACGTCCATACTGCACATCAACAAGCTCACGAAGCAATTGATTGCGGTCCTTTTCCATACCAACTCGAAGTGAAACAACTAACTCACGGTATTCTTCTGGGGAACCTAAACCATATATACACGAAACACTCGCAACAATAATTACATCATCCCGTTCAAATAGTGCAGATGTTGCTGAGTGACGCAATTTATCAATTTCATCATTAATCTGCGCATCTTTTTCAATGAACGTATCTGTTTGCGGTACATACGCTTCTGGCTGATAATAATCGTAATAACTAACAAAATATTCAACTGCATTATTCGGAAAGAAATCTTTCAGCTCACTATATAACTGTCCTGCTAACGTTTTATTATGAGCCATGACAAGTGTTGGCTTCTGCACTTCTTTAATGACATTTGAAATCGTAAATGTCTTACCCGTTCCTGTCGCTCCAAGCAACACTTGCTTTTTCTTTCCACTATTAATTCCCTCTACAAGCTTCTCTATAGCTACCGGCTGATCACCTTGCGGGGAATACGCTGAAATAATTTCAAATTGATGTTCCAAGTATAATCCGACCTCCTCATAAAAATCTGTATTATTATTTTACCACGAACGCCCATAAAAAACCTAAAAAAACGAACAGATATTCGGTAAAATTTTCGACAATATATACATAGAAAAAGGAAGGAGTCAAAACTTCCTTCCTCTACTAACTCTATTTTTCAGGTACATATAATAAATCATATCCATTGCGCCCATTTTCATTCACACAGTCTATTAACCTATAAGCCGTTTGTAATTCACGCTGCTCTTTAACAATCCTTTTACAGCTATCTTCATCTATATCTGTATGATTACCAGCAAATCGATCTTTCCTATTATCTAACCTATGAATTATATCTGTTCCACTATACTCTAACGTTTGAAAAATCGGATCACCTTCATGTGTATAATGTACAATTCTTATTTTATCAACTTCCCCTTGTTCCACATTCAAAACAAACTTTTCAAATCTATCTAGATTAGAAATTCCTGCTGCCTTTACAATGACATCATTCTTCTTATCAATTGTAATGTTATGTTGTGAGCATGCTACTAATATAATCAAAAAGCTACATAAACACCCCCACTTTTTCATAAGCATTCCTCTCCTAATCATTTAATGAATATACTCTTCTCTCAACTTATAGCAAATCCTTTTCACAAATAAAAAAATAGCCGCCAGAGTTTCCTCTAACGACCATTGTTCACTTTATCCCGCTTTAATGGGCAGTAAGACCCCCACCTCAAAATTCAGCGAAAGCAAAGAATTTAAGTGGGGGATCAACTGCCCATAAAAGTCCGATTGGTGAGGGCTGATAATCAGTGGGGGATGAAGAAAACCCCCACTGATTAAAGTTTCACTTTATTTCTTTCTTCTAAAGAATGCTACTACTCCTGAAAGAAGGACTAGTAAAGAACCAACTAACGGATACGCAGATGCGCTTGCTCCTGTTTGTGGTAACTCTTTTGCAGAGTTCGTTCCATTACCTTTACTACTTTCATTATTCGCATTACCTTGACCACCATTATTGCCTTGATTGTTTATATTGTCTTTATTCAAGTTAGTTGTAGTTTGATCGTCCTTGCCAACTTGATCATCTTTGCTGTTTTGATCGTCTTTGCCATTCTGATCGTCTTTGCCGTTTTGATCGTCCTTGCCACCTTGGTCATCCTTGCCGCCTTGGTCGTCTTTACCGTTTTGATCGTCTTTGCCACCTCGGTCGTCTTTTCCGCCTTGGTCGTCTTGACCATCCTTGCCATCTTGGCCATCCTTACCGTCTTGGCCATCCTTGCCATCTTGGCCATCCTTACCGTCTTGGCCATCCTTACCGTCTTTTCCATCTTGGCCGTCCTTACCATCTTGACCATCCTTGCCGTCTTGGCCATCTTTTCCGTCTTGGCCGTCCTTACCATCTTGGCCACCCTTACCGTCTTGGCCGTCTTTTCCGTCTTTTCCGTCTTTTCCGTCTTGACCATCCTTACCATCTTTTCCGTCTTGGCCATCCTTACCATCTTGACCGTCCTTGCCATCTTTGCTGCCTTGGTCGTCTTTGCCACCTTGGTCATCCTTGCCGCCTTGGTCATCCTTGCCGCCTTGGTCATCCTTGCCGCCTTGGTCATCCTTGCCGCCTTGGTCGTCTTTCACTTTCACTGTTACTTCTTTTTCAATAATTGTATTTCCATCTTTATCTTTCACAGTGACTTTTCCTTTTCCGTTCTCTTCATCCACTGTGATTTCTACTTT
>NZ_MACF01000003.1 GCF_001884045.1 Bacillus mobilis | reverse complement strand
AAGAAGAAGTTTGTAAAATCGTTATTGGTCAAAACAAAAGTTGGAAACAAGAAACGAATATGGGAAAAAGAAATAACCAATCGTTTTGTCATCTCCCGCATAGTTTACTGATTCAAATGATTACATACAAAGCAAATGTTGTAGGCATCCAAGTTGTTGTAACTGAAGAATCATATACATCGAAAGCAAGTTTTCTGGATAACGACTTCATTCCAACATATAGAAAAGATGACCAAAATACAACTTTTTCAGGAAAACGAATAAAGCGCGGCATATATCGTTCAGCAAATAAAACTTTAATTAATGCAGATGTAAATGCTGCGGCTAACATTTTACGAAAAGTAATCCCAAATGCATGGACAAATGGGATAGAGGGGTTAGGCGTGAAACAGCTCGCTAATGTGTTAACTCCCCTGACGTTAATCGTCCGTTAGGTCGAAACGTTAGAAACCCCCACTTCAAGCTTTGCTAAGTGGGGGAGTGTTCATTTTGTCGTTCTCATTTTTCTTTTTATCTTACAAACAGGCAAGAAGTTCTTTTACTTGTTCATAAGTTGTACACGGATTCCCTCGAAATACGTATGTAATTTGTTCATCACCTAAATCTTCATATACAACTGTCCCGCGATCAGGGTGCGAATAAAACTCTAATCCATTTATAATTTGTTTTGGGCCATAATTCATTGTCCAAGAAGAAACAGGATAGTACGCTTTGTTTTTATGCCGACAAACCCAAAGTGCATATAGTTTACTATCTTCATCCCAGTATACATACTGTATTTCATCATTTCCGAAACCAACTGATTCAAGTTTCCAACTTGACTTTTCATGAATTGATAATTTTACATAGGATACGTCTTCGGGAGCATTCCACTCGCGACATCTTCCTATCTCACCCATTTCACCTCTCTTCGCTTGAAAGCTTAATAAGTGAAATGGTGTATGTAATATCCTTTTCGCAAGCTCCATATTTACCGGTTGTAATTCAATTAGAAATCGTTCCATTTCATCTTGGTTTATATATCCGCGATCAACAGAAACTTCAATTTGTGTTTTCCATCGAGATATAACGTAACTTTCTTTTCCTTTATAATTTACACCTTTCCAATACACAAGCCATTTATATTGAAAACAATCTCCTTTTGCTTGAGAAATACAACTCTCCGGAAATACTGGCTCCATTATATCTAGAAAAAACTCTTTTACCCGAAACATTCCAGTTGGAGTAACAACCTGAAACCAAAAAGTTTCCCACTTTTCACCTTCATAACGTTCTGAAACCTTTTCAACTTTCCAATTCTCTAACAGTACATGTGGATACAGTAAAACGAATGAATGCATGGATTGCTTTAACATATATAGTCCCCTCCCGCTATACGAGTTCGAGAGTATACACCATTCATCCTCCTAAAACTTCCTCACATATCGCTCAGTACTGCTCAGCAACTGACATCCGTTCTTTTCAAAAACATCCTTCATCCACTCATTTTGTACATTTGTCTCGCCAATATAATAAGATGCACCTATTTCTTTTAAGACAAACATTGCTCCTTTAAAGAATGCTGCTTCATACCCTTTATTTCGCACATTTGGAGCGACTGCGAAATACATGAGTTTCCCCTCTTCTAACGTACCTCTCTCAATATGCGGGATTACAATTCCTATCGGCTCTTCATTGATACTTGCTGTTAAACAATGTTCTTTCCATTGCTCACCGATTTCTTGCAACATCATATTTACAAATTGATCATAATCGATTTGTTCTCCCGTCACTTCATTCCACAGTGAGTAAAAAACGTCTTCGCCAATCTCTTCAATAAGCTTAAAATCAATTTCACTTTCTACATCTTCTACTTCATATATATCCTTAAACACAATTATGTTTTCAGTAACATATTCAAATGAATACGTTTCGAAGCATTTTTTATACACATCATAATTTGGGCTTTTTGAAGAAATCTCAAAATGTAAATTTTCTAGTCCCTCTTTTTCAGCCTCAGTAACGCAATACTGCATCATTTCCTTTAATTGTTCTTCTGTAAAAGGCTCTGCATTATTTTCTTTTATCATGATAGAAGAAGCATTTCTTCTTATTTTAAAATGTTTTTCTAACTGTTCTATAGTCATCATATACTTCCCTCATCTATGTCATACTCGAATTTCTACTTGTTCTCCTTGCATGAGCAGGATTGTCCTTGAATATATAGAATACTAGAAAACATCGCATCTTTAAAGTGCGGAGGAGGTTCTCCATTGGATATTACAGCATTGCAACAACAGTTAGAGCTTATACAACAAAATGACTATACGCAACTGCAACATATAGATATTAATGAGTTGACACTTAACATGCTTCAGTATGTCGGAACGACTGATAGTTATGTTCGTTACCAACTTATATATAAATGCTTTTCCTATTTCATTCATCATGAATTCCTTATGGATGATCAGCTGAAATTACTTTTACATACTTGTTTAAGTGATGAGTATTTATATTGTGACATTCACTCCCCACAAACAGATGGGGTTTTCACACGTTCTTACACTGTTTCATTAATTGCGCTAATACTCCAATTCGCTAACTCGCACTACTTTTTTACAGAGGAGGATATTGAAGAAATAAAAAACAAACTCATTTCATATACAAACTTAGAAACAGATTTTCGAGGCTATATTGAAAATAAAGGATGGGCTCATTGTATTGCCCACGTATCAGATGCCTTTACTGAAATTGTTCACAATTCCTATACGACCTTTGAATGGTATGGGGAATTAATTCATTGTTTATTAAATAAGATTTTTATCCCATCTGATCTTTTTCATAAT
Organism: Bacillus mobilis; assembly: GCF_001884045.1. Taxonomy (GTDB): domain Bacteria; phylum Bacillota; class Bacilli; order Bacillales; family Bacillaceae_G; genus Bacillus_A; species Bacillus_A mobilis. The sequence continues at coordinate 6,478 of NZ_MACF01000003.1, read as the reverse complement.
AACGAAGACGAACGCATTATTACGCCGTTACTAGCAATGCTGTATCATGACTTCCCGCAAGAAGAGTTAGTTTCTATTATTCATAAAAAAATAAAAAGGCTTCCTCAAATTAGAAAACGCCTTTCGCTTAATGAATATTGTATTTTATGTGCCAACATTAAAACCTTTTTACGTACATTATTTTTCAGAACGAAAGATGATCACAACTTAGCCTATACAGCACGGAAAACAGAAAGGATGTTAAAAGAACTTCCTAACTATTATTAACATATAAGGAGAATAAGTATGGGTTATATTGAAGACATGAGAAATTTAGTAGGAAATCATCCACTTATTTTAATAGGTTCACACGCCATTATATTAAATGAGAAAAATGAAATATTACTGCAGCTCCGTACAGATTTTAACCGTTGGGGCATAATTGGAGGCGCCTTAGAATATAACGAAACGTTAGAAGACGCTTTAAAACGAGAAGTATATGAAGAAACGGGACTTATCATTAAAAATCCAGAACCATTCCGTACATACTCAGGACCTGATTTCTTTCAAATCTATCCAAACGGCGATCAAGTACACGGTGTACTCGTTGTTTACATTTGCCGCGAGTTCCACGGTGAGCTTGTATGCGACCAAACGGAATCGAAAGAACTACGCTTCTTTTCACTTGATGAGTTACCTAGTAATCTTCCTCCTGTTATTGAGAGGATTGTTACTGATTACCGACAAAAACAAGGGAACGCTTAACGTTCCCTCTCAAATCCAATCCGTTTTTTAATTTCCGCTAAATTTACCTTTGCGATTTCTCTTGCCCGCTCAGCACCTTTTTCTAACGCTTCGTATAATAAATTTGGCTCATTCATATACATAGCGTATTTCTCACGCGGTCCGGCTAATTCGCGGTCTACAACGCGAAACAACTCTTTTTTCACATCGCCCCATCCAATGCCAGTTTCATACTTTTCAAGCATCGACTGCATTTCATCTTTGGTCGCAAATTCTTTATATATCATAAATAACGTTTCTAGTTCTTTCGGTTCATTCGGAAGTGAAGAATCTGTTTTTATTTTAAAAATGAGCTTTCTTAGTTTTTCTCGCTCTGTAAATAACGGAATCACATTTCCGTAACTTTTACTCATTTTTCTTCCATCAAGGCCAGGTAATATGGCACCTTCTTCTTGTATGACATACTCTGGAAGCGTAAATGTCATGCCAAATGTATGATTAAAATACGCCGCAATATCACGCGCTATTTCAATATGCTGAATTTGATCTTTTCCGACAGGTACATGAGTTGCTTGAAATAATAATATATCAGCCGCCATTAAAATCGGGTACGTATATAACCCCATATTAACCCCTGCATCGACCTCTAAACCCGCTTCTTTATTTTGCTCTACCTTCGCTTTATACGCATGAGCACGGTTCATATGCCCTTTCGGAGTTAGACAAGCTAATATCCAAGCTAGTTCTAGAATCTCCGGTACTTCTGTTTGCCTGTAAAAAATAACATCTTCTCCAAGTCCGAGTGATAACCAAGTAGCTGCTACCTCTTTCGTATAACTACTAAACTGACCCGGATCATGCACAGCATTTAACGCATGATAATCAGCTATAAAATACAATGCTTTTCCTTCATTACTCTTTGACATTTGCAGTGCAGGTTTAATCGCACCAATATAATTCCCTAAATGCGGATAACCTGTCGGCTTAATTCCAGTTAACATTATTTTTTCGCTCAACCTAACCCCTCCTTTCTCAAAATAAAAAGAGCCCCTCATCCTTAAAAAGGACGAGAGACTCCCGCGGTACCACCTTAATTAGCTATCATTCATAGCTCACTTCAACTTCTTAACGTGAAGTAATCGTCTTTGCCTACTCATTTCAGCAAGAAGCTCCAGAGCCCATTCCATATTCATCCCTTACTGATTTCCACCACACATCAGCTCTCTGAAAAGTTTTGAATATGTACTCTTCTCTTTCATTGCTTTTCGTTATTTTTTACAGTTTATCACATTTCTCGTTCATCTAAAACTGAATTTTCTTTTTTTGTTAGATTTTAGCAATAGTGATTACCAATTTATTCCGAACGATATATAATCAATATATATAGAATCGATTTGTACTACAAAAACGAGGTGATGTTTTGGGTTGGTTTACTAAAAAAATGAATAAAGTTACGAGCGTTATTCAGACTAACGATGATACTTTAGGGGTAATTATACATTTCACACCTATCGCTATATATGTATACACCTGCGATGAGTACATAGAAACATTTGACGGTACGCTCAATTTTGAAAATGAGAACGGAAAGCAAATAGAAATCGGGGGTACTTTCATTTCTCTTGAAGTAGATGATAATTTTCGTATGGACGATTTAATATTTGATTACAAACTAAAGGAAAGCAATCTACCTATTATTGAATTAAAAGCATACGCATAAGGTGAATTTGTTTACTATAACAAAACTATAAATGAAAAAAAGCTAAAACAGTCTTACCTGTTTTAGCTTTTTTTTCACGTATTCAACTTAACAAATCTATACCCGTGCGTCACTAACACTTTTAATATCGCATACCCTGGAATTGCTAAAATAATCCCCATAATACCAAATAAATTTCCGGCAGTTAAAATAATAAAAATGATAGTAATCGGGTGAATGTCTAACTTTTTCCCCATTACTTGCGGAGAAATAAATTTACCTTCTGCTAATTGTACAATCATCATAACGATAATTACTTTTAACACCATTGATGGCGAGTCGATAAATGCAATAATTAAAGCTGGCGTAATTGCGATGATTGGTCCTACGTATGGAACGATATTTACAATCATCGCTAAAATAGCGAGCAGTACCGCATATTTAATACCAATGATAAGGTAACCGATTAATAGCATAATACCGATGAACAAGCTAACGATAATTTGCCCTCTAATATATGAGCTAATCGCATAATGCATATCATCTAGTATTCTCATCGCTGCTGGCTGTCTTTGTTCTGAAATAAACTTTAAGAAATGATTCGGTAATTGCTCACCATCTTTTAAAAGATAGAACAATATAAACGGAACCATTACAAATGTTAAAACGACCTCTGTAACAGTACTTAAAAATCCAGTTACATTTCCTGTCACTGATGATAACGACTTCGTAAAATCAACTGTATAGTCTTTTACCATACTCGCTACATCAATATTTAAATTCTCCTGAATTTTACCTAGTAAATTACTTTCCCCAAATCTACGTGCTGCTCGTTCAATTTCATGACCGAAATACGGTAAGTTATCTATTAATGCATCAATTTGATCTTTAATAATCGGGATTACTGTTACAACTAAAAACACAAATAATCCTAGTACTATTATATATATAGAAGCGATTGACACGATTCTTGAAACACCTTTCTTTTCTAAAAGCGAAACGAATGGATGCAAAATATAAAATAGTACACCCGCTAATAATACGGGGAAGAAAATTGTTTTTAAAAAGACGATAAACGGAGTAAACACAAAAGAAATTTTTGTTAGCAGTAATATGTTAATAAACAATAACGCAAAGCCAAGTAATACCGCTAAATAATTTTGCTCTCTAAAAAACTTTTTCAACTTATCTCTTTTTCTAATATTTAATTTCTCCAACGAAACCACCTCTTCGAATGATGAAAAGCCCTTATTCAGGGCTTTTCATCATGATCTATATCTTTATTTCCTTGCAGCTTTCACTACAAATGATACAATAAGAATTAACACGATTGCCCCTAATAATGCTGGCACGACATGAATCCCACCAAATGATGGCCCAAAAGATCCAAATAATCTACCACCTAACGAAGCACCTAATAAACCTGCGATAATATTTCCGAACATACCACCTGGAAAATTTTTACCCGTTATAGAACCTGCAATTGCACCTATAATAGCACCAACTATTAATGTGATAATCCATCCCATTTTTAGCCCTCCATTTCTATTATGGTGTATTTCTTTTTCATACTAAATTGTTATGTAACTATTATAATTATTATATCCAATAAAGAAAAATCTTGTCAAATCTATGAAAATAAAGTCTACAAGGAGGTTTTACCCTATGATTCAAAAATTAATTACTACTTCTCACAACACCGCTACTTCTATTTTAAACATTCAAATACCCGCTTATGAAATTGAAGCAAAATATATAAATAGTACGGCTATCCCTCGTCTTTATGATACTGTAGCCGATATTCAATCATGTGATGAAATTTTTCACGGCTATTTTTATGAAGATACGCTTGCCGGGTTTATTTCTTTTAAAATGGATGAAGAGGAAGTTGATATTCATCGTTTAGTAGTATCCCCTGATCATTTTCATAAAGGAATTGCAACAAAACTACTACTATATGTATTTGACATGTTCTCCCCTTCACAAACATATATTGTACAAACAGGGAAAGAAAATACCCCCGCTCTGTCTTTATATAAAAAACATGGATTTATTGAAGTAAAGGATATCATATTACCTGATGGAGTGATTTTAACCTCACTAAAAAAAATCAGAAAACAACAAATAGTTTGACTCATCGATTTATTTATGTTATCTTTTACTTTATAAAACCTTTTGCTGAGTCCAAATTTTGGAGCGGGGGAACCATTTTTGTAGCCATGCTACTTGGGGCGAATCTTATTTAAGTAGGGAAACTCTCACTTCCCGAGTCCGACAGCTAACCTCGTAAGCGTAATGGGAGAGGAAGGTGCTTTTTGCCTATGTTACACAGTGTACCTCCTTAATTATAAATATGGGATCGATACCAATAGACACCTATATTTATAGAAAAGGAGACATGTATAATGTTACGTTTATCTGATCACGCAATCAAAATGATGGAGCAAAGACTTCGACTCGAACAACACCGCACATATCAAGCAAATAAAGTTGTAGATAACTTACATCACAAATACTTCTTTCAACATATTTTTCAACCGAAAAGATAAAGAAAAAAACACAAGGTGTGTCTATACAGACATTCCTTGTGTTTTTTATATTCCTTATAATATTCTCACTACATTTAAACTTGCCGTAATCGCACCTGCTATAGTCGTCACATGCCCTACACCTAATGGACCATTTTGTAATATTAATGTTGAATTAGCACTCGTTACATTCACAAGAAGCGTATTTGAAATGGCAGGTTCGATTACTACAGTTGATGTCGTTACGTTTTGTATAAAACTCCCTGTTAGTTGAGCTCCATTTAATAATAATCTGACAGATACTGTCTCATTCCCAGCACTTGCGTCTCCTTGAAAATAATAACTTACCAAATATATTCCTGGTGTAGATACGGTAACCGTTGTGGCACTAGTTAAAGATACACCAGTTCCATATACAGTGGATCCAGAATTAATTGGGATGTTGGCATTTGCTGCAATTGCACTCGTTGAGGTAGAAAAGAAATAACCGCCCCCTGTTGATATTGCAGATGATCCGGTTGCTCCCATCACACCTTGTGGACCTTGAATTCCTTGGATTCCTTGTGGGCCTGTTATTCCAGTCACTCCGGTTGCTCCCGCCTGCCCCGTTATCCCTTGTGGCCCTTGGATTCCTTGCACGCCTTGTGGACCGGTTGCTCCTGTCTCGCCTGTTGCTCCCGCTTGCCCCGTTACCCCTTGCGGCCCCTGAATTCCTTGGATTCCTTGTGGACCAGTTGCTCCCGTCGGTCCTGTTGCCCCAGTTGGACCGGTTGCACCTGTTGATCCGGTTATTCCTTGGATTCCTTGCGGTCCAGTTGGGCCTGTTGGACCAATCGGACCTTGTATTCCTTGAAGACCTTGAATGCCCTGTGGACCGGTTGGACCCTGAATCCCTTGTATTCCCTGTATTCCTTGCGGGCCTGTTGCACCCGTTGGACCAGTTGGACCCTCTGGACCTTGCACGCCTTGAATTCCAGTCGGACCGGTTGGGCCGATGCTTCCTTGTGGCCCCTGTATTCCTTGTATTCCTTGAGGACCGGTTGGACCAGTTATTCCACTTGGACCTTGCACTCCTTGTAAACCTTGAGGACCGGTTGGACCGATTGGGCCTTGGATTCCTTGCAGACCCTGTAAACCTGTTGGTCCAGTAGCTCCCATTACTCCTTGCTCACCTTGTATTCCTTGTATTCCTTGCGGTCCGGTTGGACCAATTGGCCCTTGTGCCCCTTGCACTCCTTGTTGACCTGCCTGACCGGTTGCTCCTATTGGTCCTTGTACTCCTTGTAAACCTTGTATTCCGGTTGGGCCGGTTGCCCCCTCTACTCCTTGTGGACCTTGAATCCCTTGGTCACCCGTTGGACCTGTTGCCCCCATTGGACCCTGTACGCCTTGCAAACCTGTTAAACCTGTTACCCCTGTCGGTCCCTGTATTCCTTGTACTCCTTGTATTCCAGTCGCGCCTGTTGCTCCTGTCGCCCCAGTTGCCCCCGTTGCTCCAGTTGGACCCGTTGGACCTCCCGGCGATCCG
>NZ_MACF01000002.1 GCF_001884045.1 Bacillus mobilis | reverse complement strand
TTTTGAAATTCCCTGCTTATGTATCTTCAACATCATAACCGAATTACATAAATTTAAACGTTATAAAAACTGTAGAAAAAAAGAAAAGAACGCCTTTTGACTGAAGCGTTCTTTCGATATCTATTCTTTTAAAAGATAGGTTACTTTATTTAAAATCTTTTCGATTTGTTTCGCGTTTTTACTATACATTTCGCTCGCTGATTTCGACTTTGTTTCTAAGGAAAATAGTTCAAGATCAGCATGACATTTTTTTAATGATGCTAATAATAAAGGTTTGTTTTGAGGAGAAGGCATTTGTAGTTTGTCATTATAAATGTCGATAGTCAGTTGTCCGTATGAATCAACTTGACCGAGAAAGACATTTTCGATAACAACACCGAGCTTTTCTAGTTCAGCATGTAGCCAAGCGCGGTTATGTCCACTTGCGGATAGCGGTTCATCTAAGACATTGCCATCCATAATAACAGTTTGTGGTTCTTTTTCGTTTGCTACTTTTAAACCGATGTCTTTTGCTGTGAGTGGTTGGCGATCTTTCTTTAATAATACATTTAATTCTCCGCTCGGTTCTAGTACAGCAAATTCAACATCAGCTACGCTGAAGGCATCTTTTCCACGAAGAAGTTCCAGTAATTCGTCACTTGTATATTTTTCTTTCTTTAAGTTGTCTTCGAGTATCTTTCCATCTTTTATTAATACGGTAGATTTCCCTTCAAAGAAGTCCCGAGCTGTTTTGTTCTTTAAAGAAAGGATTCCTGTTAAAAAAGGTACCACAGCGAAAATGAGTATCGCAAAGACGCCGTGAAAAAATTTTGAATCGAGCCCTGTAGATACTTGGGCAGCGATGGCACCGATTGTCATTCCGGCTATGTATTCAAAAAAGGAGAGCTGAGAGATTTGTCTTTTCCCTAACCATTTCGTAATAGCGAATAAAATAATTAATATGAATACAGAGCGAAGAATGACAAGTGTCCATTCCGGTAGGTGAGACATAGTCATTTCCTCCAGTCTACTTAAAACCCTTTATATTGAGGTTCTTCACGTTCTAATACTGAAACTCTATTTTGTAAATCCGCGATGATGCTCTCCATTTCTAACATACATTCATGAAATACACGTTTTGATTTTGCGTCCTGTGAATGTAGTGAAAGGGAGCTCAAACTTGCTTGAGCGCCCCTTACACTAGCAAGGCAGGTTTTGACGCTAGCGATAACTGTCATACGAACACCTTATCCTTTCGGTTTGAATAGCAATGCTCCGATGAAGCCGAAAATAATAGCTGCGGATACACCGGCGCTTGTTACTTTAAACATGCCGGTAATAACGCCAACGATGCCATGTTTTGCAGCTTCTTCCATTGCACCGTGAACGAGGGCATTACCAAAGCTTGTAATAGGTACAGTTGCCCCAGCTCCAGCGAAATCAATTAATGGTTCATACAAATTGAATCCATCTAATATAGCTCCAGCAACAACGAGTGTTGCCATTGTATGAGCTGGTGTTAGCTTTCCAACATCAAACATAAGTTGGCCGATTACACATATAAGTCCGCCAATGACGAAAGCCCAGAAAAAAATCATTGCGTTGCACCTCCAAATTCAATCGAAACGGCATGAGCG
>NZ_MACF01000001.1 GCF_001884045.1 Bacillus mobilis | reverse complement strand
GTGCCCATTTATTTTATTTTTTTACACCTTGCTTGCTTTTTGGAAAACAAAAAGCCTGGTTGCCTCTTCAGTATTCACACACATAACCATACGTGCGAACATCCAAATTGCAACCAGACTATCATAGTAATATTTTATTACCTTAGACTCTTAGCTTTGCGACCTACTCTTTCGAATAGTGTGCCCATTTATTTTATTTTTTTACACCTTGCTTGCTTTTTGGAAAACAAAAAGCCTGGTTGCCTCTT